>NZ_JBILQK010000021.1:0-49100 GCF_044373315.1 Roseateles sp. | reverse complement strand
TTGAAGGCGGTGTAGGGCCGCAGCACATTGCCGGCGTTCTTCAGCTCGGGAAAGCCGTCGACACCGGTCACCGACAGGGTCGGCCGCCAGGTGCGGTTCAGCAGCACTTCGACCGGATCCTGCGTCAGGGGCAGCACCGAGGCGCCGTCGGCGCCGCAGGCCCAGGGATAGCGCTTCCAGACCTCGTCCTTCAGGATCTCCGCCGTGGCGCGCGCCTGCTCGACACGGTTGCCCGGCACCTCGCAATGGAAGCTGTCCGGCAGCAGGCGGCCGGTCTTGCTGTCCTCCAGCCGGTCCAGCACCTGGCGCAGGATGCGAAAGCTCGACGGCACCAGGCCCGAGGCATCGCCGGAGTGGATGCCCTCGGTCAGCACCTCGACCTTCAGCACGCCGCTGACCATGCCGCGCAGGGAGGTCGTCAGCCACAGCTGTTCGTAGTTGCCGGCGCCTGAATCGAGGCAGACCACCAGTGAGACATTGCCCAGGCGGTCCTTCAGCACGTCGATATAGGCCGGCAGGTCGTAGGAACCACTTTCCTCGCAGGTCTCGATGATGCCCACGCAGCGCGGGCGCGGAATGCCCTGCTTGTCCAGCGCCATGATGGCCGTCAGCGAGGCATAGACCGCATAGCCATCATCCGCTCCGCCACGGCCGTAGAGCAGGCCGTTCTCGTACTTGGGAGTCCAGGGGCCGAGGTCGCTGCGCCAGCCGTTGAACTCGGGCTGCTTGTCCAGGTGGCCATAGAGCACGATGGTGTCGTCGCAGCCACTCTTGGTGGCCGGCACCTCGAAGAAGATCACCGGCGTGCGGCCCTCGATCCGCACCACCTCCAGCGTCAGCCCAGCCACCTTCTTGCTTTCGACCCAGGCGGCGGCATCGCGCAGCACCTTCTCGATATGGCCGTTTTTTGCCCAGTCCGCGTCGAACATTGGACTCTTGGCCGGCACAGCGATGTAATCGGTCAGCGCGGGGACGATCTCCTCGTCCCAGATCTGTGCTGCAAAAGCGCCCAGGGCGCTGGCTTCATCGGTCTGCAGGGGCAGTGCGGGGTCGCGTGCATTCATGGCGTCATCCGGCTTGTGGCTGGGGAGCACCCAGTTTACCGAAGCGGCCCTCCAGCCAGCTTTGCAAACGTGCAAGAACCTGCTCGCGCTCGGGCTCGTTGAATATCTCGTGATACAGACGCTCGAAGACCTGGGCCTGCACAACCGCCACCGGCGCCTCGTCCACAAAGGCCTGGCTGCCGCGCGGGTCGACGCAGCGGTCTCCGCCGGCCCACATCAGCAGCGTCGGCACCACCCACTCGGCGGCATGCTCGATCACCTCGACCCCTGCGTTGGCGATCATGCGCGCCAGCGTGGGCGTGATGCGGTCATGCACCAGCGGATCATTCTTGTAGGCCGCAACGACGCAGCCATCGCGGGAGATCCAGGCGGGCTTCAGCCCATTGCCCACGGCCAGATGGGGCACCACAGGCAGCGCCACCGACAGCAGGGCCCGCTGAAAGCCCGACAAGCCCGGATCAAGCGCGGGCGAGCTCAAGATCAAGGCGTCGACGGCACGGAACCAGGCCGGCAGGACGCCGCCATTGCTGACAGACAAGCCACCCACCACAAAGCGAGCAGCCACTAGCCCACCCATGCTGTGCCCGAGCAAGACCAGCGGTCCGGCCCCCAGCCGCTCATCGCTGCGCACCTGGTCGATGACCAGAGCCAGATCCTTGAGCAGACTGTCCTGGGCTGGCATATCGCCCCTCGCCCCGCCCGAAGCGCCATGCCCACGCTGGTCGTGACCGACCACATTCCAGCCCCAGCTGTTGAGCCGCGCCGCCACGGACTCATAACGCCCTATATGCTCACCCAGACCATGCACGATCAACACCGTTCCGCGAGCCGGCTCCATCCCGGGCTTGCTCCATTGGCGCCAGTGCAGGGGCAGGCCGTCTTCTGTTCTCAAGGTGCGCATGTCGTCAGTGTAGGGAGCCCGGGTGGGCGAGCACCCCAGGGCTTCCCCTTTTGGTAAAAGTACGCAGCCGTCTGCCGCAGGGCACTGTCACCCAGACGATAGACGCCAGTTGGCGGCTGATTAAGCTACCCCTGCCGCCGGCACAGCCGGCGCCCTGACACGGAGCACTGATGAACGACTTCTTCACCCTGACCCAATCGCCGCAAGGTGTTGCCCATCTGCAGCTGAATCGGCCCGAGCGCATGAACACCATGGCGCCGGCCTTCTTCCCGGCGCTGCGCGACGCGGTACAGACCCTCAGCGACGAGGGACGCACCCGCGTGCTGGTGATCTCCTCCACCGGCAAGCACTTCAGCGCCGGCATGGCGCTGGACACCTTTGCCGGCCAGGGCGCGATGCTGGACACCAGCAATGCTCGTGCGCGGCTGAGCTTCCAGGATTCGCTGCAGCGCCTGATGGACTGCTTCAGCGTGCTCGACCAGGCACGCTTCCCGGTGATCTGTGCCGTGCAAGGCGGCTGCATCGGCGGCGGCTTCGATCTGGCCGCCGTCTGCGACATGCGCTTTTGCAGCGCCGATGCCTTCTTCAGCGTGCAGGAGATCAACATCGGCATGGCCGCCGACCTCGGCATCCTGCAGCGCCTGCAGCGCCTGATTCCGCCCGGCCTGGCCCGCGAACTGGCCTACACCGGCGAGCGCCTGCCGGCCGAGCGCGCGCTGGGCGTCGGCCTGGTCAATGCCGTGCTGCCCGACGCCGAGGCGCTGCTGGCGCATGTGATGAATCTGGCCGCCGCCATCGCCACCAAATCCCCGCTGGCCATCAGCGCCAGCAAGCTGGCGCTCAACCACGCCCGCGACCACGGCGTGGCCGCCTCGCTGGCCCATATGAGCGTCCTGCAGAGCGCGGTGTTCGACACCGCCGAGATGGGCCAGGCCATCATGGCCTGGAAGTCCAAGCAGGATGCCGGCTTCGCCGACCTGAATCCGGTCGCCCAGCTCTGAGCCTGCTCAGCCGCACGCGCCGGGCTCAAGCAGGGCCGCGGCGTCTACCGCTCGACCACGAGCGACCGCTGGGAGCGGCGAAGACCTGAACGACCAGCTGACCGACAAGCGCAGCTGATCCGCAAAGCCGAGGGGACAAGCAAATGACGACGGAGCCGCAACAGCAAGATGCACCGCAGATCGAGCTGACGCCACCGGATATCGAACCCTACCGAAACAGCAGCAGCGGGGTCGACTTCGTCCATGTGTTCGACTCGGGCCGCCCGGGTCCGGTGGTGATGGTGCAGGCGCTGACGCATGGCAACGAGCTGTGCGGCGCGATCGCGCTGGACTGGCTGTTCACGCAGGGGCTGGGCCGCACGCTGAGGCCGCTGCAGGGCCGGCTGATCGTCAGCTTTGCCAATGTCGACGCCTATGCGCGCTTCGACCCGGCAGACCCGCATGCCGCGCGCTGCGTGGACGAAGACCTGAACCGCGTCTGGGCCGACACGGTGCTGCTGGGCCCGCGCGACTCGCTGGAGCTGCGCCGCGCCCGCGCGCTGCAGCCCTTCGTCGACGCTGCCGACTTCCTGCTGGACATTCATTCGATGCAGGACGCCTGTCGGCCGCTGATGGTCTGCGGCCTGCTCGACAAGGGTGCTGACTTTTCACGTCAGCTCGGCATGCCGGGCGAGCTGCTGATCGACACTGGCCACCCCTCCGGCCTGCGCATGCGCGACCGCGGCGGCTTCGGCGACCCGGCTAGCCCGAAGAACGCGCTGCTGCTCGAGTGCGGTCAGCATTGGGAGCGCTCGTCAGCGGCGGTGGCGGTCGATGCGCTGATCCGCTTCCTGCGCCTGACCGGCATGGTGGCGCCCGACTGGGCCGCACAGCATCTGCTGCTGCCCTTGCCCACCGAGCAGCGCCTTATCCGCGTCGATCAGCCCATCACTGCGCTCAGCGAGGACTTCCACTTCCTCATGCCGGTGCATGGCCTGGACGTGATTGCCCAGGCCGGCACGGCCTTTGCGCAGGACGGCGACACCGTGTTCCGCACGCCCTATGACGACTGCGTGCTGGTGATGCCCGCGATGAAGCATGGCCGGCCCGGCAACACCATGGTGCGCCTGGGCCGGCTGGAACGCTGATCAGCGCGCCTTCAGCAGCTCCGGCACCTTCAGCAGGATGAACTCGTTGTCGTCCTGCAGATTGGGTTTGCGGGCCGAGGAGTAAGGCAGGTTGTTGTCGTTGGCCACGACGATGTGCTCGGCATCCACCACGTCCACGTTCTCGATGGTCACGAAGGGGAAGGTGAAGCGGCCGTTCTTGCCGCCGCGCTTGGCCATGCCCTTGGGGTCGGCGATGTCCATCAGGTCGACATAGCCGATCTTCTTGACGAAGCCGTCGGCATCGGCGTCCTTCAGGCTGATCTTGTAGACGCGCTTGAAGCGCGCCGGCACGTTCTGGCAATCCGGGCGCGCCGGGCCGTTGCAGGCGTCCTCAGCCAGGCCTTCACCGTTGTCGCGCTCGATGATCAGGCCGGTGTCGGCATCGATCATGTTGAAGTCGCCGATGTTGTTGCCCTTGAGCTCCAGCGCGTACTTCCAGCTGCGGCCGGTCCAGGCGCCCTGCTTGACGTCGAACTCCAGCACACGCAGGTACTCGCGGCCGTCCTTGTCGGTCTCCCACTTCTTGTCGGCTTCGACCCACAGCGGGCCTTCCAGCAGCGGGTAGAGGAAGCGGCCGTCCTTGCTGGCGGCCATGCCTTCATAGCCACGCGAGCGGCGCACCGGCGTCGTCACCGGCGTGCCCGGCACGGCCGGCGTGGTGACGCTGAAGTGGTCTGGCGATTTCAGGGTCTTGCCGTCGAGCTGCGTCTCGAACACCGCCAGCACGCGGCCCTGGCGGTCAGCGCGGATCAGGTAGGGGCCGAGCTCGTCGCCGAACCAGAACTCGCCGTCGATGATCTGCATCGATTCAACGTCGAAGTCGGCGCCGGTCAGGTAGCGCTTGTCCGTGCCTTCGTTGACGATCAGGAACGGCACCTTGCGGTCCGGGTCATGCAGGAACTGGGTCTGCACGCGCGTGATGCCGCCCTTGTTCCAGTCAGCCTTGACCTGGTGGAACATCAGCATCGCATCCGCGCTGTTCGCCTTGGAGCCGAAACCGTTGTCGGTCAGCACCCAGAAGCTGCCGTCCTTCATGCTCTTGATGCCCGAGAAGCCCTGCACCGGCTGGCCCTTGAAGGGCAGGCTCACACCGGTAGGACGCGGCGCGGCCCTGTCGGACAGAAAGGAAGTGCCCATCACCGACTCCATGGCATCGATGCGGCGGCTGTCGGCAGCCGTGAACTTGCCGCTGCTGCGCAGGAAGGCCGGTGCGTCCTTGGGCGCGGGCACAAAGCTGCGCGCCGGCAGCCAGGCATGGCCGACCAGTTCGACTGCAAAGGCTTGAGGCACCGGCTGCGCATGGGCGCCTAAGGAACCCAGCGCCAGGGTCAGGGCAAGAAGGGAGGGCTTCAGTTTCATGGCTGAGTCTGCTTGCAAGGTAGTTGATTGAAGCGTCTCAGCCTAGTCAGCCACAATGACAGCGGCATGAAGTCGCCCGGCGCGGCTGCGGGACTTGACCATCATCAAGGACAAGGCCGCGTCGTGGTGAGATTCTCAAATGACAGTTTCATTACGGTCGCAGCAGCCATGAGCACCACGACGCCACGCAAGACCAGCAAGACCAACCAGCCTGCCAGAGCCGCCCGGCCGCGCCGCAGCAGCAGCGGCGACACCAGCGGCAGCACCGATCCCAAGCGCATCGCGCAGCGCACCGTCCAGGAGGCGATCGACAAGGCCCAGGCCCGTGAACTGGAAGCACTGAAGGACATCGTCGCACTGGGCGGCCCGGCCAGCCTGGCCAGCTCGGTGCGTGCGGTAGTGGCGGGTGCTGCGCCCGATGACGCGGTGGCGCTGCGCCAAGCCTTGCTCCAGGAACTGCACAGCCCGACGGGTGACGGCGCGACCAACCCCGATGAGGAGTTGTCACCCGGCTGGCGCAAGGGCGGCTACCCCTACAAGAACCTGATGTCGCGCCGGGCCTACGAGAAGCAGAAATACCGCCTGCAGGTGGAGTTGCTGAAGCTGCAGGCCTGGGTGAAGACCACCGGCCAGAAAGTGGTGATCCTGTTCGAGGGCCGCGACGCGGCCGGCAAGGGCGGCACCATCAAGCGCTTCATGGAACACCTGAATCCGCGTGGCGCGCGTGTGGTGGCGCTGGAGAAACCCAGCGAGGTCGAGCGCGGCCAGTGGTACTTCCAGCGCTATGTGCAGCACCTGCCCACCGCGGGCGAGATCGTGCTGTTCGACCGCAGCTGGTACAACCGCGCCGGCGTCGAGCGCGTAATGGGCTTCTGCACGAACGACGAGTACAACGAGTTCATGCGCCAGGCGCCCGAGTTCGAGCGCAATCTGGTGCGCTCGGGCATGCATGTGGTGAAGTTCTGGTTCTCGGTCAGCCGCGAGGAGCAGCGCCGCCGCTTCAAGGAGCGCGAGGCGCACCCGCTCAAGCAGTGGAAGCTCTCGCCGATCGACAAGGCCTCGCTGGACAAGTGGGACACCTACACCAAAGCCAAGGAGGCGATGTTCTTCCACACTGACATCGCCGAGGCGCCCTGGACCGTGGTCAAGTCGGACTGCAAGAAGCGCGCGCGCCTGAACGCGATGCGCTATGTGCTGCACCAGCTGCCCTACAGCAACAAGGATCTCGACAAACTCGCGCAGATGGACCCGCTGCTGGTGGGCCGCGCCAACGTGGTCTACGAACGCGGCGAAGCGCAGAACCCGGCTGCGCTTTAAGCCGGGCGGGGCGGAGCTCAGGCCGGTCAGGCGTCTTGTCGTTTACTCGGCAGTCATGCAGAAGGCATTGAGCTTGTTGCCATCGAGATCGCGGAAATAGGCAGCGTAGAAGTTGCCCCCGCGCGGCCCCGGTGCGCCTTCGTCGGTGCCGCCCAGCGCCAGCGCTTTGGCGTGCAGGGCCTGCACGGTGGCCGGGCCGTCTGCGGCCAACGCAATCATCACGCCGTTGCCCACCGTGGCGGGCTGGCCATCGAAGGGCAACGTCACGGCGAAACCAGGCTCGCTCATGCTGCGGCCCCAGGCAATGCCACGGCCGAAGTCCATGGTGCGCTTGACGCCGATGACGGCGAACAGCTCGTCATAGAAGGCCGCAGCGCGCGGCAGATCATGGGTACCGAGGGTGGTGTAGCCGATCATGGTCAGAGCTCCCTGTGAGATATGGAGCACTGATGATGCCAGCGGCCTGTGCCGGAAAATGGCAGCAGCATGAAGCTGAGCTGCGCGGATCTGGCACAGCGAGCAGCTCTTGCACGCACCGAGAAGGATCGGGCTGGCCGGGCGCTCCGTACCCAGCGCTCAACCGCGATCGAGCTTGAAGACCGCCATGCTGGCCAGCAGATTCGGCAGCGTTCGCACGACCTGACCCTCCTGGATGCCGAAGCTGTCCAGCACGCGCAGGCGGTTCTTGCGTGCCAGCACCTCGAAGTCGGCATAGGTGCCGACACGGATATTGGGCGTGTCGTACCACTCATAGGGCAGCACACGCGTCACCGGCATGCGGCCCAGCAGCACCTGCAGGCGGTTGGGCCAGTGGGCGAAGTTGGGGAAGCTGACGATGCCCATGCGGCCCACGCGCGCCGTTTCCCTCAGCATGGCCTCGGTATTGCGCAGATGCTGCAAGGTCTCCAGCTGCAGCACCACGTCGAAGCTCTGGTCCTCGAAGATGGCCAGGCCCTCTTCCAGGTTCAGCTGGATCACGTTGACGCCGCGCTGCGCGCAGGCCAGCACATTGGCATCGTCCAGCTCCACACCGTAGCCGGTGCAGCCCTTGGTGGTCTGCAGGTGGTGCAGCAGCTCGCCAGTGCCGCAACCCAGATCGAGCACGCGCGAGCCGGCTGGCACCAACGCGGCGATTGCTTCCATCACGCTGCGATCACTCATGCCGAAAACTCCTTGGCAATGCGTTCGAAATAGGCGCGCAGCACGCCGTGGTAGCGCGGGTCTTCGAGCAGGAAGGCGTCGTGGCCGTGCGGCGCGTCGATCTCGGCATACGAGACGTCGAGCTTGTTGTCCAGCAGCGCCTTGACGATTTCTCGAGAGCGCGCCGGCGAGAAACGCCAGTCGGTGGTGAAGCTGGCCAGGAGGAACTTGGCCTTGGCCGAGGCAAAGGTGCGCGACAGATCGCCGCCATGCTCGCGCGCCGGGTCGAAGTAGTCGAGCGCGCGGGTAATCAGCAGATAGGTGTTGGCGTCGAAGTACTCGCTGAACTTGTCGCCCTGATAGCGCAGATAGCTCTCGATCTGGAACTCGATGTCCTGCGTGCTGTAGCCCAGCTCGGTGGCCCGCATCTGGCGCCCGAACTTCTGCTCCATCACATCGTCGCTGAGATAGGTGATGTGGCCGATCATGCGCGCCACCCGCAGGCCGCGCTTGGGCACCACGCCGTGCGCGTAGAAGTGGCCCTCGTGGAATTCGGGATCGGTGATGATGGCGCGGCGCGCCACCTCATTGAAGGCGATGTTCTGCGCCGACAGGCTGGGCGCGGTGGCAATCGCAATGCAGTGGCGCATGCGATCCGGATAGCGCAGCGACCAGTCCAGTGCCTGCATGCCGCCTAAGGATCCGCCCAGAACCGCCGCCAGTTGCGTGATGCCCAGCGCATCCAGCACACGGGCCTGCGCATCCACCCAGTCCTGCACTGTCACCACCGGAAAATCGGCGCCATAGACGCGGCCGGTGGCCGGGTTTACATGCATGGGGCCGGTGGAGCCGAAGCAGGAGCCCGGGTTGTTGATGCCGATGACGAAGAACTTGTCGGTATCCAGCGGCTTGCCCGGGCCGATCAGGTTGTCCCACCAGCCCTCGCTCTTGTCCTGCCCCTCATAGGTGCCGGCCACATGGTGGCTGGCATTGAGCGCGTGGCAGACCAGCACCGCGTTGCTCTTGTCGGCGTTGAGCCGGCCGTAGGTCTCGTAGACCAGTTCATAGTCGCGCAGTTGCGCGCCGCTGCGCAGCGGCAGTGCCTCGCTGAACTTCAGGCGCTGCGGTGTGACGTGGCCAATCGAGCCCATGCACTCACCTCTGACTTCCATACAACCCAAAAACAAAAAAGCCGGTGTCGCTGACGGAGCGGACACCGGTTTTCGGGCGTCCCTCTTTAGCGGAATTTATAGAGCGCCCGCAATCCGGAACAAATCGGCGCTGTGAGAGCCAAGTATATCGGGCGCCGCTTCCGTGGCAGGATGGGCGCAGAACAACGGACATGGAGCACACACAATGAGCGGCTGGTTCGAAGGCTTCATTGCGGAGACCGTCGAGGTCGGCGGGCAGGCACTCCACCTGCGCAGCGGCGGCAAGCCGGACGGGCCGCCGCTGCTGCTGCTGCACGGCTTCCCGCAGACGCATGCGATCTGGCAGCGCGTGGCGCGCGTGCTGGGCCACCACTTCTTCCTTGTGATGCCCGATCTGCGCGGCTATGGCGACTCGGCCAAGCCGCCCAGCGATGCCCAGCACCTGCCCTACAGCAAGCGCGCGATGGCGCACGATATGGTGGCGCTGATGCGCGAGCGCTTCGGCATCTCCCGCTTCGGCCTGGTGGGCCACGACCGCGGCGGCCGCGTCGCGCACCGGCTGGCGCTGGACCATCCGGATGCGGTCTCCAAGCTGGCTGTGCTGGATATCGCGCCGACGCTGGACATGTATGCCCGCACCGACATGGACTTTGCGCGCGCCTACTACCACTGGTTCCATCTGATCCAGCCGCAGCCGCTGCCCGAGACCATGATCGGCGCAAACCCGCGCTTCTACCTGCACTGGAAGCTGGGCGGCTGGGGCAGCCAGGGCCTGGCCCACATCGAGCCGGAGGCGCTGGCCGAATACGAGCGCTGCTTCTGCCGCCCCGAAGCCATACACGCGGCCTGCGAGGACTACCGCGCCAGCGCCAGCATCGACCTGGAGCACGACGGCATCTCGCGCGCCTCGGCGCACAAGGTGGCCTGCGATCTGCTGGTGCTGTGGGGCGCACGCGGCGTGGTCGAACGCCTGTTCGACCCGCTGGCGCTGTGGACGGCGCAGTGCGCCGGCCACGTCAGCGGCTGGCCCCTGCCCTGCGGGCACTATCTACCGGAGGAGCAGCCCGCCGAGACGGCGGCGGCGCTGCTGGAGTTCTTTGGCGACTGAACGCCCGGCCCATCAACTGGCATCGAGACGGAACTGGGACACCGCCGAGCCCAGGCTCTGCGACTGCTCGCGCAGGCTCTCGGCCGCTGCAGCCGACTGTTCGACCAGAGCCGCGTTCTGCTGAGTCATCTGGTCCAGCTGCGTCACCGCCAGATTGACATGACCGATGCGCTCACTCTGATCCGAGGTGCCGGCCGCGATATCGCCAATGATGTCGCTGACCCGCTGCACCGAGCTGACGATCTCGCCCATGGTTTCGCCGGCATCGCGCACCAGCTGCGAGCCGGCATCCACCTGCTCGACGCTGGCGCCGACCAGTTGCTTGATCTCCCGGGCTGCCTCGGCTGAGCGCTGCGCCAGGCTTCGCACCTCACCGGCTACGACGGCAAAGCCGCGCCCCTGCTCACCGGCGCGTGCCGCTTCGACAGCCGCATTCAGCGCCAGAATGTTGGTCTGGAACGCAATGCCATCAATCACGCCGATGATGTCGCCGATCCGGCGCGAACTCTGATTGATGCGCTCCATAGTGGAGACCACCTGCGACACCACCGCGCCGCCGCGCTGCGCGACTTCGGCTGCCGAGGTCGCGAGTTGCTTGGCCGTCATCGCGGCATCAGCGCTCTGACGCACGCCACCGGTCAGCTGTTCCATTGAGCTGGCCGTGCTCTGCAGGTTCATCGCCGCCTGCTCGGTGCGCGTGCTGAGGTCCTGATTGCCAGCCGCCACCTCGACGCTGGCACTCTCGATCTGCTCGGTCGAGACGCGCACCTGGCCCACCAGATTGCGCAGCGATTCCTGCATGGTCTTGAGCGAGCTCAGCAGATCGGCCGCTTCGTCACGCCCATCGACTCGGATGTGCCGGTTCAGGTCGCCCGCGGCGACCGCCTGGGCCACCGTGCGTGCGTAGCTGATCGGGCTGATGATGGTGCGGGAATTCAGCAAGGTGAGCGGCACCACGATCAGCACCACGGCGCCCAGCACACCCATGAACACCAAGGTGATCTGCAGCATCGCCGCATTGAATTCGAGCTGGGTGTCGTGCGCCTCCCGTTCGATGGTGTCGGCGATCTTCAGCACCCGCTCCTCGACCCCGCGCATATGCACCTTGGCACGGCCCAGCATGCGGTCAGCGACCCTGGCGGTGTCAAAGCCCCCGTCCTGGATCTGGGCCAGCACGGGCTGCGAAGCCTTGCTGTATTCGTCCAGCAAGGCGATAGCCTCACGGGCCAGCGGGTTGTCTTCGTCCTCTTCGCCTTCCAGCAAATGGGCCAGCCCGTCCTGGGTGCGCTTGATCGCCGCCTGCCAGCTCTCACGCGCCTTGAGCACGGCAACGCCGTCCTCGTAGTTGATCACCATGTCCTTTTCGGTCAGGCGCACATCGGCAAGCGCGTTGCGGATCTGGCCGAGCTGTTCCAGCTCCTTCACTGAATGCTCCATGAACTCGGCATTCAGGGACTTGAGACGCTGCCCGCCATAGACGGCGGTGACACCCACCAGACCGAACATGCCAAGCACCGTCACGATGGCCCCCAGCATGCGCGTGCGAATCGTGAAACTCCGCATCCAGACTGTCAGATCCATGCCAGTACCTCCGCATGACGCTGTCGTTGATCCGCTCGAAAAGGCCGGGCGCTGGCCGCGCGCAAGCACAATCAAGCAAGGGCAGCATAACTGCAGATCGGCACGGCTGGACCCGCCTTGAGCGAATCCGGCGTCAAGTCCGGGTCACGGAGCCGTACACAGGCAGTGCACCAGGGCAGAGTAGGGCTTGCGGCCTGCGCTCAGCTCGGCCAGCGAGGCCAGCTCATGCTGGGCCTGATGCACGGCGGCGGGCAGCTGCAATGGCATCGCCGCGCGCACCAGCTCCACCAGGGTGGGTGCCAGCACCGAATCCAGCGACTTCAGCAGGCGGTCCAGCTTGCCCGGCTCGCGCTCAACGTAGCTGATGCGCGGTTCGCCCTCGATCTTGGCCAGCGTGGCGGCGGCCTGCAGCGCGTCGCCCAAGCTGCCGAGCTTGTCCACCAGGCCGCGGTCCAGCGCCTGCGTACCGGTCCAGACCCGGCCCTGCGCCACGTCGTCGAGCTGCTCGACGGTCTTCTTGCGGGCCTTGGCGGCCCGGCCGGTGAAATCGTCGTAGATGAACTGCACGGCCGATTGCACGGTGGCGCGCAGGCGCTCGTCCAGCGGGCGGCGCGGATCGAAACCGCCGGTCAGCCAGGTGGTGGTGTAGCCACCGGTGTGCACCGACAGCTTGTCCAGCAGCTTGTCGGCGGTGGGCAGCATGCCGAACACGCCGATCGAGCCGGTGATGGTCGACGGGTCGGCCATCACCTGGTCGGCCGCCATCGAGATCCAGTAACCGCCAGAGGCCGCCACATCGCCCATCGACACCACCACCGGCTTGCCGGCAGCGCGGGTGATCTCCAGTTCGCGGCGCACGATCTCGGACGCAAAGGCGCTGCCGCCCGGCGAGTTGACGCGCAGCACCACGGCCTTGATCTTGTCGTCCTCACGGGCCTGGCGGATCAGCTTGGCGGTGGAGTCGCCGCCCACCTTGCCGGGGCCGGCCTGGCCGTCGACGATCTCGCCTTCGGCCACCACCACGCCGATGGCCGCAGCCTTGCCATCCCACTTGGGCTTCACATGGGCCAGATAGCCAGCCAGGTCGATCTGGCGGAAGCTCTTGCTCTTCTCATCCTTAGCGCCGCGCTCGATCAGCAGCGCGCGCATCTCGTCACGCGTCTTCAGCGCGTCAACCAACTTTTCCTTCAAGGCCAGCTGTGCGGTGTCGCCCTTGACGGCCTGCATGCGCTGCGGCAGCTCTTCGATGGCACGCGCTATGGCGCCCTTTTCCAGCTTGCGCGCAGCCTCGACCGAGGCGGTGTAGCGCGTCCACAGATCGCCATACAGATAGGACTCCGACTCCAACGTCGCCGGCGAGGGTCCGTTGGCGAAATAGGGTTCGCCGAAGTTCTTGAACTTGCCGACCCGGATCACATTGGCGTCGATGCCCAGGCGGTCCAGCGCGTCCTTGTAGTAGTTGCGGTAGCGCCCAAAACCGTCGATCAGCACACCACCCATCGGGTGCAGATAGACCTCGTCTGCGCGTGCGACCAGGAAGTAGCCGCGCTGGCCGAACTCATCGCCATAGGCGAGCACCTTCTTGCCGCCCGACTCCTTCTTGAAGCGCTCGATGGCGGCGGCCACCTCATGCAGCCCGGCCATGCCGGCGCCGCCGAACTGGTCCAGCTGCAGCAGCACATGGCTGATCTGCGGGTCTTTCGCAGCGGCGTCCAGCGCCGCCAGCACATCGCGCAACTGGGTCTGCGCCTGCGGCGTCTCGCCACGCGCCTGCGCCATCGCCTGCTCGCGCAGCGAGCCCGAGCGCTGCTCGACCAGGCGGCCATCAAGATTCAGCACCAGCGTGGTCTTGTCCTCCAGCGCCTTCGGGCCGCGGCTCATGAAACCGATGATCAGCGCGATCAGCAGTCCCAGCAACAGCAGATTGAGCAGGGCGCGCCGGCTGGCGTCCAGAAACCACCAGGCTTTGCCGATAACACGCCCGATCGGGCGCAGAACAGTCATGATCATCCGGAATCTCCAGCCCTTGAAGCAAGGGAACGAGGCGATTCTAAGCAGCCCCCCGGGCCCAGCCGATCGTCAGGGTCTGGGCCAGGGCAAACACCGATCCGTCCGCGCACGCCAGCACCCTGGGACGGCTTAAGCTGCTGACTGCGGGCCGGCTTCGCGGCGCGCGGAGTCATGCCCATGCCTTCCTGGCTGAACCAGCTCGACCGCCTTTACCCCGTACGCTACAGCGCCTGGCTGGTGTGCCTGACCGGCGCGCTGGCCGGCACCGCCGGCTGGGCCTTCGGCTTCAACGGGCCCCTGATTCCCCTGGTCTTCGCGCTCTTGAGCGGGGTCGGCCTGATGGACACGCTGCAGACCCGGCGCTCGGTGCTGCGCAACTATCCGGTGATCGGCCATCTGCGCTTTCTGCTCGAATTCATTCGGCCGGAGATCCGCCAATACTTCATCGAGGCCGACAGCGAGGCCGCGCCGTTTTCGCGTCAGCAACGCTCGCTGGTCTACCAGCGCGCCAAGGGCGACCCGGACAAGCGGCCCTTCGGCACGCAGCGCGACGTGAATGCCTCAGGCTATGAATGGATCAACCACTCGCTGGTCCCGACCCGGCTGGACAGCCACGATTTCCGCATCACCATCGGCGAGGGACGTACCCAGCCCTACGACGCCAGCGTCTTCAACATCTCGGCCATGAGCTTCGGCGCGCTGAGCGCCAACGCCATCCTGGCGCTGAACCAGGGCGCACGCAAAGGCAACTTCGCGCATGACACCGGCGAAGGATCGATCAGCGTGCACCACCGCACGCATGGTGGCGACCTGATCTGGGAAATCGGCTCGGGCTACTTCGGCTGCCGCAACGATGACGGCAGCTTCAGTGCCGAGCGCTTCGAAGCCAATGCGAGCGATCCGCAGGTCAAGCTGATCGAGCTCAAGCTCAGTCAGGGGGCCAAGCCCGGCCATGGCGGCGTGCTGCCCGGCCCCAAGGTAACGGCCGAGATCGCGCAGGCGCGCGGTGTGTCCATCGGCGAAGACTGCGTCTCGCCCGCCGCGCACAGCGCCTTCAGCACGCCGATCGAGTTGCTGCGCTTCATCGACAAGCTGCGCAACTTGAGCGGCGGCAAGCCCACCGGTTTCAAGCTCTGCATCGGCCACCCCTGGGAGTGGTTCGCGATCGCCAAGGCCATGGTCGAGACCGGCATCGTGCCGGACTTCATCGTGGTGGACGGCGCCGAAGGCGGCACTGGCGCCGCGCCGCTGGAGTTCACCGACCACGTCGGCGCGCCGCTGCAGGAAGGGCTATTGCTGGTGCACAACACCCTGGTCGGCCTGAACCTGCGTGAGCGGGTCAAGCTGGGTTGCGCCGGCAAGGTGGTCAGCGCCTTCGACATTGCCCGCATGATGGCGCTGGGCGCCGACTGGTGCAATTCGGCGCGCGGCTTCATGTTCGCGCTGGGCTGCATCCAGGCCCAGGCCTGCCACACCGGCCATTGCCCGACGGGTGTCACCACCCAGGATCCCAAGCGCCAGCAGGCACTGGTGGTGCCCGACAAGGCCGAGCGCGTCTACCGCTACCACCAGAACACGCTCAAGGCCCTGCAGGAGCTGGTGCAGGCGGCCGGCCTGCACCACCCCGGCGAGATCAGCGCCGCGCACATCGTTCATCGCATCAACAAGCATGAGGTGAAGCTGCTGATCAATATGCTGCCCTTCGTGAAGCCCGGCGCGCTGCTGGGCGGCGAGTTGCCCGGCAACGTGTTCACCGTCTACTGGCCGCTGGCCAGTGCACAGAGCTTTGCAGCGCAAGGGTCCGTGGAGCGGCTGGCTTGATGCCCGACCCCAGCGCGCAGTCGCAACAAGACCTGGCTGCGCTGGATGCCTTACTGGCCGACCGACAGAGCGACTGGTGGGACGGCTTCTACGCCAACCGCGCCAAGCCGGTGCCTTTCTTCGGCCCGCAGCCGGATGAGTGCCTGGCCGAGTGGATCGCGCAAGGCCTGATCCACACGCACGGCCGCGCAGTCGACCTGGGCTGCGGCAACGGCCGCAATGCCGTGCTGCTGGCGCAGTCAGGCTTCGCCGTGGAAGGCGTGGACTACTCGCAAGCCGCCATCGCCTGGGCCACACAGCGCGCGGCCGAAGCCGGCGTTGCCGTGCAGCTGCAGCACACCTCAGTCTTTGATGTCGAATTCCCTGCCGGCGCTTTCGACCTGTTCTACGACTCCGGCTGCTTCCACCACCTGGCGCCGCACCGGCGGCCGGGCTATGTGCAACGCGTCGCCGACGGGCTGAAGCCCGGCGCCTGCTTCGGCATGGTGTGCTTCCGCCCCGAAGGCGGCAGCGGCCTGAGTGACGCCGAGGTCTACGAACGCCGCACCCTGGGCGGCGGGCTGGGTTATACCGAGGCGCAGCTGCGCGCCATCTGGGGCGGCGCCTTCAGGATCGAGCAGTTGCGGCCGATGAAGCCCCAGCGCCCGGCCGAGAGCGGCCGCTTCGGCGAGAGCTTTCTGTGGGCGATGCTGGCGTACAAGCGCTGAGGGCCGCGGCCCAGGCATGACCCCAGCGCCGCAACCCGGAAGCTTCTGGTTTACCCTTGGCGCATGTTGTCCACCAAGCCGTTACGTCTCCTGCGTCTGCACCACCTCGCCCTCGTCCTGGCGCTCTCGCTGGGCCTACTGGCCGGCTGCGCCACCCTGGACGAAAAGCAGCGCGAGTGGATCTTCCAGCCCAGTGACCGGACCTGGTCCGGCGGCTTGGCCGCGGCGCAGGGCATGGACGATGTCTGGATCCGCTTCGAATCCAAGCTCAGCAATGAGTCCGTCCAGCTGCATGGCCTGTGGCTGCCGGCAGCCAAGCCGGACGCGCCGGTGCTGCTGTATCTGCACGGCGCGCGCTGGGATGTGCGCGGCAGCGCCAACCGCATGCGGCGCATGCAGGAGCTGGGCTTCTCGGTGCTGGGGGTCGATTACCGCGGCTTCGGCCAGAGCGGCCACGGCAAGCTGCTGCCTTCGGAAGACATGGCCTACGAGGACGCGCGCGCTGCCTGGGACTGGCTGGCGCAGCAACATCCCGGCCGTGCCCGCTACATCTTCGGCCACTCGCTGGGCGGGGCCATCGCGGTGCAGCTGGCCAGCGAGGTGCAGCAGCAGGCCGCGGGCCTGATCGTCGAAGGCACCTTCACCTCGATTCCCGAGGTGGTGAGCCAGTACCGCTGGGGCTGGCTGCCGGTGGGGCCGCTGATCACGCAGCGCTTCGAGTCGGCGGAGCGCATCGCCCGGGTGCGCATGCCGGTGCTGATCGTGCATGGCCGCGAGGACCGCACCATTCCCTGGTCACTGGGACAGGCCTTGTACGAGCGCGCACCGGAGCCCAAGCGCTTCGTGCTGGTGGACGGCGGCACCCACCACAACACCAATGCAATCGGCCAGCCGCTGTACCGCGCCGCGCTGGCCGAGATGTTCGGCCTGGGCAGCCCTGCTGCGGCGCCCGCTGCCGCTCAGCTCAAGCCGGGGCCCAGCAACGCTGGCGCAGCAGGGGGCTGATGCGGTAACGCTCGCTGCGGTAGGCCTCGAACAGGCCGTCCAGCAACTCGCTGACGCGCGGCGCACCAAGCAGGGGCAGCCACTCGAAGGGGCCGGCCGGATAGTTGACGCCTAGCTTCATGGCCAGATCAGCGCCCTGCTCATCGCAGACGCCCTGCCACACCGCGTCGGCGCCCTCGTTGACCAGCATGGCCACGGTGCGCGCCACGGCAAGACCTGGCACATCGCGCAGCAGCAGCAACTCCCAGCCCAAGGCATGCCACAGCTGGGTCAGAAGCTGGCGCGCGGCCTCGCCGGCCTGCGGTGCAAAGGCCACCGCCAGGCCATCGGCCCGGTCCGGCGCCAGCGGCCAGTCCATCACCGCCAGTTGCGGGTGGCTGCGCTCATGCGCCAGCTGCGCCGCACAGCGGCCACTCGTCAGGTGCACCTGCAGATCACCGATCTGCAGGCCGCTCCAGTCGGCTGATTCGCCGCGGGTGATGTTCAGGCCCTTCTGCGTCATCCAGTCGGCAAGGCGCTCGACCAGTGCACCGCGCCCGCAAACGCTGAGGACCGGCAGTTCGCCATCAAAGGCCGGCACCGGCGCAGCTGCCGCCGGCGTGCCGACGTAGAAGCCCTTGCCCACCTTGCGGCCCAGGCGACCGCCATCGACCAGCGCCTTCTGCACCAGCGAGGGCACATAGCGCTTGTCGCCGAAGTTGGCATCGAAGACTGACTGCGTCACCAGGTAGTTGGTGTCGTGGCCGATCAGGTCCATCAGCTCGCAAGGGCCCATGCGGAAGCCCGCGCCGCGCAGCGCGCGGTCCAACACGGCGGGCTCGGCGCCCTGTTCCTGCAGCACGGCCAGGGTCTCGGCGTAATAGGGCCGCGCGATGCGGTTGACGATGAAACCCGGCGTGCTTTTGGCATGCACCGGCGTCTTGCCCCAGCGCTTGGACAGCGCGTGGATCGCGTCGGCCACCGAGGCCTCGGTCTCGGCGCCCCACACCACCTCCACAAGCTTCATCAGCGGCACCGGGTTGAAGAAGTGCATGCCCACCAGGCGCTGCGGGTTCGTCATGCCATTGGCCAGCGCGGTGATGCTGATCGACGAGGTGTTGGACGCGATGATCGCGTCCGCCGGCAGCAGCGTATCCAGCTCGCGCAGCAGGGCCTGCTTGGGTTCCAGCTTCTCGACGATGACCTCGATCACCAGCGCAACGTCCGCCAGCTCAGCCGTGGCCGCGGCCGGGCTGATGCGGGCCAGCACCGCATCGCGCTCGGCGGCTTCCATGCGACCCTTGGCCACCAGTCCGTCCAGCGCCTTGGCAATCGAGGCGATCGCCGCTGCAGCGGCGCCTTCGCGCACATCCAGCAGCTTTACCGCATGGCCGGCCTGCGCGGCCACCTGGGCAATACCTGCCCCCATCACACCGGCGCCGATCACACCCACCGTTGCCTGTGCCGCCTCGCCGGCCACGCGCCATTGCTTCATTGCGTTCTCGTTCATGTCTTCGGTCTCGATCAATCCTTGTGGGGCACCCAAGCGGCGGGGCGCTTGGCCAGAAAGGCCGCAAAGCCCTCGCGCGCCTCGTCGCCCATCCGAACGCGGGAGATGGTCTGTGCGGTCAGCTCGCGCACGCTGCTGCTGATCGGGCCGACCTCCAGCTGCTCAAACAGCTTCTTGATCTCGGCCTGCGCCTGCGGGCCGTTCATCAGCAGCTCAGCGATCCAGCGTTCGACGGCGGCATCCAGCGCATCCAGCGCCACCACCTCATGCACTAGGCCCATGGCCAGCGCCTCGGCGGCGGGGATGCGGCTGGCGGTGAGCGCCAGGCGGCGCGCCTGGCGCGGGCCGACGGCATTGATCACATAGGGGCCGATCACCGCCGGCAGGATGCCAAAGCGCGCCTCGCTGACGGCGAACTTGGCGTCATCAGACGCGATGGCGATGTCGCAGGCAGCAGTCAGGCCGACGCCGCCGCCCAGCGCCACGCCCTGCACACGGGCGATGGTCGGCTTGGGACAAACAGCAATGCGGTGCAGCATGGCGGCGAAGCCCCGCGCGTCTTCCAGATTCCACTCATGCGTGGCCTCGGAGGCGCGCTTCATCCACTGGATGTCGGCGCCAGCGCTGAACGCCTTGCCGGCGCCACACAGCACGATCACGCGCACCGCCGGGTCCTTAGCAAGCCGGTCGAAGGCCTCGCCCAGCTCGACAATCATGGCCTCATTGAAGGCGTTGAACACCTCGGGGCGGTTCATCTGCACGCGGGCCACGCCGCGCGGGTCGATGGCGATCTCTAGGGTCTGCACGGTTCAGCACTCCTCCTGCTCGAGGACATGAGTATCGCAGTGCAGCATCAGGCCCCGTGCGGGCAGCGCGCCCAAAGAAAAAGGGCCGCGCATCAGCTGCGCGGCCCGACTCATCGAACATCAGGCCTGAGCGAGGGAGCGTGCCCCGACTCAGAACCGGCTCAGTTCACCGTGACGACGGACGCCTCGCGACCCGGCATGCCGTCACGCCACATCAGCAGCAAGCCCGACTGCGACGGCGAAGCCGTTGCACCTGCCGGCGACGACCCGACCGAAATCGAGCCAGATGCGTTAGCGGGCAGGCCGAAAGCCGACGAACTTGCCGTGAACCGGGGCGCGGACAACTGGTAGGTCATCGGGCCGATGGTGTCGGTGATGGCGCCGGTGAAGTAGTTGTCGAAGCCCAGCACGCGGAACTTGAAAGGCTGCGCCGGATCGATGACGGTCTGGGCGCTGCCGGCATAAGTCGGCCGCACCGGGACGGTCAGAATCCAGTTACTGCTGTTCAGGTCCGCAATCGTGAAGAAGAACGCGGAGGATGGGCAGGTGGTCGCGTTGCAGCCGGCGCCGAGCTTCTGCAGGAATGCCAGATTCTGGTTGCCGGTCGAACGGGACGCCGTCACCTGCCAGTCGTAGACACCGTCGCCATTGGTATCGATCTGCACGCGCACCGTCAGGCTCATGTTCGGCGTGCTGACCGGGTCGAAGCGCGAGATCGCGAACTGCGCCCCGCTGTTGGGACCACCGGTGGTTCCGCCAATGTCGACACCGCGAACACCCACTGCGCGCAGATCAATCACCTGGAAGGAGTCGCCCGGTCCGGGCAAGCTGGCATACGGCAGTTGCGGACTGACACCCGTCAGCGAGAACACATCGGCCACCGCTGTCGTCGCGCCACCAGGGTTGCTGATGGCCATCGATCCCGCACCGCTGTTGAGCACCACACTGCTGGGTGCCGTGCCTTGGTGCGAGCGTCGCGGCATCACATGCCAGGGAAGGCGCACCGTCTCGCCTGCCGAAGACAGCGTCAGGTAGCCGTCATACTCGACCGCCGCCAGCAGAGCGCCGTTGTTGGCATTGCTGCCGCCGTTGACGCCCGTATCTGCCCAAACCGGCAGGCCTGCCGGGTTGATGTTCATCGTCAGCACGAAGGCCGACGAGGAGTTGGCAGGCACCGTCACCGAAGCCGGCGCGCTCAGCGTCACACCGCCGCTGGCCGCATCGTCCGCATAGCGGAAGGAATGCGAGATCGCGTAGGTCTTGGCAGAGGCCGAGTAGTTGCGCACCACCACGCGCTTGCGCAGCACCTTGCTCGACGAGATCGGCTGATAGCCGAAGGCCAGCGAGGTGCCTGCCGGGCTGGCGGCGTCCCACATCACCGTGGAGTTGTCGATGGCCGAAGCCACACGCAACTCACCCGCACCAATGCGTGTCACCGGCGCCAGCACGCCAGGCGTGCGCGCCGGGTTGGTCATGACGTTGTTGTCCGCCGCGCCCATCAGTCGCGCCTTGACCTCATGCGGCTGCAGGCTCGGATGCGCCTGCAGCACCAGCGCCGCAGCACCCGACACGACGGGCGCCGCACCGGATGTTCCGCCGAACGGTCGCGTGCCATTGCCGGTGCCCACCACGGCGCTGACGGAGGCGCCAGGGGCGCCGATGTCAGGCTTGATCAGCGAGTAGCCCGGGTTGGGTCCGCGCGAAGAGCTGGCCACCATGCTGCCATTGAGGCTGATGCGGCCGCTGAAGCTCATCGTGGCATTTACGACACCACCCGCCAGCGCCGTGCGCAGCGCATTGCCGGCAGCCTGGGTGATCACGAAGGTCGTGTTGTAGACCGTGCCGCCGCCGCCGAAGGCGAACGACGGCGGATCGTTAGCAACCACGTTGTCATCGATGACCACCGCGATAGCACCCGCATTGGTCGCATTGGCCGTCTTGATGCTGGCAGCGCAGCCATTGCGACGGATCAGCGCAATCGAGCCAGCAAAGAAGTTGGCCGGATACGCCGAGCACCCGGCGCCGGTGGTGACCCCGTTCAGCGTGGTATTCGGGTCAGCCTTGAGCGGCGCACTGATGTCGCCGACCAGCGGATTGGCCCAGCTCTGCGGGGCTGTGTTGGCATTGGTGCCGCCCGGCGATGTGATCAGCGGATAGGCAAATTGGCCGCTCACCTGGGTCTGCGCCACGGAGATGGCTTCCGGCGCCGACGAGGGCGAGCCGTTGATGTAGGGGATGTCGCCGCCATTGCCGGCCGAGGCCGACACCACGACACCGAAGCGCACCACGTTCTGAGTCGCTGCGGAACTCGGGTTCTCGCGCTGACCGAAATCACCGCCCAGCGACATGTTCACCACGTCCACCGCATCGCTCAGGTCGCCGTCCATATTCGGATCGAGCGAGGCGTCCAGACCTTGCAAGATAGCCAGGCCGTTGCAGCTGGTGGCCACCGCGCTGCAGACCTTGAAGCCATAGAGCTGAGCACCGGGCGCCATGCCCTTCCATGTGCCGTCGGCACTGAGGCCGGCCGTGATATCAGCCACATTGGTGCCATGGCCCTGGCAGTCGATCGGGTTCGGATCCGGCTCAAGCGCTGCGTTCACTGTGTTCGGCCAGCGTTCGCCGACGAAGTCATAGCCGCCAACCACCTTGCTGGTCCAGGTTGGGGCGGTGGTGTTCTGTGTGGTGCGGCCGCAGCTCGCAGCGCCATAGGCTGCCTGATAGGCCGCCACCGTGCCGGCGCCGCCGAGGTTGCGGTGGGTGAAGTCGATGCCGGAATCGAGGATCGCGATGCGGATGCCGCTGCCGTCAACCGAGGGGTTGCGGTTGCGTACCGTGTTGGCGCCGACGTACTCGGTGGTGGTAGACAAGGCGAGTGTCGTGTCCTCCACCAACATCAGGCTGCTGATGCCGCCCATCTTTGACAATGCTGGCAGTTGGGCTGAATCGATCGACAACAGCACGCCGTTGCTGGCGTTGGTCAGCTGCCCGGCGACCGTGCCACCCAGCGATTGCGCGGCGCTGATGACAGCGGCTTGCTTGGACCTGAGCTGCTGCGTGTAGCTGCGCTGTTGATCGGCCGTCCAGGGCACCGACTTGCGCGCCGCGCCTGGCGCACGGGCGGCCACCAGGGCGGCCGCCAGCGGCGGATCAGGCAGATAGGCGATGACATTGACGCGCTGACCGGCCACTGCAGGCAAGTCGACAGCCAGCGCATTGACGGGTGCGGCAACGGGGTTGGCGGCCTGCACAGCCACCAGCTGCGCATGGGCGGAAACACTGAGGGCGCAAAGCGCCGCTGTGGCCAGGGCCACTCGATTCAGCATGAACATGAAGTCTCCTAGAGGCTCATTCAATCAATCGTCGGACAAGACGGGCGCAGCACGGCATGTACATCGGGCTGGCGCCGGGGCTTGAGCGTTCGACTCAGGACTTGCGGGATGCCACGCGGCGGCGCGAAACACCGGCCATCAAGGCCAGCGCGGCGAGGCTCAGCGCCAGCGCACCGGGCTCAGGCACATAGGCATTGATCGCGTAGTCATCGAGGTCCCAGCTCGTATTGCCGTAGAAGTCTGCCCAGTTCGCCACCGCTCCAGCACCGGCATTGGCCGGGCCGTCATTCGTGCCGAGGGTGTCAAACACCGGTGTCGCGAACTCATCTTCCGGGTCCACGCCCCAGAACGAAAGTGCAATGTAGTAGTCGCCCAACCCGAGAAAGGTCGAGAAGGCCGACTGCGTATTGCCGCTGGCCAGGTCCACGTCGTTGTTCCAGGCCAGGCCCTTGCCGCTGCTGTCGAACAGGAACAACTGCGTGTCGACAATCGACGTGCCCTGCGTGTTGAAGAAGTAGGTGCCCGCGTAGCCGACGTTGAACTTGTACATGTCGACCAGATTGGCCGCATTGCCGCCCTTGCCGTCCGTCAAACGGCCGCTGATCTTCAGGCCGCCTTCGGCCGCGCCGACGTTATCGGCGGCACCCGGCAAGGCGCCTGTTCCGAGCAGACCCTCGGTGTAGACAGTCGGCGCCGCAAACGCGCTCGCCGAGACCAAAGCTGCCGCCATCGCGCCGGCCAGCCCCCAACTTTTCATCGACAGTCTCATGGTGGACCTCATGGTTTGAGTAGAACTCGCACGCCCGGCAAGTGGGGAAAACTCTGTCCCGACTGCTGCGAGCTCTTGGCTCGATAGGGCGACGCGCGTGGGTCTTCAAATAGCAGTTTGCGTGCCATGGCGCCGCCTCCCCAATCGTGGACATGCATCCGTCACGATGGGCTGCTAGACACTTCGAGCCGGTGTAAAACGGATCGACATCGGACTAACCCGATACCCCTGGTGAAAGTCCCTACGGCAAGACCTGACACCATGCAAGGGCATGCGCTGCAACTCGGCGAGTAAACAGTCGCTCGCCACTGCATCTGTTCGTCGAGACCATGACGTTGGCCGTGCTGCGTGAGGCCAGTTGCGCCAATGAGGCCGGCCCCAGCAGCCTGCGCTGCCGGTCTGCCCCACCACCATGCCGATGTGGATTCGGCATTCGATGGCTGGAACGTTGCCAAACTGCGGCCCGGCTTAGAGGTGTTGTGCATTGAGGCCGATCTCGCCACGTCGGCCTACTCGGTGCTGGCCCTTCAGGGGTTGGGCGGCAAGTGCGGCACGCTGCGCAGACCGAGGCCGACTGGCTCACACCGCCGCCCGGCGCCACACCTTGGACGCGAGCGATGGTCAGCTTGGAACACCCGGCAATGCGGTGCAGCCTGGCGGCGCAGCCGCGCGCAATCTCCAGATTCCATTCATGCGCGGCCTCTGAAGCGAGATTCATCCACTGAATGTCGGCACCGGCGCTGAACGCCTTGCAGGCGCCTCACCGCAAAGTCACCCGCTCAGCCGGGTCGATGGCAAAGGTCACGGCATTCTTGGCGAACACTTTGTTCCGTTTGGCAACGTGCGGCAGTTTGCGGAATAGCACGTCGGGATCGCAGCGGCAGGTGACGGGGGGGCTTTCAGTTGCGCAAAACCCACCGATCTTTGACGTTATTCTTGACGCACTCAAATCTTGCCAGAGCGCCATGAATCCGTTCCTGCTCGCAGCCGCCCTGCCCGTCACATTGATATCCATCGCTGTGGCCAACGCCGCCTTCGCCAATAGCCTGCCCGCACCGACGCGCACCGTCTACAAATGCCAGGAAGGGCAAAAGATCTACTACTCGGACGCCCCCTGTGTAGGCGCCACAAAGGTCGACGTCACGCCGACACGCGGCCTGGACAAGTCCACCGGCCAGCAGCGCCAAGGTGCGGACGTTCAGCGAGAGCGCCATCGCGAGCAGATCGCCGAAATCATCCGCCCCGTGACAGGCATGAACGCGCAGCAACTGGAGCAGTTCGGGCGTCGTAGCAAGCTCACGCCCGAGGCGCAGAAGGAGTGTCGTCGGCTGGACGGCGCCTTGCCGCAGGCCGAGCAGGCTGAGCGCGCGGCGCGGGGAAACTCAGAGCGCCAAGCCGCCGAGCAGACCTTGTTCAAGCTGCGCCAGCAGTTCCGCGAACTGAGCTGCGAGTGAAGCCACGCGCCCTGCGCGAAGGTGCGCCACCCCGAACCTGCTGCGCCACCACAATAGGGCGATGGATTCCACGACGCTTGCACCGCCCGGCATGACGCCGGCCTCCCCCTTTCTGCAGCCACTGCATCAGGGCAGCCTCGCGCTGCAGATTGAGTCCCAATGGCTCAACGCCGATCTCGGCCATGAACGCCCGCTGATCGTCTTCCTTCACGAAGGCCTGGGCTCCTTGTCGCAGTGGCGCGATTTCCCGCAGCGGCTGTGTGATGCGGCGCAGTGCCGCGGCCTGGTGTTCTCGCGCCCGGGCTACGGTCGCAGCACGCCGCGCACCGAGCCCTGGCCGCAGGACTATCTTCAGCGCCAGACCCTCGCGCTGCTGCCGGCCTACTTCGATGCGATGGGCTTGGCCAATGAGCGCCTGTTTCTGTTCGGCCACAGCGATGGCGCCAGCCTGGCGCTGCTGTTTGCCGCGGCCTATCCCGAGCGCGTGCGCGGCCTGGTGGCGATGGCGCCGCATCTGTTCGTCGAGGACATCACGCTGGCCGGGCTGCGCGAGGCTAAACGCGCCTATGAGGCCGAGCCCAGCAGCCTGAAGGCTGCCCTCGCGCGCCACCATGCCGATGTCGATTCGGCCTTCTATGGATGGAACGATGCCTGGCTGCGCCCCGGCTTCGAGCAGTGGAGTATCGAGGCCGATCTCGCCACGCTGGCCTGCCCGGTTCTGGCGCTGCAAGGCGTCGGCGACGAATACGGCACGCTGGCACAGATCGAGGCCGTGGGGCGCATCCATGCTGAAACGCGTGTGGTGGCGCTGCAAGAATGCGGCCATGCGCCGCAGCGCGATCAGCCCGAGGCCGTGATCGCGCACACCTTGCAATTGCTGGAGAGCTGCCTGTGAGCCCTATTGTCATCCCCATCAAGCCCGAGACCGGCCGGCGCCCCGCGCGCGGCGGCGGCCTGCGCGGCCGCCAGGCCAGCGCCGCGGCCGTGGCCGCAGTGGAGGCCTTGCTGGCCGGCCTGCCGCGTGAGCGCAGCCTGTTGATCGAATACCTGCACCGCATCCAGGACAGCCAGGGCCACTTGAGCGTGGACATGCTGGCCGCGGTGGCGCAGACGCTGAACCTGTCGCAGGCCGAGGTGCATGAGGTGGCGAGCTTCTATCACCACTTCGACATCGTGCGTGAAGGCGAAGCCCCGCCGGCACCGCTGACGCTGCGCATCTGCAATTCCTTCTCCTGCTCGATGGCCGGCAGCGCCGGCTTGAGCGACACGATGCGACAGCTGCTGGGCGAGCAGCGCGAGTTGCGCGTCGTCGAGGTGCCTTGCATGGGCCGCTGCGAAGGCGCGCCGGTGGCGATGCTGGGCCAGCGCCCGCTCCCACACGCCACGCCTGCTGCGCTGCAGGCGCTGATCGCCGTCGGCGACACGCGCGAGCCGCTGCCGGCCGTGCAGTCGCTGCAAGACTACCTTGCCGACGGCGGCTGGCGCGTGTTGGACGAGTTGATTGCCGGGCAGCGCAGCGCCGAGGCCGCGATCAAGGCGCTCAGCGACGCCGGCCTGCGCGGCCTGGGCGGCGCGGGCTTTCCGCTCGGCCGCAAATGGGAGATCGTGCGCAGCCACGCCGCGCCGCGCCTGCTGGCGGTCAACATCGACGAAGGCGAGCCCGGCACCTTCAAGGACCGCTACTACCTGGAGCGGCGGCCGCATCAATTCCTGGAAGGCATGCTGATCGCCGCGCATTGCGTGGGCATCAACGCAATCTACATCTATGTGCGCGACGAGTACCACGCGCTGCGCCAGGTGCTGGCCGATGCGGTGGCCGAGCTGCAGCAGCGCCGGCATGACCTGCCCCCCATCCACCTGCGCCGCGGTGCCGGCGCCTATGTGTGCGGCGAGGAGTCGGCCATGATCGAGTCGCTGGAGGGCAAGCGCGGCTGGCCGCGCCAGCGCCCGCCCTATCTGGCCGAGGTGGGCCTGTTCGGCCGCCCCACGCTGGAGCACAACATGGAGTCGCTCTACTGGGTTCCGGAGATCCTGGCCAAGGGCGTGGACGCTTTCGAGGCCCAGGGCCGGCGCGGCCGCAAGGGACTGCGCAGCTTCTCGGTCTCAGGCCGGGTGGCGCGGCCGGGCGTCTATGTGGCGCCGGCCGGCATCACCTTGCAGGAGCTGCTGGACGACTACGCAGGCGGCATGGCGCCGGGCCATGAGCTCTATGGCTACTTCCCCGGCGGCGCCTCGGGTGGCATGCTGCCGGCCCGTCTGGCGGATGTGCCGCTGGACTTCGACACGTTGCAGCCGCATGGTGGCTTTATCGGCTCGGCCGCCATCATCGTGTTCTCCACCGCCGACAGCGCGCGCGATCTGGCGCTCAAGGCGATGGAGTTCTTCGCGCACGAGAGCTGCGGCCAGTGCGTTCCCTGCCGCGAAGGCACGCACCAAGCCGTGCAGCTGATGCGCGCGCCGCGCTGGGACCGCGCGCTGCTGGAAGAGCTGGGCGAGGTAATGGCCGATGCGTCGATCTGCGGCCTGGGCCAGGCCGCGCCCAATCCGATGCGCTGCGCTCTGCAGTATTTCCCGCAGGAGTTCGGCGATGAGTGAGCGCAAGGAGCCGATGATCAACTTCACGCTGGATGGCCAGCCCCTCAGCGCCCAGCCTGGCCAGACAATCTGGCAGGCCGCGCGTGACGCCAAGATTTCGATCCCGCATCTGTGCCACAGCGACGGCCTGACGCCGGCCGGCAACTGCCGCGCCTGCGTGGTCGAGATTGCCGGCGAACGCGCACTGGCCGCCTCCTGCTGCCGCACGCCGCGCGAAGGCATGGCGGTGACGCAGAACAACGAGCGCGTCCAACGCAGCCAGCGCCTGGTGCTGGAGCTGCTCGCGGCCAAGGCGCCCGAAGTGGCGCACACGCGCAACTCCGAGCTGACGCAGTGGCGCGAGGCCAAGGGCATCCAGCAGCCGCGCTTTGCCCGCCCGGTGCACACGCCGGCGCCGGATTTCAGCCACCCGGCCTTCAGCGTGCAGCTGGACGCCTGCATCCAATGCATGCGCTGCGTGCGCGCCTGCCGCGACGAACAGGTCAACGATGTGCTGGGCATCGCCGGCTGGGGCGAGCACACCCGCATCGCCTTCGATGCCGACGAGACCCTGGGCCAGAGCAGCTGTGTGGCCTGCGGCGAATGCGTGCAGGCCTGCCCGACCGGCGCACTGGCGACCGCCAAGGGCGTGGCGCTGATCGAGGAAGACGAGACCGTGGATTCGGTCTGCCCCTACTGCGGCGTAGGCTGCCAGGTGGCCTACCGCGTCAGCGAAGGCCGCGTCATTGAAGCGCTAGGCCGCGACGGCCCGGCCAACCACGGGCGGCTGTGCGTCAAGGGCCGCTACGGCTGGGACTATGTGAGCAGCCCCGAGCGACTCACCGCACCGCTGATCCGCCGCGCCGGCGTGGCCAAGGACCCGGCGCAGATCGACGCGGTGCGCCGCGGCGAGCTGCCGCTGTCAGCCCTGTTCCGCGAGGCCAGCTGGGACGAGGCGCTAGACTTTGCCGCCGCGGGCCTGAAGCGCCTGCGCGACAGCCATCCTCAAGGCGCAGCCAGCCCGTTGGCCGGTTTCGGCTCGGCCAAGGGCAGCAACGAAGAGGCTTATCTGTTCCAGAAACTGGTGCGCCAGGGTTTCGGCACGCACAACGTCGACCACTGCACGCGGCTTTGCCATGCCAGCTCGGTGGCGGCGCTACTGGAGGGCATAGGCTCGGGCTCAGTCAGCAACCCGGTGGCCGATGTGGCGCGCTCGGACTTCGTGCTGCTGATCGGTGCCAACCCCAGCTCCAACCATCCGGTGGCGGCGAGCTTCATCAAGAACGCCGTGAAACGCCATCACGCCAAACTGGTGGTGGCCGATCCGCGCCGCCAGCCGCTGGTGCAGCACGCGTGGCGGCATCTGGCCTTCCGGCCCGACAGCGATGTGGCGATGCTCAATGCGATGCTGCATGTGATCATCGAAGAGGGGCTGACCGACCCGGACTTCATCGCCGCACGCGTCAAGGGCTTCGACGCGGTGAAGGCCGCGGTGGCCGACTGCACGCCCGAGCGCATGAGTGACATCTGCGGGCTCGCGCCCGACACGCTGCGCGAGGTGGCACGCGCCTATGCCACCGCGCGCGCCGCGATGATCTTCTGGGGCATGGGCATCAGCCAGCATGTGCACGGCACCGACAACGTGCGAGCCCTGATCGCGCTGGCGATGATCACCGGCCAGATCGGCCGGCCCGGCACCGGCCTGCATCCCTTGCGCGGGCAGAACAATGTGCAGGGCGCGTCCGACGCGGGGCTGATCCCGATGATGCTGCCCAACTACCAGCGCGTGGTGCGCGACGAAGTGCGCGCGCATTTCTCGCAGCTGTGGGGCGCTGGCTTCGATGCCGCCGGCGACCAGCCGGGCCTGACCGTGGTGGAGATCGTGCACGCGGCGTATGAGGGCCGCATCAAGGGCATGTACATCGAGGGGGAGAACCCGGCGATGTCGGACCCCGACCTGGACCATGCGCGCGCCGGCCTGGCGCGGCTGGAGCATCTGGTGGTGCAGGACATCTTCACCACCGAGACGGCGATCCTGGCCGATGTGGTCTTGCCCGCATCCTCACATCTGGAGAAATGGGGCAGCTACACCAACACCGACCGCCTGATCCAGCCTGGCCGGCCCGCGATGCGGCCGCCCGGCCAGGCACGACAGGACCTGTGGACACTGGAGCAGATCGCCCGCCGCATCGGCCTGGACTGGCACTACTGGCGCGACGAGGACGGCACCGGCCATGCCGCCGCCGAGGCGCCGGTGGCGCGCGTCTACGAAGAAATGCGCCAGGTGATGGCGCCACTGGCCGGCGTACCCTGGGCGCGGCTGCAGCGCGAAGGCGCGGTGGAGACGCCCGCCGCGCGCGAGGACGAGCCAGGTGATGCGGTGCTGTTCATGCAGCACTTCCCCACGCCCGATGGCCTGGCGCAGCTGATGCCAACGCGCTTCACGCCCGGCCCCGAGCAGCCCGATGCCGACTATCCGCTGGTGCTGGCCACCGGCCGTGTGCTGGAACACTGGCATGGCGGCGCGATGACGCGGCGCGCCAGCGTGCTGGACGCCCTATCGCCGCAGCCGCTGATCAGCCTGCATCCCGAGGACGCCGCGACGCTGCGCCTGCAAGATGGTCAGGTCGTGACGATGAGCTCGCGCCACGGCGTCGTACAGGCGCAGCTGCAGATCAGCCCCGAAGTTCAACCGGGCCAGGTCTTCTTGCCCTTCTGCTACTGGGAAGCAGCGGCCAACACCCTGACCGGCAGCGCGCTGGACCCCAGCGGCAAGATTCCCGGCTTCAAGGTCACGGCGGTGCGGCTCGAGGCCTGAGGCCCACAGGCTGGCAATGCGGGTAAATCCTTGTCCGCTTGTCAGCAAGCTGTCGCGTTGGGCTTCAGATAATGGGCCAATCTGGTGCACATGAGCAGCGCCAGCCCTGAGCCCAAGACAGGAGCACGCATGCATGCTGTGACCAAGCTGGAGTTGCTGCCCTCAGCAGGGATAGAGCTCCCGCCACAAGAAACCGAGGCCTGCCTGGCAGCGCTGGCAGCACTCGGCCTGGACCGCTTTGTGCGCGCCCACGCGGCCACCGGCATGCTGACGCTCACGCCACAGGCCGCCAGCAGCCTAGTGGGCGACTGCGACACTACCTCGCTGTGCCGCAGCCTGGCGCTCGATACCCATGGCAGCGAAGCGGATCTGCATCGCGAAATCTGGCTGGCCTTGCTGGCGGCGCCGCGCACGCTGGCCTTCCCCAGTCTGGCCGAGCTGCATGCCGCCGTGCGCATGCGCGCGAATATCGTGCGGGCAGCGCGCAAGACCGCACTGGCCTTCCACACCAAGGAGGCCGAGCGGCCCGAGGGCCTGTGGACCTATGCGCGCGAGACCGGCTTCACCGTGCTGCCCAGCGTCAGCCTGATCGAGGCGCTGGAGCGCGCCACCCAGCCCGAGCGCAGCGGCCGGCTCTACGACTTCTCCTGCTACCGCGCCACCGAATATGTGATCCTGCTGGCCATGGCCCAGGAAGCGCGCCAGCATCACCCCGAGCTGTACGACCGCATGCAGCGCCAGAGTGAAATCCGCGCGGTGATGTCGGGCGAGTTCCACGACGTCTTCCTGCGCGAGCTCGGTGACACCGAAGATCCGCTGCCGCCGGCCTATTACGTGCCGGGCGACCGGGTCTGGTTCCGCAACCCGGATTCAGCCTCGTCCGATGTCACCGGCTTTGAGGGCTCCTGGGTCTTCTATCTGGGCGACGGGCTGTTCTCCAACTTCTGGAAGCGCGATCAGCCTTTTACCCTGCAGAGCAAGTGCCTGGAGATCTACCACTGGCGCCACGGCCTCTTCCATGACGCCGCGGGCGAGCCGCAGCTCAACGAGGACATCGTGGCCGAGCGGGTGGCGCAGACGCTGCAGGACCCGGCCGAGACCGCACGCATCGTCGAACGCATGATGCGGCTGCGCGACCCCAAGGGCGTGTATCAGTGGGGCGGTTGCATTGACCGCACGCGCGAGAGCCCGCGCTGGGTCTGCCCCGGCAGCAGCGATGTGCTGCTGCCTGACGCCTGATTCAGCGACACCACGCTAAGCGAAAGCCCTGAGCCATGATCCTCGAAGTCGCCGAAATCACCATCCCGGTCGGCCAGAACGCCGCCTTCGAAGAGGCGATCCATCGCGGCGTTCGCACCGTGATCTCGAATGCGCAGGGCTTTCTGCGCTACCAGGTGCAGCGCGGCATCGAGTCGCCCGAGCGCTATCTACTGCTGATCGAGTGGGCCACGCTGGAAGACCACACCGTGCACTTCCGAGGCGGGCCGCTGTTTGCGCAGTGGCGCGCCATCGTCGGCTCCTTCTTCGCCACACCGCCGCGGGTTGAGCATTTCGCGCTGACCTGAGGCGGCGACAGCGGCGCCCGGCATGAAAAAGGGCGCCAGCGGCGCCCTTTCTCTCTGCTGCGAAGCAGACCGCGAAGGTCAATTACTTCTTGGCCTTCTTGGCGGCGGGCTTGGCCGCAGCCTTGGCCGGCTTGGCCTCGGCCTTGGCAGCCTTGCGGGCAGCAGCCTTGGGGTCGACAGCAGCCTTGAAGCCAGCGCCGGGGGTGAACTTCGGCAGCTTGGCTGCAGCGATCTTGATCTTCTCGCCGGTGCTGGGGTTCACGCCAGTACGGGCAGCGCGAGCGTGCTGCTTGAAGGAGCCGAAGCCGGGGATCGACACCGTGCCGCCCTTTTTGACGGTGGTCACGACCGCGTCCAGCAGGGTCTCGACGATGCGGCCGGCCTCGGCCTTGCTCAGCTCGTGCTTGCCAGCCAGATGCTCAATCAGTTCGGTCTTGTTCATTCCTAGTTCTCTGTTCAATTGAAGCCCGACGATCACGGGCAGGCCGGATTTTGCCCTGATCTGGGCACGATGCCGATGGGCACGAGGGAAAATGCTGACGACCTGCCTTGCAGAAGGTACGCACAACTCGCTCGTTCGGGGTACCGCGCCGCATGCGACACTGCGGCTGCCCTTTGCCTTTGCAGCCCACTGCGAATCCGGGAGTAGCCCTGCCGTGAGTCACCGCCCCCTGCTCAGCCAGTTCGATTCAGCGGAGCAACTGCTGGCCCTGCTGCCTCAGCAGGTCTGGCTGCTGGACGAAGCACTGAAGGCGCAATTTGTGCCGCCCGAGTTGTCCAAGCAATGCGGCGTGTCCATGGACACGCTGTCGCAACAAGGCTGGCTGGCCGCAATCCACCCGGACGACGCACAACAAGTTCAGCTGGCCTTTGCCCAGGATGTCGAGCATCTCAGCCTGGATTACCGATGGCGCCAGGCCGAAGGCAGCTACCGCTGGGTTCTGGCACGAGCGCGGCGCTTGCCTGGTCCGCGTTCGGCATGGCTGGGCACACATACCGATATCGATGCACGCAAGAACGGGGAACTCGCGCTGAGTCACAACGATTCGCTGTGGAAGCTGGCGCTCGAAAGCAGCGGCGACGGCGTGTGGGATTGGTACGTTCAAGCCGGCATCGAGTTGTACTCGCCGCGCTGCCTGCAGATCTACGGCTATGGGGAAGGCGATGTCCAGCCCACGCCCGAAGAATTCGATGCGCGCACCCATCCCGATGACCTGGCCCAGATGCAGCAGGACCGCGAAGACCACTTCAGCGGGCGCAAGAGCAGCTATCGCAATGAGCACCGCATCCAATGCAAGGACGGCAGCTGGAAGTGGGTGCTGAGCCGCGGCATGGTGATCAGCCGCGATGAACAGGGCCAGCCCTTGCGCATGGTGGGCACGCACACCGACATCACCGCCAGGCGCGAGCAGGAAGCCATCGTTTGGCGCCAGTCTCGCCACGACGCCTTGACCGGACTGCCCAACCGGACCCTGCTGCGCGAGCATCTGGAGGCCGAGTTGCGGGCAAGAAGCGCGCTGCCGCAGCCGGCGCCGCTGGCGGTGCTCTTCGTCGATCTGGACCATTTCAAGGAGGTCAACGACACCCTGGGGCATGGCGCGGGTGATGCCCTGCTGCTGCAAGCCGCAGAACGGATTCAGGCCTGCCTCGGGCCCAAGGACGTTGTCGGCCGCATGGGCGGCGACGAGTTCACCGTGCTGCTCGGTGAGGTGCGCAGCGGCGAGAGTGCCGAGCACATGGCGCAGCAGCTGATCGACAGCCTGGCGCGCGTCTTCACCCTTGGACATGAACGTGTCTTCGTGTCGGCCAGCATCGGCATCAGCCTGTTTCCGGAACATGGCCAGCAGATCGAGACGCTCTTCAAGCACGCGGACCAGGCGCTGTACGTCTCCAAGGGCGCAGGCCGCAACCGCTACAGCCACTTCACGCCAGAGTTGCAGCAGGCCGCACAACTGCGCATGCGGCTGGCCACCGACTTGCGCGGCGCCCTGGCGGCCGGTCAGCTGTGCCTGCACTACCAACCGATCGTGCGACTTTCTGACGGCAGCGTCAGCATGGCCGAAGCCCTGCTGCGCTGGCAGCATCCAAGCCTGGGCGACATCAGCCCGGCCGTCTTCATTCCCATCGCCGAGAGCACCGGGCAGATTCAGCAGATCGGCGCCTGGGTGTTCCGCACTGCTCAAGCGCAGGCGGAAGTCTGGCGGCGCTCCTTGCGTGCGGACTTCCAGATCAGCGTGAACACATCGCCTGTGGAGTTTCGCGCGCCAGACCGGAGCGCACGCAACGGACTCGCCAGCAGCAGCGGTGCGCTGCGATGGCTGGACGCATGCCTGCAGGTGGACGCCGTGAGTCTGGAGATCACCGAAGGCTTGTTGCTCGACAACGAGCCTGCAGTGGCCCAGCAACTCAGCAGCCTGCGAACTGCCGGTATCCAGATCTCGCTGGACGACTTCGGCACCGGCTACTCGTCGCTGGCCTATCTGCAGCAGCACTCCATCGACGTCATCAAGATCGACAAGAGTTTCGTGCACGGCATAGGCCCCGGCTCCACAGGCCTCGCCCTGTGCAAGGCCATCATCGCCATGGCTCACGAGATGGGCCTGCGGGTGGTGGCAGAAGGCGTGGAGACCGAATTGCAGGCCTCGCTGCTGCTGAAGGCCGGTTGCGACTATGGCCAGGGCTACTGGTTCTCCAAAGCCCTGCCCGCTGACGCCTTGGCGCAGTGGCTCAATCAAGGCGTCGCTGCGAGCAGCAAGCACTGAGCGCGAGGCTGCCCCGGCGCGTTCGGCCTAGGTGAGGACTCAGCCAAACAAACGCAAAAGGCCAGCACATGCGTGCTGGCCTTTCTTGTTTGGTGCCCAGGAGAGGACTCGAACCTCCACGGAGTTACCCGCTAGTACCTGAAACTAGTGCGTCTACCAATTCCGCCACCTGGGCTTTCAGGCTCCGCCTTGCAGCGAAGAGGCCGAACTATAACATCAAAATTTCAGCCCGGACCGAAGTTCGTGAGACCGAGTGCAGACTGAGGGTTCAACACCGTCTGGATCGCGCCAGCCAGCCGCAGCACGGCGGGGTCACTGCGCTCGCGGTAATGCTGCAGCAGCGAGGGACCGACGCCATGCTCCGCGCTGAAACTGCCACCCAGCGACGCAACGACGGCATAGACGCCGGCGCGCAGACGCTCCAATTCATCATTAGGCAAGGTCCCTTCTGATTTGGGCCAGACCAGGTTGAAATGCAGCCCACCATCGCCCAGGTGGCCGAAGTCCGCCACGCGCGCCGCGGGAAAGGCCTGCGCCAACCAGGCCGCAGCCTCGGCGCGAAAGCGCATGAAGTGGCGGCGCGGCAGCGAGATGTCGAAGCCGATCACCTTGCCCTGCTCACGCAGGCCCTCGCTGACGCTGTGGCGCAAGGCCCAGATCGTCTCTTCGGCGCCGAGCACGGCATCCACCACGCTGCCAGCCTCGAACTCGCCCTCCAGCCATTGCTGCAGCAAGGCATTGAGATCCAGCACCGCCGCAGGCAGCTCGCTGGACAACTCGATCAGCAGCGCGTACTCAGGCAATTGCCCATCGAACAGTCGCCCGGGATCGCCGCACACATGCAGCGCCGCTTGCAGGGCCGGCCGCGACAGGCCTTCGAAGGCGCTGATCAGCCCGCAGAACTCGGCCGCCATCGCACGCTGATACAGCGGCATCACCGCCTCCAGGCTCCCCGGCGCCACCAGCACGGCGGCCTGCTGGAGCGGCAGTGGATGCAGCTTCAAGGTGGCCTCGCAGACCAGCGCCAGCGAGCCCGAGCTGCCGATCATCAGGTGCTGCAGCGCCAGCCCGGCGTTGTCCTTCTGCAGGCCGCGCCCTAGTTGCAGCAGCTGTCCGGCCGGTTCGGCCAGGGCCACCTGCAGCGCCAGGGTGTTGGCGCGCACATCGCCATAGCGCAGCATGCGTGTGCCGCCGGTGTTGTGGGCCAGCATGCCGCCGATGCTCGGATCGGCGCTCAGGTCGATCGGGAACCACAGGCCATGCGGCGCCAGACGCTCATTGATCTCGGAGAGCTTGAAGCCAGCCGAGACGCGCAGCGTGCGATCCAGCAGATCGAGCTCGAAGCATTCGCGCATGCGCTCGGTCGACAGCAGCACCTGCCGCCCCGCGTCCCTGGGCGTGCCGGCCAGCACCAGGCCGGTGTGGGCGCCCTGCGGCACCAGGATCAGATCAGACGCTGCACACAGCGCCAGCAGCGCCGCGGCCTCAGCTGAAGTGGCCGGCCGCAGCAGCGCGGCCGCCTGGCCGCTACCGTAGCGGGCGGCCTCGAGATAGCGCGGCTCGACCTGCGTGCCCGGCACGACATGGGCGGCGCCGCAGATCGCCGCCGCAGCGTCGAGAAAACCCTGTTGCATCAGCAGGCCGCCGCGGTCATCTTGAAGATGCCGGTGGCATTGCCGGCGTCGAAGCGTAGGTCCAGGCCCTCGCTGTCGCGCTCGCGCTGGATGAACTCGTGGAAGGAGCCGGGCACGGTGCGTGTCACGACCTGACCCTCATGCAGGAACTGGCGCTGCACCGGCGCAGCCTTGAAGGCCGTCTGGCGCACCCGACCTGATGCCGAAGTCTCGATACTGTCCTTGATGGGCCGCTCCAGCGCCTTCTGCATCGCTGCCACGGCTTCGATGTCCGCCACGCGGTCGGTCGCATGGTTGAAGGCATTGCCCTCGGTGGCGATCCAGGCCATCTCGGCCGACTCGGCCAGCAGGGTCTCGTAGTCCGTTTGCGTGAACAACGGATGCTGGCGCGCAAAGCAGGTGATCAAGGTCGGCAGCAGGGTCAGCGCATCGTCCCACGGCAAGGCTGCATCGCGCGCTAGGCGCTCCAGACGGGCCATGTCGGCGGGGCTGAGCGGATCGCGCGAAGCGCCCAGCACGCGACTGACGGCTGCCTGGAAGGCCGGCGAGAACTGCTCGGGATGCAACTCGGAGACAAAGAACTGTGCGATGTCCTCGGGGAAGTCGATATGCCGCCAGCTGCGGCCCGTCATCTTCAGGCGCGGCAGCGGGTAGGTGTCGGCATGCGCGAACCCCAGCGGGCGCAACACGCGCGTGATAGCAGCCTCGCCGGGCGGCAGTGCGCCACTGGGCCAGGCCACGGTGCGCAGCGCGCCATGGTCGAACACGATGCGCTCACCGCCACGCTGGCAATCGGCCACATAGGCCGCACCGGCAGGCACGCGCGACAGCACATCGCGGAACAAGGCTAGGTTCAGCGCCTGCGCCAATTCGGCGCGGCTGACGCTGGCCGCCACCGGCTTCAGCAAGGCAGGCGTGATGTAAACCTGGGCCAGGATCTGCTGCGCAGGAACATCGCCCAGCGCCGCGCTCAGCAATCGGAAAAGTCCGGTCTCTGTCATGTCAATCACAAGGTGTCGGAGGTCAAGAAGAAAAGCCGGCACCTCACGGCGCCGGCCTTGGCTTGCAGCGCTCAGACGTCGAACTTGACGCCCTGCGCCAGCGGCAGCTCGCGCGAGTAGTTCACCGTGTTGGTGGTGCGGCGCATATAGGCCTTCCAGGCGTCGGAGCCGGATTCGCGGCCACCGCCGGTTTCTTTCTCGCCACCGAAGGCGCCGCCGATCTCGGCGCCCGAGGTGCCGATGTTGACGTTGGCAATGCCGCAATCCGAGCCGGACGCTGACATGAACAGTTCGGCTTCGCGGATGTCGTTGGTGAAGATCGCCGACGACAGGCCTTGCGGCACCTCGTTCTGCAACGCGATGGCTTCGTCCAGGCTCTTGTACTTCATCGTGTACAGGATGGGCGCGAAGGTCTCGTGTTTGACGATCTCGGTCTGCGCGGGCATGCGCACCAGGGCTGGCACCGCATACCAGGCGTTCGGATACTGCTCTGCCAGCGCACGGCCACCGCCGCTGACCTCGCCGCCCTGCGCGCGCGCCGCTGCCAGCGCCGCCTGCATGGCATCGAAGGCCTGCTGGTCGATCAGTGGGCCGATCAGATGGCCGGGCTCGATGGGGCTGCCGATCTTGAGCTGGGCGCGGGCGCGGTCCAGGCGGGCGGCCAGCTCGTCATGGATGCTCTCGTGCGCGATCACGCGGCGCGTGGTGGTGCAGCGTTGTCCAGCGGTGCCATAAGCGCCGAACAGGATGCCGCGCACCGCAAGATCCAGATCGGCACTGGGGGTGACGATGATGGCATTGTTGCCGCCCAGTTCCAGCAGGCAGCGGCCGAAGCGTGCCGCCACGCGCGGGCCAACTGCTCGGCCCATGCGGGTGGAGCCGGTGGCCGAAACCAGGGCCACCTTGGCATGGTCGACCATCGCCTCGCCGACCGTGGCGTCGCCGTTGAGGGTCTGCGACAGATGCTCGGGCGCGGCATGGCCGGCAGCGGTATAGCGCGCCAGGGCCTTGTCGAACAAGGCCTGGGTGGCCAGAGCCGTCAACGGGGTCTTCTCGCTGGGCTTCCACAGGCAGGTATCGCCGCAGACCAGGGCCAGTGCCGAGTTCCAGGCCCACACGGCCACCGGGAAGTTGAAGGCCGAGATGATGCCCACCACACCCAGCGGCAGGTACTGCTCCATCATGCGATGGCCAGGTCGCTCGCTGGCGATGGTGAGGCCGTGCAGCTGGCGCGACAGGCCAACGGCGAAGTCGCAGATGTCGATCATCTCCTGCACCTCGCCCTCGCCTTCGCTGCTGACCTTGCCGGCCTCCAGCGAGACCAGGCGAGCCAGCTCGGCCTTGTGCGCACGCAGCTCTTCGCCGAACAGGCGCACCAGCTCGCCGCGCTTGGGAGCGGGCACATTGCGCCATTGCAGGAAGGCGGCATGGGCGCGCTCAACCGCGGCACGCATCTCGTCGGCCGTGGCGGCGTGGACCGCCCCCAGAGACACGCCATCGATCGGCGAGCGCACCGGCAGGGACCCGCCGGTGAAGGCGGCGCTGGGAACGCCCAGGGCGTTCAGGAGTTCAGAAACATTCATGGTCGAGTGCTTGTTGGGCTCTGTGAGATTGTCGATCAACCGATGCTTTCCACCTGGCGCGACTGTTGATAAGCCCGGCCGAAGCGGTTGGCCAGAAAGTCCGGCAACTCGACCTGCTCCTGGCGGATGAAGCCGCTTTGCGGCAGCTTGCCTTCACGGAACAGATCGACAGCGGCGCAGATGCCGGCCGCGGTGGTGATCTGGATCGCCGACAGCGGTTCGGCCGCGTCGCGCTCGGCAAAGATCTTGCGCGCGAACACTTCCTGCAGCAATGCGCCGTTCTTCATGCCGGAGACCGTCACGAAGACCAGCACCACATCCTGCATTGTCGCCGGCATGCTCTTGCGCATGATGTTCTTCAGCGCTTCCTGATCATTCTTGAGCTGCAGATCGCCCAGCAGGAACATCATCAGATCGCGATGGCCGGGGTAGCGCACGGTCTTGTAGTCGAGGTTCTTCACCCGGCCTTCCAGGGTCTCGCACAGCGTGCCCAGGCCGCCCGAGGTGTTGAAGGCCTCGTACTCGGTGCCGTCCAGCGAGAAGTGCTCCAGCCCTTCCAGCGGAAGCGCGTTGATGGTCTGGCCGTCGTGGATGGCCTCGCAGGGGTGGCAGTACTCGTTGATGAGGCCGTCCACACTCCAGGTCAGGTTGTACTTCAGCGCATTGGTCGGGAAGGCGGGCAGCGCGCCTACGCGCATCTTCACGTCCTGCAGGCTGTCAAAGCCCTTGGCCAGGTGTTGCGCCACGATGCCAATGAAACCGGGCGCCAGGCCGCACTGCGGCATGAAAGCCGTCTTGGCGCCTTCGGCCATCTGCATGATGGCCTTGGTGGCGGCCACGTCCTCGGTCAGGTCGAAGTAGTGGCAGCCGGTCTCCAGCGCCATCTGGGCCGCGGTGATGGCCAGGTGGTAGGGCAAGGCGTTGACTACAGCATCGTTGCCACGCAGCGCGGCGGCCAGCGCGGGCTTGCTCTCGGTGTCCACCTGTTGGGTGGCAATGCCTTCGGCAGCCAGCTTGGCCAGCGAGCCGGCGCTCTTGTCCAGCACGGTCACGCGGTAGTCGCCGCTGACGTGCAGCAGGCGGGCAATGGTCTGGCCGATGTGGCCGGCGCCCAGCAGGGCGATCTTCATTTGCTTTGGGTTCGTCATGGCAGGTGCTCCGCGCAAGTCAGCTGTTGATGCGATGGAGTCTAGGAAGAGCTGCTGACGAATGAAAGCGCGAGTTCGTCGAAACGATCTAAGATAATGACGCTTCGTCAGACACTTATGCCAATTCGGCGAAATCAAGGGTTATCCATGATGAGCAAGCCCACCTCTTCCACCGGCAGCACCCAGGCGCCTGGCATCAAGGACCCGCTGGACCGGGAACTGATCCATCTGCTGCAGGCAAATGCGCGCGAAAGCACGGCCACGCTGGCACGCAAACTGGGCGTGGCGCGCACCACCGTGGTGGCCCGGCTGGCCCGACTTGAAGCATCGGGCGCCATCGTCGGCTACACCACACGACTGGGCAGCGAAGCGGCCGACCAGGGCGTGCAGGCCTTCGTCGGCATCACCGTGCAGCCCAAGGCCGGGCGCGAGGTGGTGGCAAAGCTGTCGCGCTTCCCCGAGTTGCGCCAGCTGGCATCGGTCAGTGGCGAGTACGACTACATGGCCGTGCTGCGCGCCGAATCGACGATGCGCCTGGATGCGTTGCTGGACGAGCTGGGCGATATCGAAGGTGTGATCAAGACAACCAGCTCGGTGGTGCTGGCCTTGCGCGTCGACCGCACCAGCTGAGGCAGGCCCTCACCGGCGCGCAGCCGGCATGGCTCTTGCTGCAGTGCAAGCCATCCTCGTCCACCAGGAGAGCACCATGAAGTCCAAGGCCCTTGCCGCACGCGACCAACAAACCCTGAGCACCTGGAAAGTCCTGCTGCTGGTGGCCGGCCTCTGGTGCGCCCTGTATCCCGGCCTGCTCTGGGCGCTGGGCTACGCGGCCAAGGCCTGATCGGGCTGGCCGCCCGATTGAAGCAGGCTGGCGCCGCCCGCGCCGATCGCGTACAAACGCGCGCATCGCCAACCCTCACCGCCAGTCAAGCCGACTGCGGGCTTGCCAGCCATGACCTACCTGATCCTCGGCCTTGTCCTGTTCCTGGGCGTTCACTCGGTGCGCATCGCAGCCGATGGCTGGCGCAGTGCGCAGCTTGCCCGCCTCGGCGAGAACGCCTGGAAGGGCCTCTACAGCCTGGTCTCGATTGCCGGCTTCGCGCTGATCATCTGGGGCTACGGGCAAGCCCGCCTAACACCGCAGGTCCTGTGGGCCACACCCAAGGGCATGGCCCACCTGGCGTCGCTGCTGACGCTGATCGCCTTCGTGCTGCTGGCCGCGGCCTATGTGCCGCGCAACCACCTCAAGGCACGCCTGCGGCATCCGATGATCCTGGGCGTCAAGCTTTGGGCGCTGGCGCACCTGCTGGCCAACAACACGCTAGCCGACCTGCTGCTGTTCGGCGCCTTCCTGCTCTGGGCCGTGCTGGACTTCCGCGCCGCGCGCCAGCGCGACCGCGCCAACCCGCCCGCGCCGCTGCCGGCTTCAGCCGCAGGCACCGGTGCAACCGTGATCATCGGCCTCGCCGCCTGGGCCGGCTTCGCCTTCTGGGCGCATGCGGCTTGGATAGGCGTGCGGCCTATCGGCTGATCGCGTCCAGGGCCGCTCGGCCCTGGTCCGGCTGGTCGGTGAAGAAGCCATCCATGCCGGCCTCGATAAAGACGCGCAATTGCGCCGCCATATCGCCCAGCGCTGCCGGGCTGGCGCCGCGGGCGAATTCAGCCGGCAGGAACTGGTTCTCGGCGCGGAAGGTCCAGCCATGCACCAGCAGGCCGCGCGCATGGGCCTCGCGGACCAGCGCCGTCGGCGCCTGCAGGCGGCCGCCGGCACTGGGCACGATCAGCTGCGTGTGTGCGCCGATGCCGTCGGCATGGCCCTTGAGGAAGTCCAAGCCCGCCGCACGTGCCAGGTCTTGGTAGCTGCGCATGTCACCCGCCAGCTGGAAGTCGTACGGCCGCCCGCTGGCGCTGAGCAGTTGCACAAGACGCAGCTTCGTCCGGCTGCGCAGGTACTGCAGATTGCCCACCTCGAAGGACTGGATGAACACCGGCGCCTCGCGCTTGTCACCATAGGCGGCGTGCAGTTGCGCCAGCAGCAGGTCTTCCATGCGCGGCTGACCGGCGGCATCCATGAAGGCCTTGAAGTAGCTGGGATGCTTGGTCTCGGGATAGATGCCGATCACGCGGCCCAGCGCCTGGCTGCGCTGCTGCGCCAGCGTGATGACCTCGGCCAGCGTCGGGATCGGGTGCCGATCGTTGTGCGCGTTGTTGGCCAGGCGCAGATCACGCAGGCGCTCCTGGGCGCGCACATCGGCGCGCAGCTCAGCGGCCGTGAAGTCTTCGGCGAACCAGCCGGCCACCGGTTTGCCGTCCAGCTGCTTTATCGCCAGTCGATCTGCGTACTTCTCCAGCTGCCAGACATTGGTGCTGGTGTCGCTGCGATGAAGCTCCGGTCGGCCATCTGCGCTGCGCTTGATCGTGCGGCCGTCGGCCTCCAGCTCCACGCGCGCCAGCATGGGCTCATGCCGCGCATGCAGCACACCGTCCTTGCTCAGCACCAGATCGGGCTCGATGAAATCGGCGCCCTGCTCGATCGCCAGCGCATACGCCGCCAGCGTGTGCTCAGGCCGGTAGCCCGAGGCCCCGCGGTGGCCGATCAACAGCGGTGCGCGGCCATCCAGCGTCTTCCAGGCCGCGCCCTGCGCCCTCGCGGCGCCCAAGCCGAGCAGCGCGGGCGCCGCGGCCAGCAGGGTGCGGCGCTTCACAGCAACCCCCTGGTCTGTGCCATCAACCGCGTCAGGCCCAGCATCGCATCAGTGAAGGGCGTGGCCAGGCCGATCTGCTGCGCGATCTCGCGCACTGAGCCCACCAAGGACTGCAGCTCGATGGTGCGACCGGCCTCCACGTCCTGCAGCATCGAGGTCTTAAAGGCGCCCAGCTTGCGCGTCACCGCGTGGCGCTGCTCGGGCGTCTGGTCGACCGGGCAGCCGATGCGCGCGCCGATCTCCGACGCCTCGCGCATCACGTTCGTCACGAAGCCGCGAACCAGCTCGTCGTCGAGGATGCGGTCGCAGGTGGCCCCGGTCAGCGCCGAAATCGGGTTCATGGTCATATTGCCCCAGAGCTTGAACCAGATGTCCCGCTGGATGCAGTCGGACAACGTGGCATTGAAGCCGGCTTGCTGCAGCTGCGCTGCCAGTTGCTCGATTTGAGCGGGCCGGCCGCCCGCGGGCGCGCCGAGGATCAGGCCCATGCCCATCACATGCTTGACCAGGCCAGGCTCGGGCGTGGCGCAGCTGGCGTGCACCACCGAACCGATCACGCGCTCGCTGGGGATCAGCGCGCGCACCACGCCGCCCGGGTCCACCGACTCCAGCTGCAAGCCCTGGCAAGGGCCGGTCAGGCCATCGAAGAACCACCAGGGCACGCCGTTCATCGCCACCAGCACGCGTGTCTCGGGGCCGAGCAGGGCTGCCACCGCCGGCGCAACTGAAGCCAAGGCCGGCCCCTTGACGGCGACCACCACCAGGTCCTGCGGCCCCAGGTCCTCGGGGCGGTCGCTTGCGTTCAAGGGCACGCTGATGCGCTCGCCATCAGGCTTGTCCAGGCGCAGCCCCTGCTGACGCAAGGCCGCCAGCGTGGCGCCGCGCGCCAGCGCACTGAGCCTCACCTCGCCGGCCGAGGCATGGCCCAGATAAGCGCCGAACCAACCGCCAATGGCGCCCGCGCCAACAATGCAGACTTTCACACAGCACTCCCGAGATTGCTCAGATCGCGCATCCTAGCGGCAGGCAAAGCGCCGACAATTCGGCGCCCGCGCTTCAGCGCTCTACGAAACGCATCGCACCTCAGGCCGTCAACGATGTCCGCTTCTGCACCGCCCATCGCAAGCGAGCCGTCCTACCAGGACTGGCTGGCGCTGCGTTGCGTGCCGGTGATGCGCTTTGTCTACGCGATCGGTGGCGTGATCCCGCTGATCTACCTGCTGGGCGATCTGCTGATCGAACCGGCGCAGATCGAGGTGACACGGCTACGCCTGGCCTACCTGCTGTTCTGGCTCGTACTGAGCGCGCTCACTTTCAAGCCCGGCTGGAAGCTGCCGCTGGCCTGGTCCTATCCCGTCTACACCGCGGTCGGCGTGGCGGCCACCTGCGTGATCGACGGTGTGCTGCTGAACCGGCCTGACTTCATCCTCGCCACCTCCTTGCTCTACCTGGTGGGCCTGGTCATTGCCAAGGCGGGCGTGGCGCTGACGGCCCTGTGCGGCGCTTTGACCGTGCTGATCACGGCGCTGCTGCTGCCCCGGCTGGGCCTGGAAGCCGAAGCCGTGCAGCGCATTGCCTTCTTTCATCTGGTCTGGGCCGGCGCCTGTACCGCCGCTGCCGTGATGATTCAGAAGATGAACCGACAGTTGTTTGCTACCGAGACCGAACTGCGGCGCACGCTGGCCCAGAACCAGCGCTTGCTGGACGAAGCGGACAAGCTGGCCCGCACCGACGCGTTGACGGCGCTGCCGAACCGACGCCAGTTCTTCCGTACCGCCGAACTGGCCCTGGTTGATGCCCGCCGGGACGGCACGCCCCTGGCCCTGCTGGCGCTGGATGTGGATCACTTCAAGCGCATCAACGATCAAGGCGGCCACCAATTCGGCGACACGGTGCTGCGAGCGGTGGCACAGTGCTGCCGCGACAGCCTGCGGGCCAGCGATCTGGCTGCGCGAATTGGCGGCGAGGAATTCGCGCTGATCCTGCCCGGCACCGACCTCAGCCAGGCGCAGCAACTGGCCGAGCGCCTGCGTGAACGAATTGCCGAGCTGCAATGGCCGGCCTCCGTGACCGTCAGCATCGGCTGCGCGGCGCTGGAAGCGCAGATGCCGGGCGTGGACGCCTTGCTGGCGCGCGCCGACGATGCGCTCTATGCCGCCAAGCAAGGCGGCCGCAACCGAGTCAGCAGTGCAGCGCGGGTGCGCGGCCTCATCGACTGAACTCCGGCGCGAGCTTCCGGCCGTGCGATCCGCAAGCCCTCAGGCCGGCCGGAAACGATGGGGCGCCCCACAATACGCAGCACTGTTGAATGAACCCCTTGCGGGTGGCAAAAGATGAAATACCTTCACACCATGGTCCGCGTGACCGATCTGGAACAGAGCCTGAAGTTCTACCGCGATGCGCTGGGGCTGCAGGAGATGCGCCGCAGCGAACACGAGGCCGGCCGCTTCACGCTGGTCTATCTGGGTGCCAGTGGCGACGAGGCCGGCAAGTACCAGCCCCAGGTCGAGCTGACCTACAACTGGCCCGATGCCGACGGCAAGGTCGAGACCTATACCGGCGGCCGCAATTTCGGCCATATCGCCTATGCAGTGCCTGACATCTACGCAGCCTGCCAGCGCCTGGCGGACCACGGCGTGACCATCCTGCGCCCGCCGCGCGATGGCCGCATGGCCTTCGTGCGCTCGCCCGACAACATCTCGGTCGAGCTGTTGCAAGACGGCCCGGCCCTGGCGCCCGCCCAGCCCTGGGCCTCGATGCCAAATACCGGCAGCTGGTGATGCACGCCCCGGCGGCTGCCATGCACCCGCCGCTGCTGGCCGCGCTGGGCATCACGCCCGCGCACCTGGCCGGCCGCGCGCTGGTGGCCCATGCCGAGGCGACCGAGCTGGTGCCGGCCGAGCGCAATGCCGCCGGGCGCGAGTTCCTGCTGACACCGGACACTGCCGCCGCCTGGGCCGAAATGAAGCATGCCGCGGCACAGGACGGCCTGGCCTTGTTGCTGGTGTCGGCCTTTCGCAGCATCGAGCGCCAGGCCGAGATCATCCGCGCCAAGCTGGCGGCGGGCTGCCGCCTCGACGAGATCCTGGCCGCCAGCGCACCGCCCGGCTATAGCGAGCACCACAGCGGCCGCGCCATCGATATCGGTACGCCCGAATCCGAGGCACTGGACGAGTGCTTCGAGCACACGCCCGCCTTTGCCTGGCTGCAGCGCCGCGCCGCAGAGTTCGGCTTCAGGCTGAGCTACCCGCGCGGCAATGCCGAGGGCTTTGTCTACGAGCCCTGGCACTGGTGCCTGCAGCGCTAGAGCGACTGACAAAACCCTGCTGGCGCCGTTGCCCTGGCTGGCCGTACCTGCATGTACTGTCTGCGCCAGGACGACTGACCAGAACCGCTTTGCTGGTTTTTTGGCCGCTCATAAAGCAAACAGCCGCCCGAAGGCGGCTGTGCGGAAACAGACGGTGAAGGATCAGACTTCGGTGACGAAGGCCGCGCGATCGCGGCGCACCTTCTTCAGGTTCACCAGCCAGTCACCTTCGGCGGCGCGATAGCCCAGCGGCATCAGCACCACAGAGCGCAGGCCGCGTGCGCGCAGGCCCAGGATCTCGTCGATCTTGGCCGGGTCGAAGCCTTCCATCGGCGTGGCGTCCACCTGCTCCTCGGCCGCGGCGATCAGGGCGGTGCCCAGGCCGATATAGGCCTGGCGAGCCGCGTGCTGGTAGTTCTCTTCGGCACTGCGCTTGGGGTAGAGGCCCAGCAGCATCTGGCGGTAGTTCTCCCAGCCTTCGTTCTTGAAGCCGCGCTGCTCATTCACCAGATCGAACATCATGTTGATGCGCTCGACTGTGTAGTTGTCCCAGGCGGCAAACACCAGCAGGTGCGAGCCATCGGTGATCTGAGCCTGGTTCCAGGCGTGCGGCTGAATCTGCGCGCGCACCGCTGGGTCCGTCACCACGATCACTTCATAGGGTTGCAGACCGCTGGAGGTCGCCGTCAGGCGGATCGCCTCAAGGATGTGCTCCACCTTCTCCTGCGGCACAGCCTTGGCTGCGTCCATCTTCTTTGCGGCATAGCGCCACTTCAGTTTTTCGATCAGATTTGTCATGGGGGGACCCGAGTCCATCGTCAGTTGAGGATGGATGCTGAATGATTTCCGCCAGAGCGGCAGTCACCTAGCGGATACCCGCCTGACTTGCTCGCACAAATCCTGAGCCGTTTGACGCAGCGGGCCTGCTGTGCAAGCCCGCGCCCGCTGTCTCACCCCAGGGCTTCGACGCCCTCGCGGTGCTGCGACGGCGATGCCTGAGCACCCCACAGCGGCAGCAGACAAACTGCCAGCGCTTCGGGCACATCGTTGTCGAAGCTCATCAGCAACTCGGGTGCCAGGCCAAGGGCGGCCTCCTGCAAGACATCAAGCACCTGCGCGCGCTGCGCCGCGCCCAGCGCACGACCCATCCGGGCCTCCAGGCTGGACAGGCATTCATCCCGCAGACGGACCGAGCCCAGCACATGCCAGGCGTAGTCGATTTCATAGCGCGAGACCGCCTGCTGCAGGCTTTCGCCATCCAGCTTGGCCTCTTGGGCAAAGTGATTCAGCGTGCGGGTGCACAGGCTGTTGAGGAGCTGCGCGACGAGATCGCTGTTTTGGGTCTGCGCAGCAGCGCCGGTTCCGACAAGAGACATGTCCTGGGTCCTGTTCATCGAGCCCAAGACAGATGGGAACTGTGCCGGCCCAAGGCCGGACCGGCGGGGTCGATGGTACAGGAGTGCCCGAGCCCCGCCCCGGCACAGCGAGCCCGCAGGCGCTGCCGATCACTCCACCAGGATGCCGCGATGCCTCAGCGCCAGGTGGATCTTCTCGGCCAGGGTTTCCTTGTTGAAGGGCTTCACGACATAGCCCACAGCGCCCAGCTGGGCAGCGCGGATGATGTCCTCCTTGCGGCCCTCAGCCGTCACCAACAGCGTCGGAACCTTGCGCATCGGGTTGTCGTCCGGGAGCTTCTTGAGCGCATCCAGCAGCTCGAAGCCATTCATCTCCGGCATGTTGACGTCGCTCAGCACGAAGTGCACCGGCTCACCCGACAGCACCGACAACTCAAGCAGGCGCAAGGCCTCCTTGCCATTCTCGGCTTCCACGATCTTCTTGAAGCCGATCTCGCGCAGCAGACCGGCAATGATCCGCCGCATGGTCGAGAAATCATCTACCACCATGAAACAGAAATCTTCGCGCTTGACAGTTGTGACCATGCCCTACTCCGTTGTGCAGCGATCGTAACGTGTGCAGGCCGCACCGTCGGAAACGCCGAAGCCACTGCGAGCGGCGGATCAGCACGAATTGCAACTTGCCGCTCGGCTGTTCGCGAAGGGGGCCGTTCAGGCACAGCGTGAAGGAATGCACCCGCCAGCCCCGGGCACGGGAAAGGGCCGCGTGTCAGCTCGGCCGGCGAAGCCCGGCGTAGGTATGTTGCACGGAAGGCCTTGCCCTTGGGAAGCATTGCGTCGGACTCACTGCGTTCAGCGCATATTCGGCTCGGGCACCAACTCCAACCCATCCGGCAGCTCCCGCACAACCAGACCGTGCAGCACGGCCACCGCACGTACGAAGCCGACGCTGTCTCCCGTCCGGAACGAACCACTGACCCGCAAGCCGCCCAGGCCTCCAGAGCTCGCCAGCCTGATCGGCATCGCGCTGTAGCGGTTCATCTCTGCCACCGCCTCCAGCAGCGACGCATCATCAAAGATCGCCTCGCCACGCTTCCAGGCCAACAGCTGATCCATCCGAGGGCGATCCACCTGAAGTGCCACCGCACGCACCGAACCGCACAGCTGCACGCGCTCGCCCGGTGCCATCGTGACGGGTGCTGCGAGCACAGTCCCTGCAGCGCCGCCCTCGGGGCTGCGCAGGACGACCTGCCCCTCCACCAGCGTCACGGCCAGCGCGTCGCCAGCGGTCTTGCTGTCAGGCGTCACCCTCACGACGAAGGCCGTCCCGGTGGCAATCACCTCGGCGCTTGCCGCCTTCACGACGAAGGGACGCTGTGCATCCTTGGCCACCTCGAACAGCGCTTCGCCGCCCTCCACCTTGACGGTGCGCTCCTCCCGGCCAAGGGTCACCCGCACGCGGGTTGCCGTGTTCAAGGACATGCG
>NZ_JBILQK010000192.1:0-3445 GCF_044373315.1 Roseateles sp. | reverse complement strand
GCCGCGAAATGCTCACCGCCTTGCGAGCGCGTCGCCAGCACCGGCAGGCCCGCGCTCATCGCCTCCAGGAACACCAGGCCAAAAGGCTCGGAGCGCGCCGCGCTGACGAAGGCATCGAAGGCGCTGAACCATTGCTGCGGCTGGGCCACGAAGCCCGGCATCAGCACCTCGGCCGGGGCGCGCTGCCGCAAGCCCTCCCAGTCGCGCCCGCCGCCGACGATGGCCAGCCGCGTCTGTGGCAGCTGCGCCGCGACAAAGGCATCGATCAGCAGGTCCAGCCCCTTGCTCGCCTCGGCGCGGCCCAGCGCGCCGATCAGAAAAACCTCGTCGGCAATACCCAGCTCGGCGCGCACACGCCGGCGCGCTTCGGCGTCGAAGGGCGGCGCGGCAGTCCAGTTGTCAATCTGCACCGTGTGGGCGCGCTGCGCAGCCGGGATCGCATCCAGCTGCCAGGGCCCGATGGCGATCAGCGCGTCCAAGTCGCGATGCTGCTGCGGCTTGTAGTGGATATGCAGCGTCGCGACGCGCAGGCACAGTCCTTTGAGTCCATGCAGCGCTCGGCAAGCATGGCTGAGGTGGGCATGGGCCACATCCGGCTTCAGACGCCGCAGGGCGCGGCGCGCGGCCCAGACGGCCAAGGGGCCCCAGCCAGCCACCAGCACCTGTTTCACCCGCGGGTCCAGCCGGTGTGCCAGCGCATTGGGCCGGTCTTCGGCGGCGCGCCGGTGCAGGATCATCGTCACCTCATGATCGGCGGCCTGCGCATTGGCCAGCTCGATGGCATGGCGCTCGGTGCCGGCAAAGCTGTGCGTCAGCAGCAGGTGGACGATCTTCATCAGTCAGGGCTCGGGGCGTCAGCGGGTTCGCAAGAGCGGCGACAATACCGCACTTCCGCCCTGCCCCGACCGACTCTGTGAGCACCACCGAACAGCCAGCCCTGAAAGACACCGCCCGCCAGGTGCTGCGCTACGTCCGCCCCTACCGCTGGGGCGTGGCGCTGACGCTGCTGGCCTATCTGGGCGCAGCCATCACCGAGCCGCTGATCCCGCACCTGATCAAGACCGTGTTCAGCGACGGCTTCAAGCCGGATTCCTTCTCGGTCTGGTGGGTGCCGGTGGTGTTGATCGGCCTGTTCGCACTGCGCGGGCTGTTCGGCTTCCTGGGCCTGTACCTGCTGAACTGGACCAGCTGGCGCACCGTGATGGACTTGCGCCGCGCGCTGCTGGAAACGCTGCTGAAGGCCGACTCCTCCGTCTACACCACGCTGCCGCCAGGCACCGCCGTGACCAAGGTGGTTAACGATCCGCAGCAGTTCATGAGCCTGCTGTCCGGTTCGGTGATCACGGTGCTGCGCGACGGTCTGCCCACCATCGCCACGCTGGGCTACCTGCTCTATCTGAACTGGCAGCTGACGCTGCTGTCGCTGATCACGCTGCCGCTGATGGCCTTCGTGATGCAGAGGATCAACAAGCGCGTGCAGCGCATTGGTGCGCTGAGCTACGACGCACAGATGCGGCTGTCGGCCAAGGTCGACGACCTGGTGCGCGCCTGGCGCGTGGTACGCAGCTTCGACGCGGCCGCGCACGAGCGCGAGCATTTCGCCGGCCTGGCCAAGGACGCGCAGCGCCAGGCGCTGAAGATCTCGGCCACCAATGCCACCATCCAGCCGCTGTCGCAGCTGGTCGCGGCCATCGGCCTGTCGCTGATCATCACCATCGCCTTGCTGCAGGCGCGCCAGAACAACACCGGCGTGGGCGAGTTTGCCGCCTTCGTCACCGCCTTGCTGCTGCTGAGTTCGCGCCTGCGCCATCTCTCCGAGTTGTCCCAGCCCATCCTCAACGGCCTGGTGATCGCGCGCGGCTGCTTCAGCCTGTTCGCGCTGCCCGCCGAGCCCGACCCTGGCACGCATGAGTTGCAGCGCTGCCAGGGCCGCCTGGAGCTGGATGCCGTGCACCTGCGCTACCCAGGCGCCGAGCGCGATGCGCTGCAAGGCCTGAGCCTGCCCTTCGAAGCCGGCCAGACCACGGCCCTGGTGGGAGCCTCGGGTTCGGGCAAGAGTTCCATCGTCACGCTGCTGCTGGGCTTCGCGCAGCCGCAGAGCGGCCGCATCCTGCTGGATGGCACGCCGATTGACGAGCTGACGCGCGCTTCGCTGCGCCGCCAGTTCGCCGTGGTCTCGCAAGACATCGTGCTGTTCGACGCCTCGGTGGCCGACAACATCGCTTATGCCCAGCCGCGCGACGAAGCCCGGCTGGAACAGGCGCTGCGCGCCGCCCATCTGTGGGACTTCGTGCAAGGCCTGCCACAGGGGCTCGAAACGCCGGTTGGCGCCAACGGCTCCAAGCTTTCCGGCGGCCAGCGCCAGCGCCTGGCAATTGCGCGCGCGCTCTACAAGGACGCGCCGATCTGGGTCTTCGACGAAGCCACCTCGGCACTGGACACCGAGAGCGAGCGCGCTGTGCAGCAGGCGCTGGACGAATGGCGCGGCAAGAAGACCCTGATCGTGATCGCCCACCGCCTGTCAACCATCCGCAATGCCGACCGCATCCATGTGCTGCGTGAGGGCTGCCTGGTCGAGAGCGGCAGCCATGCCGAGCTGCTGACACGCGAACGCGGCGCCTATGCCGCCATGGTCCAGGCCCAGACGGGTGAATAGCCCGCTTCTGTCCATGCAGCCCCACCCGCGCCGCTGCCTGCTGCTGACCGGTCTGGCCCTGATGCTTCTGCTGCCGCTGACGGTGCGCAGCGCGGGAACGCTGGAACTCAACCGCCCCAGCAGCGCCGAGCTCGAATCCTTGCCGGGCATCGGTCCGGCGCAGGGCCTGCGCATCGACGGCAACCCCTTCGAGGGCACGCCAGCGCGACCCGCTTCATCGCCCTCCTCTTCCTCTTCCGCTGCTTCGCCGCAGACCCGCTGATGCGCCTCTCACAAATTCTCTTCTCCCAGGGCTTCGGCACCCGCCGCCTGTGCGCCGGCCTGATCTACAACGGCGAGGTCAAGATCGGCGGCGAAATCGTCGATGACGCCGACGCCGAGTTCGCCACCGACGGTCTGGTGTTCGAGGTCAGTGGCAAGAGCTGGCCTTTCTATGAAAAGGCGCTGATCCTGCTGAACAAGCCGGCCGGCTACGAGTGTTCGCAAAAGCCCAAGCACCACCCCAGCGTGATGAGCCTGCTGCCGGCGCCGCTGCGCGAACGCGATGTGCAACCCGTCGGTCGCCTCGACGAAGACACCACCGGCCTGCTCTTGCTGACCGACGATGGCGCCCTGATCCACAAGCTGACCAGCCCCAAGCACCACGTGCCCAAGGTCTACGAAGCGCGCTGCAAGCACCCGGTGACGCCCGAGCAGGTGGCTCAGTTGCTGGCCGGCGTGGAGTTGCGCGAACCGCCCGCCGAGGCCCGCCCCGGCCGGCCCGCGCCCAAGCCGCGCCCGCCGGAACTC
>NZ_JBILQK010000086.1:0-14078 GCF_044373315.1 Roseateles sp. | reverse complement strand
CGACAAAGGAATCGCCACTTTTATCATTTAGGAGCACACTGAGGCCATCCGAACCAGCCCCGCGCAGCACTGCAGTGATCCAGCCGCAGCCTCGCGCACCAGCGAATCGGGAGTGCCAAATGACCAACGAGCTCAAGCCTGAATCCACGCTGCTCTTCGTCGACGACGAGCCCTCCATCCTCAGCGCCTTGCGCCGCCTGTGCCGTCCACAGGGATATCGAGTGCTGACTGCTGAGAGCGGCGCCGCGGCACTCGAGATCCTGGAGCGCGAACCGGTCGACCTGATCGTCTCGGACATGCGCATGCCGCAGATGGATGGCGCCCAATTGCTTGAAGCCGTGCGCCAGCGCTGGCCGGAGATGGCGCGCCTGCTGCTCACTGGCTATGCCGACATCGGCTCCACCATCGCCGCGATCAACCAAGGCGAAATCCATCGCTATATCGCCAAGCCCTGGGATGACCAGGATCTGCTGCTGTCCTTGAGCGACAGCCTGGAGCGCCTCAACCTCGAACGTGAGAACCGCCGCCTGGGCGCCTTGAGCCAGGCGCAGAACGAACAGCTGCAGGCCGCCAACACGCTGCTGCAGGACCTCAACGAGCAGCTCGAGACGAGCAACGCGCAGCTGGCCAACAGCAATCAGGACCTGGAGTGCCGAGTCAAGGAACGCACCGCCGAGCTGGAGCAAAGCAATGCCCAGCTGGCGGACGCGAATGCGCAGATGGCGCAGGCCAACCAGAAGCTGAACCAGGCGAACGCACTGCTGGAAGAAAACTTCGCGATGTCGATCAGCGTCTTCTCGGCGCTATTGGAACTGCGTGATGGCAGCGTTTCGGGACATGGGCACAAGGTGGCTGGGCTGGCACTGCGTCTTGCCGAGCATCTGAAGCTTGGCGCCATCGAAGCGGTAGACATCTACAACGCCGGCCTGTTGCACGAGATTGGCAAGATCGGTTTGCCTGACGGATTGATGAACAAGACGGTCTCCCTGATGACCGGTGCTGAATTCGAGCGCTACAAGCACCACCCGCTGGAGGCCCAGGCCGCCCTGATGCCGCTGGGCCGGCTGCACCAGACCGCGCTGATCATCCGCTCGCAGCACGAGCGCGTGGACGGGCATGGCTTCCCCGATGGACTCTCAGGCTACGAAGTGCCTCTGGGCTCGCAGATCGTCAACCTGGCCGCCACCTATGAGGCGCTGATCACAGGCCGGCTGGCCGAGAAGGAGTACTCGGTGCAGGAGGCCGCCGACTTGATCGCCGAGGGCGCTGCGCAGCGCTATGCGCCCGAGCTCATCGAGGCCTTCAATGCCCTGCTGCCCGAGCTGCTGGCCGCGGACGATGCGGTGATCGAGCTTGATGGCCAGCACCTCAAGCCAGGCATGGTGCTGGCGCGTCCGCTGCTGAGCCCGCAAGGCAGCGTCTTGTTGCCGGTCGGCTTCAGGTTCACTGCCCAGCTGGTCGCGCAGGTGCAGAAGCTCGAAGCCCGAGACAACGTCGCGCTGCGCTACTTCGTCAAGATGGACAAGCCGGCCAAGAAGTCCGGTGCGGCCCCAGCGCCGGGCGCACGCCCAAGCCAGCCGCCGCTGCCGGCGAACGCCAACAGGCCACAGCATGCCTAGGCACGCCCTGCACTTCACCCCCCTGTCCGTGCTCGTGCGGACTCAGCCTGGCTCCGCTTCGTGCCGAGCTTCACTCGATCCTTCAATCACACTCAGCCCCAGAGGAGGCCGACCATCATGAGCGACATGCTGCACCGTATCCTGCTCGTCGATGATGAGCCCAGCATCGTCAATGCGCTGGCGCGCGAATTGCGCCAGGGGGTCGGCGAAGGGCTGTGGCCGGCCCTCAAAGTCGAGACCTTCACCAGCCCGGATGCGGCTTTGGCTCGCGCCTGCGAGTGCAAGTTCTCGCTGTTCATCAGCGACTACCGCATGCCGGGCATGAATGGCGTCCAGTTGTTGGCCGCGCTGCGCGAGCAACAGCCCGACGCGATTCGGGTGATCCTGTCCGGGCAGACCGACTATGACGGACTGATGGACGCTATCAACCGCGCGCAGATCACCCGTTTCCTGGCGAAACCCTGGAACACGCGCGAGCTGCTGTTCGCTGTGCACCAGTTCCTCAAGCTCTACGAAGAGCGGGTCGAGACCCGCGCCCTGGCCGACCTGCAGCGCCTGGCACAGGGCAGCATCAGCCCTCAGGAAGCCGAACGGCGCCGTCTTGAACGCCTGGAGCCCGGCCTGACCCAGGTCGACTGGAGCCCGGACGGCGCCTATGTGCTTGATCCGGGGACGACACGGGCCTGAAACTGCCGCAAGGACCCTGCGATGACCGAGGCCAAGCCTGTCCAGATGACCCAGCTGCTCGACGCGGTGGCCGCGCCCGTGCTGCTGCTCGAGCAAACCCGCATCGTCGGCGCCAATGACGCCATGTGCCGTCTTCTGGCCACCCCCTTGGCCGACTTGTTGCGCCTACCGCCCCAGCATTGGGTCATCCCGGAACACCGCCAGGCCTTGATCGACTATGGCGCGCGCTGCCTGGCCAGCGCAGACCAGCAGCCCGCGCAGGAGCTCGACGCGCTGACAGCGTACGGCTCGATCCGCCATCTCGAAATCACAGGACGGCGCCTGAGCCTGCCAGGCGCCCACGTGGCATTGCTGACCTGCACCGATCTGAGCGACATGCGCCATGTGCAGAACAGCCTGCTCGAAATGGGGCGCGTGATGCACCAGATCATCGAGACCGACCCCGTGCCGACCTTCGTGATCGACGCCGAACACCGGGTCACCCACTGGAATGCAGCCTGCGCGCGCCTGTCGGGCATTTCCGCTTCGGAGCTGGTCGGCAGTCGAGATGCCTGGCGCGCCTTCTACGACGCACCGGGCCCGGTGCTCGCGGATCTGGTTGTCGACGGTAGCGTCGCGTCGGTCGGCCCGGAACGCTACAACGGCCAGCTGCGGATGAGCCTCACGCTGCCAGACACCTGCGAGTGCGAGGCCTTCTTCCCCAACCTTGGCGGGCAGCCGCGCTGGGTTTTCTTCACTGCCACGCCGCTGCGTGACGTCGAGGGCCGCGTCGTGGGTGCGATCGAGACCCTGCAAGATGTCACCGCCAGGCGCACTGCCGAGGAGCAGCTGCGAGAAAACCAGGCGGAGCTGGAGAGCATCGTGGCTCAGCGCACAGCCGAGCTGCTGCTCAGCAACCACGAGCTGGACGCCTTCCTGGAGAACGCGTCCGTCGGCATCATCGCGACCCGCGGCAGTGTAATCACGCGCAGCAACAAGAAGTTCGCCGAGATCTTCGAGCTCGAAACGGTCACAGGCGACGAGCTCAGCGCCAAGCTGTTCTTCCTCAATGAGGCCGACTTCCGTGAACTGAGCCGGCGCATGCGCGAAACGCTGGCGGAAGGCCGATCGCTGAGCCACGAGATGCGCCTGCGGACCGCCAACGACACGCCGATCTGGGTCCAGATGATTGCCTACACCACCAACCCGCTCGATCCTCAGGCCTCGGTGTGGTGGCTGCTGCAGGATCGCACCGAGGTGATGCGGGCCCAGGAGGAACTGGTCCTCAACTATCGCAACATCAAACAGACCAACGCGCGATTGGAAGAGGCGCAGAACCAGCTCTTGCAGTCCGAGAAGATGGCCTCGATCGGACAGCTGGCGGCCGGTGTGGCGCACGAGATCAACAACCCGATCGGTTTCGTCAACTCCAATCTGGGCTCGCTGCGTCGCTACGTCGAAGCCCTGCTGTCCCTGGTCGCCGCGTACGGCCGCCACCGCGACGAACTGACCGCCGACACCGAACTCGCACGGCTTGAAAAGGCCGCCGATCTCGATTTCATCGCCGAGGACCTGCCCGCGCTGCTGCAGGAAAGCGAAGATGGCCTGTCGCGCGTGAAGAAGATCGTGCAGGACCTGAAGGACTTTTCGCGCGTCGATTCGGCCGACTGGCAGGACGCTGACATCAACGCCGGCCTGGAGTCCACCCTCAACGTGGTGATGAACGAGGTCAAGTACCGGGCCGATGTCGAGCGCCGACTGGGCCAGCTGCCGCCCGTGCGCTGCCTGGCAGGACAGCTCAATCAGGTGTTCATGAACCTGATCGTCAACGCTGCGCACGCGATGGAGGGCAAGCGGGGCTTGCTCACCCTGAGTACCGGCTGTGAGCCGCGCGACAAGGTCGACGGCGTGTGGGTCGAGGTGGCCGACAACGGCAAGGGCATGACGCCCGAGGTGCAGCGCCGCATCTTCGAGCCTTTCTTCACCACCAAGCCGGTCGGCCAGGGCACGGGCCTGGGCCTGTCGCTGTCCTTCTCCATCGTGAAGAAGCACGGCGGCCATATCGAGCTGCACTCAGAGCCCGGCGTCGGCACCCGCTTCAAGGTCTGGGTGCCGGTGGGCGGGCCCAGCGCCTGAGGCAGACCCGCCGGCCGGCCGGACTGCCTGCGTGCCCCTACACTGCGCGCCCATGCGAGCCATCATCCTCGCGGCCGGGCGAGGCGAGCGCCTGCGGCCGCTGACCGACCACACACCCAAGCCGCTGATCCCGGTGCGGGGCAAGCCCCTGATCGTCTGGCACATCGAGGCGCTGGCTGCCGCCGGCGTGCGCGACATCGTCATCAACACCGCCTGGCTGGGCGAGCAGTTCCCGCAGGTGCTCGGAAACGGCAGCGCCTATGGCGTGCGCCTGCACTACTCGCCCGAGCAGGAAGCGCTGGAAACCGGCGGCGGCATCGCCAAGGCCCTGCCGCTGCTGTGCGCTGACGGCGATGACTGCTTCTGGGTGGTCTCGGCCGATGTCTTCCTGCCCGCCTACCGCTTCGATGCCGCGCAGGCCGAACGCTTTGCCGCCAGCGCGCGGCTGGCGCATCTGTGGATGGTGACGAACCGGCCGCATCACCCGCTGGGCGATTTCGCGATCACGCCCGAAGGCCTGGCGGCGAACACGGGCGCCCCGCGCCACACCTGGACCTGCATCGGCCTGTTCCGCGCCGCCTTGCTCGCCAACGCGGAGCCCGGGCAGAAGATCCGGCTGCGCCACTTCCTCGACCAGGGCATCGCAGCGCAAGCCATCACGGCCGAGCTCTATGCGGGCGACTGGGCCGATGTCGGCACGGTGCAGCGGCTGGACGAGCTCAACCAGAGCTGAGCAACGTCAGCTCGCCACTCGCCAGCCATTCGGCCGAGCTGCCGCGCTGGCGCAACGCCGCCGCGTCAAGGGCACCGGCATCGATCACGCCGGCCCAGGCATTGCGGCCGCTGCGCTTGGCGGCGTAGAGCGCCGCATCAGCCAGATCCAGCGTGGCGCTCCAGTCCAGCGCGCGCGGCTGCGACACGGCCAGCGGGAAGCAGGCAAAGCCCAAGGAGCAACTGCGCGCCAGCGGGCGGCCGTCGTCCAGCACGAAGGGTTGGCCGGCCACCGCAGCGCGCACCCGCTCGGCCAACTCGGCCGCATGCTGGCGCGAGGTGCTGCGGGCCACGATCAGGAACTCCTCGCCACCCCAGCGCACCAGCCAGTCGGTGGCACGGAACACCGGCTCCAACCGGTCGCGCATCTGCGTCAGCACCGCATCGCCCGCCGCGTGGCCGTGCACATCGTTGACGCGCTTGAATTCGTCGATGTCGATCAGGAAGAAGATCAGGTCGCCGTCCGCAGGCGCCGGCTCGCCCCGCTGCAGCGCAGCCTCGTGGCGACGCAGGCTCACCGCCACGTCGGCCTCGATGTGCTGCGACAGGAAGCGCCGGTTGCGCAAGCCGGTCAGCGGATCGGTCAGGCTGGATTCCTTGAGCGCCAGCGACACCGCCTCCAGCTCGGCCGTGCGCTCCTGAACCCGCTGCTCCAGCTCCAGCTGGCGACGCTGCAGCATCTGCGTGCGCAACTGCACGACGCCCGCCACGGCAGCCAAAGCCGCCAGGCCGGCGAGCAGGCGGAACCAGAGCTGCTGCCACCAGGCCGGCAGCACCTCGATGGGAATCGCCAGCTCGTGCGAGCTCCAGACGCCTGCGCGATTGGTGGCACGTACCTGCAGCGTATAGCGCCCCGGGCTCAGATTGCTGTAGGCCGCCACGCGGTAGCTCGCGCCGGTGCGCAGCCAGTCCGCGTCGTAGCCTTGCAGCCGGTATTCATACTGGCTGCGCGCCGGGTCGCTGAAGTCCAGTGCGGCGAACTCGACCGAGAAGCCGCGCTGCCCCGGTTGCAAGGTCAGGCCCTCCAGCAGATCGCCAGCCTCGCGATGCCGCCCGTCGATACGCAGCTCGGAAACAACCAGCGGCGGCGCATGGTCCCAAGGCCGGAAGCGCTCAGGCTCGACCACCAGCAAGCCCTTGCTGCCGCCAAACAGCAGCCGACCATCGGCCAGCGCCGCATAAGACCGAAACCAGCCGGTGCCATGGTCGGCACCGTCGGCTGCGGTCAGCTCATACAGGCGGCTCGTGGCCGGATCGTAGACCTGCTGCTGGGTCCAGATGCGCCCGCGGCTGTCTTCCAGCAGGTTGGCACCGAAAGCGCGGTCAGCGCGGCCTTGGGCCTCGCTGATGCGCTCGAAAGCGGCCGCCTTGCCGTCCCAGGCCTTCAGCAGGTGCAGGCCCACGGCCGTGTCGATCCACAGCCAGCCGCGCCGATCCATCAGCAGGCCCAGCACTGTCGGATGGCCCAGGCCGGCGCCTTTGCGCTCGGCTACTGGCAGCAGCTGGCTGGCGCCGCGCGGCAGCCAGAACAGGCCCTTCTCGGTACCCACCCACAGCCCGCCATTAGGGCTCTCGGCCATGCCGTTGACGTCGCCGGTCAGGGCGGCTCCGCCCTGGATCTCCAGGCGTACCAATTGCTCCTTGTGCCAGCGGAACAACCCGTCCTGCGTGCCGATCCACAAACTGCCGTCCGAGCCAGGTAGCAGGCGCCGCACCCGGCCGGAGCCGGCGTGCAGGTGGCGCAGCACTCGGCGCTCTCGATCCATCTCATACAGGCCGGCATCGCTGCCCACCCAGACCCGGCCGTCGCGCGTCTGCGCCAGGCCCGCCACGCGCCGGCCGGCAAAGCCGCGCTCCCCAGGCCTCAGTTCGCCGATCAGGCGCAGGCCGGCATCCATTACCGCCAAGCCGCGCTCGCCTGTGCCCACCCAGACCTCGCCGTTGTCCAGCTGCAGCAGGCTGCGCGCATTCGGTTCCTCGAACACCGCGCCGCTGTCACCCTCAGGCCCCCGCACCCAGATACCGGTATCCAGCGGGTTATGCCGCTGCAAGCCACCGCCATAGCTGCCCACCCAGACCCAGCCCGCGCGGTCGCGCAGCAGCGCACGCACCTCATTGCTGGCCAGGCCGGAGCGGTTCAATCGTTCATGCTTGATCTGAGCCAGCAGCTTGCCGCCGGCCGCGCGCCGCTCGATGCCGCTGGCTCGTCCGACCCAAACCAAGCCGCCCTCCAGTTCGACGAAACTGTGCACCGCGCCGTTGCCGCTGGCCGGGCTGTCCAGCGGCAGTTCTTCGCCACTGCCACGCGCGAGCCGGCTCAGGCCGCCTTGCTGGCTGCCGACCCAAACATGGCCGTCCGAGGTTTCGATCAGGCTGGTGATGATCTGCCCTTTCAGGCTGGACGCCACCGGCTCGAAGCGGCTTTCGCCCGCGCGGCGGCGCTGCAAGCCGCTCCAGTTGCCCACCCACAGCGTGCCCTGGCTGTCGACCAGCAAGGCCTGGATGCGGTCGTCCAGCAGGCCCAGTGCCGGGTCAGTCTTGCGGAAATGCTCAAACCGGCCCGTCGCCGGATCGAATCGGTCCAGACCATGGCCGATGGTGCCGATCCAGAGCCTGCCATCCCGGTCTTCAGCCAGGCCCCGGATCGTGCCCGGCGCCAGCGTCCCTGCATCGGCCGGATTGCTGCGGAAGACCTGCAGCTGTTCGCTGCGCGGGTCCAGCACCGCCAGGCCATCCGACTCGGTGCCCACCCAGAGCCGGCCGTCACGCGCCACCAGAATGCTGCGCACGAAACCCAGGCCGCGTAGCGCTGGGCCACCCTCCTTGCCCACGCTGAGGGTCTGGCTGCGGAAGCTGTAGCCGTCGTAGCGAACCAAGCCGGCACCGGTGCCGATCCACAGCCGACCGTCGTGGTCCTGGGCCAGTGCCGACACCACGCTCTGCGGTATCGCTGCCGCATCGCCCACGGCGTCGAAACGCGGCGGGGCCTGCACCGCGCTGGCAGCGTGCGCCACCATCGCCAGCGCCAGCAGCAGCCAGCCAGAGCCAAGCTGAAGCGCGCGGTGAACCAAGTCTTTGACAAGCATCAACGCGCATCTTAGCGAGGCGGCGCGCCGCCTGATCCCCTGAAAAGCGCGCGCGGCGCAGCGGCGGCCTCAGCCCGCCAGCGGCTTGCAGAGGGCGTCGATGCGGGCCAGAACTTCAGGCGTCAGCTTGGGCGTCAGCGCCAGCGCGCCGAGGTTGTCCTGCAGCTGGCTGAGCTTGCTGGCGCCCAGAATGACGGTGGAGACGCGCGGGTTGCGGTTGATCCAGGCGATCGCCAGCTGCGCCACATTGCCGCCCAGCTCGGCCGCGATGGCTTCGAGCTCGCCCACCGCCTTGTTGCGCGCCGGGTCCTGCAGCTGCTCGCGCATCCAGGCCATGTTCTCCAGCGCGCCGCGGCTGCCTTCTGGAATGCCGTTCCTGTACTTGCCGGTCAGCAGGCCCGATGCCAGCGGGCTCCAGGTGGTCAGGCCCAGGCCGATGTCTTCGTACAGGCGCGCATATTCCTGCTCGACGCGCTTGCGGTGGAACAAGTGGTACTGCGGCTGCTCCATCACCGGCTTGTGCAGGTGGTGACGCTCGGCGATGGCCCAGGCCGCACGGATCTCGTCGGCGCTCCACTCGCTGGTGCCCCAGTACAGCGCCTTGCCCTGCCGGATGATGTCGCTCATCGCCCAGACGGTTTCCTCGATCGGCGTGTGCGGATCAGGGCGGTGGCAGTAGATCAGGTCCACATGGTCGAGTTGGAGGCGCTTGAGCGAGCCGTCGATAGCCTGCATCAGGTACTTGCGGTTCAGCGTGTCCTTGAAATTGGTGGTGTGGGCCGCGTCGCGGTCGATGCCCCAGAAGAACTTGGTCGAGACAATGTAGCGGTGGCGCGCCCAACCTAGCTGCTTGAAGGCCGCGCCCATCACTTCCTCGCTCTTGCCCAGCGCATAGACCTCGGCGTTGTCGAAGAAATTCACGCCGGCGTCATAAGCCGCCGCCAGCATCTCGGCGGCGGCCGAAGTGTCGACCTGATTGTGATACGTGATCCACGAGCCCAGCGACAGCTCGGAGACTTGCAGGCCACTGCGGCCCAGACGACGGTATTGCATGGCGGGGTCCTGTCCTGTTGGCAATGCGGCTGTGCCGCAAACGAAAGCCGCCAAGCGTAGCCCAGTGCGCCGCCCCTTGCCGGGCGGCCACCGCATGGCTGTGCGCCTTTCGCAGGCTTGTCATGCGCGCTCCCCAGAATGCGCGCCATGAGCAAAGACATCAAAGCCCCCCTGCACAATTTCTTCAACGCCACGCCGCAAAGCGCCCCCGACACCGGCCGACGCCACTTCGTGCGCGGCGCCGTCGCACTCGGCGCGCTGGGCAGCAGCGCGCTGCTGGCCGGCTGCGGCGGCGGTGACGACGACGTGGACGTGCGCTTCGCCCAGGGCGTGGCCAGCGGCGATCCGCTGTCCGATCGCGTGATCCTCTGGACCCGCGTGCTGGCGCTGGACAGCACCGACAAGCGCGACATCCCGCTGCGCTGGGAAGTGGCAACCGAGCCCGGCTTCAACAGCCTGGTGGCCAGCGGCAACGCCGTGGCCAGCGCCGCCAGCGACTTCACCGTCAAGGTGGATGCTGCGGGCCTGCAGCCCGGCACCCGCTACTGGTACCGCTTCAAGGCCTACGCGCAGGTTTCGCCGGTCGGCCGCACCAAGACCCTGCCCGGCGCCGCAGTGGCGCAGGTCAAGTTGGCGGTGTTCTCCTGCTCCAACTATCCGGCCGGCTACTTCCATGCCTATGCCGAAGCCGCCAAGCGCGACGACATCGACGCCGCCATCCACCTCGGCGACTACATCTATGAATACGGCCGCAGCGGCTATGCCAGCGGCAAGGCGGCAAGCATGGGCCGCGAAGTGCTGCCCACCGGCGAGATCATCGCTCTGGCCGACTACCGCACCCGTTATGCGCAGTACCGCGGCGATGTCGACCTGCAGGCCCTGCACGCCTCGGTGCCGATGATCGCCGTGTGGGACGACCACGAGGTGACCAACGACGCCTACATGAGCGGCGCAGAGAACCACCAGCCAGCGACTGAGGGCGACTATGCCGCCCGCAAGGCCGCCGCACTGCAGGCCTTCCATGAGTGGATGCCGATCCGCACCGGCAGCAGCCGCGAGCAGATCTACCGCAGCTTCAACTTCGGCAACCTGCTGGCGCTGCACATGCTGGACACCCGCATCGTCGGTCGCGACGAGCAGCTTGACTACGCCAACTACATCGGCGCCGCTGGCTTCAACGCCAACGCCTTTGCCGCCGACATGGCCAAGCCCAGCCGACAGCTGCTGGGAACCACCCAGACCAGCTGGCTGCAGCAGCAGCTGGCCGCCTCCACCGCCACCTGGCAGGTGCTAGGCCAGCAGGTGCTGATGGGCCGAATGAACATTCCGGCGCCCATATTGTTCGAGGCCAACAACCCGGGCACCGGCGTCAGCGTCTCGGCCTATGCAGCTATCGTCGCCAAGGCCCAGACGGCACCCGCCACACTGACGGCCACCGAGCGGGCCATCCTGGCCCAGCCCTCGATCCCCTACAACCTCGACGCCTGGGACGGTTACGCCGTGGCCCGCGAAACCGTGCTGGCCACCGCACGCCAGCTCAACAAGAACCTGGTGGTGCTGGCCGGCGACACCCACAACGCCTGGGCCAGCGACCTGCAGGACATGGCCGGCAACCAGGTGGGCGTGGAGTTCGCCACCAGCTCGGTCACCTCGCCTGGCTTCGAGGAATACCTGCCCAAGGAAAACCCGGCCGTGCTGGCCGGCGCACTGACCCAGCTGATCGGCCCGCTGGAATACTGCGACACCTCGCGCCGCGGCTTCATGCTGCTGACCGCCAGCGCCGCCGAGTGCCGCGCCGACTGGGTCTATGTCAGCAATGTGTTCGAGCGCAGCTACACCCTGACGGCCGGTGCCGCCATGAAGGTGCTGCCGGGCGCCGGCCAGCGCAAGCTGCTCAAGGCCTGAGGACCACCCAGCCCTGGGTGCCGGGGCTATAGTGCGAAAGACCAGCCACCCGGCTGGTCTTTTTCCTTGCAGTTCCTCCCGCCATGTCGCCTCTTGCAACACCTGCCCCCAGCGCCGCGACCATGCTGCGCCTGGCCATCGTCGGCGCCGGCCCGGCCGGCCTGGTGCTGGCCCTGCATGCGGCACAGATGCTGCCGCAGGCCAGCATCACGCTGTTCGATGCCCGGCCGCTGGAGCGCGATGTCTCAGGCGACCCGCGCACGCTGGCGCTGAGCCTGGGCAGCGTGCAACTGCTGCAGCGCCTCAAGGTCTGGCCCACCGAGCTGGCCCAGCCCATCCTGCAGGTGCATGTGAGCCAGGCGCCACCCACGCTCAGCCATCCGCTGTTCGGCGCTAGCCAGCAGCCCGAGGTGCGCATCAGTGCCGCCGAACAAGGCGTGCCCCAGCTCGGCGCTGTGCTGGCCTATGGCCAGCTGGTGGCACCGCTGCAGGCCGCCTGGCAGGCGCGCGTGGAGGCCGAACCGCAGCGCCTGGCCAGCCGCTTCGGCGCGGCGGTGGCGGCGATCAAGCCGCTGCCCTCGGGCGTCGAGATCGACGCCGGCATCGCCGACTGCTTTGACCTGGCAGTGATCGCCGAAGGCGGCGTGTTTGCAGACCAGGCGAGGAAAGCCGTCGCCCATGACTATGAACAGAACGCCTGGGTCGGCAGCGTCACTCTGCCAGAGCACAGCCCAGCCGGCGTGGCCTACGAGCGCTTCACGCGCAACGGCCCCTTGGCCCTGCTGCCGCTGCGCGGTACGCCCGACGCACCGCGCCGCGCCGCGCTGGTTTGGTGCATGCCCAAGGCCGAAGACGATGTGGCCGAACTCAGCGACGCACAACGCCTGGCTCTGATCAACAGCCTGCTGCCCGATGCCGCCGGCCCGCTGCGCGCGATCAGCCCGCTGAAGTGTTTTGCGCTGGGGCTGAACGCCGAGCGCACGCTGGTGCAAGGCCGCAGCATCCGCATCGGCAATGCGGCGCAAACCCTGCACCCTGTGGCCGGCCAGGGCCTGAACCTGGGCCTGCGCGACGCCTATGCGCTGGTGGACGCGCTGCGCCGCAAGGAAGCAGACATCGACGCCGCGCTGAAGAGCGTGGAATGGCAGCGCGCCCCCGACCGCTGGAGCATGATCGCCGCCACCGACTTCCTGGCCCGCAGCTTTGCCTGGCGCTGGCCAGGCCTGCCGCTGGCACGCGGACTTGGGCTGGCAGCACTGCAGGCCCTGCCACCGCTCAAGCGCGCCATCGCCCGCCAGATGATGTTTGGACGGCGCTGAGACGGGTCCGAGGAGGGCCACTGTGGCCCATCGAACGCCGCTTGAAGCGCTTCGCAGCCCTCAAGCGCCGCGCGCAGCATCGCCCACCCCCGACGCAGCTTTACAAACCTTGACATCAGGCAAACACTGCAGTGGCACTCGGCGCCCACACTCGCCGCCATGTCTCCTGATGACTTTCCTTCGTGCCGCAGCAACGGCCAGCGGCGGCGCCCATCGGCACACGCCTGGTTGCTAGCGTCGATAGTGATTACCCTGGCGGGGTGTGCAGACACCGTGCCTCGCGCCGCCGCGCCCGGCTCGCAGCCGCAGATTCCGGCCCGCTGGCTGCAACAGGACGCCAGCGCGAACGGCATCGGCAACAGCAACAGCAGCGCCGCCGATGCCGCCGCGCTGGCGCAGTGGTGGCGGCTGTTTGAGGACGCCGAGCTGAGCCGTCTGATCGAGACCGCGCTTCGCGCCAACACCAGCATCCGCGGCGCCGAAGCGGCGCTGCGCCAGGCACGCGCCTTGCGCGATGTCTCAGCCGCCGGCCTGCTGCCGGCACTGAGTGGCTCGGCCTCGGCGCAGCGCAGCCGCAGTGGCCAGGCCAGCAGCACGGCCAGCTACAAAGCCGGCTTCGACGCCAGCTGGGAGCCCGATCTGTTCGGCGCCAACAGTGCCGCCGTCGACACCACCGAGGCCGGCGCGCGCGCCAGCGCCGCCAGCCTGGCCGATGTGCAGGTGTCGGTGGCCGCCGAGGTCGCGCTGGCCTACATCACGCTGCGCGGCAGCCAGCAGCGCCTGGCGATCGCGCAGGCCAATCTGGACAGCCAGCTGGAGACGCTGCAAATCACGCAGTGGCGCCTGCAGGCCGGACTCACCACCGCGCTGGAAGCCGAGCAGGCGCGTGCCAGCGTCGAGCAGACCCACGCCACGCTGCCTGGCTTGCAGACCAGCCTGGCCCAGGCCGGCCACGCACTGGCGGCCTTGACCGGGCAGACCGCGCAGGCGCTGCTGCCCTTGAGCCAGAACAGCGCGGCCGTGCCGCAGCCCCGGCTAGACCTGACCCTGGCGATCCCGGCCGACACGCTGCGCCAGCGCCCCGACGTCCGCGCGGCCGAGGCCAGCCTGGCGGCGGCCTTCTCCAAGACCCGCCAGGCCGATGCAGCGCGCAAGCCCAGCCTGCGCCTGAGCGGCACATTGGGCCTGGGCGCGGGCAGCCTGTCCGGCCTGAGCGACAGCAGCGCGCTGCTGCGAACGCTGCTGGCCAGCATCGCGCTGCCGATCTTCGATGGCGGCGCGTTGAACGCCCAGCTGCGCGCCGCGCAGGCCGCTGCCGAACAGTCGCGCACAGCCTATGAGGCCAGCATCCTGACAGCACTGCGCGAGGTGGAAGACGCGCTGGTGGCGCTGCGCGGCGACCGCGCCCGCCTGGCCCGGCTGCAACTGGCCTCGGAAGCCGCCGCCAATGCCGCACTGCTGGCACGCCAGCGCTACGGCAGCGGCCTGGTGGACTTCCAGACCGTGCTGGAAACCCAGCGCAC
>NZ_JBILQK010000191.1:0-3505 GCF_044373315.1 Roseateles sp. | reverse complement strand
TACGAGGTCGTGCACGCCCATGGCCGCATCACGGTGCTGGACGACGAGCGCTTTGTGCGCGGCTTGGTGGCCCGCCTGACCAAGCGTCACGAGGCCGCCGAGCCCAAGCCATGGAAAATGGGCGACTCGGCGCCAGCGTTCATCGAGGAGATGCTGGCCAAGATTGTGGGCATCGAGATCGAGCTCACATCACTCACCGGCAAGTCCAAGCTCAGCCAGAACAAGGAGGCGCGCGACCGGCTGAGCGCCGGCAACAAGCTGGACGCACGGGGCCAGACCGAACTGGCGCAGGCCATGCGGAGTACGGTCTGAACGCAAACCTGCTCCAGCTCGGTGAAATGGTGAAATGCAATGGCAGCCGGTCACGGCTGTTCCATGTGCTGAACACACGTCAGCGCAGCGTGCAGTTCCATCTAGACTGTTCTTGGACGGGTGCACATTCGCCAGCCTCGGAGCCGTGCCGTCGATGTGGCCTTCGCATTTAAGATCGGAATTGGGATGAGTAGCAAGGACCAGGAGTTCGCCGTCGACTCGGACGGGTTGCATCGGGCCGTCGAGTTGATGAGTCGTGATTTCAGCAGGGCGAAACGCCTCGACCTGCCGACGGAACTGCCGCTGTGTGGGATGGGTTCCACGGCTGCACTGAACGCGCTGGCGCCGAGCATTCTTGGAGGCGCAGCGCGTCTGGGCGAGGCCACTTCATTTGCCCACATGGACCCGCCAACCCCATGGGTCACTTGGGCCATGACGCTTTGGAACGCGTCGCTCAACCAGAACCTGCTTCACCCGGCCACATCACCTGTCGCTCGCCAGATGGAAGAGCGGGTCGTGGCATGGCTCGCACCATTCTTCGGCATGAACGGCGGACACATGACGCCGGGCTCGACAGTGGCCAACCTAACCGCGCTGTGGGCGGCACGAGAGTGCGCAGGCGTGACCGAGGTGGTTGCATCAGCCGGAGCGCATCTCTCCATTGCAAAAGCGGCCCACCTATTGGGTCTCAAGTACCTGAGCTTGCCCATAGACGCCAACGGTTCGATGGATGCGGCGCGGTTGCCGACCGATCTGCGCAAATCCGCCTTGGTCCTCACCGCCGGCGCAACCAGTACAGGTGCCATCGACCCCCTTGATCTGGCCGGCAGGGCAGCCTGGACCCATGTCGATGCGGCCTGGGCTGGGCCTTTGCGGATGAGCAAGTACGCCCACCTGCTGGCCGGCATCGAGTCGGCAAACTCGGTTGCCGTATCGGCGCACAAGTGGCTTTTTCAACCCAAAGAGTCTGCGCTTGTCTTGTTCAAAGACACCGAGAAAGCCCACGCGGCGGTGAGCTTCGGTGGAGCATACCTGGCCACCCCCAATGTGGGCGTTCTTGGTTCGCATGGCGCAGCTGCCACGGCCCTACTGGCGACGCTGCTTGCGTGGGGGCGTGAAGGGGTTGCCCAGCGCATAGAGCACTGCATGGACCTTGCACACCGCCTGGGAGATTTTGTGGCTGCAGACGAGCGTCTTGAGCTTTATGCCGAACCCCAAACCGGCATTGTGGTCTGGCACCCTAAAGACGAGAACTTGTTTGATCATGCACTGCGTAAGTTGCCTGCTGGTTCCACGTCTACGACCTCCCTGGCGGGTGTGAAGTGGTACCGCAATGTAGCGGCCAATCCCAGTGCTGACATTGACCTGCTCATTGCCACCATTCGGGGCGTCTTGCCTTAGCGTGCCCAGTGCGCGCTCACCGGCCGCCTTTGCTGCCCGAGGGCCGAAGCTGAAGAGATCTGTCACTCGGTCTACTTCCCGTCCAAAGTCAGCTGCCGGATCCGTCCGCGCCGCTTCACGGTCCTGGCCTATTCCGTTGAAAAACTCAGATTGCGGACGAGTCTTTCAGCGGAATAGGGTTGACGCTGAGAGCCCTGAACGACCGTTGCCTGGTCAACTACTTGTACACCGCTCACAAGAGCCCCGTGGCGCAACGTGCGCTGGACCAGGTTGGGGCGACGCTTCCCTGAAGGTCTCGCACAGGCCGGAATCGAAGCAGCTACACCGCCTGCCCATGCCGCCGTCAGAACAGGGTGTTGGAATTCTTGGGCTGCGCCGGCACCGCCTGTTCCACGTCCCAGTGTTCGACGATCAGTCCCTTTTCAACCCGGAAGATGTCGATAACGGCGCTGCCTCGATCGCTGGGGTCAGCCGGGTTCTCTTTGCAATGGTTGTGCACCACCACCAGGTTGCCTTCGGCAATCACCCGCTTGATGTCGCAACGAAAATTGGTCTTCTCGACATACGCCGCAAACCCTTCGATGAACGCGGAGGGGCCGTCGGCGCCACCCGGGTTGTGTTGGACGTACTGATCGGCTGATATGTACTTCCGCGCGGCCTCGACGGGCTTGCGTTGCACGAAGGCGAGGTCGAAGAACGCCGTCACGATTTGCTTGGGCGTCTGCTCCGCAGCCGCGGGAATCGCCACCAGGGCGCCCAGGAAAACCAACACGAAACGCATTTGGGTCAAAAGAGTCTTGGGAGCAACGTTCGGAAAGATGATTGGCTGGCCAAAGAAGCTGGGGTCACCAGCGGGACGCTGTGTCTACCAGTCGAACGCGTGTCGACAACGCATGCAAGGCGATGGCATGCAGCATCTCGCTGACCGTGGTGCAGGCATCGGTGAGTACCGTCACGCGCTCGTAGGCATCGGCTTGGCGGGACAGCGCCGTGTGGGTCACGCAGTTCTGCGTCATCATGCCGCATAGCACCAACTCGGTAGCGCCCAGCGCCTGCAGGGTCGATTGCAGGTTGGTGCGCTCGAAGCTGTCGGCGAAATGCTTGACCACCACGGGCGCATCCGGCGCTGCGGCGAGGATGCGCGGGTGAATCTTCACGCCTTCGGTGCCTGCGTTGAAGAACGGGGCGATGCCCTGCGTTGCGTCAGCCACGTGCTGCACATGAACCACCGGCAGGCCATTTTCCTGTGCATGGCGGATCGCCCGCTCGACAGAGACCAAGGCGGCCTCGGTGTTGGCCAGCGCGAAGGCACCGCCCGGAAAGTAGTCGTTCTGCAGATCGATCAGCAACAAGGCTGGCTTGGACATTCGTGTTCTCCGGGGCAATGAGTGAAGTCTTCATTCTTCCAAGAACAGGCGCGCTCGGCCATCGGCCTGAATGCCAATAGTCGGTAAGATCGGGCCAATATGTTCTGGCCCCACTCTTGAATCGATGCCCTTGACATCACCACCCGCTGGGCAAGCGCTGCGCCGTCGCGTGGCTGTTGTGGTGTTCGAAGGCATCAGCCCATTTCACCTGTCGGTGCCTTGTGTGGTGTTCGGCGAAGGTTTGGCACCCGACAACCCGTTTGATCTGGTGGTGTGCAGCATTGACCCGGCACCTGTGCGGTAAGCGGTAAGCCGAAGGCGTTGTTCCCACGCGGTGGTCCTTTTCCCAGAATGCCTGCATCGACAACGACAGCAAGGCGGATGAAGTGGAACAGCAACGAGGACGGGGACACCTGGGAGAGGCG
>NZ_JBILQK010000223.1:0-3515 GCF_044373315.1 Roseateles sp. | reverse complement strand
TGATTTCCGGCGTCCATCCGTACAAGCCCGGCAACCATGGCATCTCGAAGCCCGGTGGTGGCTATCCTGCGTTTCGCCCGAACACCAAAGGCGAAGCCCTGCCGGTCATGCGCGACGGCATGGACGGGATCAAGCAAGGTATCGCCATCAACATCCATCGCGGCGGCTACAAAGGCACAAGCTCGCTCGGCTGCCAGACGCTACCGCCCGCGCAATGGGATGCGTTCTACCTACTCACCCGCAGCGAGATGAAGAAGGCAGGGCAAAAATCCTTCAGCTACATCCTCTGTGATGGGCCTGTCGTTTGAAGAATCACCCTCATGGCCTTAAAAAAGTTCATTGTCTGTGGCGACAATCACGGCGACCTCGTCTCTGGCGAGGCGACGAAAAAGCTGATCAAGTTCCGCGACGAGTGGATGCCGAGGGGCGGTCATTTACTGCACGTTGGCGACCTCTTCGACATGGGCAGTCTTCGCAAGGGGGCGAGTGACGAGGAGCGCCAGCGGGGAGTATCGGAAGACTTCCAAGCAGGCATCAGGTTCCTCGATATTGGATTCAAGTTTTTAACACTCGGAAACCATGACGCACGCTTGTGGCAGGCAGCCGAAACATCATCAAACGGCATCCTGCGCGAGCATTGCGCCGATCTGGTGCAAGCGACAGAGCGGGAGTTTAAGAAGCGGAAAATTCAATGGGTGCCATACCACATCGGCAGGTACCTCACACTTCCAGAGGGCGGACCAAAGTTCCTTCACGGCTTTGTGGCTGGGCAATACCCGGCGACCGGCATGCACTCAACCTATGGCGACTGCATATTCGGCCATGTCCACAGCCCATCGACATTCAATGCCAAGCGCATCGACGGCGGCCAAGCCTTTAGCCTCGGCTGCATGGCTGACATCGAGGCCATGAGCTACGCCGAGCGGCACCCTGGGAGGCTCAAGTGGCGGAATGGTTTCGGATTCGGATTGATCTGCGAAAAAACAGGCCGCTGGAATTTCTGGAATGTCAGCAAAGACCCAGAGACCGGCGACTGGATCACACCTATGGGCATTTTATGAAAAAGACGAACATCAACAAAACGCTTTCCGCCCTCGACTTCGCGCTCTCGCAACTCGTGGATGAACCGCAACATGCCGACGAGTTTTCAGCAGAGGACGCTTATGTTGAGGCGCGGAAGAAAAACCCCAAGCTCACGCTTTCAGGCGTGAGGCAAAAACTCATGAGAATGGAGCAGAACGGCGCGCTCAAAAAGCGAACCATGCGTCACAACGGCACCACCATCAACCTTTACTCAAAGGCTTGAGCCCGAAATAAGCCAACCCATCGGCCTGCGTCACCGCCCGCCGGTAGTGCCGGAAGAGCGTCGAGCTGCCTGCCGTGTGACCCATCGCCGCCTTGGCCTTCGCCTCATCAGTCGCCGCGAGATAGTGGGAGGCAAACGAATGCCGTAGAATGTCCTGCTCGCCAGCAATGCCAGCCGCCTTCCTGATCCGTTGCCAAGCTCGCCGCCAACCCGCAGGCAGCACCGGCCCCTCGGTAGGATGACCATCGATCTCCGCCCGCAGCCTCGGCGTGATTTCAATATGCCGGTCCGATCCGGTCTTAGATGTCGCAGGCGCGATGTAGATTTCTTTCTCTCCCACGGCCTCCCAGTCGAGCCGCGCGATCTCTCCGCTCTCCGCGTCCGGTCGGATGCCCGCAAAGGCAAGGAAGGCCACCACACGGCGCTCCTCGACCGACTGGCAATGACCGAGCACCGCCTCGACCTCCGCCAGCGTGAGGATCTTGATTTCGGATGATTTGCGATGCCGCTCGCGGTAGTGAAGAACCGCCAGTACCCGCGTCGCCCTGGCATCGATCGTCGAGCGAGCCAATGGCCGATCCTGCACAAGAGCAGCCTCCACCACCGCGCGGTCGATCGTCCCGCAGGGGAGGGATAGGAACTTCTTCGGCAGCCACCGCAGGAGCCGATCCATGTCCTGCCGGTAGCGTTTCGACCAGCGACCTTCGCCATCGAGAACCGCGCGATCATACCGCTGCAAGAATGTTTCCTGCGCGCCCGAGGTCGCCATCTGCTTGGCGACGATCTTCGCCGCCTCGACCAGTCCAACGCCGGTACCTTCGAGGATGCTGATGGCCTCAGTCGCCTGCAAAGCGATCGCAAGAGGTAGCGCCGATCCTCGGATCCCCGAGGCGTATTGCGACCTGAGCTTGCCCGCGTATCGATTCGCATCGGACTCCGTGCGGAAGTATTTTTTGTGCCGCTTTCCATCGGCGGCCATGCTCTTCGGGATATTTACCCGCCATCCTTGAGGCGTCTTGAACGGTTTGATCTCAGCTACGCGCGGCATCTTGCTGCACCTTATGGCCCTTTCGAGCTTTCTCAAGTTTCTTATTTTTCCTTTTTTACCCTCTGAAACCCTAGTAAAATGGAGCCGCTGGTCGGATTTGAACCGACGACCTGCTCATTACGAAGAACAGGCGGACCCGCTATTCATCAAGGATTGCGGGCCTTGTCTTGAAAATGGACCCTTCAGGGACCATACGCGCAAAAAACCATTTTCGTGGCCTCAGGAAAATGGTCCTGCAATGATTACCGATGCGGTAAAAATGTAGACAATCGACACCCACTTAGCTACCTGCCGCGCTGGATACATCGCGATCACTTCAGCCTTCTCTTTGCTCCATACTCTGCAGGATCTTCGGCGACCATGGATGTCGGGAGGACATGCAGCGCACCGGATGATCCATTTAGCGATGCGACCGCCCATTCCTCGATGGTCGAGTACGGGCTCGATTTGAAAGCCTCCGACCAGAGCCGGTATTCCTCAATCGATGGCTCAAGCGAGATCGACTTCGTGAGTTCCGGCTTCTTTGCCTGCTCGGATTCCTCGCGCTCGATGGCATCGGTCAAAGCCTTTTGCAGCAGAGTGCTGCGGGATTTGGGTGCAGCCTTCTTTGCCAGCGCGGTGCGGATTGAATCGTAGCTCCGGCCAGAATTTTCAGCTAACCACTTTCGGTCTTTTCCAATGCCTTTGAGGCGCTTTTCGATGTCTTCAAATTGGATCATGGGGCCAGTTTAACCCCGTTTCAGCGTAAGCTACGATATTTTTTTCACAAAAAGCGAATTTTACGCTTGGCAATGGCGTAAATTACGCTAAAACGGCATTGACATGAACGCAGACACGCTTTCAAAACCGCTTGAAACAAGCACTCTTCCGCAAATCGCGCTCAAGGATCTTCCAGAGCAAACCAAGGACTACATCATCGCGTATTCGGCCACCGGGCTGACCGTCCAACAGTCCATCCGCGAAATCCTCACCGCTGCCGCAAAAGCGCAACTCGAAGGAGGTGCGGCGTGAAAACCAAGCCTCGTTTCCTAAGCGCCGCTGCCTTGGCCAAGGAGCTCGGTGTCTCTGCACCGACTGTCCGCAATCTCGAATCCAAGGGAGTCATCAGCCCCGAGTTCCGCATCGACAGCCTTGTTCGCTACGACCTCGCGAAGGTGCTCA
>NZ_JBILQK010000190.1:0-3568 GCF_044373315.1 Roseateles sp. | reverse complement strand
TTCTTCAAGCGCCTGTTCGGCGGCAAGTGAGGGGATGAGCAACCATGGGATTCCTCTCGTTCTTTCTCGGTGAAAAGAAGAGCTCCGCCAGTGTGGCCAAGGAGCGCCTGCAGCTGATCCTGGCGCATGAGCGCAACGGCCGCAGCACCAGCCCCGACTATCTGCCGCAGCTGCAGCGCGAGCTGGTGGCGGTGATCTCCAAGTATGTCTCGATCAATCCGGAGGACATCAAGGTCCATATGGAGCGGCAGGACGACCTGGAAGTGCTCGAAGTCAAGATCGAGCTGCCGGAGACGCGTCGCTAAAAGCGCCGCTGATCGATGCCGCTGACTTGAATCGTCAGCGTGCGGCGCGGGCCTGCTCGCGTCGCATGAACAGATACAGGCTCTCGACCTTGGCGCGCGCCCACGGCGTCTTGCGCAGGAACTTCAGGCTCGAGGCCACGCTGGGATCGCTCTGGAAGCAGCGGATCTCGATGCGCTGCCCCAACTCTTCCCAGCCGAAGTACTCGACCAGCGCAGTGACGATGGCTTCCAGCGTCATGCCATGCAGCGGGTCCTTGGCGGCCTTGCCGGTGTCGCTGGTACTCATTGGTGGTCGAACTGCTCGTGGTTCTTGCCCTTGAAGGGGGCGTAGAAGCGCTTGATCGCGACCATATCCGCCTCGATGTCACCCGTGGGCTGGAACACCGGCCCCAGGCCGCTGAGCTTGCGCGCGTAGTCCATATAGGCCATCACGATGGGCACCTGCGCCTCGTGCGCGATCCAGTAGAAGCCGGTCTTCCAGTAGCGCGTCTTGCTGCGCGTGCCCTCAGGCGGCACGATCAGCTGCACCGGCCCATCGGCCGCGCGCAAGGCTGCAGCCGAGGCGGCCACCAGATTGGTCGACTGCTCGCGGTTCACCGCGATGCCGCCCAGCCAGCGCATCAGCGGGCCGAAGGGCCAGCGGAAGATCTGCTGCTTGCCCATCCAGTAGATGTTCAGGCGCAGCGCGAAGGCCACCATCAGCGTGTAGGGCAGGTCCCAGTTGCTGGTGTGAGGCGCGGCGATCAGCACGCACTTGGGCTGATTCGCCGGCAATGCGCCGTCCAGCTTCCAACCGGTCATTTTGAGAAAGCCGATTGAAAACGCACGCAGGACGGTGTTCACGCCAGGCGTGCTGAAGATGGTTCGGTGCATGGGGGGTACAGCAGAAATGAAACTGCCGCGATTGTCGGTGCAGTGCGACTCGTCAGTGCCTCAAATTGCAGCAAGGCGTTGATCTGATCGAGAAATCAATCACTTGGCGCGTCGATCGGCAGGCTGTGCACGGACTTGTCCACAGGCGCTGGGGATGGACTGGGCGCGAGCGTGCCGGGCGAAGCCTCGCTTTGCAGCGCGACGGCCTGCGGCGCGTCCAGGCGCAAATCGCTGCGTGCGCAGGCCACGCAGGGCAGGATCCAGCCTTCTTCCTTTTCTTCACGCAGCAGGCCCGGCCACTCCACCTGGTAGTCGATGCGGCCTTCCAGCAGCCGCGTCATGCAGGCCCGGCAGGTGCCGTTGCGGCAGGAGTGCGGCAGGCGATAGCCGGCCTGCAGCGCGGCCAGCAGCAGGCGCTGCCCGGGCGGGCTGCTGAATTCCCAGCCTTGCGGCTCGATGCGGATGCGGTGAAGGGTCTCGGGCGGCGCGCTCATGCTGGCATGATGCCGGCTTTTGCACCGAGTCTGCCGCCCATGCCTGTCGTCAAACCCTTCGCCGCCAAGGCGCGCCGCCATGTGCTGCGCACCTTCGTCACCGGCTTCCTCACCGTGCTGCCGCTGGTGGCCACGCTGGTGCTGCTGGGCTGGGTGATGTCCTTGCTGATGGACTATCTAGGACCGAACAGCGTACTGGGCCACACGCTGGGGCGCCTGGGCCTGCGCCTGACCGAGTCGCCGCTGGCCGCTTACCTGATCGGCCTGGGCGTGGTGCTGGCCCTGGTCTATCTGTTGGGCCTGCTGGTGGAGACGCAGCTGCAGCGCCGCGTCAAGGCGCTGGTCGAGGCGCTGATCGCGCGCATTCCGGTGATCAGCACCGTCTACGACCTGCTCAAGCGCATGATCGAGATGATGTCCAAGCGCGACGAAGCCGGCGTGCGCGCGATGGCGCCGGTGTGGTGCCACTTCGGCGGCGTCAAGCCCGAGGGCAGCGCTCTGGTGCTGGGCCTGCTGTCCAGCCCGGACCCGGTGGCCATCGATGGCGTCGAGTACCTGGCCGTGCTGGTGCCTACCGCGCCGGTGCCGGTGGGCGGTGGCCTGTTCTATCTGCCGCAAGCCTGGGTCCGGCCGGCCGACATCGGCATGGAAGGGCTGACCAGCCTCTATGTATCGATGGGCGTCACCACGCCCGAGGTGCTGGGCCGCAAGCGCTGACTAGCATGGAGCCATCGCTCAAATACCTGGCTGGCTACGCGCCCGCCCTGCAGGCGCAGGTTCGCCAGCTGATCGACGAGGGGCGCCTGGGCGACTATCTGCAGCGCCGCCATCCCGACGCGCATGAGGTGCGCAGCGACAAGGCGCTGTTCGACTACACGCAGGAGCTCAAGACCCGCTATATGCGCAATGCCGAGCCTCTGGCCAAGGTCTGCTACGACGCAAAGCTCAAGGTCATCCAGCATGCCTTGGGCACGCACACGCGCGCCAGCACGGTGCAGGGCGCGCGGCTGAAGACGCGCCGCGAGATCCGCGTGGCCACACTCTTCAAGGAGGCTCCGGCCGACTTCCTGCGCATGATCGTGGTCCACGAACTGGCCCATATCCGCGAGCTTGAGCACAACAAGGCCTTCTACCAGCTCTGCATGCACATGGAGCCCGACTACGGGCAGCTGGAGTTCGACTTGCGGCTGTGGCTGCTGCACCAGGAGCAGGCGCAATCATGATCATTCTGGCGCCGATGGAGGGCCTGCTCGACCACATGCTGCGCGACGTGCTGACGCGCGTCGGTGGCATCGACCGCTGCGTCTCCGAGTTCATCCGCATCACCGACATGTTGATGCCCAAGCGCGTGTTCACCCGCATCGTCCCTGAGCTGCTGCATGGCGGCCGCACGCCGGCGGGCGTGCCGGTGCGCGCGCAGTTGCTGGGCTCGGATGTGCAGTGCATGGCCGAGAACGCAGCCAAGCTGGCCACGCTGGGGCCGGCCGGGATTGATCTGAACTTTGGCTGCCCGGCCAAGTGCGTGAACCGCCACCGCGGCGGGGCGGTGCTGCTGGATGAGCCGGAGCTGATCCACCAGATCGTGGCTGCCGTGCGCCGCGCCGTGCCGGCCGAGGTGCCGGTGTCGGCCAAGATGCGCCTGGGCTATATGGACGAGAGCCGCACGCTGGAATGCGCGCAGGCCATCGAGGCCGCCGGTGCTGAAGAGCTGGTGATCCACGCGCGCACCAAGGCTCATGGCTACCGGCCACCGGCCTATTGGGAGCGCATCCAGGCGGTGCGCGAGGCGCTGGCCATCACGGTGGTGGCCAACGGCGAGATCTGGACCGCGGCGGATGCTCAGCGCTGTGTTGAAGAGTCCGGCTGCCAAGACCTGATGCTGGGCCGCGGCATGGT
>NZ_JBILQK010000189.1:0-3602 GCF_044373315.1 Roseateles sp. | reverse complement strand
CGATGAACCAGTTTGCGATCCTCTACGAAGACCGGTTCACGAAACCGAGCCCGTAAGATCTGCAACCAGCTTCACGATACCGGTGAAGGTTCAATGAGCCTCACACACGGAAATTCGGACAGGCCCGCCGGCTCAGGCTCTCGGCTGCTGCACTGGTCTGCTCCACCAAGGCCGAGTTCTGTTGCGTGCCTTCGTCCAGCCGGACGATGGCCGCGCTCACCGCAGATACCCCGCGGCTCTGCTCGTCACTGGATCGGCTGATGGTTTGAACAAGGCTGGCCACACCGGCCACGGTCTCCTCGATCTTCGCCATCGTTCGCCCAGCAGTCCGGACCTCGTCGGAGCCCTGCGACACGCTGGCCGAGCTGTTCTTGATCAGCTCACGAATCTCGCTCGCGGCCTTGGCGCTGCGCTGCGCAAGACTGCGAACCTCACTGGCCACCACCGCAAACCCTCGCCCCTGCTCGCCAGCTCGCGCAGCTTCAACCGCAGCATTCAGCGCCAGGATATTGGTCTGGAAGGCGAGCGCGTCGATCACGTCGACGATGCTGGCCACACGCTGGGATGAAGCATGGATGCCCTGCATGGTGTCGACCACGGCCGAGATGGCCTTGCCCCCAGCGGTGGCCACCTCGCTGGCGCGCATCGCCAGCTCGCTGGCACTCGACGCACTACCAGCGTTGGTCTTCACCGCACCGTCCAGTTGCTCGATCGACGCCGCAGTCATCTGCAGGGACGTTGCCTGCACTTCAGTCCGTGCCGCCAGATCGCTGTTGCCCGCAGCAATCTGAGAGCTCGCTGACGCGACCTGTTCAGCGTTCGCGCGCACATCGCTCACCAGTTGACGCAGCTGGTCCTGCATCGCAGCGAGTGCCTGCAAGAGCCGACCCATCTCGTCGGTGCCGCCTTTTTCGATCACCTGCGCAAGATCGCCCTGCGCCACCGATGAGGCCAGCTTCACAGCGCTCATCAGCGGGCGCAGCACTGCGCGAGTGATGAGGTAGCCGATCACCACGCCTAGCGCGGTGGCCAGCAGCATCATCGCCAGGCTCAGTCGCGTGGCACGCGTGCCCTCGACAAAGGCCTGGGTCGCCACAGCCTCGCTGTGCTTGGCGATCTCACCGGCCAGTTGCTGCAGCAACTTCGCGGGCTCTCGATCCACGCCGCGGACGGCCATGTCGCCCACCGAAGGCTCAAGCCCCGCCGCCTGAAACTTCTCAAGCCCCGCGCGGTAGGCTTGCGCCATCTTGCGGTGCTGGTTGAGAAACTGCTGCGCGAGCTCTGCTTGCTCAGGAGGAAGAGTTTTTATCAATTTCTCGACCTTCTCCTGAACTTGGCGCTCTTCGTTCTGAAACGCCTTCCAGTGCTTGTCCATCATGGCCCCGTCCATGCCCCTCAAGAGCACGTTCTTCCACTCCTGAACCTGGGTCTTGAAGTGCCGATCCAGATCGGCAGCCGTGCGTTCGGCCGCCACATGGTCCAAGACTTCGGTGTTGAACACATGCAGCGCTCGACTGGCGGACCACAGGCCAAAGAAGCCGGCTCCCAAGCAGAGCAGCAGGGTCAGGGCGATGGCGATGGGCAACTTTCGGCTCAAGTTCACAGCAAGCTCCTCGAAGCGTCCGAGCTGCTCCCGAGCTGCTCCCGAGCGACTCACGTGTGGTGCACCAGTGGCAAAACAGCGCTGCCGGGATCAGCCCTTGGGGTTGATTGCTGAATTGTCCGATCGCCTCGCCGCCGCAATCGTCCGGAGCACGTCCCCTTCTGTGAACATCGTCACGAAGTCGGCATTATTGATTTATTTGGTGTTTATGATTTCTCGTCAGCCAATGCGGGCGGCGTTCAGGCCTTCGCCGTGTCGGCGCTCGACAAGCCTGGCTAGACGGACGGACAGGGGCAACGCGGACGAGAGGCCGCGCAGTTTCACAAGGTCTGCGCGCTGCAGAGCGAAGCGCTTAATGCGCCAGCTTCAGCACAACCACCCCGGCCACGATCAGTGCCACACCGAGGTAGCGCATGAACGAGCTCGGGTCGCCGTAGTACATGACGCCGACCATGAAGGTGCCGGCCGCGCCGATGCCGGTCCAGACGGCATAGGCCGTGCCGATGGGGATCTGCCGCTGTGCCAGCCACAGCAGGAAACCACTCACCGACATGAAGCCCACCGCAATCGCGATGCCCGTCCAGCGGGTTTCAGGCGCCTGAGAAATCTTCAGGCCGACGGGCCAGCCGATTTCGGCCAGCCCCGCGAGGATCAAGTAAAGCCAGGCCATGCGTAGGCGCTCCTGTTGAATGACGCAAAGACCGACGGATGATGCCAGCCCCGCCCTGCGCTGTGGCCCTGCCGCTGCGCTGCTCAGCGAATCAGATCAGATCAGATCAGATCAGCTCAGATCAGATCAGCCCAGCCATGTGCGCCACCATCCACGTTTGCCAGCCGATGCGGCCCGGGTGCTGGCGGCCGCCGCCACATCCAGCGTCGCCGTGGCGCCCAGCGCCAGCAGGCGCGCCTCCAGGGCGTGCAGACCCACGCTCCGGGCCGCCTGCAGCGGCGTCATGCCCTCATCAAACTCCGACCGCAGATGGATGTTGGCGCCGCGCTCGATCAGCAGCTCGGCCGATGCCTGCTGCCGGGCCAGGATGCAGGCCACCAGCGGCGTGGACAGGAACTCCGGGTGTGCGTAGTCGATATCGACGCCGCTATCGACGTGATACCGCAACAACTCGATGTCACCCTCGCAGGCCGCGTTGAACATCTCTTTCCAGTTTCCGCCTGCTGGCATCACGCTCCTCCGGCTGAGTTGTTTGCGCCCCGTCTTCAGACGCCGTTGTCCATCATGCCCCGGCATTTGCGCCAAGCCACTCGGGATGCCCAGGCACTTGCAGGCCTGGCGGTGGCGTGGTTCGTCAGCGACCAGCGCCGGGAAACTCGCTCCTGCACACATCAAGCTCACACGGAAAGCCATCTCTGTCGCCGTCCATCTTCACACCGGGGCAGTTGCGCAGGAAATACTTGGCCTCCTCGCAGGACTTCATCTGCGAACAGTGCTGCCGCCCGTCGCAGCGATAGCCAGTGGGAAACGCCGGCGGCACCAGTGCCGGCGTCATTGCGGCAGCAGGTGAAGCTGCAACAGCTGCTCCTGAACCAGTACGGCCGGCGGCGGCGGCAGACGCAGCGGCAGCAACAGCCGCAGCCCGCTTCTTCTTCTCCGCAGCGTTGAGTTCCTCAAGGCTGGGCTGCTTGCGCGCCTGGCCCGAAGGACAGGGGTCCTGCTGATAGCTGACGGCGCCATTGATGACGCACTTGTTCACCTGCGTTGCCTCGACAGCCGGGGACGCGAAGGCAAGAACAAGAAGAACAAACGCGACTGAAAGCAGGCTGGATGAGAACTTGGACATGGGGCGTTCGGCATAACGGGGACGGTAAACGGACGGGCTGGTGTCCGGGAGCAAGCCTGCCCGCGCCGAAACAGCAAGCGCGCCGGGGCGTGAACCCATCAAGCACTCACTCATTCATCTTTCCATCGTTGCTCTTAGCGGCATGGCGCACTTCGCCTTCTCCCTGGCGAATCAGCGTCTGCACGGCGGCGTGGGTGCGCAGC
>NZ_JBILQK010000188.1:0-3667 GCF_044373315.1 Roseateles sp. | reverse complement strand
TCGCGGCCGGTGACGCGGCCGGTTTCCAGCTCATGGCCGGGCGTGGGCTTGATTTCGATGTTCAGCGCGTAGCGGTTGGCGATGCAGAAGCGCGCTAGCGCGTCCAGGCTGGGCATGGGCTCGCCGGCAAAGCTGCGGCTGTGCCAGGCGCCCGCGTCGATGCGAGACAGCTCGCTCCAGGGCCGCTCGCCTGCCGTGCCGCGTTCCGGGGTGGTGCGGTTCAGCGTGGCGTCATGCAGCAGGAAGGGAACGCCGTCGGCGCTCAGCTTCACGTCGCATTCAAAAGCACGCCAGCCGTACTGCGCGCCCAGGCGGAAGGCAGCCAGCGTGTTCTCGGGTGCCAGCTTGCCGGCGCCGCGATGGGCGATCCAGAAGGGCATGGGCCAGTTCGTCGCGCTCATCGGGGCCTCCTTCGCACTCAATCGACGCGCTTTTGCGTTGCCGGGTCGAACCAGTGCAGTTGCTGTGCCGAGACTTCCAGCATCAGCGTGTCGCCGGGCTTGGGCGGGGTCAGCGTGCCGTCGATGCGCAGCGTGAAGGTCTCGCTGCCCAGCTTGCCGTAGACCAGGCGCTCGGCGCCCAGCATCTCGATCATCTCGACCTTGAAGGCCCAGCCCTTTTCTGCGTTCCAGTGGTCCAGATGCTCGGGGCGCAGGCCCAGGATCAGCTCGCCATCGCGCGGGGCGGCGGCCGGCAGCTCAAGCGTCACACCGCCGACGGTGAAGGCAGCGCCCTTGGCCTGGCCCTTCAGCAGGTTCATCGGCGGTGAGCCGATGAAGCTGGCCACGAAGGTGGTGGCGGGGCGACCATAGACTTCTTCGGGCGTGCCGATCTGCTCCATATGGCCGCCGTTCATCACGATCATGCGCTGCGCCAGCGTCATGGCCTCGACCTGGTCGTGGGTGACGAACAGCGAGGTGACGCCCAGTTCGCGGTGCAGCTTCTGGATCTCCAGCCGGGTCTGGGCGCGCAGCTTGGCGTCCAGGTTGGACAGCGGCTCATCGAACAGGAAGACCTGCGGGTTGCGCACGATGGCGCGGCCCATGGCCACGCGTTGGCGCTGGCCGCCGGACAGCTCGCGCGGACGGCGTTGCAGTAGGTGGCCGAGTTCCAGGATCTTGGCGGCCTTCTCGACGCGCTGCTTGATCTCGTCCATTGGCACCTTCTTGATCTTCAGGCCGTAGGCCATGTTCTCGAAGACGCTCATGTGCGGATACAGCGCGTAGTTCTGGAAGACCATCGCGATGTCGCGCTCGGCCGGCTCCACCTCGTTGACCACGCGCGGGCCGATGGCGATTTCGCCGCCGGAGACTTCTTCCAGCCCGGCCACCATGCGCAGCAGGGTGCTCTTGCCGCAGCCCGAAGGCCCGACGATGACGATGAACTCGCCGTCTGTGATCTCGGCGTTGACGCCGTGGATCACCTGATTGGCCTTGGGGCCGTGGCCATAACGCTTGACCACATTGCGCAGAGAGATGCTTGCCATTGTCTTGTGCTCTTACTTTTCGGTGTCCACGAGGCCCTTGACGAACCACTTCTGCATCAGCATCACCACCAGGGCCGGCGGGATCATCGCCAGCAGGGCGGTGGCCATCACCACGTTCCATTCGGTGTAGGACTCGCCCGCGACCAGGCGCTTGATGCCCATCACCACCGGGTACATGGTCTCTTCGGTGGTCACCAGCAGTGGCCAGAGGTACTGGTTCCAGCCATAGATGAACTGGATCACGAACAGCGCTGCGATGCTGGTCTTGGACAGCGGCAGCAGCACGTCCTTGAAGAAGCGCATCGGCCCGGCGCCGTCCATGCGCGCCGCCTCCACCAGCTCATCCGGCACTGTCATGAAGAACTGGCGGAACAGGAAGGTGGCGGTGGCCGAGGCGATCAGCGGCACCGTCAGGCCGGCATAGGTGTTCAGCATGCCCAGATCGGCCACCACCTTGTAGGTCGGGCCGATACGCACTTCCACCGGCAGCATCAGCGTGACGAAGATGGCCCAGAAGAAGAACTGCTTGAAGGGGAAGCGGAAGTAGACGATGGCGAAGGCCGAGAGCAGCGAGATCGCGATTTTTCCCAGCGAGATCACCAGCGCGCTGATCAGGCTGACCTGCAGCATCGGCAGCGCGGCCGGAATCTTGCTGCCGGCGCTGGTCTCGCCACCGAACAGCGCGAGCTTCCAGGTCTCCAGCATGTGATCGCCGGGGATCAGCGAGAGCGGGCGGCTCTGCGCGATCTGCTCGGGGCTCTGCGTCGAGGCCACGAAGGTCAGGTAGACCGGGAAGGCCACGATCAGCACGCCGAGGATCAGCGTCAGATGGGCCAGCAGGGTGAGGGCGGGGCGGCGTTCAACCATGTGTGGACTCCCGCTGGGCTGCCCCGAGGGCGGCCGGTGAACTAAGTGAGCGAGGGGCGTTCATATCAGTACTGCACCTTCTTTTCGATGAAGCGGAACTGCAGCACCGTCAGTGCCACCACCACCACCATCAGCACCACGGACTGGGCGGCCGAGCCGCCGAGATCCAGGGCCTTGAAGCCGTCGTAATAGACCTTGTAGACCAGGATGGAGGTGTCCTTGCCCGGGCCGCCATGGGTGGTGGCGTCAACGATCGCGAAGGTGTCGAAGAAGGCGTAGACGACGTTGATCACCAGCAGGAAGAAGGTGGTGGGCGACAGCAGCGGGAACACGATGGTCCAGAAGCGTCGCGCCGGGCTGGCGCCGTCGATGGCGGCGGCTTCGAGCAGCGACTTCGGGATCGATTGCAGGCCAGCCAGGAAGAACAGGAAGTTGTAGGAGATCTGCTTCCATACGGCTGCGACCACGATCAGGGTCAGCGCGTGATTGCCGTTGAGCAGATGGTTCCAGTCCAGCCCCATCACCTGCAGCGTGTAGGACACCACACCGATCGAGGGCGCGAACATGAACAGCCACAGCACGCCGGCCACCGCAGGGGCCACCGCATAGGGCCAGATCAGCAGAGTCTTGTAGGCCATCGCGCCCTTGATCACGCGGTCGGCCATTACCGCCAGCAGCAGCGCCACGGAGAGGCCGCACACCGCGACCAGCGCCGAGAACAGCGCGGTGACCTTGAACGAGGCCAAGTAGCTTTCGTCACTGAACAGCTGGCGGAAATTGTCCAGCCCCACCCATTCGACCGACAGGCCGAAAGCGTCCTGCTGCTGCAGCGACTGCAGCAGCGCCTGGCCGGCCGGCCAGAAGAAGAACACGGTGATGACGATCAGCTGCGGCGCCAGCAGCACCCAGGGCAGCCAGCCCGAGCGGAACAAGACTCTTTTTTCGACCGACATTTGCGGTTCCTTGCAATGCACTCAAATGACAGACCCGCCGAGCGGCGCTGGCGCCGTGCCGGCGGGTCGTTCAATTCAAGTGGCTTCTACGGGATTACTTGTTGGCCTTCTGGAAGCGCTCCAGCTGCTCGTTGCCACGCTTGACCGCGGCATCCAGGCCTTCCTTGGCGCTCTTCTTGCCGCCCCAGACCTGTTCCATCTCCTCGTCGATGATGGTGCGGATCTGCACGAAGTTGCCCAGACGGATGCCGCGCGACTTGTCAGTGGTCTTGCGGATCATCTGCTCGACCGAGACATCGGTGCCAGGGTTGGCCTTGTAGAAACCGCTCTTCTCGGTCATCTGGTACGAGGCCATCGTCAG
>NZ_JBILQK010000230.1:0-3672 GCF_044373315.1 Roseateles sp. | reverse complement strand
GAGACGGCGGGGCTGACGCGCGCGGGGACGATGGAGACGTCGAGGATGTGATGGCGGTGACGATTTTCCGCAGGGTCGTAGGTGACGGTGCGGCCGTCGGCACCGCGGGCGGCCATGACGGAGAGTTCCTTTTCGAAGGGGACCCAAGCTTCGAGGACGGCGCGGTCGGCACCGAAGGCGGCCCAGACGGTGGCGGGGTCTTCGGTTCCGGAGAGTTTGAGCTGGCCTTTGCCATCGTATCCGAAGGCGGCGGTTTTGAGGACGCCGGGGCCGTTGAGTTCGAGCATGGCGGCGGCGAGGTCGGACTCGCTGGCGATGACTGCGAACCAGGTGTGGGGGATGCCGTTGGCGCGGAGGAATTCCTTTTCGCGCTCGCGGTTTTGGCAGATCGAGATGGCTTGGGGCGAGGGGTGCAGCGGGATGCAACCGGCGACTTTTTCGAGGGTTCCGCGCGGGATGTTTTCAAACTCGACGGTGGCGACGGTGGCGGTGCGGCAGAATTTTTCGAGCGCTGCTGGGTCGTCGAACGGGAGGTCGATGATTTCGTCGGCGACTTCGACCGCTGGTGCTTCGAGGCCGCCGGTCCAGATGCAGGTGCGCACGCCCATGCGGCGGGCGGCGAGGGCGAGCATGCGGCCAAGCTGGCCACCACCAATGACGCCGACGACGCAATGCGGCGGATGAAGGGGGATGAAATCGGGCGACATGGTGGAGATCAATCGAGAGGCGGTAACTCGGCGGCGGTGACGGTGTCGGTTTGGTTTTGCCGGAAGGCGCGGAGTTTTTCGGCGAGCGCCGGGTTTTCCGTGGCGAGCATGGCGATGGCGAAAAGTGCGGCGTTGATGGCGCCGGCTTTGCCGATGGCGAAGGTGGCGGTGGGAATGCCGGCTGGCATTTGGACGATGGAAAGGAGCGAGTCGACGCCATTCAGAGTCTTGGATTGGACCGGGACGCCCAAGACCGGCAGCTCGGTCATCGCGGCGGTCATGCCGGGCAAATGCGCGGCGCCGCCAGCACCGGCGATGATGCATTTCAGTCCTCGTGCGCTGGCGGATTGCGAGTAGGTGACCAATTTTCCCGGGGTCCGGTGTGCACTAACGACTTCGGCCTCCCAAGCCACGCCGAAATCGCGCAAGGTGCGCGCGGCGTGCTCCAGCGTCGGCCAGTCCGATGTACTGCCCATGATGATTCCTACGACCGGTGCGGCGTCCATGTCGGCAGCGTGGCCATCCACCCGGCGGGCGTCAATAGGATGCAGACGGTGGAATTTCCGCTCGTCGGATGGCGGAGTGAAATGGGTGGAGATTCTGATGAAGGCAGACGTTTGGGTAGATCGATGGCTTACGGGATTGCATTGGCGTGTGGGCGCGTTTTGATCTATCCGCGTGCAGCCGGAACCGCCCGGCATCATCCATTTCCCATGATTCCAGACCTTACCGTGATCAAAGCCGGCACCGGAGTGCTGACCAAGGCCGCCGACGGCACCCTCGACCGCGCCGCGCTCGTGCACCTCGTTTCTGCCATTTCGGGGCTCATGGATGCTGGGCATCGCTGCCTGTTCGTTTCGTCGGGCGCGGTTGGCTCTGGCGTTTCCGCACTGGGTCTAACAGAATATCCGAAAGACACCGCCACCCGCCAGGCCTGCGCCGCCGTGGGTCAGGCGCGGCTGATGCAGACCTACAGCAGCCTTTTCGCCAATTTCGACGTTACCATCGCTCAGGTGCTCCTCACCGCCGATGACCTCGGCACACCACTCCGCGCCGGATATGTCACCGACACCCTTCGGCGCCTACTCACCGAGCCACGCATCCTGCCGATCATCAACGAGAACGACTCCGTTGCCGTCGAAGAGTTGAAATTCGGCGATAACGATATGCTTTGCGTCCGCGTTGCCAAGCTCGCCGGGGCAAAACGGGTGATCCTTCTCACCAGCGTCGATGGCCTGTTAGACCCTGAAACCAACGCGCTCATCCCTGAGGTTTCCGACATCGAAGGCGTCTTCCGCCACGTTCGCGAGGACAAGGGCCGTTTCTCCATGGGCGGGATGGCCTCGAAGCTTTCCGCCGTGAAATTCGCCCTCGATGCCGGTATCGAAACGCACATCGCCCACGGCCGTCATCCGGAACGACTATCGGCGATCGTTGCCGGGCACGGGATTTCCACGAAATTCTCCTCCTCCGGAATCACCGACGGAGCGTGACCCACGTCGCCCCCCAACCACCGGAGCCATCACCGGCGAGTTGAAAATCCACCACCTCGGGCAGTTTGCGGAGCAACCGATGCACTCCTTCGCGCAGTGCGCCGGTCCCCTTGCCGTGAATCACCCGCACGCGGGAAATCTCCTTTTCCCTGCAAGCCCGGAAATACTCCGGCAACAGCTCACCCACCTCGGATGGTCTGAAAGTGTGAAGATCAATCTCATCACGGATCGGAATCTCAACAGGTTCTTCCTCGTCCACGCCACCATTCAACCTGAGAATCGTCCGATTTGAAACCCGATTCACACTTGAGTCGCCGCACCCTGCCCTTACGGTCTCTCCCGATGTCCACCCTCCAGGAAACCATCCACCAAATGGGAAAACAGGCGCGCAAGGCCGCCTATCAGCTCGCACAGCTTTCATCCGAGGAGAAAAACACCATCCTCCGCGCGATGGCTTCGGCCATCCGCGAAGCCACGCCGGACATCCTGACGGCCAACGCCAAGGACCTCGCAGCCGGCACGGAAAAAGGCCTATCCGCCGCCATGTTAGATCGCCTCATGCTCGATGAGAAGCGTATCGAAGCCATGGCTGCGGGCATCGACCAAGTCGCCACCCTTCCCGATCCCGTCGGTCAGATCCTCGAAAAATGGACGCGCCCCAACGGCATTGAAATCGAACAAATCCGCGTCCCCATCGGCACCATCGGCATCATCTACGAAAGCCGCCCCAACGTCACAGCAGACGCCGCCGTCCTCTGTTTCAAAACCGGAAACGCCACCATCCTTCGCGGTGGCAGCGAGGCCATCCACTCCAACCTTGCCATTTCCGCTGCTCTCGCAAAAGCAGGCGCGCCCGAGCACTCCATCCAGCTCATCCCCTTCACCGATCGAGAGAGCGTCGCCACCCTCGCCGGCATGGACCAATGGCTCGACCTCATCATTCCCCGTGGCGGCAAAGGCCTGATCGAAACCGTCGTCTCCCTCGCCCGCATGCCCGTCATCAAACACTACGACGGCATCTGCCACCTCTACGCCGACCAATCCGCCGATCTCGACATGGCTGTCTCTCTAACAGTCAATGCCAAGACCCAGAAATGCGGCGTCTGCAACGCATTGGAAACACTCCTTGTCCATCGCGAAATCGCCCGCACCTTCCTCCCCAAAGTCGCAGCCGGCCTCCGCGCGAAAAACGTCGAACTCCGCGGCTGCGCCGAAACCCTCGCCATTCTAACCGACATCACCCCCGCAACCGAGGAAGACTGGTCCACCGAATATCTCGACCTCATCTTATCCATTAAAATCGTATTATCTCTCGAAGAAGCCGTTTCACATATCAATCAATACGGCTCCCACCACACCGACACCATCGTCACCGAAGACCCAACCACTGCGGAAGCCTTCCTCCGCAGTGTCGATTCCGCCTGCGTCTTCCACAACGTCTCCAACCGCTTCGCCGACGGCGGCGAATTCGG
>NZ_JBILQK010000187.1:0-3718 GCF_044373315.1 Roseateles sp. | reverse complement strand
CCGCCTTCGGTCTGGCCTCGCTGGCCAAGGACGCCTTCGCGGTGATCTGGACCACCACGCCCTGGACCATCCCCGCCAACCAGGCGCTGAATCTCAACCCTGAGCTGAGCTACGCGCTGGTGGACACGCCCAAGGGCATCTACCTGGTGGCCGAGGCCCTGGTCGAGAAATGCCTGGCGCGCTGGAAGCTCGAAGGGCAGGTGCTGGCCACCACGCCGGGCAAGCAGCTCGCGATGCTGAAGTTCAAGCATCCCTTGGCCCATGTGGACGCCGGCTATGACCGCGAGAGCCCCGTCTACCTGGCCGACTACGCCACGGCCGAGGACGGCACCGGCGTCGTGCACTCGGCGCCGGCCTATGGCCTGGACGACTTCCAGAGCTGCGTCGCCCATGGCCTGTCCTTCGACGACATCCTGAATCCGGTGCAGGGCAACGGCGCCTATGCGGCCGATCTGCCGCTGTTCGGCGGCCAGCACATCTGGAAGGCCAATCCGGTGATCGCCCAGGCGCTGGAAGACGCCGGTCGCCTGCTCTCGCACACCAAGATCACGCACAGCTATCCGCACTGCTGGCGCCACAAGACGCCAGTGATCTACCGCGCCGCGGCACAGTGGTTCGTGCGCATGGACGAAGGCGTTGGCCTGTTCGCGCAGGAGAAGCCCGCCAAGACCCTGCGCCAGACCGCGCTGGACGCGATCGACGCCACCGGCTTCTATCCCGAGAATGGCCGCGCCCGCTTGCGCGACATGATCGCCAACCGGCCTGACTGGTGCATCTCGCGCCAGCGCAGCTGGGGCGTGCCGCTGCCGATCTTCCTGCACAAGGACACGGGCGAAGCCCATCCCGACACGCTGGCCTTCATCGAGCGCGCGGCGCAGCTGGTCGAGGCCGGCGGCATCGAGGCCTGGTCCAAGCTCGACCCGGCCGAGTGGCTGGGCAGCGAGGCCGCGAACTACAGCAAGGGCCAGGACATCCTGGACGTGTGGTTCGACTCCGGCTCCACCTTCCAGCATGTGCTGAAGGGCAGCCATGCCGGCGCCGCGCATGACAGCGGACCTGAGGCTGACCTCTATCTGGAGGGCCACGACCAGCACCGCGGCTGGTTCCACTCTTCGCTCCTGATCTCCTGCGCAATCAACGACCGCGCGCCCTACCGCGGCCTGCTGACGCATGGCTTCGTCGTCGATGGCCAGGGCCGCAAGATGAGCAAGTCGGTCGGCAATGTGGTGGCGCCGCAATCGGTCAGCGACAAGATGGGCGCCGAGATCCTGCGCCTGTGGACCGCCGCCACCGACTACTCGGGCGATCTGGGCATCGACGACAAGATCCTGGCCCGCGTGGTGGACGCCTACCGCCGCATCCGCAACACGCTGCGCTTCCTGCTGGCCAATGTCTCGGACTTCGATGCCAAGACCGACGCCGTGCCCTTCGATCAGCTGCTGGAAGTGGACCGCTACGCGCTGGCCCGCGCCGCCGAGCTGCAGGCCGAGATCCTGGCGCACTTCCAGCGCTATGAGTTCCATCCGGTGGTGGCCAAGCTGCAGGTCTATTGCTCGGAAGATCTGGGCGCCTTCTATCTGGACGTGCTGAAGGACCGCCTCTACACCACCGCGCCAAAGAGCCTGGCGCGCCGCTCGGCACAGACCTCGCTGTGGCAGATCACCCATGCAATGCTGCGCTGGATGGCGCCTTTCCTCAGCTTCACCGCCGAGGAAGCCTGGAAGGTGTTTGCCGGCGCCAAGGCCGGCGACAGCATCTTCACCGAGACCTTCTGGGCCTTCGAGACGCCGGATGCAACGCTGCTGGCCAAGTGGGCGCGAGTGCGCGAGATCCGCGAGGCGGTCAACAAGGCCATCGAGGATGTGCGCAGCACTGGCGCCGTGGGCGCCTCGCTGCAGGCCGAGGTGGTGCTGGGGGTCAACGCGGCCGATATGGCCCTGCTGCAAAGCCTGGGCGAGGACCTGCGCTTTGTGCTGATCACTTCGGCCGCCACGCTGGTCGCGGCCGATGATCTGACCATCAAGGTCAGCGCCTCCACGCATCAGAAGTGCGAGCGCTGCTGGCACTACCGCGAGGACGTCGGCGCCAACCCGGCGCATCCGACGATCTGCGGCCGTTGCGACAGCAATCTGCACGGCGGCGGCGAAACCCGTCACGTGGCCTGAGGACCGAAGCCATGGCCAAGTCCTCCTCTCCGCGCCTGATCCAGTGGCTGCTGATCGCCGCGCTGATCATCATTGCCGACCAGTTCACCAAGGTGCTGATCCTGGGCAGCTTCCAGTACGGCGACAGCCGCTACGTCACCAGCTTCTTCAACGTCGTGCGCGTGCACAACACCGGCGCAGCCTTCAGTTTCCTGGCCGGCGCCTCGGGCTGGCAGCGCTGGTTCTTCGTCGGCATTGGCGCCGTGGCCACGGTCTTCATCATCTGGATGTTGCGCCGTCATGGCCAACAGCTGCTGTTCGCCACCGCGCTGTCGCTGATCCTGGGCGGCGCCATCGGCAATGTGGTGGACCGCCTGCTGCACGGCTATGTGGTCGACTTCATCCAACTGCACTGGCGCGGCTGGTACTTCCCGTCGTTCAACGTCGCCGACAGCGCCATCAGCGTCGGCGCCGTGCTGCTGATCTGGGACGAGATCCGGCGCGTGCGCAAGAGCTGAGCGCTAAGGAAAGCCCGCTGTCGCTGCGCGCCAGACTGGCCTAGTCTGGTGGCATGAATGCCACCCACAGCGACCGGGGTGAAGAGCCCGGCATCGAAACGCCCGCAGCCATCCCTGAGTCCGCCGCCGACAAGCCGGAGGCCGCTCAGGAGCCCATCGCAGGTTTTGCGATCACGCTGCGTCCGCTGGGCTTTGCCGATCCGCTGCGCTGGCTGGCTGCCGGCTGGCGCGACTTCCTGCGCGCGCCCGGCATCGGCCTGTTCTATGGCCTGTGCTTCATGGCCATGGGCTGGGGGCTGCTGAAGGTCTACCAGAACGCGCCGGCCTACACCTTGGCTTTGTCGGCCGGCTTCCTGCTGATGGGGCCCTTCATGTGCCTGGGTCTGTACCAGGTCAGCATGCGGCTGGAGCGCGGCGAGAAGCCCGATCTGGGTGATTCGCTGACTGCCTGGGACACCCGAATGGGCCAGCTGGCCATCTTCGGCGCGGTGCTGCTGATCCTGGAGATGATCTGGGGCCGCGCCTCGCTGGTGGTGTTCGCCGTCAGCTTCGATGGCATGCCTGATTTCTCCGGCTCGCTGACCCAGTTGCTGGCGCCAGAGAACCTCGGCTTCATCGTCACCTATCTCTGCGTCGGTGCGGTGTTTGCCGGCCTGATCTATTCGATCAGCGTGGTCTCGATTCCCATGCTGCTGGACCGGCCGGTGGATGCGATCACCGCCGGGCTGACCAGCATGCGCCTGGTGCTGACGCAGACCGGCGTGATGCTGTTCTGGGGCTTTCTGATCACGCTGCTGGTGGTGCTGGCCCTGCTGCCCTGGTTTGCCGGCCTGGTGGTGGTTGGCCCGGTGCTGGGCCATGCCAGCTGGCATGCCTACCGGGCGGCCGTGGCCGATTGAGGCCCTTGGCCTGGCGTCTCATGGCCGCCGGGCCCCAACAAGTGCGCAAACGGCGCAAAAACTTCGGCTGTCACGCGGGAATGGGGGCCAGCCACGCGACAATCCGAGGCTGAGAGTTCGCGGCCCTGGTGCCGCCCCCAGCCTGCGCCCTTCCATG
>NZ_JBILQK010000186.1:0-3815 GCF_044373315.1 Roseateles sp. | reverse complement strand
CATCCGCATTCGAGTTTGAAGATGATGTCGCCGAGGGAGTTCCGACGACGGCACAATCACCCCGCCCACCAGGGCTAACTTAGCGACTGGACGGTGTCCGGAACTGCGGGGGCAAGATCAGATTTCCACCCATGGACCGCATCGACGCCCAAATCCTGGATCTGCTCCAACGCGAGGGCCGCCTCACCGTGGCCGAGTTGGCCGAGCGAGTCTCGCTCTCACAAAGCCCCTGCGCGCGCCGCCTCAAACGCCTGGAGGACTGCGGCCTGATTGCCGGCTACCGCGCGGTGCTGGACCGCCAGGCCTTGCAGCTGGGCAGCACAGTGTTCGTCAATGTCCGCCTGATGCATCACCGCGCCGACGCGGTGCAGCAGTTCGAAGCTGCCATGCAGGCCATGGCCGAGGTGATCAGCTGCCATGTGGTCTCGGGCAGCCATGACTACCTGCTGGAAGTGGTGGTGGGGGCGCTGGGCGAGTACGAGCAGATCGTGAGACGTCTGCAAGCCCTGCCTGTGGTACAGGACATCAACAGCAGCTTTGCCATCCGCTGCGTCAAGAGCGGCGCTCCCCTGCCCCTTCGGGTGCACGGGACCTAGCGGCCTGTCCTGTCCCAGCCCTTGGGCCGCGCGTCGGCCACGAAAAAAGGGCGGCCGGAGCCGCCCTTCCTCGGGTCAAGCGCTGGGTGCCTCAGGCCGGCGTTGCGCCACCCGGGTTGCGCAGGCGGATGTGCAGCTCGCGCAGCTGCTTCTCGTCGACCATCGACGGCGCGCCGGTCAGCAGGCACTGAGCGCGCTGGGTCTTCGGGAAGGCGATCACGTCGCGGATCGACTCGGCCTTGGTCATCATCGTGACGATGCGGTCGAGGCCGAAGGCCAGGCCACCGTGCGGAGGCGCGCCGTACTGCAGCGCGTCCAGCAGGAAGCCGAACTTGATGCGCTGGTCTTCCTCGCTGATGTTCAGCGCCTCGAAGACCTTGGCCTGCACGTCAGCGCGGTGGATACGCACCGAGCCGCCGCCCAGTTCCCAGCCATTCAGCACCATGTCGTAGGCCTTGGCGATGCAGGCGCCGGGGTCGCTGGTCATCAGGTCCTCATGGCCATCCTTGGGTGCCGTGAAGGGATGGTGCACAGCCGACCAGCGCTTGTTCTCCTCGTCTTCCTCGAACATCGGGAAGTCGACCACCCACAGCGGCGCCCAGACATCGTTGAACAGGCCGTTGGTCTTGCCGAATTCGCTGTGGCCCACCTTCAGGCGCAGCGCGCCGATGGCGTCATTGACCACCTTGGCCTTGTCGGCGCCGAAGAACAGCAGATCGCCGTCCTGCGCGCCGGTGCGCTTGAGGATCTCGGCGATCGCGGCGTCATGCAGGTTCTTGACGATGGGGCTCTGCAGGCCTTCGCGGCCCTTGGCCACTTCGTTGACCTTGATCCAGGCCAGGCCCTTAGCGCCGTAGATCTTGACGAACTCGGTGTAGGCGTCGATCTCGCCGCGGCTCATCGCCGCACCGCCCGGCACGCGCAGCGCGACCACGCGGCCGCCCTTGGTGGTGGCGGGCGTCGAGAAGACCTTGAAGTCGACATCGGCCATCACCTCGGTCAGTTCCGTGAACTGCAGCTTGACGCGCAGGTCAGGCTTGTCCGAGCCGTACAGGAACATCGCGTCCGAGTACTTCATCACCGGGTAGTCGCCCAGCTCAACGTTCAGCGCCTTGCGGAAGACGTGGCGGATCATGCCTTCGAACATCGAGCGGATTTCCTCTTCCGTCAGGAAGGAGGTCTCGATATCGATCTGGGTGAACTCGGGCTGGCGGTCGGCGCGCAGGTCCTCGTCGCGGAAGCACTTGGTGATCTGGTAGTAGCGGTCGAAGCCAGCCACCATCAACAGCTGCTTGAACAGCTGGGGCGACTGCGGCAGCGCGAAGAACTGGCCGTCGTGCACGCGGCTGGGCACCAGATAGTCGCGCGCGCCTTCGGGCGTGCTCTTGGTCAGCATCGGGGTCTCGATGTCGACGAAGCCGTGCTCGTCCAGGAACTTGCGCACTTCCATCGCCACGCGGTAGCGCAGCATCAGGTTGTTCTGCATATAGGGGCGGCGCAGGTCCAGCACGCGGTGCGTCAGGCGCGTGGTCTCGCTGAGGTTCTCATCGTCGAGCTGGAACGGGGGCGTCACCGAGGGGTTCAGCACTTCCAGCTCGTGGCACAGTACCTCGACCTTGCCGCTGGTGAGGTTGGCGTTCTCGGTGCCGGCGGGGCGCGCGCGCACCTTGCCGACGATCTTCAGGCAGAACTCGTTGCGCACGTCTTCCGCCACCTTGAACATCTCGGCGCGGTCGGGGTCGCAGACGATCTGCACCAGGCCTTCACGGTCGCGCAGGTCGATGAAGATCACGCCGCCGTGGTCGCGGCGACGATGGGCCCAGCCCATCAGGGTGACGGTTTGGTCGAGCAGCTTTTCGCTGACTTGGCCGGCGTAGCAAGTTCGCATGGTTTTCTCCGGAATCTCAGGGGCGGCCGCTCTCATGGAGCGACCGGGGTCAAGTCTTGTCGGTATGGGTTTTCAGAGGCTCTGGCGGGGCCGGTACCGGCCCTCAGGGTTGAGCGCGTGCCGGTGCGCTCAACCCGGCAGATTTCGAACCTCATTGGCCGGGAGCTCCGGCGGCGCCACCACGCCCATCGAAATGATGTGCTTGAGCGCCGCGTCCACACTCATGTCCAGCGGACGGATGCTGGAGCGCGGCATCATCAGAAAGAAACCCGAGGTCGGGTTGGGCGTGGTCGGCACGTACAGGCTGACATGCTCCTCGCCGAAATGGCGCGCGGCGTCGGCGCTGGGCCGGCCGGTGACGAAGGCGATGGTCCAGGAGCCTGCATGCGGATACGGCACGAGCACCGCCTCGCGGAAGGCATTGCCGCTGCTAGAGAACAGCGTGTCCGAGACCTGCTTGACCGAGCTGTAGATGCTCTTGACGATGGGCGTGTTCGTCAGCAGACGGTCCCATTGCCTGAGCCACCACTGACCGGCCACATTGGTGACGGCCACGCCGGTCACCAGCAAGGCCACGGCCAGGATCAGGACACCCAGGCCGGGAACATCGCGCAGGCTCTGGATCGACTGGTGCATGGACAAAGGCAGCACCGCATCCATGCCCGACAGCAAGGCGGAGAACACGCCGTTGATGACACCGAGCACCCACAGCAGCACCCACACCGTGATGGCCAGCGGCAGCCAGACCAGGAGTCCGGTGATGATGTACTTTTTCACATGCGTCCTAATGGTCCGGCGCCGCGCTCAGTGGCAGGCGCAGGAGCCGCCGCAAGCAGCAGGGGGCGCGCTGGCGCTGGACTCGCTGCTGCTGCTCGCGGCCGCGTCGCCGGCCGTTGCTGCCGCTGCGCCCGAGGCTGCTGTGCTGGTGGAAGCGGCAGAGCCGCCCTTGAAATCAGTGGCATACCAGCCCGAGCCCTTGAGCTGGAAACCAGCCGCCGTCAGCTGCTTGCCAAAGCTCTCGGCGCCACAGGCCGGGCAGGTGGTCAGCGGGGCGTCGGATAGCTTCTGCAGCACGTCTTTGGCGTGACCGCAGGAACTGCAGCGGTAGGCGTAGATGGGCATGGCGGGTCTAAACCGTTGATTAAAAAGGCGAAATTATAAGCTGCCCGCCAAGCACCCAAGCCCGCCCGAACCGGCGGGCAGCCCGCTCAAGCAGCCGCCTCGTCAGGCAGCCCCTCCACATGGCGCTTGTGCAGGTGCCGGTTCTTCAGCCACTGCGGCGCCAGCGATCCAAACAGCATGCCGGCAAATGCAGCCAGCAGGCCGGCCAG
>NZ_JBILQK010000185.1:0-3833 GCF_044373315.1 Roseateles sp. | reverse complement strand
GATTCGGAGCCACGCTTTCGAATCAGCAAATTAACAAAGGCCTGGTAGCTCAGTTGGTAGAGCAGCGGATTGAAAATCCGCGTGTCGGTGGTTCGATTCCGCCCCAGGCCACCAAACAGATCAACGGCTTAGCTCATTCAGAGCTAGGCCGTTTTTCTTTGTCCGTAGCCACAGCGTAGCCGCTGAACGCATCCAACCGGCTGGCGGCCCCTTGCAGGGCATCCGGCGCAACGTGGGCGTACCGCTCGACCATGATGCCGGTCTGCCAGCCGCCGAGCCTTTGTAGCTCGTGGGTGGGCGTTCCGGCTTGCCGATGCCAGGTCGCGAACGTGTGCCGCAAGTCGTGCCAGCGAAAGTCCTCGATACCTGCGCGCTCCAGTGCCGCGTACCAGGCCTTGGTGTTGCATTGGCCCACGGGCTCGCCTCGATAGGTGAAGACGCGGGTTGGATGCTTGCCAAGCTGCTTGCGAACTACAGCGAGCGCCATCTCGTTCAGCGGCACGGAGTGCGGCTTGCCGTTTTTGTGCTTACTGCCGGGAATCCAGGCGTGCTTTCTCTCCAGATCCACATAGCGCCATTCCAAGCCTTTTACGTTCGCGGATCGCAAGCCTGTCATTACCGAGAACACAGCCATGTCGGCGAGGTGCTCCGGCAGTTCCAGTCGCAGCCGGTCGAACTCGTGCAGCGTCAGCGACCGCACGCGCCCTTCGGCTTCCTTGAACAGCTTGAACTTGGGCACCCTGTCGATCCATTCCCATTCGTCGCATGCGCGTTTGAGGATGGAGCGGATCAGGGCGAGATAGCGGTTTGTGGTCCCAGGCGAGGAAATCTTCTCGCGGTCGAACTTGATCCGGTCGATCAGCGTTCGGTCGATCTCGTCTAGGTGCTTGCCTCCCAGGTAAGGGTCGAGCCAGCGAAGCTTTGCCTTGTCATCGTCGTGCGTGGCCTTGTGCTTCGTTTCCAAGAGCCAGCGCACTACCGCTTCCTCCCAGGCGCGTCGAGGCTTTACGCCTAATCTTTCCTGTTCCCACCGCGCTGCGGCGAGCCGATCGTGGACCTGCTTCGCCTCGCGCTTGTCGGTAGTCCCAGTAGATTGCTGTAAAGGCTTCGATTCGCCCCGGATAGCGGGGAGTTTGACCCACCAGTACGGTGAGTCCTTGCGTCTGTAGAGCGACATTCAGTGTTCTCCTGAAGATCGACCACGGACACGCGCGCGAGTGATTCTGTCACCAGATGCTGGATCAGCAAGTCTTTGACGAACACCCATGAGCGCCCGACCTTGCAGGCAGGTATCGCGCCACGCTGGGCGAGCTTCTGCACAGTCTTGGGGTGCGCCTTGAGCAGCTGCGCGGCTTCCGTAAGGTCGAGCGTGGACATGCAGACCTCTCAGGCCGCGGCGGGCCAGGCGCAGTAGGCGCCGTCGTGGAACCGCATAGGCAACTCACGCTTGAGCCTAACGAACACGCCGTGCGGTACCAAATGGGCAATCCAGGGGCTATCGAGTACCTCACCCGTTGCGCTCAGCACAAGCTTGCCCGCCCTACGCACCACCTCTCCAACGCCGTGGGACAGCTTCACCCACTCTGGCAGGTTGAGCCAGACGCGAACCTTGCGGCCGTGCTCGCATAGGCCGCCGATGCCATAAAGCCGCAGCCCCTTGGGAAAGCGGTGGAACTCCCCGAGCTTGGAGAGGTACTTCATCAGGTAGCCCACACCGGCCTTGGCAGGCTGCGTGTTGCTCATGCCGTGCGGCCACCAGGTCTTGCGCCCGCGATCCGTGTCCCAGTGAGGCATTCGGACGCCAGGCGGCAGCCAAGCCAGCAGGTGATAGTGCACTGCACCTCGGGCTTGCAGCTCTGCGACCCAGGTGTAGCGGCAGGGCACGCGCTGGGACTTGCACCACTTGCGAAACCAGCGGCAGGCTGTGGCGATGTGCTGCGGCTTCCAGTCTGCGACGCCGACGTAGGTCAGGGTGACGAACCAGCAGACGGCGGGGCGGTGGCCTCGCTCAGCGATGCCGTGAAGATGCCCAGATGCCCAAACCGCCTTCTTCAATCGGGCGACGCGCTTCTCAGCGACGACCGAAGGAGCAAAAGAAATTAGGGTGTCGTGGACACTTGTTTTGGATGAGACAAGCCCGGGGCTCGCTACGCTCGCCTGGTCAGCGGGGCGCGAGGATGGAGAAGGGGCAATGAAAGCAGCGCACATGCGAACTCCAGAGTGGTTGGGTTCGCGATAGGTGCGGTGCTGATGGTGGGCCGTTCGAGATCACCGACTGAGTTCTCGATCCCTGGCCGCGGGCTACTCCGGTGGGGCCGGATACCGCTTTCGGGCGCTGATTTGCTATCGCTGGAGCGACTCTATGCGCCGGGCGGCGCGATGGTCAACACTGAGCGACATAGAACGTCGCAGTTCAACGACGGCGCTCCGCGTGCAGCGGCAAGCGCTGCACCGCTGATCCCCGTCTTGAGCGCGGGGCGGCGACCTTTGCGAGCGGACGTTTCGCGCCCGCGTGCCAGATGGGTGTACTGCATCCATCGCTGCCGCTGGCTATCCAGATTGACGAGGCTCCCGCGGCCTTCGGCCTGCTCTCCTGGGGCTACCGCCCCAGCCCCCGCGCGGAAGAAGAACCCGATTTGATTCGGCACCCAGCTAAATCTGTGTCAGCGTAAGCTAGCATTTAGGCCGCCAAGGCGAACGGACAGCTTTCTTTACCCAATGCTGCAATCAATCAAGCACGGAAGGGCTATTCCAGGCATGGGAGCTACAGGACTTACGTTGGTCCTTGCTATTGCCCCAAATTTGCCAATCACCCTCCCACTTTGGTTCAAACTCTCTGTTGTCCTGATTTCCATGGCAATGCTGTCATGGCCATTAATTGGGCGCCATATTGCTTCACGAGGATCTGAGGAGCACATGTCAAGCTTCGGTATGACACTTATGGTCATTTCGCTTTGTGGCCTTTGCGTCGGCGCTGTGCTTCATTTCTTCTTCCCCTCGGTCTTTGTGTCCAAAGCTGACAATAGCCCAGTGCAAGTCGATAGACCTACTGACAAAGGTATATCGAAACTCGATGTGCCGGACGGCAGGCTCGTCTCGCAGACGGTGGGGCAAAGCGCGCAGTCGATTACGAACCATGGGCCTGTTTACAACACTCAGCTCAACATCAGTTCGCCTCCGGCATCGGATTCCAAGCCCGACAACATATCAGCCTCAACTGTTCGCTTGCAGGTTTCATGCATCTTCAACCCTCGCTACATCACGCGCTTTGCCTTGGTCAACATTGGCAAGACTGACTTGCCATACTCGGCACGCATCCTGACGCGGCCCGAAATCACTGTGACACCTGGCGAAAAGGCCAATGGGACTGTGAAGGCGAACACTCGCTTGGAGATTCTTGCGAGTGACATTGGCACAGCCAGTCAGTCAGTTCGCGCGACTGTCATCTTTGATTTGGTTGCTACTCGCGGAGACATTTCCGGCGAATGCTTGGTAGTTGACATGCAGACGGGAGCCCAACAAGTGGAACCGATGATCTAGCTAGGATCTTTCGCCGGCGCGGGACTATTTTGCTGGTGCGGGCATGGATGGCACGTAGCCAAAACGTAGCTGCTTTTGCTGCTTTCGATCGAGTCGGTGACACCGCTTAGCTCCAGCCGTCATCGTGCGCGTGCCCCGTGGTCGGTGGGTTGCTAGTTCGCTGGGCGCTTGAAAATCCGCGTGTCGGTGGTTCGATTCCGCCCCAGCCACCATCCCCCTCTTTTCGGCCGATCCCGAGAGATCCCAAGAAAGCTAAAAGCCCTTTCATATCAAGGGCTTATCCTGAAAAAGGC
>NZ_JBILQK010000020.1:0-54550 GCF_044373315.1 Roseateles sp. | reverse complement strand
ATGCTTGAAGACAAGCGCGCGCTGGCGCGCCTGGGCGGCGGCGAAAAGCGCATTGCCGCCCAGCATGCCAAGGGCAAACTGACCGCGCGCGAGCGCATGGAGCTGCTGTTCGACGAGGGCACGTTCGAGGAATGGGACATGTTCGTCGAGCACCGCTGCGTGGACTTCGGCATGGCTGACAACAAGATTCCCGGCGACGGCGTGGTCACCGGCTACGGCATGATCAACGGCCGCCTGGCCTTTGCCTTCAGCCAGGACTTCACCGTCTTCGGCGGCGCGCTCTCCGAGACGCATGCCGAGAAGATCTGCAAGGTGATGGATCAGGCGATGAAGGTCGGCGCGCCGGTGATCGGCCTGAACGATTCGGGCGGCGCGCGTATCCAGGAAGGCGTGGCCTCACTGGGCGGCTATGCCGACGTGTTCCAGAAGAACGTGATGGCCTCGGGCGTGATCCCGCAGATCAGCATGATCATGGGACCTTGCGCTGGCGGTGCGGTGTATTCGCCGTCGATGACCGACTTCATCTTTATGGTGAAGGACTCGTCCTACATGTTCGTCACCGGCCCTGAGGTGGTGAAGACGGTGACGCACGAGGAAGTGACTGCTGAGGAGCTGGGCGGCGCGGTGACGCACACCAGCAAGAGTGGTGTCGCCGACCTGGCCTTCGACAACGACGTCGAGGCCATCCTGATGCTGCGGCGCTTCTTCAACTACCTGCCGCTGAACAACCGCGAGAAGCCGCCGGTGCGCCCCAGCGGCGACCCGGGCAACCGTCTGGACTACTCGCTGGACACGCTGGTGCCTGAGAACGCCAACAAGCCCTACGACATCAAGGAACTGATCCTGAAGGTCGTCGACGATGGCGACTTCTTCGAACTGCAGCCTGACTACGCGGCCAATATCGTCATCGGCATGGCGCGCATGGAGGGCCAGACGGTGGGCATCGTCGCCAACAACCCGCTGGTGCTGGCCGGCTGCCTGGACATCAAGAGCTCCATCAAGGCGGCGCGCTTTGTGCGCTTCTGCGATGCCTTCAACATCCCGGTGATCACCTTCGTGGACGTGCCCGGCTTCATGCCCGGCACTTCTCAAGAATACGGCGGCATCATCAAGCACGGTGCCAAGCTGCTGTACGCCTACGCCGAGTGCACCGTGCCCAAGGTCACCGTGATCACCCGCAAGGCCTATGGCGGCGCCTATGACGTGATGGCCTCCAAGCACCTGCGGGGCGACGTCAACTTCGCCTGGCCCAATGCCGAGATCGCGGTGATGGGCGCCAAGGGCGCGGTGGAGATTATTTTCCGCGAGGACAAGGGCGACCCCGAGAAGTTGGCGGCCCGCGAGGCCGAGTACAAGGCCCGCTTCGCCAACCCCTTTGTGGCCGGCGCGCGCGGCTTCATTGACGACGTGATCCAGCCGCACGAGACGCGCAAGCGCATCTGTCGCTCGCTGACGATGCTCAAGGACAAGAAGCTGGAGAACCCGTGGAGGAAGCACGGCAACATCCCGCTGTGATCGGCCCCTCCCGCGCATCCGACAAGGCCTGAAGCGACCGTCCGCACCCCAAGCCATGAGCTCAACACTGCACCGCCTGTTCAACCTGCGCCGAGACCAGGATGACCCGCAAGTGATCGATGCGGACATCCGCGCCGGCAGCCGGCCTGTGGGCGCCAATCTGTGGGTGCTGTTCTTCGCGATTCTGATTGCCTCGGTGGGGCTGAACGTCAATTCCACTGCGGTGATCATCGGCGCGATGCTGGTCTCGCCGCTGATGGGGCCGATCATTGCGATGGGCTATGGCGCCGCGGTGCAGGACATCAAGCTGATCCGCGAGGGCGCGCTGGCGCTGGCCATCTTTACGGCGCTGAGCCTGCTGACGTCGACGATCTACTTCGCGATCAGCCCGCTGGACCAGCCCGGCAGTGAGTTGCTTGCGCGTACCTCGCCCACACTGTGGGACGTGCTGATCGCAGCGTTTGGCGGTGCCGCTGGCATGGTGGCAGCGACGCGCAAGGACGTTTCCAACGTGGTACCGGGCGTGGCCATCGCCACCGCGCTGATGCCGCCGCTGTGCACTGTGGGCTTCGGCTTGGCCCATGGCCGCTGGGACATGGTGGGCGGGGCCTTCTACCTGTTCCTGATCAATGGGGTGTTCATCGCAGTGGGCACGCTGGCGATCAGCAAGGTGCTGCGGCTGCCGCAGCGGGGCTCGCTGGAGCCTGCGGTGCGGGCCCGGCACCGGCTTCTGATCGGCTTGGGCATCACGATGGTGCTGGTGCCGAGTGTCTGGTTTGCCTACCGGGTGGTTCAGCAAGAGCTGTTCACGGCCGGTGCGCTGCGCGTGGTCGACGCCTTGCAGCAGGACCAGCGCCTGGTGATCGTGGCTCAGCGGGTGGACCCGGCGACCCGTACGCTGCGGCTCACGCTGGTCGGCGGTGCGGACGAGGCCAAGGTGCGCGAGTCGGCGCAGGCGCTGTTCAGCCGGGAAAAGATCCCACAGGCCAAGTTGGAATTGCGGCTCGCCGGCGATGCGCCGCTGGATGTGGGCTCGCTGCGCGATCAGTTGAAGCAGGACATGGACCGCACCGTGCTGCAACGCCTGCAGGTGGCGGAAGCCCGCTTGCAGGCCATGGACCAGGCCGTGGCCGGACTGACTGCACAACGCCAGTCGGAGCTGGCGGACACGGCTGCCGCGCTGCGCGATGAGGTGCAGGCCCAATTGCCTCAAGTCGTGGCGCTGACCCTGGCCTATGGCCGGCGTGTCGAGGCCGGTGAGGCGCCGGCAGCTCAGGCTCGGCGGGCGTCAGGCGAGAGCCCCGCCGCATCCATGCCCTCCAGTACGCCGCCGCTCGCCGTCGTCGTGATCGAGCGGACGCGGGCCTTGAGCCCGGAGCAGGCCTCGGCCTTGCAGCGCTTCCTCGCCGTGCGGCTTGGCCAGCCTGATGTGCAACTGATCGAACAACCCAGCCCGATGCTGCCTGAGCGCAGCCGGAGCTCGCAACGATGACGGGGCAGTGCCCCACCGATATCTGCTCGATGGAGAGAAACGCATGTTCAAGAAGATCCTGATCGCGAACCGGGGTGAAATCGCCTGCCGGGTAATCAAGACTGCCCAGAAGCTCGGGATCAAGACGGTGGCCGTCTATTCCGAGGCCGACAAGGATGCCCGCCACGTCGAGCTGGCCGACGAGGCCGTGCTGCTAGGCGCAGCACCTAGCCGCGAGAGCTATCTGGTGGCTGACAAGATCATTGCCGCCTGCAAAGCCACCGGCGCCGAGGCCCTGCATCCGGGCTATGGCTTCCTGTCCGAGAACGAGGACTTCGCCCGCCGCTGCGAGGAAGAGGGCATCGTCTTCATCGGCCCCAAGCACTATTCGATCGCTGCGATGGGCGACAAGATCGCGTCGAAGAAGCTGGCCAACGAGGCCAAGGTCAGCACCATCCCCGGCCACAACGAGCCCATCCTCTCGCCCGAGGAAGCCGTCGAGATCGCCAAGAAGATCGGCTACCCGGTGATGATCAAGGCCAGCGCCGGCGGCGGCGGCAAGGGCCTGCGCGTGGCATTCAACGACAAGGACTGCTTCGAAGGCTTCACGAGCTGCCGCAACGAGGCGCGAAACAGCTTCGGCGATGACCGCGTCTTCATGGAGAAGTTCGTCGAGCAGCCTCGCCATATCGAGATCCAGGTGCTGGGCGACAGCCACGGCAATGTGGTCTACCTGCACGAGCGCGAGTGCTCGATTCAGCGCCGCCACCAGAAGGTGATCGAGGAGGCGCCGTCGCCCTTCATCAGCGACGCCACGCGCAAGGCGATGGGCGAGCAGGCCGTGGCCCTTGCCAAGGCGGTGAAGTACCAGAGCGCCGGCACGGTGGAGTTCGTGGTCGGCAAGAACCAGGACTTCTACTTCCTGGAGATGAACACCCGCCTGCAGGTGGAGCACCCGGTGACCGAGTGCATCACCGGCCTGGACCTGGTGGAGCAGATGATCCGCGTGGCCGCCGGCGAGAAGCTCTCCTTCGGCCAGGGCGAGATCCGACGCGAGGGCTGGGCCATTGAGTGCCGCATCAACGCGGAAGACCCGTTCCGTAACTTCCTGCCCTCGACCGGCCGCCTGGTGAAGTACCAGCCGCCTGCGGCGAACCTGGAGCAGGGCAGCGAGACCCTGGTCGGCGACAGCTATGCGAATGGCCAGTTCGGCGGCGTGCGGGTCGATACCGGCGTCTACGAAGGCGGCGAGATCCCGATGTTCTACGACTCAATGATCGCCAAGCTGATCGTGCACGGCAAGGATCGCAATGATGCGATTGCCAAGATGCGTGAGGCGCTCAACGGCTTCGTGATCCGCGGCATCAGCTCCAACATCCCCTTCCAGGCCGCGCTGTTGGCTCACCCGGACTTTGTCACCGGCAACTTCAACACCGGTTTCATCGCGCAGCACTACGGTGGCGGCTTCCGTGCCGAGGACGTGCCGCATGAGGATGCGCTGTTCCTGGTGGCGCTGTCAGCCTTCGTCCGCCGCAAGACGCGTGAGCGCGCCGCCGGCATCAGCGGTCAGTTGGCCGGCCACGAGGTGCGCATCGACAGCGACTACGTCGCCATCGTCAACGAGGGCGAAGGCAAGAAGCGCCGGCATCAGGTGCACATCGCCGAGTACGCCGGCCACAGTGGCGAGGCCGAAGTGCGTGTGGACGGCAAGGCCTACAAGATCGTCTGCGCCTCACGCCTGAACGACATCCGCTTGAGCGGCACAGTCAACGGCAAGCCCTTTACGGCCCAGGCCGAGCGCGGCACGCTCAAAAGACCGCTGGCCTACCGCATCAGCCACAACGGCACGGCGATCGAGGTAACGGTGCTGTCGCCGCGAGCCGCCGAGCTGGCCGCGCTGATGCCCTACAAGGCACCGCCCGACACCAGCAAGTCACTGCTGTCGCCGATGCCGGGCCTGCTGGTGGCCATCGCTGCGCAGCCGGGCCAGATCGTCCAGGCTGGCGAACGTCTGGCGGTCATCGAGGCGATGAAGATGGAGAACATCCTCGTCGCCACGCAGGACGTCAAGGTGGCCGAGGTGCTGGCCAAGGTCGGCGAAAGCCTGGCCGTCGACCAACCCATCATGCGTTTCGAGTGAGGGTCAGGTCATGACAGGCAACAAGCCCTACAGGATTCTCGGCATTCAGCAGATCGCCATCGGCGGGCCAGACAAGGCCGCGCTGCGCAAGCTCTGGGTGGATGTGCTGGGCCTCACGGTGACCGGCAACTTCGTCTCCGAGCGCGAGAACGTCGATGAGGACATCTGCGCCATCGGCAGCGGCCCGCACAAGGTCGAGGTCGACCTGATGCAGCCACTGGACCCTGAGAAGAAGCCGGCCGTCCACGCCACGCCGCTCAACCATGTGGGCCTGTGGGTGGACGACCTGCCCAAGGCCGTCGAGTGGATGAGCGCCAACGGCGTGCGCTTTGCCCCGGGCGGCATCCGCAAGGGCGCTGCCGGCTACGACATCTGCTTCATCCACCCGAAGAGCAACGACGAGTTCCCCATTGGCGGCGAAGGCGTGCTGATCGAGCTGGTGCAGGCACCGCCCGAGGTGGTGGCGGCGTTGGGTTGACGCTCCGTCCATCGATGCTGGCGAGACCGCCGGCCGAGCATGCAGGAGTTGCCGTGACTTCGTGAATCGAGAAGGATTTATTGTTCCTTTTGGTAGATTCTTGATTTCCGCGAAGGCAGAATGAGGTGTCGCGCAAGAGTTTTGCGTCTCCTCTTCCTGCTGGAACGACTCAATGAAAGACAGCCTGACTTGGCCCGCTTCGAACCGCATCGCTGCCGGTGCTCACGCCCTGTCGAGCTTGCGCTTGCTCAGCTTGTCGGCGCTGACCTTGCTCGTTGGTGCACTGCACCAGGTGGCAGACGCGGCAACGCCTTCCTATCCGCAGCATGCGCTGACATGGACAGTTGCCTTCCCGGCCGGCAGTGCCACCGACCAGTTGGCGCGCGTGTTGGCCGAGCATGTAGGCAAGCAGGCCGGGCAGGCCATCGTGGTGGAGAACAAGCCCGGTGCGAACGGCACGCTGGGCACCTCATCCGCCGCCAAGGCTGCGGCAGACGGCTACAGCTTTCTGATTGCCACCAGCACCACGCACGCGGCCAATGCTTCGCTGTACCGCAAGCTGCCCTATGACCCGATCAAGGATTTCACGCCAGTCTCGCGTCTGGCCGAGATCCCCTTCATCATGTTGGTCAACCCGGCGGTGCCGGCTGACACGGCCGAGAAGTTTGTGGCCCATGCTCGTGCCAATCCGGACAAGATGGCCTGGGGCTCGGGCTCCAGCGGCAGCCTGATTCCTGGTCAGGCCCTGGTCAGTGCCAACAAGCTGGTGCTGGCGCACATTCCCTACAAAGGCGTTCAGCCTGCCATGACGGACGCCATTGGCGGCACCATCCAGCTGGTATTCGGCGATCTGGCATCCGGCGTGCCGCAGGTCAAGGCAGGCAAGCTGCGCGCGCTGGCCGTGACCTCGGCCAAGCCGCATCCGATGCTGCCGGGCGTGCCGCCCTTGTCCACTGTGGTGCCGGGCTTCGAGATGACGGCCTGGTTCGCCATGTATGCGCCGGCTGGTACGCCCGAGCCCATCGTCGCCAAAATGAATCAATGGGTGCGCAATGCGCTGAACGACAAGGCCTTGCAGCAGAAGCTGGCCCAGTCGGGCTTTGGCCTGACGCCCAGCACGCCGGCTGAGCTGGGCTTGTTTGCAGCCAAAGAGACCCTCAAGTGGGCCAAGGCCGTGCAAGCAGCCGGGATTGTGGCCGAGTAGGTCGGCGGCACCGAGAAACTGCCGGACATCGATGCCATGCGGCTGGATCTGACCACGCTGAACCTCGTGCTGGCGATCGAGCAGACGCGCTCGATCACGCGCGGCGCGCAGCAGGAACATCTGGCGCTGGCGGCGGCCAGCAAGCGCATCTCCGATCTGGAGGCACGCCTGGGCGTGCAGCTGTTCGAACGGCGTGCGCGCGGTGTGGAGCCGACCGAAGCCTGCCGTGCGCTGGTGCGTCACATCCGCTCGCTGCATGCGTCGCTGCATGCGCTGGAGAGTGAGGTGATGGAGTTTGCCCGCGGTATCAAGGGCCATCTGCGCATCGCCGCCAACACCGGCTCGATCGCCGAATGCCTGCCGCCTGATCTGGCGGCTTTCTTGCAGGCCCACCCGCAGATTCGCATCAGCCTGGAAGACCTCACCAGCGCCGAGGTGCAGGCCGCGGTGGCCGAGGGGCGAGCCGATGTGGGCGTGTTCACCGCGCCGCTGCTGGACAACCGCCTGCAGACCTGGACTTACAAGCCGGCCCGGCTGGCGGTGCTGGTGCCCAAGGGCCATGCCCTGGCGACGCAGGCGGCGGTGAGCTTTGATGATCTGCTGGCCTACGATCTGATTGGCCTGCATGCCGGGGCCGCTGCGCAGGAATTGATGCGGGAGCAGGCGCTTGCCCGCGGCCGCACGTTGAATGCGCGGCTCCAGGTGCGCGGCTTTGACGCCATCGCGCAGTTGGTCGAGGCAGGTCTGGGCGTGGCTGTGCTGCCTGAGGAGCCGGCTGAGCGCTTTGCCAAGGTTTTCGAGGTCAAGCGCCTGCGCCTGGATGAGACCTGGGCGCAGCGCGACTATGTTCTGGGGGTCATGCGTCAAGAGCGCCTGCCCACCGTGGTGCAGCGTTTTGTCGATGCGCTGTGCCCTGCTGTTCGACGAGAAGAGGAAAGAAGCAAAGCATGAATGCTGTCACTGCACGCACGCTCTACGACAAGCTCTGGGATGAGCATGTCGTCCACACCGAGGAAGACGGCACCGCTGTCCTCTATATCGACCGCCATCTGGTGCATGAGGTGACCAGCCCGCAGGCCTTCGAGGGACTGCGCCTGGCCGGACGCAAGGTCTGGCGTGTCAGCTCCATCGTCGCCACCGCCGACCACAACACGCCCACGACGGGCTGGGAGCTGGGCTATGACGGCATCACGGACGCCACCAGCAAGCAGCAGATCACCACGCTGGACGCCAATATCAAGGCTTTCGGCGCGGCGGCCTACTTTCCCTTCCTGGACAAGCGCCAGGGCATCGTTCATGTGATGGGCCCGGAGCAGGGCGCCACGCTGCCCGGCATGACTGTGGTTTGCGGCGACAGCCACACCTCCACCCACGGCGCCTTCGGCGCGCTGGCGCATGGCATTGGCACCTCGGAGGTCGAGCATGTGATGGCCACCCAGACCTTGCTGGCCAAGAAGGCCAAGAACCTGCTGGTCAAGGTGGAGGGGCAAGTGGCCAAGGGCGTCGGCGCCAAGGACATCGTGCTGGCCATCATCGGCAGGATCGGCACGGCTGGCGGTACCGGCTACACCATCGAGTTCGGCGGCTCCGCCATCCGAGCGCTCTCCATGGAAGGCCGCATGACGGTCTGCAATATGGCCATCGAGGCCGGCGCGCGCGCCGGCCTTGTGGCGGTGGACGAGACGACGATCAACTATGTGAAGGGTCGGCCCTTCACGCCTACGGGTGTCGAGTGGGACCAGGCGGCGGCCTATTGGCGCACGCTCCACAGCGACGCCGGCGCGCATTTCGACGCCGTGGTCGAGCTGGACGCCGCGCAGATCCGCCCGCAGGTGACCTGGGGTACCAGCCCGGAGATGGTGCTCTCCATCGAGGACCGCGTGCCGGATCCCGACAAGGAAAAGGACGCCGTCAAGCGCGGCGCCATCGAGCGGGCGCTGCAGTACATGGCGCTGGAGCCGAACAAGGCGATCGCGGACATCCGGATCGACAAGGTCTTCATCGGCTCCTGCACCAACAGCCGCATCGAGGACATGCGCGAGGCCGCTGCCGTGGTCAAGCGCCTGGGCGGCCGTGTGGCCAGCAATGTGAAGCTGGCTCTGGTTGTGCCGGGCTCGGGCCTGGTGAAGGCGCAGGCCGAGGCCGAAGGCCTGGACCAGATCTTCAAGGCCGCTGGTTTTGAATGGCGTGAACCCGGCTGCTCGATGTGCCTGGCGATGAACGCCGATCGGCTGGAGCCGGGTGAGCGATGCGCCTCGACCAGCAACCGGAATTTCGAAGGGCGTCAGGGCGCGGGTGGCCGCACCCATCTGGTCAGCCCGGCGATGGCGGCCGCCGCGGCCATCGAGGGTCATTTTGTCGACGTGCGTCGCATCGCCTGAGGAGCATAGCCATGGACAAGTTCACCGTGCACAAGGGCCTGGTGGCCCCGATGGATCGTGCCAATGTCGACACCGACGCGATCATTCCCAAGCAGTTCCTGAAGTCGATCAAGCGCAGCGGCTTCGGCCCCAACCTGTTTGATGAGTGGCGCTATCTGGACCGCGGTGAGCCCGGCCAAGACCCGGCCAGCCGCAAGCCCAACCCGGATTTCGTGCTGAACCAGCCGCGCTACCAGGGTGCCAGCATCCTGCTGGCGCGCGAGAACTTCGGCTGCGGCTCCAGCCGCGAGCACGCGCCCTGGGCGCTGGAGCAATACGGCTTCCGCAGCATCATCGCGCCGAGCTATGCCGACATCTTCTTCAACAACTGCTTCAAGAACGGCATGCTGCCTATCCAGCTGCCCGAAGCGCAGGTGGCGCGCCTGTTCGACGCAGTGGCCGCGTTCCCGGGCTACCAACTGACCATCGACCTGGAGCGCCAGGTCGTCGTCACGCCGGATGGCGAGGCGCTGCCCTTCGAGGTACAGGCCTTCCGCAAGTACTGCTTGCTCAACGGCTTCGACGACATCGGCCTGACGCTGCGTCACGCCGACAAGATCAAGGCGTTTGAGGCCGAGCGCATTGCCACCAAGCCCTGGCTGGCCCACCGCCTGGTCGGGTGAAGAGAATAAAGAAGGAACAGAAGATGAAGATCGCAGTCTTGCCGGGTGACGGCATTGGTACCGAAATCGTCGCTGAGGCCGTCAAGGTCCTGAAGGTGCTGGACCTGCCGCTGGAGATGGAAAGCGCGCCGGTCGGCGGCGCCGCCTACGAGGCTTCAGGCCATCCGCTGCCCGAGGCCACGCTGCAGCTGGCCAAGGATGCCGACGCTATCCTGTTCGGCGCCGTGGGTGACTGGAAGTACGACAAGCTGGACCGTCCGCTGCGCCCTGAGCAAGCCATCCTGGGCCTGCGCAAGCACCTGGGCCTGTTTGCCAATTTCCGCCCGGCGATCTGCTACGAGCAGCTGACCCATGCGTCCAGCCTGAAGCCCGAGCTGGTGGCCGGCCTGGACATCCTGATCATCCGCGAGCTGACCGGCGACATCTATTTCGGCCAGCCGCGCGGCCGCCGCACTGCCGTCGACGGTCACTTCCCCGGCGCCGAGGAAGCCTTCGACACGATGCGCTACTCGCGCCCCGAGATCGAGCGCATCGCCCATGTGGCCTTCCAGGCCGCGCGCAAGCGCAACAAGAAGGTCACCTCGGTGGACAAGGCCAATGTGCTGGAGACCTTCCAGTTCTGGAAGGACGTGGTGACCGAGGTGCACAAGGAGTATCCGGACATCGAGCTCGAGCACATGTACGTGGACAACGCCGCGATGCAGCTGGTGAAGGCGCCGAAGAAGTTCGACGTGGTGTTCACCGGCAATATGTTCGGCGACATCCTCTCGGACGAGGCGGCGATGCTGACCGGCTCGATCGGCATGCTGCCCTCGGCCTCGTTGGACAAGAACAACAAGGGACTCTACGAACCTAGCCATGGCAGCGCGCCGGACATTGCGGGCAAGGGAGTTGCCAATCCTCTGGCTACAATCCTGTCTGCTGCCATGATGCTCAAGTTCTCCCTCAACCAGCCCGAAGCCGCTGCTCGTATCGAGCAGGCGGTGCAGTCCGTGCTGGCCCAGGGTCTGCGTACCGCGGACATCTGGAGCGAGGGCACCCAGAAGGTGGGCACGCGCGAGATGGGTGATGCAGTCGTCAAGGCCATCACCACCACCAAAACCATTAAGAGCTAGTCCAGCTCCGGTTCGTCTCGCCCCTACACCCCCAAGGCGAAGCGAGCCGGAGGGGGAAGAGATTCGAGTTTCTTTCAACTCACTTTCTGTTAGGGCGATAGAGGTATCACGATGACGACACTGGTAGGACTGGTTGGTTGGCGCGGCATGGTTGGCTCCGTGCTGATGGAGCGCATGGTTGCCGAGCGGGATTTCGATCTGATCGAACCCTTGTTCTTCAGCACCTCGAACGCCGGCGGCAAGGCCCCGGCGCAGGCCAAGAACGAGACCACGCTCCAGAACGCCTTCGATATCGAGCAGCTCAAGCGCTGCGAGATCATCATCACGGCCCAGGGCGGCGACTACACCAGCGAGGTCTTCCCCAAGCTGCGTGCCACCGGCTGGAACGGCCACTGGATTGATGCGGCCTCGACGCTTCGCATGGCGGATGACGCGGTCATCATCCTCGACCCGGTCAATATGCCTGTCATCAAGGACGCTCTGGCCAAGGGTGGCAAGAACTGGGTCGGAGGCAACTGCACCGTCAGCTGCATGCTTATGGGCGTGGGCGCGCTTTACAAGGCCGGTCTGGTCGAGTGGATGAGCACGCAGACCTACCAGGCGGCGTCGGGCGGCGGCGCGCAGCATATGCGCGAACTGCTGACGCAGTACGGCACGCTGAACGCCGAGGTCAAGGCGCTGCTGGACGACCCCAAGAGCGCGATCCTCGAGATCGACCGCAAGATCATCGCCAAGCAGCGCAGCCTGACGGCCGCCGAGACTGCCAACTTCGGCGTGCCGCTGGGCGGTTCGTTGATCCCGTGGATCGACAAGGACCTCGGCAATGGTCAGTCCAAGGAAGAGTGGAAGGGCATGGCCGAGACCAACAAGATCCTCGGGCTGGGTGAGGGCTTCGGCTCCGCGCCCATCCCGGTGGACGGTTTCTGCGTGCGCGTCGGCGCGATGCGCTGCCACAGCCAGGCCCTGACCTTCAAGCTGAAGAAGGACGTGCCGGTGGCCGACATCGAGGCCATGATCGCCGCCGACAACGAGTGGGTGAAGGTGGTGCCCAACACTCGCGAGGCGACCATTCAAGACCTGACCCCGGTGGCCGTGACCGGCACGATGACCATCCCCGTGGGCCGCATCCGCAAGCTGGCGATGGGTCCGGAGTACGTTGGTGCCTTCACCATCGGCGACCAGCTGCTGTGGGGCGCGGCCGAGCCGCTGCGCCGCATGCTGCGCATCCTGCTGGATCGGTGATTTCCCTCGGCTTGCCGGCGCAGCTCGTTGCCGGCAAGCCACAGGGCGGTAACCGCTGGTTAATCAGGCAGGGGACAGGCGAGGTATTCAGGCTTTGCGTGAGCTCATCAGCGTATATGCTTGACGCTGTTGTGATTTCATATCGCAAGAGCTCATGAACACAGACTCGGCTGAGCTGTTGAAGCCAGAACAACGATCGTCAAAAGGCGGGCGCCTGCAGTCGCCCGCCTTGTCGCTTTGGGGGACGCCTTGAAACTGAACCGTAGTGCTTGGGGGCGTTTTGCCCTGACCCATGTGGCGGTAGCGACATTGAGTGTGGCCAGCACGGCCGCCTGGGGCCTTGGCCTTGGGCGTCTAAGCGTGCAGTCTGCGCTCGGCGAAACGCTCAGCGCCGAAATCGACATCGCGGCGATTACGCCGGAGGAGGCGGGAACGCTGCGGGTGCGCGTCGCGCCGCCCGAGGCCTACCGCGCCACCGGCGTCGAGTACAACCCGGTGCTCACGAACACCCAAGTTCAGCTGGCGCGCCGCGCTGACGGGCGACCGTATCTGCGCATTGCGAGCGATCGCGCGGTCCAGGAACCTTTTGTCGATGTGATTCTCGAGATCAGCTGGGCCGGTGGCCGCCTGGTTCGTGAATACACGCTGTTGTTTGATCCGCCGTCGCTGGCACGTCCGACGCCACCGGCATCTGTGACGACAGCGCCTGTGATTGCTGCGGCCACTCCGGAGGCGCGCCCGCTTGCACCTGCTGCCGCTGCGCCTGCCGTCGCGGCTCCGCGGCCCGCAGCACCGGCGATTGCCGCGGCACCAGCCGCTGCTTCCCGCCCCCCGGCGGCGCCACGTGCGGCGCCTGCACCGGCGCCAGTGCCAGTCGCTGCTGCGCCGGCTGCGAGTCCGGCTGCCGCACCGAGTGCTGCCAGCCAGTACACCGTCAAGCCTGGCGACTCGCTGTCGCGCGTGGCCAGTCGCACCAAGCCGGCCGAGGTCTCGCTGGACCAGATGCTGGTTGGCCTGTATCGCAACAATCCGGATGCGTTCATCGGCGAGAACATGAACCGCTTGAAGGCCGGTGTCGTGCTCCAGGTGCCGACGTCCGATGCGCTTTCAGGTGTGTCCACCGACGAGGCCAAGGAATTCGTCGCCGCCCAGAGTGCCGATTTCGCGGCCTATCGCGAGCGTCTGGCATCTGGCGCGCCAGAGCTCCAGGCCGCCCAGGCTTCGCGCGCTGCCAAGGGCAAGGTGCAGGCTGAAGTGGCTGATCGCAAGCCGGCAGAAGCGCCGAGTCCGGATAAGCTGAAGCTCAGCAAGGCCGGCGCTTCGGCGCCGGAGGGCAAGGTCTCCAAGGAGACCGAGCGCAAGGACGAGGCTGCCCGCGTGGCTGAGCTCAAGCGCAATGTCGAGGAACTCAAGCAGATTTCCAGCGCCACCAAGCCCGGTACGGCCGCGCCGGTTGCCTCTGCGCCGGCGCCTGCGCCAGTGCAGGCGGCCCTGCCTGCCATTGCCGCAGCGCCGGTTCCAGCCTCTGCCGTTGCGCCTGCTGCGGCTTCAGCGCCTGCGCCTGCGCCGCTGGCCAAAGCTTCGGCGTCTGCCCCGGCTTCCATGCCAATGGCTGCAGCGCAGCCTGAGGCGGTGGCCGAGGAGCCCGGACTCCTTGAGGGCCTGATCAATCACCCCTTGGTGATCCCGGTGGCAGGCGTTTTGGTGGCCTTGTTGGGCGGACTCGGCCTGATGCGGCTGCGCGGTCGCGGCAGCAAGCCCAAGTCCGACACGGGCTTCCACGAAAGCCGCCTGCAGCCGGATTCCTTCTTTGGCGCGTCCGGCGGCCAGCGTGTCGATACGCGCGATGCCACCAGTGGCTCTTCGTCGATGAGCTACTCCTTGAGCCAGCTCGATGCGATCGGTGATGTCGACCCGGTGGCGGAGGCGGATGTCTATCTGGCCTACGGGCGTGACCTGCAAGCCGAAGAAATTCTGAAGGAAGCCCTGCGCGCCAACCCAGATCGCCTGGCCATCCGGCTGAAGCTGCTCGAGGTCTATGCCAAACGGCGCGACATCAAGGGCTTTGAGCAACTGGCAATCCAGCTTTATGCCGAAACCACGGGCACGGGCGAGGACTGGGCCAAGGCTCAGGAACTCGGTCGCTTGATCGATCCGGACAATCCGCTGTACCAGCCTGGTGGCGCGCCGAGTCAGGCCCTGTTCGATGAGGACCATCGCCCCGAGCCCATGAATGCCAGCACGCTGCCGCAAACTGCGCAGCATTCAACCATCGTCGGCGCGCATTTGAACACCGAGCCTTTGCCTCGTGCTGCCTTGGATGGTGGTCCCATGAGCGGTCTGGATCTTGATCTGGACCTCGACATGAGCAGCGCTGCGCGGGCGCCGGCATCGCCGCTGGCCATGGAAGCCACGCAGGCCATGGCCACCACGGTCGAGCAGGCACCGCTGGGGATGGACTTTGACCTTTCCAGCCCGCCGCCCGCTAGCACCAAGTCCGCAGCTGAGACCGAGCTGGGCGATCTGAGCTTTGATCTGGATGAGCTGGACGCTCCGACGGCCCCGATTCCGCCCGATGACGCGCCAACGGCCAACGCGCTCGACTTCGACCTGTCGTCCATCGACCTCGATCTGCCGCAGAGCCCTGACGCTTCGGCCGAAGCCACTATCCCTGCGGCCGCAGCCACGTCGATGGAGGCCGACTTCCCGCCTGAGTTCGACAGCCTGCTGCAGGAGCAGCCGAGCAGTCCTCTGTCCAATGCCTTTGATGCGCTGGATGATGAAGATGGCGACCCCCTGCAGCGTCAGCTCGAGCTGGCGGACGAGTTCCGGCAGATCGGCGACGTGGAAGGCGCGCGCGATGTGCTGCAGGAACTGCTGTCCAAAGCCTCCGGCCCGATCAAGGAAAAGGCCGAAGCCATGCTCAGCGAGTTGCGCTGACTGCGTGAGTAAACTGCTTCATTGCCGAGGCGCCCGGTTTGGCCGGGCGCCTTTTTCTTTGCCGGAGGTTTCGTGACGATCAGAGTGGCGCTGGGCATCAGCTATCGCGGCTCCGCCTATAAGGGCTGGCAGAGCCAGCCAGGCGGCGGCACGGTGCAAGACGCGCTCGAGGCCGGCCTGAGCCAGTTCGCTGCCCATCCGGTGCGCACGATCTGCGCTGGACGCACCGATGCCGGCGTGCACGGGCTGAACCAGGTGGTGCATTTCGATGCCGAGGTCGAGCGCGAGCCGTTCTCGTGGATACGTGGCACCAACCGCTATTTGCCGCCTGACATCGCGGTGCAGTGGTGCGCGTTCCCGGGGGCGGACTTTCACGCACGCAACCACGCGCGCGGTCGGCGCTATGCGTATCTTCTGCTGGAGTCCGCCGTGCGGCCGGCGATCGAGAGCGGTGGCGCGGGCTGGGTGTTCCGACCGCTTGACGGTGAGGCCATGCGCGCAGCGGTACAGATTCTGCTGGGTGAGCATGACTTCTCCTCATTCCGCTCTGCCGAGTGCCAGGCCGCTTCGCCGGTGAAGACACTGCGCGCCATCGAGATTTACAAGCGCGGTGCCTACTGGCGTTTCGAGTTCGATGCCTCGGCGTTTCTGCACCACATGGTGCGCAACATCATGGGCTGCCTGATCGCCATCGGCAGCGGGACGCGCTCGGTGCCATGGCTTGCCGAAGTGCTGGCGGCCCGAGACCGCAAAGTGGCGGCGCCCACCTTTGCGCCCGACGGTCTCTATTTTGTCGGCCCTTACTACGATGCTCACTTGATACTGCCCGAGCACACGTCCGCCATGGACTGGCTGCCGGGCTGAGACCATGACACGCACCCGAATCAAGATCTGCGGCCTGACGCGCGAGGCCGATGTGGCCGCGGCAGTCGAGGCCGGCGCCGATGCAATCGGCTTTGTCCTCTACGCCAAGAGCCCGCGCGCGGTGACGCCTGAGCGCGCTCGCGCGCTGGCGCGCCTGCTGCCGCCCTTCGTCACGCCGGTGGGCCTGTTCGTCAATGCCGAGCAGGCGCTACTCGATGACGCGCTGGCCGCGCTGCCGAACATGCTGCTGCAGTTCCATGGCGACGAGGTGCCGGCGGACTGCGAGCGGGTCGGGCGACCTTTTCTGCGTGCGGCACGCATGGGCGAGGGCTTCGATTTGCTAGACTTCGCCCAACAGTTCTCCAGCGCCCAAGGCCTGCTGCTCGACGCTCATGTCGAGGGCTATGGCGGCGGCGGAAAGGTCTTCGATTGGTCACTCATTCCACGAAACGTGCCCTCTCCAGTCGTTTTGTCTGGTGGGTTGCATGCCGGAAATGTGATCGAAGGGATTCTGGGCGTCCGGCCTTGGGCCGTTGACGTCAGCTCCGGTGTCGAGGAGGCCAAGGGCCTCAAGAGCGCCGTGCTGATGCGCCAATTCTGCGAGGCCGTCCGTGAAGCGGACCGGCGCCTCGCCGCCACAGAATCCTCCTGAGGAGAATCCTTTCATGTTGAAGTACGAGCAACCCGATGCCCGCGGGCATTTCGGTCCTTATGGCGGCCGTTTCGTTGCCGAAACCTTGGTTCACGCGCTCGATGAGCTGAACGAGGCTTACGAGCACTACAGTCGCGACCCCGAGTTCATCGCCGAGTTCAAGAAGGAGCTCGCGCACTTCGTCGGTCGTCCCAGCCCGATCTACCACGCTGACCGCCTTAGTCGTGAGCTGGGCGGTGCGCAGATCTTCCTCAAGCGCGAAGACCTGAACCACACCGGCGCGCACAAGATCAACAACACCATCGGCCAGGCCCTGCTCGCCAAGCGCATGGGCAAGAAGCGGGTGATCGCCGAGACCGGCGCCGGCCAGCACGGCGTGGCCACCGCCACCATCTGCGCGCGCTACGGCATGGAATGCGTGGTCTATATGGGCAGCGAGGACGTGAAGCGCCAGAGCCCGAATGTCTATCGCATGAACCTGCTGGGCGCCCGCGTGGTGCCGGTGGAGTCTGGCTCGAAGACGCTCAAGGACGCGCTGAACGAGGCGATGCGCGACTGGGTCACCAACGTCGAGTCGACCTTCTACATCATCGGCACGGTGGCGGGACCGCATCCGTATCCGATGATGGTGCGCGACTTCCAACGCATCATCGGCGACGAGTGCCTGATGCAGATGCCCCAGATGATTGGTAAGCAGCCCGATGCGGTGATCGCCTGCGTGGGCGGCGGCTCCAACGCCATCGGCATCTTCTATCCCTACATCCCGTATGAAGGTGTGCGCCTGATCGGCGTCGAGGCGGAAGGCGAGGGCATGGCAAGCGGCAAGCATGCGGCCACGTTGACGGCCGGCACGCCCGGCGTTCTGCATGGCAATCGCACCTATCTGCTGCAGGACGCCAATGGCCAGATCACCGAGACGCACTCGATCTCCGCCGGTCTGGACTACCCCGGCGTCGGCCCCGAGCATGCCTATCTGAAGGACATCGGCCGGGCCGAGTATGTGGGTATCACCGACCAGGAGGCGCTGGCAGCCTTCCACCATCTGTGCCGCACCGAAGGCATCATCCCGGCGCTGGAGTCCAGCCATGCGGTCGCCCACGCCATGAAGATCGCGCCGACCATGCGGCCGGATCAGCAGTTGCTGGTCAATCTGTCCGGCCGTGGCGACAAGGACATCGGCACCGTTGCCGACCTGTCGCATGCCGAGTTCTACTGTCGGCCGTCCTGCAAGGGCCAATCCGTCAAGGGTGGCGAGGCCGTTGTCTCGGTGGTGAAGGGATGCCAGCCATGAGCCGCATTCAAGCCACTTTCGCCCAGCTGGCAAGCGAGGGCCGCAAGGCGCTGATTCCCTTCGTGCATGCCGGCGACCCCTATCCGGAAACCACCGTCGAGCTCATGCTGGCGATGGCAGAGGCCGGCGCCGATGTGATCGAGCTGGGCGTGCCGTTTTCCGATCCGATGGCTGACGGCCCGGTGATCCAGCGCGCCGCCGAGCGGGCCCTGACACATGGCATCGGCCTGAGTCATGTGCTGGCCTATGTGCGCGCCTTCCGTGACAAGAATGCGAGCACGCCGGTGGTGCTGATGGGTTATGCCAACCCGATCGAGCATTACGGCATCGAGCGCTTCGTCAAGGACGCCAAGGCGGCCGGTGTCGACGGCGTGCTGGTGGTGGACTATCCGCCCGAGGAGTGCGAGGCCTTCGCGCAGCAGCTGCGCGCGGTCGAGCTCGATCCGATCTTCCTGCTGGCGCCTACGTCGAGTGAGGAGCGCATGGCCCGCATTGGCAAAGTGGCCAGCGGCTATGTCTACTACGTGTCGCTCAAGGGTGTGACCGGCGCCGGCCATCTGGACACGGATGCGGTGGCGCAGGTCATTCCGCGCATCCGCAAGCATGTCTCGGTGCCGGTGGGGGTGGGTTTCGGTATCCGCGATGCGGCAACGGCCCAGGCCGTGGCGCGGGTTTCGGACGCGGTCGTGATCGGTTCGCGCCTGGTTCAGTTGCTGGAGGTGGAGACACGCGATAATGTCGCCGCCAAGGGGGCTGAGTTCATCCGCGAGATCCGCGTTGCGCTCGACGCCCTGCCAAGACAAACCTAAAGGAGTCTGCAAGATGAGTTGGCTTGAGAAGCTTCTGCCGCCCAAGATGCAGCAAGGCGACCCGACCGAGCGCCGCACGGTGCCCGAGGGTCTCTGGATCAAATGCCCGTCCTGCGAGACGGTGCTCTACAAGACCGATCTGGAGCAGAACGTCAACGTCTGCCCCAAGTGCAGCCACCACCACCGCATCGGCGCGCGTGCACGCCTGGACGCCTTTCTGGACGGTGAAGGTCGTTACGAAATCGGTCAGGAGGTACTGCCGGTCGACTCGCTGAAGTTCAAGGACAGCAAGAAGTATCCCGACCGGCTCAAGGAAGCGCTGGAGTCGACCGGGGAGACTGATGCGCTGATCGTGATGGGCGGCGCGGTGATGAGCGTGCCCGTAGTCGTGGCTTGCTTCGAGTTTGACTTCATGGGTGGCTCGATGGGTTCGGTGGTCGGCGAGCGCTTCGTGCGCGGCGTCGAGACCGCCATCGAGCAGAAGACGCCTTTCATCTGCTATACCGCCACCGGCGGGGCGCGCATGCAGGAAGGCCTGCTCTCGCTGATGCAGATGGCCAAGACCAATGCGGCGCTGACCCGCCTGGCCAAAGCCAAGCTGCCTTACATCAGCGTGCTGACCGACCCGACCATGGGTGGGGTCTCGGCTAGCTTCGCCTTTGTCGGCGACATCGTGATTGCCGAGCCCAAGGCACTGATCGGCTTTGCCGGCCCGCGCGTGATCGAGAACACCGTGCGCGAGAAGCTGCCGCCGGGCTTCCAGCGTGCTGAATTCCTGGTTGAGAAGGGTGCGGTGGACATGATTGTTGACCGCCGCCAACTGCGCGAAACCATCGCCCGCCAGCTGGCCATGCTGCAGCGCCAAAGCTCCGACGCGGTGGCCTGAACCTGAACCCCAAAGCCCCACGGCCAGGCCCGCAACGGTCTGGCCGTGCTGTTTTCTGCGAGTCCCCATGAGCACGACGACCCCCAGCGCCCAACAACGCCTCGACGACTGGCTGGCCCATTGCGAGCGCCTGCACCCCAAGGAAATCAGCATGGGGCTGGAGCGCGTGAATCGCCTGCGCGACGCGCTGGGCCTGCGCTTCGAGGCCCCGGTAGTGATGGTGGCCGGTACCAACGGCAAGGGCTCGACCTGCGCGATGCTGGAGTCGATCGCGCTGCAGGCCGGCTACCGGGTCGGTCTCTACATCAAGCCGCATCTGGTGCACTTCCAGGAGCGCTGCCGCGTAGCGGGCGCACCGGTGGACGCTGACTCGCTGTTGGCGAGCTTCGAGGCGGTGGAGGCGGCGCGCGGTGATGTGGCGCTGACCTATTTCGAGTTCACCACCCTGGCCATCCTCCACCGTTTGGCGGCTGAGCCGCTGGACTTGGTGATTCTGGAGGTCGGCCTGGGCGGGCGGCTGGATGCGGTGAACTGCATCGATGCGGATTGCAGCGTGATCACCAGCATCGACATCGACCACGTCGAATACCTCGGCCCGGATCGCGAGAGCATCGGCCGGGAAAAGGCCCACATCATGCGGCCGGGCCGACCGGCGGTATGCAGCGACCCGATGGCGCCTGACAGTGTGGCAGCACACGCCGCTGCCATCGGCGCCGATCTGCGTCAGCTGGGGCGGGATTTCAGTTACAGCGGCGATCGCCAGCAGTGGCAGTGGGTGGGGCAAAGCAAGCGCTTCAGCGGCTTGGCCTATCCCTCGCTGCGCGGCGTCAACCAGTTGCTGAATGCGGCCGGCGTGTTGGCCGTATTCGAGGCGCTGTATCAGCGCCTGCCGATCAGTGCTCAGGCGGTGCGCACCGGGCTGGCCCTCGTTGAGCTGCCGGGGCGCTTCCAGGTCGTGCCGGGGCAGCCGGCGCTGGTGCTGGATGTGGCGCACAACCCGCATGCGGTGGCGGCGCTGGCGCAGAATATGGACCAGATGGGATTCTTCCCGCGCACCCATGCGGTGTTCGGCGCAATGGCCGACAAGGACCTTGCGCAGATCCTCGAGCGGATCGCGCCGCTGATTGACGTCTGGCACTTCACAGACCTTGAGCTGCCTCGCGCGGCCAAGGCGCAAGACTTGGCGGCCGAGTTCGAGCGCTTGCGTGGACTCGGCCTGATCAAGCCACCTGCTGGCGTGAGTCTGGTCTGCCATTCCACCCCGCTGCAGGCCTTGTCAGCCGCCGCAGCCGGCATCGACCCCGCTGATAGAATCGTGGTGTTCGGCTCCTTCTACACCGTGGGCGGTGTGCTGAAGAACGGCCTGCCGCGTCTGGCGAGTGCCGGTGCCACCGGCCAGCCCTGATCCCCATCCAATCCCCAGTTTCTGAGCCATTGCTGCCATGGGTTTGCTGTCCTTTTTCCAACGCAAGGCATCGCCCTCGGCCAAGGCCTCGGCGGAACTGTCGGTGCAGCAGTTGCGCGTGCGGGCGCGCCGTCGACTCATCGGCGCAGCGGTGCTGGTCGGCCTGGGGGTGATCGGATTTCCGCTGGTGTTCGAGACCCAGCCCAGGCCGATTCCGATCGACCTTCCCATCGACATTCCGCGCAAGGAGGGCGCTGCGCCACTGGTGATTCCTCAGGCAACGGCGCCGGCGCCCGATGCTGCGCTTGAACCCAAAGCCGCTGCCGCAAGCGCTGTGGCGACGGGCGCCGCCTCTGCGGTCAAGGCAGCTGCTGTCGTGGCTGGTGCCGGTGCGCTGAGCGCGGCCGCGCTTCCTCCAGCAGAAAAGCCGGTGTTGCCGGCACAGAACGCGGCACCCAAGGTCGCGGAGAAGCCGGCCGAAAAGGCAGTCGAGAGGACCACAGGAAAGGTCGCAGAAAAGGCAGCAGAGAAGGCGGCGGAAAGGCCCGTGGAGAAGACGGCTGAAAAGGCCGTTGACAAGGCGGTCGCGAAGTCCAAGCCTTCTTCTGCCGCTGAGTCATCACGCGTGCAGTCCCTGCTGGACGGTAAAACCTCGGCCTCCGCGCCGGCTGGTGCCAAATACGTGGTGCAGGTCGGGGCCTATGCAGACAGCAAGGCTGCGCAGGAGGCACGCATGAAGCTTGAGCGCATGGGTTTGAAGACCTATGTGCAGACCGTCGAGACGTCCGCCGGCAAGCGAACACGTGTGCGCCTCGGTCCTTATCCCAGCCGCGATGAGGCCGAAAAAATTGCGACCAAGGTGCGTGGCAGCGGTCTTTCCACCGCCGTGCTGACGCTCTGAGCCGGCGCTGGCATTCGCTATGGCCTGGGTCGACCTGCTGCTGCTGAGCCTGCTGCTTCTGTCTGTGCTCGTTGGGCTGTGGCGTGGGCTGATCTATGAGGTGATGGCGATAGCCGGCTGGGTCGTGGCCTATTTCGCCTGCTCGCCGCTGGCGCCGATTCTGCTGCCGCTGCTGCCGCAGGGGCGGCTGGATCCGGCGCTGATGCAAGGCCTCAGCCTGCTCCTCTCTTTCATGCTGGTCCTGCTGCTGTGGGGGCTGGCGGCCAAGCTGCTTCGCAGCTTGATCCATGCAACGCCCTTGAGCGTGCCGGACCGCCTGCTTGGTGCGGGCTTCGGTGTGCTGCGTGCCTTGCTGCTGGGTTTGCTGATCGTGCTGGGCGTCAGCATGACGCCGGCGTCCCGGACCGAGGCCTGGCAGGCGTCCACGCTGGCCCCTTGGCTTCAGGCGGCGCTGCAGGGCTTGAGCCCCATGCTGCCGGCCGACGTGGTGAAATTCATTTCAGTGGGCTGAGAGCGCAGGCACTCGCCACAGTTTTTTAGAGACGGTCTCGTCAAGACAAGGAACAGGTTCATGTGCGGCATTGTTGGAGTGATATCCCAGGCGCCCGTCAATCAACTGATCTATGACGCGCTGCTGCTGCTGCAGCACCGCGGTCAGGATGCGGCCGGCATTGTCACGATGCAAGGCAACAAGTGCTTCATGCACAAGGCGCGCGGCATGGTGCGTGACGTGTTCCGCACGCGGAACATGCGTGCGCTCCCGGGGACGACCGGCCTGGGTCAGGTGCGCTACCCGACCGCTGGCAATGCGTACAGCGAAGAGGAGGCGCAGCCTTTCTATGTCAACGCGCCGTTTGGCATCGTGCTGGTGCACAACGGCAACCTGACCAATGCGCATGCGCTGAAGAAGGAACTTTTCGACATCGACCGTCGCCACATCAACACCGAGAGCGACACCGAGGTGCTGCTGAACGTGCTGGCGCATGAGATCGAGCAGGCGGCGCGCGACCTGCCGCTCAGCCCCGAGGCCGTGTTCAAGGCGGTGCGTGCGGTGCACAAGCGCATCAAGGGCTCGTATGCAGTGATCGCGCTGATCGCCGGCCATGGCCTGGTGGCATTCCGCGATCCCTTCGGTATCCGCCCCTTGTGCTTCGGCCACTCGGCAGAAGGCGAAGTGATGGTCGCCAGCGAGAGCGTGGCGCTCGAAGGCACGGGGCACAAGCTCACGCGCGATGTGGCGCCTGGTGAGGCCTTGTTCATCGACACCCAGGGGCGCTTGCACACCGAGCAGTGCGCCGAGAACCCGGTGCTGAATCCCTGCATGTTCGAGTACGTCTACCTGGCCCGGCCGGACTCGGTGATGGACGGCATCTCGGTCTATCAGGCGCGCCTGAACATGGGCGAGACCCTGGCGCAGCGTCTGATCTCGACCATGCCCCCCAGCGACATCGATGTGGTGATCCCGATTCCCGAGTCCAGCCGCCCCTCGGCCATGCAGCTGGCGCACAAGATCGGCAAGCCCTACCGCGAAGGCTTCGTGAAGAACCGCTATGTGGGGCGTACCTTCATCATGCCGGGGCAGGGGGCGCGCAAGAAGTCGGTGCGTCAGAAGCTCAATGCCATCGGCCTGGAGTTCAAGGGCCGCAATGTGCTGCTGGTCGATGACTCCATCGTGCGAGGCACGACGTCGAAAGAGATCGTGCAGATGGCGCGCGAAGCCGGTGCCCGCAAGGTGTATCTGGCCTCTGCCGCGCCGCCGGTGCGTTATCCCAATGTCTATGGCATCGACATGCCGACCAAGGAAGAATTGGTGGCCCACAACCGCAGCATCGAGGAAATCCGCCAGTTCATCGGCGCCGATGCTTTGATCTACCAGGACGTCGACGCGATGAAGCGCGTCGTCGCCGCGCTGCATCCGGGCTTGGCTGGCTTTGAGGCCTCGTGCTTCGATGGGCACTACATCACCGGTGATGTGTCGGTTGAGGACTTCGCCGCACTGCGCGAACAGCGCCAGAGCCAGGGCGAGGAAGAAGAGGGCCCGGCTCGCACCCGCCTGGCCTTGCAGAGCGGCCAAGAGTCCTGAACATGAGCAGCCACGACGACGAGTTGCAGCGTATTGCACGTGCACGCCTGCCCGAAGGCCTGCGCGCCGAGACGCTGGCTGTGCGTACAGCACTGGCGCCCAGCCAGCATGGCGAGAACTCCGAAGGCTTGTTCCTGAGTACCAGCTTCATCCAGCCCAGTGCGGCGGAGTCGGCTAGGCGCTTCGCGAACTCCGAGGACTTCACCTACGGCCGCACCAGCAACCCGACAGTGCGCAGCCTGGAGGCGCGGCTGGCGGCCATGGAGGGCACGGAGGCGGCCGTAGCGACCGGCAGCGGCATGAGCGCTATCTTGCTGATGTGCATGGGCCTGCTCAAGGCGGGTGACCATGTGCTGTGCTCGCGCTCGGTCTTCGGCTCGACGATCAATCTGTTCGCCAAGGAGTTCGGCAAGTTCGGCGTCGAGACCAGCTTTGTCTCGCAGACCGATCTGGACGAGTGGCGCGCTGCCACTCAGCCCAACACCCGGCTCTTCTTCGCCGAGACGCCGACCAATCCCTTGACCGAGGTCTGCGATATCGCGGCCTTGGCCGAGATGGCCCATGCGGTTGGCGCTCTGCTTGTGGTGGACAACACCTACGCCAGCCCGGCGCTGCAACGCCCGGCTTCGCTGGGTGCTGATCTGGTGATGCATTCCGCCACCAAGTTCATGGACGGGCAAGGCCGCGTGATGGGAGGGGCGCTGTGCGGCCCCAATCACCTCGTGCGCGATGTCTTCGGTCCGGTGATCCGCACCGCCGGGATGGTGCTCTCGCCCTTCAATGCCTGGGTGCTGCTGAAGGGCTTGGAGACGCTCAGTCTGCGTCTCAAGGCCCAGAGCGAGCAGGCGCTGGCTGTGGCGCGTTGGCTGGAGGAGCGGCCCGAGGTGTCGAGGGTTTACTACCCTGGTCTGCGCTCCCATCCCCAACATGAACTGGCCATGCGCCAGCAATCCGGACAGGGCGGGGCGGTGCTGTCGTTCGAACTGTCTGGCGCGTCGCCAGAGCAGGCGAGGGCCCGTGCCTATCACGTCATCGACAGCACGCGCGTCCTGAGCATCGCCACCAATCTGGGCGACACCAAGTCCATCATCACCCATCCCGCTACGACCTCGCATGGTCGCCTCAGCGAGGCGCAGCGCCAAGCTGCCGGCATCGGCCAGGGGCTGATCCGCTTGTCCGTCGGCCTCGAGCATGTGGCTGACATCCAGGACGACCTGCTGCGTGGCCTGAGCACGCTCCCAAACTGAACCTCGAAGAAGACTTTCCCGCATGAACGACGCCAGCAAGAAGCCCGTCCGCACCCGCATCGCTCCCTCGCCAACAGGGTTCCTGCATTTGGGTACGGCGCGCACCGCCCTGTACTCATGGGCCTATGCCCGCCATCACGGTGGCCAGTTCGTGCTGCGTATCGAAGACACCGATGTGGCCCGTTCCTCCCAGGACTCGGTGGATCAGATCCTCGCTTCAATGAAGTGGCTGGGTCTGGACTATGACGAAGGACCGATCTACCAGATGCAGCGCTTGGAGCGCTACCAAGAGGTGATCGATCAGATGATCGCTGCGGGTACGGCCTACCGCTGCTACTGCACGCCTGAAGAACTGGAAGCCATGAAGGCCGCGCAGGATGCCCGCGGCCAGAAGCGCCGCTACGACGGCACCTGGCGCCCTGAGCCGGGCAAAGCCTTGCCGGCGGTGCCGGAGGGTGTGAAGCCTGTCGTGCGCTTCAAGAATCCGATCGAAGGCGACGTCACCTGGGACGATGTGGTCAAGGGACCGATCACCATCAACAACCGCGAGATTGATGACCTGATCATCCAGCGAACCGACGGTGTGCCGACCTACAACTTTGCCGTGGTGGTCGACGACTGGGACATGGCCATCACGCATGTGTTTCGCGGTGACGAGCACATCAACAACACGCCGTGGCAGATCAATATCTTCCGGGCGCTGGCTGCGCCATTGCCGGCCTTCGGGCATCTGCCCATCATCCTGGGTGACGATGGGCTCAAGCTCTCCAAGCGGCGCGGGGCGGTCAGCGTCACCTCCTATGAGGAAAACGGCTTCTTGCCGGAAGGCATGCTCAACTATCTGGCCCGCCTGGGTTGGAGCCATGGCGATGACGAGCTGTTCTCGCGTGAGCAGATGGTCAGCTGGTTCGACGGCACGCATCTGTCGAAGAGCCCGGCGCAGTGGGATCCGGCCAAGCTTGAATGGGTCAACAGCCACTACATCAAGCTGGCAGACAGCGCCCGTCTGGCCGCGCTTGTGCGCCAGCAGTTGAATCGCCGCGGCGTCGATGTCAATGCCAGCGCTGAACAGTTCGAGGCGATGTGTGCCCTGTTCAAGGATCGTTGCGCGACGACGGTGTCCTTGGCGGACTGGCTCGGCATGTACTTCGGGCCGGTGACGCCAAGTGCGGAGGAGGCCGCAACGCATCTGACGGACGCGATTCGACCGGCGCTGGCCTCGCTCGCTGATAGCTTGGCGTCGCTGACGGCTTGGAACAAGTCAGAGATCCAGGCGGTGTTGAAGAGCACGCTGGCTGAGCATGGCTTGAAGATGCCGCAGTTGGCGATGCCTGTGCGCGTGGCCGTCTGCGGCCGTGCCCAAACTCCATCGCTCGATGCCGTGCTTGAACTGTTCGCCAAAGAAATTGTTGTGGAACGCTTGCGCAGTGCATAAAAACTCTCCTATAATCTATGTCTCGCTTGAACAGCGCGAAACACCAAGAGCCTCAGGCTGACGAGATTGATTCTCTGAATTCTGCAGTTCACGGGGGTATAGCTCAGCTGGGAGAGCGCTTGCATGGCATGCAAGAGGTCAGCGGTTCGATCCCGCTTACCTCCACCAAAAGCTTCGGCTGAGGTGGCGCGCGGTTCAAGTCAAGAAGGATTAGTCCCCTTCGTCTAGAGGCCTAGGACACCACCCTTTCACGGTGACTACAGGGGTTCGAATCCCCTAGGGGACGCCAATTTGATTGGCAGTCCGTCGGAAGACGGAATGTTGGTTGAATATCTGCCGCAAGGCAGGCAAGTTTGATAAGGCTTGGCAATTGATCGAGAGAGTATCTCGAAAATGTGCGAAACTTATCCCACGCGGAGTGGTAGTTCAGTTGGTTAGAATACCGGCCTGTCACGCCGGGGGTCGCGGGTTCGAGCCCCGTCCACTCCGCCAAGGTTTGCTTAGCAAACGGCCATTCAGTTGGCCGTTTGTATTTTTGAGAGTGATACGCTTGAACAGCGCGACGCTTGCGAAGCAAATGCTTCACGGGGGTATAGCTCAGCTGGGAGAGCGCTTGCATGGCATGCAAGAGGTCAGCGGTTCGATCCCGCTTACCTCCACCAAAGGCTTCGGCTGAGGTGGCGCGCGGTTCAAGTCAAGAAGGATTAGTCCCCTTCGTCTAGAGGCCTAGGACACCACCCTTTCACGGTGACTACAGGGGTTCGAATCCCCTAGGGGACGCCAATTTGATTGGCAGTCCGTCGGAAGACGGAATGTTGGTTGAATATCTGCCGCAAGGCAGGCAAGTTTGATAAGGCTTGGCAATTGATCGAGAGAGTATCTCGAAAATGTGCGAAACTTATCCCACGCGGAGTGGTAGTTCAGTTGGTTAGAATACCGGCCTGTCACGCCGGGGGTCGCGGGTTCGAGCCCCGTCCACTCCGCCAAAAACAAGGAAACCCCTGGTGTGTAAGCGCCAGGGGTTTTTTCGTTGGCAGGCGCAAGATACTCTGTGCCCCTCGGATCTGTTATCTCAAGTGGACTTGCTGATATTGGCTATTGCCTGCACAAATACGTTCAGGCGTGGTATCCGTACAGGTGTTGGCGTCGTTCGCTGAAGTGCCACCAAGGCCTTGGCGGCCCGCCGGCCATGAAGTCGACTGCCGCCATCAATGTGTCGAGCATGCAAGGGTCCTGGCGCTGGCCGCTCAGGCGGCACAAGCGCTGGTACAGCGCATAAGGGTCGTGTCGACGCAGATCCTTGGGTCGAACAACACCCAGCGCGCGCAGATCTGCGGCGACAGCGGGTCCGACATTCGGGATTTGCTCCAGGGTGAAGCACTCTTCGAAATGGCGCGCCTTCATGTCAGCCTCCGAACTCTGCGCGAATCAGTCCCACAGCCAGGCCTTCGATGCTGAAGTCGTCGCCTGCATTGACCAGAATGGGCTTGAAATCTGCGTTTTCGGGCAGCAGCGCGATGCCGTCCCGGCTGCGCTTGTAGCGCTTCACAGTCACTTCGTCGCCGATCCGCGCGACGACGATCTGGCCGTTCTTGGCCTCCCTGGCTTGTTGAACCGCGAGCAGGTCGCCATCCATGATGCCGATGTCCTTCATGCTCATGCCGCGGACCTTCAGAAGAAAGTCAGGCCGGCGCGCGAACATACCGGCCTCAACCGTGTAGGTCTGCTCGACATGCTCCTGCGCAAGAATGGGCTGGCCAGCGGCGACGCGCCCGACCAAGGGGAGGGTTAGTTGGGCAATGCCAGGCATGGGCAGGGTGAACTGCTGATTGGCAGCTTCACGCGCCAGCCGTGCCTGATGCACCGACTTCAATGTGTCAGACTTCAGTCGGATGCCGCGAGAGGTGCCGCCGACCAGTTCTATGGCACCCTTGCGCGCCAGAGCTTGCAGGTGCTCCTCTGCTGCGTTGGCCGAGCGAAAGCCGAGTTCGGCGGCAATCTCGGCCCGCGTTGGTGGGGCGCCTGTGCGCTCTATCGCCTCGCGCACCAGATCAAGGATCTGCTGCTGCCGGGCGGTCAATCGGATTTCGCTGATGGGCTGATCGTCCACAAACACCTCGCTGACACCCAAGCTATGGGCGATGCCTGAGTATATATCCAGTATCTGTATGCTCATCCAGTATTTTGATCGGGAGACTTCATGCTTGTGATTCTTGGGACCGGCGGCACCATTGCCGGCCAGGCAGCCGACGCTGCAGACAATGTGGGCTACAAAGCCGGCGAGTTGGCCGTGGAGCAGTTGATACAGGCTGTTCCGTCGCTGCGTACCTATCCGCTGGAATGCGAGCAAGTCGCCCAGTTGGACAGCAAGGACATGGACTTCGCGACTTGGCAGCGCTTGGCTCGAGCAGTGGCAGGGCACCTGGCTCGTCCCGAGGTGCAGGGGCTGGTGATCACCCATGGCACGGATACGCTGGAGGAGACTGCCTTCTTTCTGCAGCGCCTGCTGGCGCCGACAAAGCCGGTTGTGCTGACGGCCGCGATGCGTCCGGCCACTGCTCTGTTGGCCGACGGGCCGCAGAACTTGCTGGATGCGGTTCGTGTGGCGTCCTTGCCTTCAGCCCGGGGCGTCGTGACCGTGGTTGGCGGCAAGGTGTACGGGTCCGAGCAGGTTCGCAAGGTGCACAGCTACCGGCTGGATGCCTTCGCTTCGAGTGACGGCGGGCAGCTTGCCCTGGTCGAGGAGGGGGTGGTTCGCCTGACTGGTGCCTGGCCGGCCAACGAAGCGGCTTTGGGCCTGGCCAGCATTGACCGGCCTGCTGAGCTGTGGCCGCGCGTGCAGATCGTCTGGAACCATGTCGGTGCCGATGGCTGCGTGGTCGATGCGCTGCTGGCGCAGGGCGTCGATGGCATCGTCGTGGCAGCCACTGGCAATGGCACGCTGTCTACAGGCCTGGAGGCCGCCTTGCGGCGTGCCAGTGCACAAGGGGTCGCGGTGGTGATCGGCACGCGCTGTGACTCAGGCGCCGTAATTGCGGCGCCGAACACTCAAGCGCCCTGGCGGACCGCCGGGGCGCTGAGTCCAGTCAAGTCGCGCATTGAACTGCTGCTCGCCCTGCTGGAAGTCTGACGGCTCAGGCGAGCGTCAGTGTGACGTCGATGTTGCCGCGGGTGGCGTTCGAGTAGGGGCAGACCTGGTGTGCGGTATCCACCAGGTCCTGGGCGACCGCGCGGTCGACGCCAGGCAGGGAGATGCTCATCGCCACCTGGATGCCGAAGCCGCTCGGGATCGGGCCGATGCCCACATCCGCGGTGATCGACGCATCGCCTGGCAGGGCGACCTTTTTCATCATCGCCACATGCTTGAGCGCGCCGATGAAGCAGGCTGAGTAGCCGGCTGCGAACAACTGCTCGGGATTCGTGCCGTTGCCGCCGGGACCGCCCAGCTCTTTAGGCGTGCTCAGTGTGACGTTGAGTGCACCGTCCGAGCTGGACGCGCTGCCTTGTCGGCCGCCGGTTGAAGTGGCGCGGGCGGTGTAGAGGACTTTGTCGAGGGCCATGGTCTAACTCCTGTGAGTGGGTGGGGTGGTGTATCAGCGCTGCGGAGCTGCGGCATCAATGAGTTGCTGCCGCAACTGCTGCAGTCGCTGGGTCAGGGCGCTCAGCTCTTCAAGTGAGCAGGCGCTGGCGCAGGCCAGCTTGGCCGGAATGGGCAAGGCCTGCTGCCTCATGGCAAGGCCTTGCTCGGTGAGGAATACATGCACGCGCCGTTCATCCTCGGCGGCGCGCTGGCGAGATATCAGCTGCGCAGTTTCCATGCGCTTGAGCAGCGGGGTCAAGGTGCCGGAGTCGAGCGATAGGCGCTCGCCAAGCGTCGACACGCTCGGTCCGTCCTGCTCCCACAGCACCAGCAGCACCAGATACTGCGGGTAGGTCAGGCCAAGCGGTTCAAGCAAAGGCTTGTAGAGCTTGGTCATCGCCAATGAGCTTGAATACAGCGCGAAGCACAGCTGGCGGTCCAGCCGCAGCCAGTCGGCGCTGGCGTCGCGGGCTGGATTGGGCTGGGTCTTGGTGCGTGGCATGGGCATTAATGTATGATGCAATTAAATTGCACACAATCTAAAAGGGCTTTGAGCCCAGGAGCTTGGTATGAACCTGACGATCTCGAGCGTGCTGGTGGCCCTGGTCGCGGCACTGCACGTCTACATCATGGTGCTGGAGATGTTTCTTTGGACGACGCCGCGCGGCCGGCGTGCGTTCGGGCTGACGCCTGAGTTTGCCGAGGCCAGCAAGGTGCTGGCCGCCAACCAGGGGCTCTACAACGGCTTTCTGGCCGCTGGCCTGCTGTGGGGGCTGATGCGCGGAGACCTTGCGACGCAACTCTTTTTCCTGGGCTGCGTACTCGTGGCCGGCGTCTACGGCGCAGCCACGGCCAGCCGCAAGATCCTGTTCGTGCAGGCGCTACCGGCGGCGATCAGCATCGCCGCCGTGCTGCTGAGCTGACCGGGCTCAGGCCCCAGCCTGGATTGCGTCGACCTGGGCGCTGAGCTCGAGCCAGCGCAGCTCGGCAGACTCAAGCTCATCGTGGATCGCCTTCAGCCGCTTGCCGAGCTCGGCGATGCGGGCTGCTGCAGCGCTGCCGCTGGCGAGTTCGCCCTCGACAGCCGTGCGCTCGTCAGCCAGCTTGTTGAGCGTGGCGTCAATCTGCTCCATCTCGCGGCGCAAGGGCTTGGTCTGCTCGGCCAGCCTTTGCCTAGCCTGCCCGCTGGCCTTGCGGTCTTCGCGCTTGAACACGGGCGCTGGAGCGCTTGCCTCGACGACCGCAGCAAGCACTGGCTCGGCCACAGCAGTAGCAGCAACAGCAGCCGATGAAGTCGCCGGCAGCTTGGCCGCCTGACGCGCTGCTTCCTTGGCTTGCTTGGCAGCCTCCTTGGATTGGTCGAGCAGCCACTTCTGGTAGTCATCCAGATCGCCGTCGAAAGGCCCGACCTTGCCGTCGGTCACCAGCCAGAACTCGTCGCAGACTTCACGCAGCAGCGCGCGGTCGTGGCTGACCAGCATCACCGTGCCTTCGAACTCGTTGAGCGCCATCGACAGCGCTTCGCGGGTCTGCAGGTCCAGATGGTTGGTCGGCTCGTCCAGCAGCAGCAGGTTGGGGCGCTGCCAGACCAGCATGGCCAGCACCAGCCGCGCTTTTTCGCCGCCCGAGAGGCTGCCCACCGCCTGGTTGACCATATCGCCGACAAAGCGGAACTGACCCAGGAAGTCGCGCAGCTCCTGCTCGCGGGCGCCGGGGCTGACTTCCTTGGCCAGGCGCACCATATGTGACAGCGGCCCCTCATCGGGGCGCAGCACATCCATCTCCTGCTGTGCGAAGTAGCCGATCGACAGGCCCTTGCCTTCGGTGATCTTGCCGCCCATGGCGCGCTGCATTCGCGCCACCGTCTTTACGACAGTGGACTTGCCCTGGCCATTGGCGCCCAGGATGCCGATGCGCTGGCCGGCCAGCACCGAGCGGTCGATGCCGCGCACGATGATTTTGTCGCCTTCGGGCGTCGCGTAGCCGCAGGCCACCTCGTCGAACATCAGCATGGGGTTCGGCAGGCTGATGGGCTCGCGGAACTCGAAGGAGAAGTCCGAGGCGGTCAGCACCGGGGCCAGCCGCTCCATGCGCTCCAGCGCCTTCACGCGGCTCTGGGCCTGCTTGGCCTTGCTGGCCTTGGCCTTGAAGCGGTCGATGAACTTCTGCAGATGCTGCATACGGTCCTGCTGCTTCTCGAAGGCGGCCTGTTGCAAGACCATGCGCTCGGCGCGCATCGCTTCAAACGCGGTGTAGTTGCCGCCGTATCGCATCAGCTTGGCCTCGTCCAGGTGCAGGGTCACCTTGGTGATCGCATCGAGGAATTCGCGGTCGTGGCTGATGATGATCAGGGTGCCGTCATAGCGCTGCAGCCAGGCTTCCAGCCAGACCAGGGCGTCCAGGTCCAGGTGGTTGGTAGGCTCGTCCAGCAGCATCAGATCAGCCGGGCACATCAGTGCGCGAGCCAGCTGCAGGCGCATGCGCCAGCCGCCCGAGAAGCTGTTCACCGGCGCATCGACCTGCGCCCCCTTGAAGCCCAGACCCATCAGCAGTGCCTGGGCGCGCGGACGCGCATCGAAGGCGCCAGCATCCATCAGCAGGCCATGCGCATCGGCCATCGCGTGGCCGTCCTCGGCGGCTTCGGCCTCTTCCAGCGCCTTGCGGGCCGCCATCAGCCGGGTGTCACCTTCCAGCACATAGTCTGTCGCCGGCATCTCGGTTTCCGGCATGTTCTGCGCCACCTCGCCCACGGCCCATTGGCGGGGGATCTCCACCTCGCCCTTGTCGCTTTGCAGGCGGTCGGTCAGCAGCGCGAACAGGCTGGACTTGCCCGCGCCGTTGCGCCCCACCAGGCCGACCTTCTCGCCAGGCTGAAGCGTGACGCTCGCGTCATCGAGAACGATCTTGGTGCCGCGGCGCAGCGTGATATTGCGCAGCGTGATCATGCGGCGGAGCTCCGGCTCAGCGCTTCCTGGGTCATCAACAACACTTGGTCTTCTCCGGCCGATGTTTCCATCCAGGCCACTTCTAGATTGGGGAATGCGGCCTCGAAGAAGGCGCGCTCATTGCCGATTTCCAGCACCAGTACGCCGTGAGGTGACAGATGCTGTGGTGCCTCCGCCAGCAGGCGGCGCACGAAGTCCATGCCATCGGCACCGCCGGCCAACGCCAGCTGCGGCTCGGCCAGGTATTCCTGCGGCAGCACAGCCATCGACTGGCTGTTGACATAGGGCGGATTGCACAGGATCAGGTCATAACGACCTTGTGCTGGCACCAGGCCGTCGCCCTGCAGCAGGCGGATGCGCTCGCCCAGGCTGTGCTTGTCCACATTGATTCGCGCCACCGCCAGCGCGTCGGCGCTCAGATCTATCGCGTCCACCTGCACCTCAGGCCAGGCCATCGCCGCCAGCACGGCCAGACTGCCGTTGCCGGTGCACAGGTCCAGCACACGGTGGGTTTGCTCAGACAGCCAGGGATCGATGCTGGCATCGGCGATCAGCTCGGCGATGAAGCTGCGCGGCACGATGGCGCGCTCGTCCACGTAGAAGGGCACGCCCTGCAACCAGGCCTCGCGCGTCAGATAGGCGGCCGGCTTGCGCGTGGCGATGCGCTCGCCGACCAGCGTTTCGATTTCGGCCTGCTGCGCCGGGCTCAGCTCAAGCTCGGCATGCTCGTCCAGGCTGTCCAGCGGCAGCTTCAGCTGCCACAGCACCAGCCAGGCCGCTTCGTCGAAGGCATTGCTGGTGCCATGCCCAAAAGAAACGCCCGCCTCGGTCAGGCGGGCGGCTTGTTGTTCGATGCAGGCTAAAAGTTTCATTAAATCAAGGGCCTACAAGATCATTGTGGTTCTGAACTTGGCGCCGGTGTAATTTCTCGGTGTAAATCGCTGAGCTTGTCCAGAGCGTCGCGCTGGGCCTCCACCATCGTGTGGGCATAGCGCTCGGTCGTCCGGATCGACGCGTGACCGAGTACATCTCGGACCACGTGCAAAGGCACGCCTTGTGAAAGCAGGATTGTCGCGCATGCGTGTCTCAAGTCGTGAAACCTCACGTTGTCGAAGCCGGCGGCCTTTCTGGCCTTGGCGAAGCCCGACTTGATGCTCGAGGGTTTGATTGCCATCGGCAGAAAGGCGAGCCAGGGCCGCAGGGCTTCGGTGATCGGGACTTCCCGATAGGACTCGGTCTTCGTGATGTCCGCCGGCAGACGGATCACGGACTCGGTGATGTCTTCTGCCTTGATCTTGCAAACCTCCCCACGCCGGCAGCCGGTCAGCAGTGCGATCCAGATTGCCGCGCGCACGTTGTCGCTCGCCTGGTCGGCGATCTGCTTGACCTCGGCGATCGTTAGATAGACCGTGCGCTGGTTGTTCTCCGGCAGACGCCTGATGTGTGTGCTGTAGTCGGTATCGGTTCGCCCCGCATCGAACGCGAGCCGCAGAGCCTTGCGCAGGGTGCCAAGCCGCCGATTGATGGTTGCCGGGGCATAGTGGGGCGACATGTCTTTGATGATCTGCGCCGCGACCTGTCGAGCCTCCGCTGCGCGCCGCCCTTCGAGCCAAGGGCCGATGGCGGTGGCGTGCTCTTTTGATGAGATCGAATGCCGCAGCGTCTTACAGTGCTCAAAGTAGGCGGCCATCAGGTCGGTTAGGCGCGGATCGCCGGGGATGGCAACCTGCCGTTGACGAACTCGACCCAGCGCTCGAACCAGCTCGGCTTCTACGCGCTTGGCCTCACTCGCAGTCGCACCTGACGGGAGGCGTCGATGTAGTCGCCTTCCATTGACGCACGCTTCCGCGTGCCAGTATCCGTCCTTGTCTTTTCGCGTTGGCATGAATTCCTTTGTGTCCAGTCAATGACTTGAGCGAGATCGAACTTGCGGCGAGAGCGGACCGAGATGAACGGGCAGCCATCAACGACCATGCGCGCGACGGTACGTTCGCTGACGTTCAGATGCGCCGCGAGCTGCGCGGGCGTCAGTAGGCTCATCACTGGTGTTCACTCCTTTGGCTGGTCAGATGGCCGCAGTACGTCGGCCACTTGAGGAAAATTCTCCGAGGCAAATTGCGTGCTTCGAAGCTGGGTATGGCGGCAATTTGGGGCCCATACCCTGCTGCGAGCCTCATTTCGCGTCCTCGCCCCTCCGCATGAGCCTGATGAGACGGCGAGAGGACGCGGAGAAGGGCATGCCAGTTGAGTAGCGGTCTGCTCATGCGATCAGTCTGCAGACAGACGCCCGCAGATCAAGGGCTTGGCGCACTCAGACCCGCACTGCCTGCCCATCGGCAGCGCGATGGCCGAAGTAGGTGACGGCACTTGAACCGCTGAGCTTCACAGGCAGCATGACCGCAAAGGAGAAAAGCGTTCATGCAGTCACGGTCCATCTATCAGGGGTATCTGCTACACCTTGATCCCTACATGGCAAAGGTTTTCATCGCCGCGCTTGTCGCGCTGGCGTGCGTCATCGCGTTCGCTGTCGCTGACGCATCGATGGCGAAGCGCTCGCTGTCCTGGTGGGATGGCAGTGCACCAGACACCCACTGGTTTCGAGCCTTCGTTGGCAAGTGGTGGCTGTTCGCCGCGCTTGCGGGCGTGATCAACGCGCGATTTGCCCTCCTGCTGCCAGTTGCGCTTGTCGGGCTGGGTATCGCTGCCGCCACGAACAACAGTGCGACCGCTTGGATCTGGTGGGGGCTGGCATTCCTATCCTTGGTGGTGCCAGGCTGGTGGCTCCAGTTTCACGAATGGCTTGGGACGCCACGACAGACCGCCAGCGCGAAGCAGTCTGCCGCTTCGGGCCAGCGAACCGAGGTGATCCAGGGACCGCGGGTGCGGCGCCCCGAACGCGACTTCCGATCCATCATCGGAATGAGTGCGGAAAAGGCGCGACTGATCGAGGCAGGGCGTGCCGCGGTTGCCAAGTCGGCGAAGTCGAACGGCATCTTGCTTTATGGCGAGCCCGGCAACGGCAAGACAGCGTTCGCAGAAGCCCTGGCGGGCGAGCTGCAGCTCAAGTGGATCTCCATCTCGACGGCAGACATCGTGTCGCGCTGGATCGGGGCGGGCCCTGAGCAGCTGAGTGCAGCCTTTCAGCAAGCGCAGAAGCAAGCACCGTGCGTGCTCTTCATCGACGAGGCAGACAGTGTGTTCGCCTCGCGAGAGCTGGATGGGCTGCACCAGGATCAGATCAACCTGACGAACGTATTCCTCACAGAGGCGGTTCGTGTGCGAGGAAAGGGCGTGCTGATCATTGCTGCGACGAACTCCCTTGAACGTCTGGATGGCGCCGCGATCAGGGAAGGGCGCTTTGACCACAAGATAGAAATTGGAGCGCCGGACCTGGAGGCTCGTGTCGGCCTGCTCCGCGAAGGCCTCAGGCAACACGCCCCTGGCGCCCGTGTCGAGGACGATGTGCTGAATAGCGTTGCGCGCCGCTGGTCGGGCTTCTCGGCGTCGAGGCTGATCGCGGTGACCAGGCAGGCTGGCACCCATGCGAATGCTGTGCCGAGTCGACGCCTTGGCTTCGACGACCTGATGGCGTGCATGCGGAGCGTTCAAGGCACTCGGATCAGGGTCTCTGAGCAAGCCAAGTCTCTGGATGAGCTGGTGCTAGGGCCGGCGCAACGCCGGGCACTGCAGTCGCTCGTGGTGCAGATGAAGAACTCTTTCCAGACTGAGCGACTTGGCGGCAGCTTGCCTACCGGCGTTCTCTTCTGGGGTGCACCCGGAACGGGCAAGACTGAAGCCGTGCGAGCACTGGCGAAGGACACAGGATGGGCACTGGTCGCAGCCGCTGGTCATGACCTTCTGGCCAAGCCGGACCTCGCCGATAAGCTCTTTCGCGACGCGCGAGACGCTCGCCCGTCCATTGTGTTCATCGACGAGGCGGAGGATGTACTCGGTCACCGGCAGCTTGGTGGTGTGGCTGCCGTGACGAACAAGTTGCTAACGCTAATGGATGGCGTCGGCGGGCGCGTTCCGGATCTCCTATTCATCGCGGCAACCAACAGTCCAGCCGCTCTTGACCCAGCTGTTCTGAGAGGAGGGCGGTTTGCCGAGAAGATCGAGTTCACGGCACCGGAGTTGGAGGCCATTACGGAGTACGCGATGCGATGGCTAGGCGAGCGTGGATGGGCGATCGACGACGAAGGTATCGCCGCACTCGGCGAGCTCGACGGCCAGCCGATTGCGAACGTCACTGCGGTGCTTCAGGCAGCGGTCAATCAGGCGATCACTGACGCGAAAGTGAGCGGGAATCCTCATTCAAGGACAGTCGGATCGGATGCAGTCGGAGCAGCGATCAGCCGCAATTCCGATAGCTGGGCCGAATGAGCAGGATGGCTGACAAACGACCATGCCGAGTTGCATGGGGCGCTTCGATTGGGCAACAAGACACGGCGAACCTTGCATTTGCTCTACGTGTCGGACGGCTCAAGGCTGGTTAGAGACATTTGCAGGCGAATCGCGAGCGCCTGCTCATTCGAAAAGCTGTCTTAGGACCAGCACGCGGATCGCCGGGACTAGCAGTACTGTTAACCGCGTCTAAGCGCTGGATGATTGATTCGCCAACCTTGCCAGACGCTTCCGTATCGTGACTGCGAGTTCCGGACGTAGGCTAACTAGGTCCAGCTACTCTTCGGCTCGACCCCGTGCCAACTCCCACCTCATCTGCAGGCGAACGCCGATGTCTTGCAAGGGGCGCGGCGGTATGTAGCTCGCTGTGCCGTGGACGAGGAAGTCGTCAATCAGCGAGTTGTGTCGTCCTAGCGCGAGATCTGCAATTAGCAGGCCGGCAGCAGTGTGACGGACGATACCTGAGCCATTGCAACAGGAGGCCGCGTAGACGTGCTGCGCCACCTGCCCGAACGCCGGTGCATGATTCCTCGAAACCGCCAGCCAGCCCATCCAGAAGTGCTCAATTTCAAGTTCACCCAGTTCGCCGAAGCGGCGCTTCAGCAACTGCAACTGCGCTGCCTTTGCCGCTTGCCGCCGAACCTCGCCTGATCGCAGCGAAGGTGAATACTCGAAGCCATGGCGGATCAATAGACGCTTGTCGGATGTAAGCCGCAGAGTCGAGCCGGCCACGCTGTGGGCGGGCGTGATGCCCCAGCTGGTGTCGCTTCCGAGCCGGCCCTGCTGTGCAGGGCTGAGTGGCTTGGTAAGGCTGGCGAACAGCAGAATCGGAACCTGGCGATCTCGGTACACGCCAAAGGACGGCGAGAACGCATTGACAGCGAGGATCAGCTTGCCGAAGCGTATGCGACCTTGCTGCGTGCGGACAAGGCGTGAAGCCCCTTCGAATTCGACTTCAAGCACTGCCGAGTTCTCAAACAGCGTCACCTGCTCCGGGAGACTGTCCGCCAAGCCCCGCACAAGGGCCGCAGGGTTCATCAGGTAGGTGCCGGGCGTATAGATCGCGGCCCGGTAGTAGTCTGTTCCCAGGCGGTCCTTCAAGGCCTGGCGCTCCAGCCATTCATACGGCTCGCCCCAGCTGTCCAGATTGGCCGCATAGTTCTTCAGGGCCTGATCGGCGATTTTGGTCGTGACCGCCGCGTGGTACCGGCCACGCCGATCCCAATCGCAAGCTATGCCATGCTGCCTGATCAGGTGGTCCAGCTCGCCCAAGGCGAAACGGCCGACGCGGATTGCGCGCCTGCCCTGCTCGGTCAATGCAGGGGAAGTTCCCGGCGAATGGGGCAGGTCGATCGCGAAACCTGAGTTTCGTCCCGATGCGTTTTCGCCAACTTCGCCGGCATCCACCAGGGCAATCGATGCACCCGGTTGCTGCTCGGCCAAGCGGCGGGCTGCAGCGATTCCAGCATAGCCCGCCCCGACAACCACCCAGTCGAAGGCTTGCGCGCCCTCCAGTGCTGGGCGAGCCGTCCGGCTGGGCAGCAGTGCGCTCCATCCATTGCTGAGATCGTCTGCAGGAAGGCGGTGGACACGACGGGACATGGCGGCAGAGCTAATCCTGTGGTTGCAGACCAAAGCGTCGCAGCAGAGCGGCTGGATCCACGGGGCGGCCGCGGAATCGCAGCCAGGCGTCCTCTGGCTCGACGGACCATGCCGCGCCAAGCAACGCCTCTTCCCAGCGACGCCCAGTCTCGCGGTCATTCAGACCACCGTGACTGGCCAGGAAAACCTCTGCCGCGTCGGCCGCCATCACGTCGGCCCACAGGTAGCCGTACACGCCGGCTGCGTAGCCGCCGGGAAAGCTGTGGAAGTTGCTGGTCATCCGCATGATCATGTCCCAGGCGGGCGGCATATCCAGCTCGCGCAGGATGTTCTTCTCCAGCGCGGCGACATCGAAGCTACCGTCCGGCGCGCCGTCGGCCAGCAGGTGCATCCGCAGGTCCATGATCGCTGGGGCCAGGTAGTCGAGGTTCAGGCTGAACACGCGGTCGTAGCGCAGCGAGCGCTCGAGCTGCTCGACCAGCGGCGCCGGCACCGGTGCACCCGTCTCGGCATGGCGGGCGAAGCGGGCCAGCGTGCCACGATCCAGCAGCCAGCGCTCGTTCAGCAGTGCCGGCACCTCCACGAAATCCCAGGGCACGCCGACGCTGCCGAGCGAAGGGTACGGCGCGCGCGACAGCAGCATGTGCAGCGCATGGCCGAATTCATGGAAGAACACGTTTGCGTACTCGAAGGGCAGGAGGATCTCGCCGCGCGGTCCGGGCACAGCCTCGAAGGAGGAATGCACGGCCGAGATCGGCAGGACGCGCCGGCCTTCGTCGTCGACCTCGGTCGTGCGGTACTCGGTCTGGTAGGAGCCGTGCATCTTGCCCGGGCGGTTGAACAGGTCGAAGTAGAGCACGCCCTGCGCCGAGCCGTCGTCGCGCCGCACCTCGTAGACGCGCACGGTCGGGTGCAACCGCGGCGCCAGTGGCAACGCGGTGAAGTGCAGGCCATAGGTGCGCTTGGCGCTGTCGAACATCGCAGCGAGCATGTTGTCGAGGGTCAGGTAGTGCTTTAGCGTCTCGCCGTCGAAGCCAAGGTCGCGGCGGCGCAGGCGTTCGGCATAAAACTGGCGGTCCCAGGGTTGAAGGGCATCTTGGAGGCCCTCGTCGCGGGCGATGGCCGTGTACACCTCGATCTGCCGCAGCGCCACCGCTCGGACGACACTCCAGGTGCGCATCAGCATCGCCATCGCCGTCTCGGGGTGTCGCGCCATTCGCTCGCCGATCGCCAGGTGCGCGTAACTCTCATGGCCCAGCAGCCTGGCCTTCTCGGCACGCAGCCGAAGAATCTCCGCCGCGACGGGCTTGTTATCGGTAGGGCCGGCATGGTCGCCCCGGTCGTTCCACATCCGCCAGACCCGCTCGCGCAGGCCGCGGTCACGCCCATGGGTCAGCACCGGCCAGACGGCGGCGCGAGCGTTCTGGATCGCCCAGCCTTCGGGGCGGCCTTTCGCGGTCGCCAGGGCCTTAGCGGCAGTGACCAGCGGCGCGGGCAGGCCTTCGAGTTCCGCCTCGTCCTGGATCCAGGCGAATTGCGAGCCGCCATCGGCTATCAGGTTCTGGTTGTATTGAGCCGCCAGCGTGTCGATCCGCGCATTGACTTCGCCGAGGCGCTGCTGGTCGGCTGCCGGCAGGCCGATGCCGGCGCGGACGAAGCGGTCGTGGATCACTTCGGTCAGGCGCCTGTCCAGCGGTGGCAGGCTCTCGCGTTGCTTGTGGACTCGGTCGACGCGGGCGAACAAGCGCTGGTCGAAAAGGATCTCGTTTTCCAACCCGGACAGCATTGGCGTGACCCGCTGCGCGACGGCTGGCATCTCGCCAAGCGAATTTGCTGCGCCCATCACGCGGTACAGCGCGTTCACGCGCCTCAAAGCGCCGCCGCTGCGTTCCATCGCCTCGACGGTGTTCGCAAAGCTTGGCGTTTCGGCGCTTGTGGCGATCGCATGCACTTCGGCGCGCTTCATGGCGATCGCCTCGGTCATAGCTGCTTCCAGTGCCGCCGGCGTAGCCAGTTCGAAGGGCGGCAGGCCGCCGAAGGGGCCGGACCAGGGGGATAGCAAGGCATTCATGTTCAATACTTCTGTGCAGGACCTTCAATCGCCTCGCGCATCACGCCGATGACGAAGTCCGGGATTTCGTAGACAAAGTTGTGGCCCGAGCCGGCGGGCGCGACGATACGCCGCGAACGGTCGGACGTGGCCAGGTAGCGCTCTCGCGTGCGGGCGATCACGCGCACCACACGCTCGTTCAGCCGAGCGTCGGCCGTCTGGGCCTCCGGGAGTCGGGCGACGTCGAGGTCGTTCTTCGGGGCCACGAGCCAGACGGGCACGCCGTCAAGGTCACCGTCGTAGACACCGGCGGACCAGGCTGCGCGAGCCGCGCCGGCCGGCGTCAGCTCGGCGTAGATGGAAGCCTGCGTGAAGTCGGCGGCGACACGCTCGTCGACCGCACGTGCGGCGACGACCTCCGGCCCAAGCTCGCGGTCCACGGCCGCCAGTACCGCCGCGTAGGCGGGGATCAGACGCTGCTCGGCCGCACGGCGCTTCATGAGGTCGAAGCCGAACAGGCGCGCCAGGCCCGCCTTCAGCGGCGCCAGCCGAAACTCGCGCAGCGCTTCCAGCGGCGGGCCGTACAGGATGGTGTCGAGCGGGGTCGGATCCAGCAGCACCAGCGTGTGGACGAGGTCGGGCCGGCGGCGCGCGATATTCGCGGCCAGCAGGCCACCGAAGGAATGACCGGCAATGACAAAGGGCCCGCGCTCGCCCGTCAGTTCCAGCATGCGGAGCACCTCGTCCGCCTCACGGGCGGTGGTGCGTGGAAAAGGCCCGGCGTCGCTCCAGCCCGTCCCCGGCCGGTCGATGAGGATGGAGCGGGTGCGGCCACGGAACGCCCGGTGCAGGTGATGCATCGCGTTGCCTGCAGTGTGGCCGCCTGCGAACCACAGCACCGTCGGGCGGCCCTCTAGCGGCTCGCCCTCGGCTTGGACGTGGATTCGGTAGCCGCCCATGTCGACCAGGCGACCCGGCGCCGGGAAACGCCGACGCACGACAGCACGCATCCACAGGTAGCGGAGCGAGAGCAAGGCCAGGCCGATGCCGACGAGCGCCGCCAGCCAAAGGTTTACCGGCGCGAGCATCAAGGCCGAGAGCAGTGCCAGCAGCAGGCCGGCCGCATCGCGGCTCAGCAGCGAGAGCAGCGTGTTCATTGGGTGGTGCTGCTAGCGGCAGCGACGCCACCGGCCTTAGCCGCCGGGGCGGTCACCTCGTCATCGCTGGCTTCTTGGCTGACCTGTTCGCCGACTTTTGGCAAGCGCCACGCCGCGATGGTCGCCAGCACGAAGGCCACGCCAGCCATCATGAGGGACGCGTCGTAGCTGTGCGTCGCGTCATAGACGAGACCCGAGATCCAGGGCGAGACGCCCCCGCCCAGCGTCGCCGCCATCATCTGCGTGGCGCTGGCCCGGCCAAAGGCCTCAGCGGGAAAGTAGCGCCGCGCCAGGAAGGCGCCGAGCGCGTGGTCGCCGCTGCTGAACAAGCCCAGCATCAGCGCCGCGATGGCCGCCGCCGCGAGGCCATGGCCGAAGTACAAGAGCACGACGGCGCCCAGTGGCGCCAGCACGAAGCCGCGCGCGAGCCACGTGGCGGGGAAGCGGTCGATCAGCCACCCCGCCAGCAGGTTGCCAGAAAAACCACCCACGCCCATCACACTGAGCATGGCCGCCGCCTGGGCCAGCGAGAGGCCGCGCCCCTGCAGCAGCGCCGCGAAGTGCATCATGATCGCGCCGATCGCGAAGCCAAAGAACAGATTCCACCAGGCTAGCGCCCACCAGGTCGGGCTCTTCAGGAAGCCCAGCATCGAGCTTCCGCTGCCGCCCCTCGTGACGTTGACGCCAGCGCGTGCCGGCTGCTCCGGCTCCCGCTCTCGGATCAGCAGCAGCGCGGCCGCGCCACCCAACAACAAGCTCATCAGTCCCATCGCGAAGAAGGCATCGCGCCAGCCCCAGTGCGTCAGCACATAGCCAACCCAGGGCGGATGAATCACCGAGCCGACGGCGGTGGCCGCGAACAGGATGCCCAGGCCCTTGCCCAGCGAGGCGTCGAACCATTGCTGAACCAGCTTGGCTAGCGTCAGCAGCGAGGCGCCTGTGGCTGTGAACATCAATGCCACGCACAGCAGGTAGTAGAAGAGGACGTTGCCGTTCATCATGCCGAAGGCGGCAAAGTTGACCGATTGCAGCAGCACGCCCCACAGCACCAGGGGGCGTAGCGGTAGGTTGTCGATCACCCAGCCGACCAGCGGCATGCTCAGTGGACCGATGATCGTCACCAGCGTCATCGAGAACGCGATCTGCGCGCGCGACCAGTGCAGGTGCTGTTCCATGGGGATCAGGAACAGGCCGAAGGTCGAGCCGTAGAGCGCCGTCACTCCGAACAATGCCACCAGGCAGCAGCCGACGAGAACCTTCCAGCTGGCCTTGGAATCCACGTCGGACTTGCTGCTGTTCATGGCTGCCGCTCAATAGTCATAGCGCAGACTGACCGTCAGTGTGCGCGGTCGCTGCAGGAAGTATTGCGCGAAGCTGCCCACACCGGCTGGTGCGCCGGTGATGCTCTGCACACCCTTGGAGTTCGTCATGTTGGCAAGCACACCCGACAGTGTCCAGTGGTCGCTGGTGAACGAGGTGCCGACGTCAACCGTGTTGTAGGAAGCAGCGGGCTTGTTGCCACTCAGGAACATCACGCGGTCACCCACATACGTCCAGGTGCCGAAGGCGCGGCCGTTCGTACCCATCGGCCCGGCGAAGTTCCAGCCGGCCTGCAGCGCGGCCTGGGTCTTGGGTGACCCCGGCAGGCGCGATCCCGCAGGCGCCGTGATGGACGTCCGGCCATTGGGCACCGCGACCGGCACCGTCGTTTTGGCCTCGGTGTAGGCCGCCGAGAGCGAGACGTCAAACGCTGGGCCGAAGCGGTAGCGCAAGGCTGCCTCCATGCCCTTGCTTTTGGCATGACCGACATTGCTGATGCCGCTTTCCGGTAGCCCTCCGTTCTGCACGGTGAAGTAGGTGAACTGCGCGTCCTTCCAGTCAAGCAGGAAGACGCTCAGGTCCACCTGCAAGCCCTTGGCCGGGCTCAGCCTCAGGCCGGTCTCGTAGTTCCACAACGAGTCAGACTTGAACGGCAGGAAGGGTGCAGTGCCATTGGTGCCGCCGTAGCGGTAGCCTTTGCTTGCGAGGGCGTACCACATCTGGTTGCCGTCAAAACGGTACTTCACGCTGGCCTTGGGTGTGAAGCCACTGTCCGACGAGTCGGGTGGCGTCACCGAGGACGGTGCGCCGAACTGAGTGCCGCTTTGCACGTAGTGCGTCGTCGTCTTGTAGCGCCGGCCCCCGATGTCGACGCTCCAGCCATTGCCGAGGGCATACTCCGCGTCGGCGAAGAACGCGGTCTCAGTGCCGCGAAGATCGGTGCTCAGATCCACCAAGTCGGTCAGTCCGAAGGCCCCCGAGGGGTCGATCTGTTTCGCGTGCCCATTGCCGGAGCTGCGTTGGTAGAAGACGCCAGCAACGTAACTTAGCGGCCCACCGGGATTGCTGGCGATACGGAGTTCCTGCGAACGCGCGCTGAGTTCGCTCTCCTGCGGGCGGATCACCTGCGGCAGTACAAGTCCCACGCTGGCGAACAGCTCGGTGTCGTCAATCAGCGCAGTGGACTTGTTGCGCCACCAGCCCGTGATGGAGGTCAGCGTCTGGGCGCCGAGATTCCAGTCCACGGTGAGGCTGGAGAAGTCCGCGGTGACCTTGCGGGCGGAATTGTTGGGCGACGTGTGCTCAAGCTTGCTCGGGTCGGGTGACACGCTGAAGGTGTCGTACTGCTTGGTGTCCTGCGAAGACACGACCCATGTAGCGCTCAGCGCAGCGTTCGGCTTTATGGTGGCCAGAAGACGTGCACCGTGCTGCTTGACCTTGTTCGCATCTGGTGTGCGCGTTCCCAGGTTGTCGATATAGCCCGGATCCTCCCGATCCCATGCGACGACACGTACGCCAGCGACATTGGTCGACAGCGGTATGTTCACCATGCCAGCGACAGACGGCGCGCTGTCGCCGCCGGAGACCTTGGCGAAGCTCAGCTGTGCTGCAGCTTCAAAGCTGTCCAGCCGCGGCTTGTTGAAAAGATAGCGCACCGCGCCGCCCAACGAGCCAGAGCCGAACAGCGCGCCCTGGGGGCCGCGCAGCACCTCGATTCGGTCGAGGTCGAAGGCATACGGGTCGGGCACGATGCCCTTGCCCAGCGGCGAGACCAGCGGCACGTCCTCCACATAGAAGCCCGTAGGCTGTTGCTGGCCGCCACTTCCTTCGTTGGTCGTCTCGGTACCGATACCACGGATGGTGATCGTGTTGCTTGAGATGTCCCCTTTGTTGAATTGAACGCCGGGCGTCAGCTTCAGCGTGTCTTCCTGGTCCTTGGCACCGAGCTTCTCCAGTTGCGCGCCCTGCAGCACGCTGACCGAGCCGGCGACGCTTCGCTCGGGCTCCAAGCGCTTATTGGCGGTGATGACGACGCGATCGAGTTGATCGGGATCTGCTGCGGGCTTTTGCTGGGCATGCACGGCGGGCACCGTAGCTACCAGGCCGATCAAGGCCGTCGCCTCGGCGATCCGGCTGAGGCGCAAGGGAGAAGACTTCACGGACATATCGATGTGCTCCTGTCATGGGCCGGGTACAGCTCGGCGGGTGACAGTCACGATAGGTTCACGAAACCCTCGCACCGTGAGGACTTCGACGAAAAATTTAGGCGAACAGACGGAGTCGGGTTAGTCCTTAGGCGCGAGTTCGACCAGAAAGGGTGCCCGATGGCGGCGGTATTCGCGCGGGGCCAGGCCGACGTGCCGACTGAAGGCTGCGGCGAAGCTGCTCTGGTGCTCGTAACCTACGCTGTCGGACACCTGCGCGACGGTCAAGGACCCTTGCAGCAGTAGCTGCTGAGCCTCGCGCATGCGACGATCCAGGCAGTGACCGGCCATGGTCGTGCCGAAGGACTCTTTGAACACCGACTTCAGCTTGTTCAGGCTGACGCCAAGGTCCGAGGCCAGGTCGCCGAGTAGCGGTGGCCGGCGGTATTCGCGGTCCAGCCTTTCACGGGCCGCACGTGCCACATCGAGATCGCGCTTGCGCGGCAGCAGCACATGCCGGTGTGCCGGATCGTCTGCACGCTCCTGGATGGCTTGCAGCGCAAAGGCAATGAGCTCGGTCAACCGGCCGTTCAATTGCATCGTGCGGAGCTCGCCCGGCAAGCGACTGTCCAAGGTATCAGCGATCAATGCGGCGATGCGCTGGTCGACCGGAAAGGACGACAGCCGCACCACGTCGGAGGAATGGCGTACCACCTCGCGCACCGCTGGCGGCAACTCGCTCTCCAACAGGCCGAGCCGCTTGGCAAAGGTCTTGCCGCGAAAGCTTGCCACCAGGCCCTGCTGGCGCGAGCCGCCCATCACATCGGCCGTCAGCGTGACGCCCTCCGGCAGGCAGGCCAGCAGCACCTCGGGTCGATTGAAGACGATGGGGTTGGAGTCGCCGTAGCGAAAGGAGACGTCGCAGGCCAGCGAGGCGCGCAGCATGATGACGGGCTCCTCGGATTGGTAGGGCCAGCGCACCTGCTCCGGGAGTACGCAGTTCAGCACATTGGCCATTGCGTCGTCGTCGAGGCGGAAGAGGTCAACCGTGCCGTTGCCGGGCTCGTCGAACACGGTGCGAACGATGTTGCGGGAGATCGGCTTGGCGCCCCCGTGGATCGATGCGCGCTGCCACTCGGCGTCGAAGTTCAGCGGATCTGGAACCTCGGCGCGGATGGTTGTGCTCATCGAGTCTGCTCTCCTAAATTTCTGATGCGGAATGCTAATCCAGGCGACGCAGCAGTCAATAAGGTCACGCCATGACCAAGATCACCGAGCCACTGATGCACCGCGCCCGCACGCTGATTGACGGCACACTGGCCTGGGACAACCATGCCTGCTTGCCGCTGCGACCGCTGGATGAGAGCTTCCTACCGCAGTTGGAGCGGCACCGCCGCGCTGGCTTTGACACCGTGATGCTGAATATCGGCTTTGGCGAGAACGGCATCGAGGACCACGTGCGCATGGCGGCGGCGGTGCGGCACTGGGTCGCAGCCCGACGCGAGCACTACCTGATGCTGGACACCCCGGCGGATGCGATGGAGGCCCGACGCAGCGGGCGATTGGCCATCGGCCTGGACATTGAGGGAGCGAACGCCATCGCAGACCAGTTGTCGATGATCGAGTTGTATCGAGACCTGGGCGTGTGGTGGATGGCGTTGGCCTACAACCGCAGCAACCGCGTGGGCGGTGGTTGCCAGGAGGTAGATGCCGGCCTGACTGACTTTGGCCGTGCCGTAGTTCGCGAATTGGAGCGTGTCGGCGTGGTGGTATGCCTGAGCCACACCGGCCACCGCACGGCACGCGAGGTGTTGTCGCTCGCAGAGCAACCGGTCATCTTCTCGCACAGCAACTGCGCGGCCCTGCACGAGCACCCACGCAATATCCCGGACGAGCTGATTCGTGCCTGCGCCGCCACGGGCGGCGTGGTTGGCCTGAACGGCGTGGGAATTTTTCTCGGCGCGAACGACATCGCCAGCGAAACCTACGCGCGCCACGTCGACCACGTCGTGCAGCTTGTTGGCCCGCAGCACGCCAGCATCGCGTTGGACTACGTGTTCGATCGCCAGGAGCTGGACGACTATCTCGACAAGATGAAGCACACGTTCCCGCCGGGTCTGGGGTACGAACTGGGCGGGCGCTTCGTCGCTCCCGAGCAACTCACCGAGATCGTTTCCATCCTGCTGGGCTGGGGCTACCGCGAGGCCGATGTGGCCTCCATCCTGGGCGGCAACATCCTGCGCGTCATGCAGCAGGTAGAAGGAGCACGTAAGCGCCATGTCTGAGCACATCAACACGCTGGCCGAGCGCTTCTGGGCCTGGCAATGCCGCGAGTTCCCGCTGACGGCCTTCATCGCAGGCGTGAGCGCCAGCGACGACCCGGTGATGTTCCGGGACGCGCCGGCCGACCACCTGCGCCGCCACGACGAGGTATTGGGCTTCATCGCGCAGCTCAATGCCATCACCGCACCTGCCACGCCGCGCGAACGGGCGGACGCCGCCTTGCTGCGCCGTGAGCTGGAGGACCTGCGCGATTTCCACGGGCTCGGCGCTCACCAGCGTCCCTGGCTGCTGCCGGTCGGGCCTGAGTTCAACACCATCTACTTCGCCAATCTCACAAGCCTTGCCGATGCACGGTCGGCGGAGCTGTACCTGGCGCGCCTGAAGACGCTGGCCGGGTTCTTTGACGACATCAGCGCGAACCTGCGAGACGGTCTCGCACGCGGCTTTCGCTACCCGCGCGTTGTGCTGACGCGTGCCGAGGCCAATATGCGCGCCGTAACGCAGGGGCCGGTCGAGAAGCTCGCCTGGTTCGGCCCCTTCGCTCGCTGCGCCACCCTGTGGCCACAGGCCGAGGCCTCGAAGGCCGTGATTTCGGAAGCCATCCTCCCCGCCATCATCCGCCTGGCCGACGTGCTGCGCGACGAGCTGGCGCCCCAGGCCCGCGATTCGATTGCCGCGACCGATGACATCGACGGTGCGCGCTATTACCAGCTCTGGGTGCGTCACTTCACCAATCTGGACATGTCAGTCGACGAGATCCACCAGCTCGGCATCGCCGAGGCGGCGCGGGTCGAGTCCGAGATCGAACGGGTCGCCGCCGATGCCGGATTTGCCGGCCGCGTGGCCGACTACCGTAGGCACCTGGCTGAGTCACCTGAGTTCTTCGCCCCCACCGGCGAGGTACTGCGCGAGCGGCTCGAGATCACCGCCAAGCGCATCGACCGGCTGATCCCCAGCTACATCGGCCGCGTGCCCCGCATCACTTACGGTGTGGAAAGCATTCCGGAGAGCCTGGCGCCGCGCATGCCGCCCGCCTACGCCCAACCCAGCCCAGGCGATGGTTCCACGTCCGGCATCCTTTGGGTCAGCGGCCTACCGCAGAAGTGCCCGCTTTACATGATCCCGTCGCTGACGCTGCACGAGGGCTGGCCGGGCCATCTGATGCATCTGGCCCTGGTGCAGGAGTTGGAAGATGTGCCGGCCTTCTGCCGCTACAACGGCCCAAAGTACGGCGCCTGCGTCGAGGGCTGGGCCTTGTACTGCGAGGGCCTCGGCGAGGACATGGGTCTTTACAAGACGCCACACGAACGTTTTGGACGGCTCGACATGGAGCTTTGGCGCGCGCTGCGGCTGGTCGTCGACACAGGCATCCACACAAAGGGATGGACCCGCCAGCAGGCGATCGAGGCACTGGCCTCGCGCGTTTCGCTAAGCTTGGACACGGTAGAGGCGGAGGTCGACCGCTACATCGCGCTGCCGGCCCAGGCGCTGGCCTATCAGATCGGCAACATCCGCTTCCGCGAATTCCGCGCACTTGCCGCGTCGAAGCTGGGCGAGCGCTTCAATTTGCGCACGTATCACGACAAGCTGTTGAGCTTCGGCACCGCGACGCTGCCAGTGATCGGCGAACTGCTCGATGAATGGCTGGCCGAGGAGGCTGCGGCATGAGTGGCATTCAATTCGATCCTGTCTCGGGCGTTGCGTACGCGCTGCACGGCCCGAGCGATGGCGAGCCGCTGTTGATCGGTTTGCCGCTGATGGCCTCGTTCGAAGCGATTTTCGGCGCGGCGTTGAAGCCGGTTTTGGACGGCTACCTGTCGCGCCTGACGGATCGCTACCGGGTGCTTCTAGTCGACTACCCGAGCATTGGTGCAAGCCGCGACATAGCACCCGAACAGCTGACGGCCGAACGCGTTTGCACGGATCTGCTGAGTGTCGCCACCGCAGCCGGCTTCGGTCGGTTCACCTACTGGGGCTACTCCTGGGGCGGCGGCGTCGGCTTGCAATTGGTCAGCCGCAGCGATCGGCTGAAGGCGCTGGTCATCGGTGGCTGGCCGCCGATCGGCGGGCCGTACAAGGAAATCGCCGACGCCGCGGAGCGCAAGCAGCACGAGCCCGAGGCCTCGTCCATGATGGTGCTGCGCAGCAAGGCGCAGTACACGCAGTGGATCCACTACAACCGCAGCGTCCAGCATAGCTGGAACGAAGCTGCGGCTTTGGCGGCGATGCGCGCACTGCCCAAGCTCGTGTTCCATGGCGAGCGGGGGGATCTGGTCGAAGCGGGCATACCCGTGCCCATCGCCAGCCTGATTCGCAACAACGCCGCCACCTTGCGCCTGCTCGGATGGGAGTTGATGCAAGTGCCCGCCTTTGGTCACGAGGTCTGCATGAAGCCCGAACTGTTCGTCCCCGCGGTGCGCGCCTTCCTGGACCGCAGCCTGGCCTGATTCTGCGCGGTTCAGGCCGCGATGAATTCGCGTAGCAGCGCCATCGCCGCGAGCGGCTTGTCGCGCCAGACTCCGTGGCCTGCGTCTGCGAACTCGACGTAGCGAACCAGATGCGCCGGCAGTGCTGCGGCGATCTCGCGTTGGTCCTCAATCGGCGTGATCGGATCGTCTGCGCCGCCGAAGACCAGGACCGGACACGCGGCTCGCGCGAGGCAGGGCAGCAAGTCCACATGCGTCAATCGGTGTCAGCAAACAGTTGAATGTGCACATGTCCATTTGCTCAAGTCCTCGATGTTGGTGTCGGGCCGGATCATGGTCTTGGTTTTTTAATGTTCATAAATTGAGAAGACGCGGACCAGCTCAATGAGCATCCTCCGATGCAATTTCCCCTCCGACCGTGCTCTTGTTTTCCGTATGGAGTAGTTAGTAGCCGAAATGAAAGCCAATACATGAATGCCTCAGTCTTCAGATTTGCAAACCGGACCCGGCTACTCGCGCCATCAATGATCCTTGAGCTGATGAAGCTCATGGGCCAGCCTGGATTGGTGTCACTGGGTGGGGGACTGCCATCGGCCGAAGGATTTCCCTCCGAAGCCGTCCGTGATGCCTCGCATCGCGTGCTGACGCAGCATCCACGTGAAGCCCTGCAATACACCACGACCGAAGGGCTGCTCGCGCTGCGTGAATGGCTTGCGGCGCGCCTGAGCCAACGCGGTCTGGCCGTGCAGGCATCGCAAGTGCTTATCACCAGCGGATCGCAACAGGGGCTCGACCTGGTGGCCAAGATGCTGCTGGAAAACGGTGCCCAGGTGGCGGTCGAAGCGCCCACCTATCTGGGCGCATTGCAGGCCTTTGCACCATACGAGGCAGACGCCATCGAGGCGGCTTGTGACGACGCCGGGCCGCTGCCTGAACGCTTGGCCGAGGTGGCCGGCGCCAGGGCGCTATACCTACTGCCGAACTTTCAGAACCCGACTGGGCGTTGCATTTCGCATGCGCGGCGCGCGCAGATTGCGGCTACGGCGCGTTCCATGGGACTGCCTCTGCTCGAGGACGACCCCTACGGCGATCTTTGGTTCGACCAGCCGCCGGCGGCACCCGTAGCGGCCCATTGGCCTGAGGGCACGATCTATCTGGGTTCGTTTTCAAAGGTGCTGGCGCCCGGCTTGCGTCTGGGCTATGCCGTGTCACCCTTGCCGGTGCATGACCTTCTCGTGCAAGCCAAGCAGGCGGCCGATATGCACAGTTCGACGTTGGCGCAGCACATTGTGCTTGACCTGCTGCGTACAGGTATGCTTGATGGTCACTTGGACGACGTGCGCACCCGCTACCGAATCGGACGCGACGCCATGGCACAGGCGTTGCACACGCACATGCGCGATCTCGCCACCTGGCAGATTCCTGACGGCGGCATGTTCTTCTGGATGAAGCTGCCGCCGCAGATAGACAGTGCGTCACTGTTGCCGCTGGCGATCAAGCATGGTGTGAGCTATCTGCCAGGCGCTGCGTTCTTCGCGCGCAACCCGATGCGCAACGCAGTCCGGTTGTCCTTCGCAACGGAACCCCCGGATCGGATAGCCCAGGGTGTGGCGGCGCTGGCGAAGTTGGTGCGCCACACCTTGACCGCTCAAAGTGGCCAGGCCAAGTAGATTTTGTTCTCCGAAGTCGCGCCTACTAGCAAGTGCTCGGCGCGGTCGGCGTAGCGGATCCGATAGCGCCGGAGCCGGTGCGTCGAGTGGGGCTGCTGCTCCACCAGCTCAAGGACCAGTGGCTCTTTGCCGGCCCACAGGTTGATCACATTGCGCACTGTATTGCCTTGGGACACGACTTTCAGCAGCTCCTCGGCAAAGCAGCCCTGATCCAATGCCGTTCCGTTGCGAAGGAGTTGCGCTTTAGCCATGGCAGTAAGGGCTGGCGAGTCATCTGTTATACCCGTCAGAGACAAGGGTGTGCTGCCCGGCGCGAATCCCTCCAGGGCGAGCTGCGCCAGATGGCGCACTGCGCGGGTATTGCCCGGAGCCAAGTTGCACATGGCCACTACGCCGCACCCGTGAGCGGGAGACAAGGAAGCGCCATCGCCGGCGCAGGCAGCGCAGAGGCGATACCGCCTGCCCAGCGATCAAGCGGCCAGTCCTCCGTTGGTCGACGGTCAGAGCGGCCTTGGCTGCGATGGCCGTCGTCGATGAGCCAGCTCACCTCTGGCGACGGCGACGCACGGGCTTTCGGCCACGGGGTGGCGTACTACCTTGCCGGGGTCGCCCGGGCCGTGAAGAACAGGATGTCGACGCCCAGGCCGGGGCTCAAGAGGTGGATGGGCTGCTGGCCGTGCAGTGGATGCGGCGCGGCCAGCAACTCGGCTTGCACGTCATGGGGGGCATCTCGCAGGTCCAGCAGCAGTGCGTCTTGGCCCAGCGTTGCCAACATTCCTTCCAGTGAGTCGGGCGACGCGGCGCCGACTTCGGGCTGGCACTGGTTGTCACCTATCAAGTGGCCGATGGTCAGCATCGCAGTGCCAAAGCGGCGGTGCAGGTGGTGGCCCATCATCCGTGGCAACTCGATGCGCTGGCCCGCCATGTCGATGGAGACCGGCAGCGTGGACGCGTGCCCCACGTGCGAGAACAGCAGCAGGCGACCGTCAGGGCCATATCGATGCAGCATTCGCTCCACGTTCTCAGCCTTGACGCGGTCGCTCAGAGCGACGCTGGCCCAAAGGCCGGCCAGGCCCTGGGCGGTGCACCAGCCGATGGGAATTTGGCGCAGGTAGAGGTCGGCCTGTCGGGCTGCCAACGCGGCATCGAGCGCCGCATCGGACGGATCGCTGCGCTCGACCTGAACCCCGATGTCGGCTACCGCCGCGGTGACGGCATCGCGCGCGGCGGCGTCGAGCGTCGCATAGCCTGTCGGCTCCGAGGCACGACGGTCCACCACCAACCGGGACCACACCGGCGCCAGCCGTTCCCTGAACGAGGCGGCTGTGGGCGCATCGAGAAAACCCAATGCCCGCTCCAGCGCAGCATGCGCGTTAGAGGTGTCGAAACCGAAGAAGCCCAGCCGCCGCTTGGGTGAGCGTGAGTTGAATGCGCGCATCCACTCGACCAACGCCACCTGCTCGGGAAACGCATGCAGGCCCGAGGTGATGCCAGCCGAAACGGCGCTTGACGCATCACCCGCGTCGCCCTGCACGAAGCTGTCGATCACCAGGCCTTCGGCCAGCCCGGACTCCAGCCCGATGGCGCTGAAGCCCTGCGAATCGGCCAGCCTGGCGAACCAGGCGTTGCGGAACTGCAGCGGCTCGTGCGCGCCGTGCAGGCCCTCGCCGAGCGAGACGATGCGGGCCTCGCCGATCAGCGCATCGAGCGAGGCGCCATCGGCAGGCCGCCAGTTGCGGCAGGCCCAGTCAAGAAAGTGGTGGTATCGGGTCATGTTAGGTTCCAGAGGCGCTCGAAGGCGAGCCGGCGCGAGCGGCTGCAGGCGGTGGCTCATAGGTAGGCAGATTAGCCAGCGGCGCCCGCTGGCATTGAAGCGATCGGCGCGGTTATTGAGGCGAGCGGATACCCGTCGACTCTCATATGGTGAACACAGAGCCCACTCAGTACTGGGAAAGGTGTGCCAGCGCCACGAGGCAAGGGTCGCGCTGTATTTCAATTCAACAGCTGCCTCCTCCATACGTGTGCTCGACCTGGGGCGCATCGAATGCAGGCGCGTTCGTTGTCCTCTATGGTGCTGCCTTGAGCAGTCGCCTACTATTCATTTCGATGCATCTTTGCATCACTGAATCGCCCCGGGTTTCGAGGAGGCTCCGATTCTGGAGAATGGAGCCATGAAGAAGTCCCCGAAGTTTTCGCCTGAGGTGCGCGAGCGTGCCGTACGCATGGTGCTGGAGCACCGCGGTGAGCA
>NZ_JBILQK010000085.1:0-15787 GCF_044373315.1 Roseateles sp. | reverse complement strand
GCCGGCGTTCAACCGGGCGAGCCCGGTGGGCCGGCGATTGATGTCGACTGGGGCGAGCCGGGGCTGACGCCGGCTGAGCGGGTGTTCGGCTGGAACAGCATCGAGGTGCTGGCCTTCAAGTGCGGCAATCCGGACAAGCCGGTGAATGCCATTCCGCCCAAGGCGGTGGCACATATGCAGATACGCTTCGTCGTGGGCCGTGACCCGGCAACCTTCCTGCCGGCCTTGCGGGCGCATCTGGATGCGCAGGGCTTTCAGCAGGTGCAGCTGCGGCAGGCCGGGGCCGAGATCATGGCGGCCACAAGGCTCGATCCCGACAGCCCCTGGGTGCGCTGGGCACTGGCCTCGATGCGTGAGACCACCGGCGTCGAGCCGGTGCTGCTGCCAAACCTGGGGGGCTCCTTGCCGAACGATTGCTTCGCCGATGTCTTGGGTCTGCCGACGCTGTGGGTGCCGCATTCTGTGCCGACCTGCGCGCAGCATGCGCCGGATGAGCATCTGCCGGTGTTCACACTGGAACAGGGCCTGAAGATCATGGCGGGGCTGTTCAGCGACCTGGGCCAGGGCTGGCCCAGCGGCACGCAGCAACGCTGAGTCGCAGCACCAAGAAGAAAGGCCCCGCAAGCGGGGCCTTTCAACATGTGGCGTGAGCCGGGTGAAGAAGAAGTGATTACTTCTTCTTGCCCTTCTTGCCCTTGCCATCGTCGGCCGGAGCGGCGGCGACGATCACTTCTTCCTTGGCCGGCTCGACCGGGGTGGCGATCACCGGGTTCGGCTTGCCGTGCGTGACAACCTTGATGCCAGCGGGCAGCGTGATGTCGTTGACGTGCAGCGAGTGGCCCTTGGTCATGCCGCTCAGGTTCACTTCGATGAACTCGGGCAGCTGCTGAGCCAGGCAGGTGATGGCCAGCTCGGTGACCACGTGGTTGACCGTGCAGTGGTCCAGCTTGACGGCCGGCGACTCGGCTTCACCGACGAAGTGCAGCGGCACCTTCTTGGTGATCTTGGTCGTGTTGTCGACGCGCTGGAAGTCGCAGTGCAGGACTTGCGGCTTGTAGGGGTGCAGCTGGTAGTCGCGCAGCAGGACCTGGGTCACGGCGCCGTTCAGTTCCATCTCGAGGATGGAGCTGTGGAAGGCTTCCTTCTTCAGGGCGTGGAACAGCGCGTTGTGGTCCAGCTCGACCATGGCGGGTTCGCCAGCACCGAAGACGATGGCAGGCACCTTGCCAGCGATGCGCAGGCGGCGGCTCGCTCCGGTCCCCTGCAGCGTGCGCTCAAAAGCGGTGAATTTCATGAGTAACTCCAAGTGAAGAAACGCCACCCTGGCGTTTCGGAAGGTGGAAGGCCCGCGACCAGGCTCTTCCGCACAAAAGGCCCGGTCTTACGACCGAGCCCTCTGAATTCTTAGAAATTGCTGTTCTGCTCAGAGAGATTGGCCGGCGCCGAAGGCGACGGACTACTCGGACTGATCAGAAGTTGTTGTTTTGCTCCGAGAACAGCGAAGTGACCGACTCGCCATCCGAGATGCGGCGGATCGTCTCAGCGAACAGGAAGGCTACCGACAGCTGGCGGATCTTGCCGCAGGCGCGCGCAGCGTTGGACAGCGGAATCGTGTTGGTGATCACCACCTCGTCCAGATGCGAGTTCGAGATGCGCTCGATTGCCGGGCCGGACAGGATGGGGTGGGTGCAGTAGGCGAACACGCTCTTGGCGCCGCGGTCCTTCAGCACCTCGGCCGCCTTCACCAGCGTGCCGGCCGTGTCGATCATGTCGTCCATGATCACGCAGTTGCGGCCGTCGATCTCGCCGATCACGTGCATCACTTCGGACACGTTGGCGGCCGGACGGCGCTTGTCGATGATGGCCAAGTCGCAGCCCAGTTGCTTGGCCAGAGCACGGGCGCGCACCACGCCGCCGACGTCGGGGCTGACCACCACCAGATTGGAATAGTTCCGGCTCTTCAGGTCGGACAGCAGCACCGGGCTGGCGTAGATGTTGTCGACCGGAATGTCGAAAAAGCCCTGGATCTGGTCGGCATGCAGGTCCATCGTGAGCACGCGCTCGACGCCGACGGTTTCCAGCAGATTGGCCACCACCTTGGCCGAGATCGGCACGCGGGTGCTGCGAGGACGGCGGTCCTGGCGGGCGTATCCGAAATAGGGAATCACCGCGGTGATGCGGCGTGCGCTGGAACGCTTCAGCGCATCAACCATCACCAGCAACTCCATCAGGTTGTCGTTGGTCGGCGCGCAGGTCGGCTGAACCACGAACACGTCGCGGGCGCGGACGTTCTGCTGGATCTCAACGTCGACTTCGCCATCGGAAAAACGGCCGACCTTAGCCTTGCCGAGTTCGAGCCCGAGATGGGTGGCGATTTCTTGGGAGAGCACCGGATTCGCGTTCCCGGTGAAGAGGACGGTATTGAGCAGCACGGGCCATCCTTTTGCAAAGGACCCGTGGCCAGCCATCGTGTCCGGGTCTTTCAGAAACCAAAAAACCCGAAGACCGGGTTCCTTGAATCCAGAGTTCCGTGGTCGGAACTCTCAAATCATTTGGCAGGGGAGGAAGGACTCGAACCCTCGCATGTCGGAATCAAAATCCGATGCCTTGACCAACTTGGCGACTCCCCTACACAGGACACTGCAGAGCTGCAATACCCCAAAACTTTTTTCAGTCCCCGGCCCAGCCGTAAAGCGGGTGCCTGTCCAGACTGCGACACATCCTGCCAACCCAGTCCGCCGGAAAATCCTGCGGCCATATCGCCATGGGCGGGCTCTCTGAGCCTGTCTCTTCCTGCATTATCAGGCCTGCTTCAGTGCCGATTCTTGCGAATACCGCACTGCCTGAACCGGTCATCCGGCTATTGCCGAACTGGCTCTTGAGCATGCCCAGTGCTTGGCTGACTTCGGAGCAGCTCGCTTCGGCAGGTGGCTGCAGGTCATTGCGACCAAAACCACCGACAAGCCTTGCTGCGCCTTCGGCATCCAAGCTCACACTGTCAGATGATGTCTTGGCATTGTCTGCCTTGACGTCTGCGCTGTTGTGTGCAGGAAAGCCCGCTACTATAGCCACGGATTTCGATCTTGCCAATAGGGGGCTCGAAAAAATATCCTTGGTTGCGATGCTGACCGGGGGCTTCAGCACCGCATAGTGCTGCGCCGGCAGGTCCAGCGGATGCAAGATCTCGCCGATACCTTCAACGAAGGCATGCCGCCCGCCGAGGAAGAACGGCACATCGGCACCCAGACTCAGGCCCAGCTTCATCAGGCGGGACAGCGGCCAGTTCAGCCCCCACAGGCGATTCAGCGCCAGCAGCGTCGAGGCGGCGTCGGACGAGCCGCCGCCCATGCCGGCGCCGGAGGGCAGGCGTTTCTCGATGTGGAGATCGACACCATGGCCGACGCCGCCCGCTTGCTGCAGGGCCCGCGCAGCGCGCAGGCACAGGTCCTCCGGCGGAAGGGCCTCGCCCCGATCGTGGCGTTGCAGCTGGCCGTCGGTTCGCCGCTCGAAGTGCAGGGTGTCGGCCCAATCGATCAGTACGAACAGGGATTGCAGCAGGTGGTAGCCGTCGGGCCGCTTGCCCACCACATGCAGAAAGAGATTGAGTTTGGCCGGGGCCGGAACGTCGTACAGGGCGAGCATGGCAAGAGGTTCAGGGGTTGTTGAGGCGCACCCGCAGCGTCAGCGCCGGCGCTGCGAGCCGGCGCGCCACGATCAGACCGTCAACAAAGCGATCGAGCTCGATACGCCAACCGAGTTGCGTGAAGCCGCGCGAAGGCGCCGGCAGGGGGGCAGCGGCAGATGGTGGCCAGGGGCGAGCACGCAGCCAATCGAAGAGCGCAGCCACCGGAATCGGTTCGCCCAGCAATTCCTGGCCCAGCTCGTCGAGGCTGTTGAAGCGGCGCTGCTCATGGGGTGTTTCGAGCAGCACCGAGCCTGCAGACCAGCTGGCGCGTGCGACCAGACTGCCCAGCGGTGTGCTCAGCTCGAGTTGCCCGGCATCGGCATTGCCCAGCAGTTCGAATGCGCTGCTCCCGCTGCTGCCTGTATCCGATTGAATCGATAGCCGCCCCTGCAGGCGCTCGCCGCTGAAGTCCGGGCTGGGCGGGCGGCTGGCGCAGCCGCTGCCCAGGCCCAGCAGCGAGAAAAGCGCTGCTGCGATCAGCTGGCGGCGCCTGAAGTCCTGCGCTTCTTCTTGCGTCATCAAGCTCAGGGGCGGGTGCCCTGCAGGCGCTTGACGGTCTCACGCAGCGCTTCGTTCTTGGGGTCGCGCTGGCTGCCTTCACGCCAGATGCGCTGTGCTTCCTCGCGTTCGCCGCTTATCCAAAGAACCTCGCCCAGATGGGCGGCAATCTCGGCATCGGGCCGAGCCGTGTAGGCCTGGCGCAGCAGGCGCAGCGCCTCGGCGTGGTTGCCCAGTCGGTACTCCACCCAGCCCAGGCTGTCGACGATGAAGGGCTCGCCGGGGGCGAATTCCAGTGCTTTGGCGATCAAGGTACGAGCCTCGCTCAGGCGCAGGCTGCGCTCGGCCAGGGAATAGCCCAGCGCGTTGTACGCGTGGTAGTGCTCGGGTTTGATTGCCATGACGCGACGCAGCAGTTGCTCCATTTCGTCGAGCCGTCCCACCTTCTCGGCCATCATGGCCTGTTCGTAGAGCAAGTCGGGATCGTTGGGGAACTGCTGATCGGCCTTGGCAAGCACCGCATAGGCCTGCTGCCAGTCCTGCAACTCGCGTAACAGGTTTGACTCCGCCAGCAGCTTGGCGCGGCGGTCCTCATCGCGCTCAGCGGGCATGTCCTGCAGCAGCTTGCGTGCTTCTGCCACCTGACCTTGGCGCGCCAGCAGCGAGGCCCGCCGGAAATTCACCTCCAGCTGGCGTTGCGGCAGATCGACCTTGGCGAGCCAGGCCTGAGCGGCCTTGAGGTCGCCGCGCATTTCCGTCGCCTGCGCCAGCATCAGCCAGGCCTGCTGGCGCATGTCCTTGTTCTCGGCGTCCGGACTGGCGTCGAGCCGTTCCAGGAAGGTGGAGAGCGCGCGCTCGGCCTCCTTAGGATGACGCAGCTCAAGCTCCAGCACACCGAGTGAATACCAGGCCTGGTGCAGCTCCGGTGCAGCTTCGGTGACGATGCGGAACTCGCGCGCTGCATCGCCAGAGCGCTGCATCCTGGCGAGCGTGCGTCCGTAGGCCATGCGCAGCGCATGCTGGTCGGGCTGGGCCTTCAGTCTGGTCGTTACCAGTCCTTCGGCCTCGGCCATCGCGGGCAGCACGTCGAGCGCCAGCAGCATCGGCTCGTCGGCCTCGGCAAAGTCCTTGGCCCCCGCCTGTGCCATCTCAAGCGCCAGCTTCGGCTCGCCGGCATTCAAGGCCAGGCGGCCCAGCACCATGGAAGCCATCAGGCCCGAGCCGGCCTGGCTGCGGGCGGATTGCAGCACCGGCTGAAGGGCTTGAAGCACCTTCTTGGGTTCGGGCGAGCGCTGGAACAGCCGCGGCATCGAGGCGAGTACGCCTGGGCGCTGCATCGGCGGTGACAGCTTCAGCAGGGCCGACAAGGGCTCGGCGGCTTCCGCCGGCCGGTTCAGCACTGCGACCAACTGCAGAATCATCTGCAGCGCCTCGACCGACTGTGGCAGCGAATCGCGCCAGGCGCGGGCGGCGATCAGAGCCTGCTCCCCGGCCCTGGCCTGCAGCGCTATGTTGACGACCCGCTTGAACAGGGCCTCGTCGCCAGTGCGCCTCGCGGCATCCAGCAGCAGCTGGTAAGCCACCGCAGGCTGGCCGGTGCGCAGCTCAAGCTCACCCACCAGCAGCTGATGGAACAAGGGCGCGTCCATCTGGGAATTGCTCACCGGCGCAGGTGCCGCCTGGGCATCGGCATGCAGTGCCGGGCTCAGCAGGGCCAGGGCGATGGCGGGCAGCCAGTGCTTTGCGGGACGAGTTTGGAACTTGGGCATGGAGCCTCCGGGCTGCGACACCGCCATGATGCCGGCTTCTTGTTGCTGGATTGTAGGAGGGGGTCTTTGGAGGGCGCCCGTATCATCGCGCCCATGCCAGAGTTGCCCGAAGTCGAGATCAGCCGCCGCAGTTTCGCGCCCGCGATCGAGGGCGCTCGGGTGCTGGCGCTGCGCCTGGGCAAGCCCTTGCGCTGGCCGCTGGGTATCGAAGCCGCGCGGCTGATTGGCTCGCGCGTCGGCCCGGTCAGCCGCCGTGGCAAGTACATATGGCTGCCGCTGGTCGCTCCATTGCCTGAGGACAGCGGCGGGCTCTTGCTGCACTTGGGCATGTCCGGCTCGCTGGCTTTTCGCGAACATCAGCCGCCGGCCGGGCCGCACGACCATTTCGACCTGCTCACCGATCGAGGCGAACTGCGCTTGAACGATCCGCGGCGCTTCGGTGCCGTCGTGTGGTCGCCGGGCCTGGACTGCGAACCGGCCGCCAAGCTGCTGGCCGGGCTCGGGTTGGAACCTTTCGATCCGCGCTTTGACGGCCGGCACCTCAAGCTGGGCCTGTCCGGACGCCGTGTGGCTATCAAGCAGGCCCTGCTGGCGGGCGACATCGTGGTGGGCGCCGGCAATATCTACGCCTGCGAGTCCCTGTTCCTGGCCGGCATCGATCCGCGCACCCCCGCGCAGAAGATCAGCGGCCCGCGCTGCGAGCGGCTCGCTAAGGCCTTGCGCGACGTGCTGGGCGCCGCGCTGGCTGCTGGCGGCACCACCTTGCGCGACTTCAAGGATGCCCACGGCGTGGCCGGCAGCTTTCAGATGCAGGCCCAGGTCTACGGCCGCGAGGGCGAACCTTGCCGTGTCTGCGGCACGAAGATCCGGCGCATCGTGCAGGGCCAACGCTCCACCTTCTTCTGCCCCACATGCCAAAAGAGATAGAGGCTGAGTTGATCTCCGCGCTGCCCATGGATTTTCCCGCCCTGCTGGTGGCCTGGCAGCGCCAGCATGGGCGCCATGCCTTGCCTTGGCAGCGCACACGCGATCCTTACCGCGTGTGGCTGTCCGAGATCATGCTGCAGCAGACCCAGGTCAGCACCGTGCTGGGCTACTACCAGCGCTTCCTCGAACGCTTCCCGGATGTTCGCGCACTGGCGGCAGCGCAGCTCGACGAGGTGCTGGCGATGTGGCAGGGCCTGGGCTACTACAGCCGCGCGCGCAATTTGCACCGCTGCGCCCAGGCCGTGTGCGAACGCCATGACGGCGAGTTCCCGCGCAGTGCCGCGCTGCTGACAGAGCTGCCCGGCATCGGCCGCTCCACCGCGGCAGCGATTGCCGCCTTCTGTTTCGACGAGCGGGTGGCCATCCTCGATGGCAACGTCAAGCGCGTACTCGGCCGCTTGCTGGCCTTCGACGGCGACCTGGCCAGCAGCGCGCAGGAAAAGCGCCTGTGGCAACTGGCCGATGCCTTGCTGCCCGAGCCGGCGGCGGACATGGCGGCCTACACCCAGGGTCTGATGGACCTGGGCGCCACGCTGTGCACGGCGCGCTCGCCGCAATGCCTGCTGTGCCCGGTCAGCGATTTGTGCCGCGCACGTGCTGGTGGCGAGCCGACGGCCTACCCGATCAAGACGCGTAAGCTCAAGCGCGGCCGCCGCGAGAACTGGTGGCTGTGGCTGGAGCATGGTGGCCGCATCTGGCTGGAGCAGCGGCCGGAGAGCGGCGTCTGGGCCGGGCTGTGGACCTTGCCGGTCTTCGATGACGAGGCGGCCCTGGCGGCGCAGGCGCTCAGCATGGGCGCGCAGGGCGAGCTGGAAGTTATGCCCCGCATCGAGCATGCGCTGACTCACTTCGACTGGGTGCTGCACCCGCGCCGCGCTGCGCTGGGCGCCGCGGCAGGAGCGGGCGAAGGGCGCTGGGTCGCCCGGGAGGAGCTGGCAAGCTATGCGCTGCCCGCGCCACTGAAGCGTCTTTTGGCATGAGCCTCAAGCTGGCTTATGCTCTGCCGCCTCTTGCAAGGAGCTCACCATGAAAGCACCCGTGCGCAAAGCCGTGGAATCCGCCCTGATCGCAGCGGGCATTGGCTTCGTCTGCCTGTGGATGCTGGTTTCCGGCGCCGATGAAGAGTCGGCATCGGCTGCGCGTGGCGCGATGTACGGCATCGGCCTTGCGATTAGCCTGATCGCGCACTGGACCTATATGGGCCTGGCGATCGCGCGCGATGGCCGCTCCGTCTGGCCCTGGGTGGTGGGCATGGTGCTGCTGTTTCCGATTGTCTCGGTCGTCGCCCTGGTGCTGATGTCCAGCCAAGAGGACACCAGCGCCCAGAATAGCGCCTGAGGCTGCTGGCGCCAGCGAGTGGCGGACGCCTACTTGGCGTCCAGCTCGCGGTGGCGCTTCAGCACATGGCCGTGGCTGGCGAATTGCCGCGCCAGCGTCTCGACCAGATAGACCGAGCGGTGTTGGCCGCCGGTGCAGCCGATGGCCACGGTCAGATAACTGCGATGGTCAGCAGCAAAGGCCGGCAGCCACTGGCGCATGAATCCGCCGATCTGGCCCAGCATCAGATTGACCTCGGGCTGGGCCTGCAGGAAGTCCGCCACCGGCGCATCACGGCCTGTCAGCGGCCGCAGCTCGCGGTCGTAATACGGGTTGGGCAGCACGCGCACATCGAAGACGAAATCGGCATCGCTGGGCACGCCATGCTTGAAGGCGAAGGACTCGAACACCAACGTCAGCGAGTTGCCATCCACCACCACCAGATCGCGCACCCAGGCGCGCAGCTGCGCCGGGCGCAGCAGGCTGGTATCGATAACGGTTGATTCGACGCGCAGCGCTGACAGCAGCTCGCGTTCCAACTCGATCGCGTCCAGCAGCGCGCGATGCTCGTCCTGGCCGTCGTCCCTGATGTCGTTGCGCAGCGGGTGCGGGCGGCGGGTCTCGGAGAAGCGCCGCATCAGTGCATTGGTGTCTGCATCCAGAAAGATCGAGCGCACACGCACGCCTTCGCTGCGCAGCTGCTTGATCAGCGGCAGCAGGTGCGGCAGCGAGCCGGCGCTGCGCACATCCACCGCAATGGCGACGCGCCGTTTGCCGCGTTGCTTCTCCAGAGTCAGGAAGTCGACGAGCAGTTCGGGCGGCAGGTTGTCCACGCAGAAGAAGCCCGCGTCTTCCAGCGCATGCATGGTGACCGACTTGCCGCCGCCGGAGACGCCGGTGACAAGCACCACATCGCTTTGCTGGGCCGCTGCGGCGGGTGCTGGCTCGCTCATGTCTTGGCTTTCTTGCCGCGGGCTGCGGCTTCAGTGGAGGTTTGTTGAAGCATTTCCTGCGCATGCGCCAGGCTGGCCGAAGACAGGCGCTCGCCGCCCAGCATGCGGGCAATCTCGTTGACGCGCGTCTCGCCGAATACCGGCCGCACATCGCTCGCGGTCACGCCATCACGCAGCGCCTTTGAGACCACGTAATGCTGATCTGCGCAGGCCGCCACCTGGGGCAGGTGGGTCACCGCCAGCACCTGGGACGAGCGCCCCAGCTGCTTCATCAGCCGGCCCACGGTCTCGGCCACGGCGCCGCCGACGCCGGCGTCGATCTCGTCGAAGATCAGCGTGCCGGCACTGTGCGGATCGAACTGGCAGGTGGTGACTGCAATCGCCAGGGCGATGCGCGAAAGCTCGCCGCCCGAGGCCACCTTGCCCAGCGGCCGCGGCGTGCTGCCGGCATGACCCGCCACCAGGAATTCAGCACTCTCCAGGCCGAAGCTCTGCGGCTGCTCCTGCTTCAGCAGGCTCACCTCGAAGGCACCGCCGGCCATGCCCAGCTGCTGCATCGCCTGCGTGACGGCGGCAGCCAGCCGCGGCGCGGCCTCGGCACGTGCCTGGCTGATGCGCTTGGCCTCGCCTTGATAGGCGGCCAGGGCCTCGGCTTTTGCGCGCTCAAGCAAGGCCAGATCGCTGGCCTCGTCCAGGGCGCGCAACTCATCTTTCCACTGCGCCAGCAGCGCTGGCAACTCGGTGCCAGGGCGGCGGTAGCGCCGTGCCAGCGTCATCCAGGCGGACAGGCGCTCGTCCAGTTCCTGCAGGCGCTCAGGCTCCAGCTCGGCACTGTTCAGATAAGAGGACAGCGTGTGCGCCGCGTCGCGCAGCTGCGTTTGTGCGCCTTGCAGTGCCTCCACCGCTGGGGTCAGGCGGGCGTCGTACTCGACCACATCCTGCAGGGCATCCAGCGCCTGCTCGCTCAGGCTTTCGGCGCTGAGTTCGGCTTCGGACAGGGCCTCCAGCGCCAGCCGCGCGCCATTCATCAGCGAGGCTGCGTGCGACAAGCGCTGGTGTTCCGCATTCAACTCGTCCCACTCGTCAGCACCTGGCGAGAGCTTGCTCAGCTCGTCGATCTGCCAGGCCAGCCGTTCACGTTCGCGGCTCAGCTCATCAGCGCGTGTCTGCGCGGCATCTAGCCTGTCGCTGGATTGCTTCCAGGCGCCGTAGCTTGCAGCCAGCGGCTTGCTGTCCAGGCCGGCAAACGCATCCAGCAGCGCGCGCACGGCAGGCGCGCGGGTCAGCCCTTGCCAGGCATGCTGGCCGTGGATGTCCAGCAGGCTGTCGGCCAGTTCACGCAGCTGCGCCACAGTGGCTGCGCTGCCATTGATCCAGGCGCGGCTCTTGCCCTGGGCATCGATCAGCCGGCGCAGCAGCAGGCTGTCGCTGTCGGCATCGAAGCCGGCTTCGTCCAACCAGGCGCGCAGATGTGCGGGGCGATCAAACTCGGCGCTGATCTCGGCGCGCGGCGCGCCTTCGCGCACTACGCCGGCATCGCCGCGTCCACCCAGCACCAGTTGCAAGGCATCGATCAGGATGGATTTACCCGCGCCCGTCTCGCCGGTCAGCGCCGAGAAGCCCGCGGCGAAGTCCAGCTCCAGCGTGGGCACGATGACGAAGTCTCGCAGGCTCAGGCGGCGGAGCATCTTGGTCCTTTCGCCGGGCCGCCCCAAGAAAGGGCCGCGCCCCCTCGGGGGGCAGTGACAGGGCGAAGCACTGGCACGTGAGGGCTCATCACTTACACCACCCCTTCATACCAGCGCAGCTTGCGCCGCAGCGTGGCGTAGTAACTCCAGCCCTTAGGGTGCACGAAGCAGATCTTGTGGCTGGAGCGGCGCACGGTGATGCGGTCGCCGTGCAGCAGGCTGGCCAGGCTCTGCATGTCGAAGTTCACGCTGGCATCGCGGCCGGCCACGATCTCCATGCGCACCTCGCCCGAGTCCGGCAGCACGATGGGGCGGTTGGAAAGGGTGTGCGAAGCAATCGGCACCAGCACCAGGCCGGCAATGCTCGGGTGCAGCAGCGGCCCGCCGGCCGACAGCGCATAGGCCGAAGAACCAGTGGGCGAGGAAACGATCACGCCGTCCGCTCGCATATTGGCCACGAACTCGTCGCCCACATCCACCTTCAGTTCCACCATCGAAGCTGTGGCGCCGCGGCTGACCACTACATCGTTGAGCGCCAGGCCTTCGAAGATGCTGTGGCCATCACGCCAAACCTCGCCCTCCAGCATCGGGCGGTGCTCCATCTCGCAGTCGCCGGCCAGGATAGGCCCCAGCGCTTCGCGGAAGCGTTCGATGGGGATGTCGGTGATGAAGCCCAGTCGGCCTTGATTGATTCCCACCAGCGGCGTGCCATGCTTGGCCATCTCGCGGGCAAAGCCCAGCATGGTGCCGTCGCCGCCCACCACGATGGCCAAGTCGCAGCGCTGCCCCAGCTCCGCCGGGGTGAGGGCGTCGTAGGATGAGATACCGGTGTTTAGCGCGGTGTCTCGCTCCAGCGAGACATCGAGACCCTGCCGGGTGATGAAGTCGATGATCTCTTCAAGCAGGGGACGAATGCCGCGCGCCTGATGCTTGCCGACGATCGCCACATGTTGGAAACGCTTGGGGGCCATGCGAAGAATTACACCACAGCGATATGACGGCTCCGTGTGGTGAGGCCTTGTGTCCGTACAATGAAAAACATGCTCGACGAGCGCTCCAAATCACTGCTGAAAACCCTGGTTGAACGCTATATCGCGGACGGTCAACCGGTGGGTTCGCGCACGCTCTCCAAAGCCTCGGGCCTGGAGTTGTCGCCCGCGACCATCCGCAATGTGATGGCCGATCTGGAAGAGCTGGGCCTGATCGCCAGCCCGCACACCAGTGCCGGCCGCATCCCGACGGCGCGCGGCTATCGGCTCTTCGTGGACACCATGCTGACGGCGCAGCCCGGCATCATCGGCGCCGAGTCGCGGCCCATCGAGACGCTGGAAACCCAGCTGCAGCCCGACCAGCCACAGCGCGTGATCGCCAGCGCGGCGCATCTGCTGTCCAGCCTGTCCAGCTTTGTCGGCGTGGTCACCGCGCCGCGCAAGCCCAGCGTGTTCCACCACATCGAGTTTTTGCGCCTGGGCGATCGCCGGGTGCTGGTGATCATGGTGTCGCCGGATGGCGATGTGCAGAATCGCGTGGTCTTCACCGCGCAGGATTTCAGCCAGTCAGAGCTGGCCGAGGCCAGCAACCGGCTTAACGCCAGCTATGCCGGCCTCTCGCTGGAGGCGGTGCGCGAACGGCTGAAGAGCGAGGTGGATGTGCTGCGCGGCGAGATTGCCGAGCTGATGAACACTGCCGTCAAGGTGGGTACCGAAGCGCTGGAGCAGGAAGAAGAGCGCGTCGTCATCTCCGGCGAACGCAATCTGCTGACCGTGCAAGACTTCAGCCACGACATGGGCAGCCTGCGCCGCCTGTTCGACCTGTTCGAGCAGAAGACCCAGCTGATGCGCCTGCTGGATGTCTCCAGCCGCGCCGAAGGCGTGCGCATCTACATCGGCGGCGAGAGCCAGGTGGTGCCGTTTGAAGAACTTTCCATCGTCTCCGCGCCGTATGAGATCGACGGCCAAGTGGTCGGCACGCTGGGCGTGATCGGCCCCACCCGCATGGCCTACGACCGCATGATCCAGATCGTCGACATTACCTCGCGCATGGTCAGCAACGTCCTGTCGCAGAAGTGAGCCAGCCGGCCGGCGAGCGGGTTGACGGGCGTGCTTGCGGCGCCGCTGATTGCTGATTCAAGCGCTCTGGCCGGGCGCCACTGTCCCACCGATACAATGCCCCCCGCCCGGTGCAATGCCGGCAGCATCCCTCAGGGGGCCGTTAGCTCAGTTGGTTAGAGCAGAGGACTCATAATCCTTTGGTCACAGGTTCAAGTCCTGTACGGCCTACCAGTTTTACAGGGGTTTTCGTGATGGTGCGTGCTTACTTCCCTTGATTATTTTTTTCTGGTGCCAGTCTGGTGCCAGTTTTGGGTCGATTGCCCCCTCATGGGCCGCCGAAGATTTACGACCCCTGGAATCCCATTCCGGCTGAGCTCGGCATCGCTGAATTTGAGCCAAAACCCATCGCGCGGCCAGCCCTGAAGCCGATGCACATTGGTACTCATGGCCAAAGTGACCAGGACCCTCTGCGCTGCTGACGATGCGCCTAGCTCGACAGTTCGTCGCGAGCGCGTGAGCATTGATCTGCGCGGGCATGGCCTGGCATTGACTGCCGTCGCGCAGTCGATGGGCGTGCCTGTGGCCGTCGCGGTGAGGTCGGTTCTCGCCGAGTGGCTGCAGACGCGCGCCGTCGCTGAGTCTGGCGCACGGAGTGCCCCTGATGTTGCTCTGGAGCAGCCAGCGGATGCCGTCATCAAGGTGACCTTGCGCATGCGCGCCGGCCATGCGGCTCGCCTGGCTCGCGCAGCGCGCGCGGCCGAGCATTCGCAAGGGGCGTATGTGGAGCGGCTCATGGATGAGCTGCCCCCCGCTCCCGTATCCCCGGATCTGCACGAGAGCCGTGCGGCACTGATGCGTTCCACCTCCACGCTGGCGGCCATGTCCGGCGACCTGCAAATGCTCGTGCGCATCCTGCGCCAGTCCGCGCCGCTTGAGCATTCCGTGTGCGCGGCCGCCGTCGCACGTTTGTCAGATGCAGTGCTGCAGCATCTGAGCACTGCTGCCCCGCTGCTGGCTGCGCTGAAGTCCGGGCGGCGCCTGGCTGCGGGCGAGCCTGACTGACCCTGGACGAGGCGCAGCAGATGAACCCGGGCTCTACGGTCGATGGCGTGCTGGTGCAATGGGGTGAGCGCTTGTTCTATCCCGGCAATCGCAGGGTCCGTGTGGCTCCTCAGCCGCGACTGGACACGCTGATGCGTCGCCAGGCCGCCGTCATCCGCAGGCGCATCGCATCCACCGTCACCAGGCGAGCCCCGCAGGTCATGGTCAAGGTCACCGGGGGAGGGCGCGGCATGGGCGCTATCGCGGCCCATTTCCGCTACATCAGCAAGGCCGGGCGCCTGGCCTTCGAGGATGACCGGGGCGTGGTGCAGGAGGGCCGGGAGGCGCTGCACGACCTCGCCAAGCAATGGCGCCTAGGGGGATCGCTGATCGGTGAGACCAGCCACCGGCGCGAGGCGTTCAACCTGATGCTGTCGATGCCCCGCGGCACAGATGCGCAAGCGGTCTTGCAGGCGGCCCGCGAGTTTGCGCGGATCGAGCTGAAGGACCACCGCTATGTGATGGTGCTTCATGACCATCAGCACAATCCGCACGTTCACCTGAGTGCTAGGGCTGAGTCCATGAGTGGGCAGCGGCTGAACCCGCGAAAGGCCGATCTGCAGCGCTGGCGCGAGACCTTCGCCGAGCGGCTGCGCGGGCTGGGCATCGATGCTGAGGCCACCCGCCAGGCCCCACGCCTGCAAAGCCGGCGACCCGAGCAGCTCTGGCAGATCGAAGCCCGCAAGCAGGGGAGGTTGAAGGGCGAGCCGGTCACTCAGAAATCGGGTGATGCCTTCATGCGCAGCCGCAATGGCGCTGTGCAGGCCTGGGCGCACATCGCTGTCGCGCTGAGCGCCTCGGATCAAGTCGAGGACAACCAGCTGGCGCAACGCATCAGACGCTTCGTGCTGGACGCCACCTACTCAAGGCAACATGTGCTCCAACGCGATCTTGGGGAGGCTAGGCCGCGAGACCGCAGCGAGGGAGACCGGCTCAGGGCGGTGGAGCGGACGGAGCCGGAGATCACGCGCTGATGAACAAGAAGCCATCCGCTGCCCCCGTGCTGCAGCCACAAGAGCAACTGCTTGTGCAGCAGGCGGAATGGGCGTGTCGGGCGAAGGATGCCACCGCCTTGGCCGGGCCAGCCTATGAGCGGCTGCTCTCGCTGGTTGAGACGGGGCGCGATTCAGGGCAAATCAGTCGAGTCGCTGCGTTTGTGGCGGCCAGGGTGGGCCTGCATCGCTTCGACATCTATGACCTTCGAGCGCTCGAAGTCGGGCTTTCTGATGACGTGCTCGCTTACCTGGATGTGATCCGGTGGGGCAAGTGTCACATTGCCGACTTGGTCCCCGATGGATTTGCACTTGCCCAACAAGCCGCGGTGGACTGGGGCTACGTTGCCACAGGTTGAGCTTCGGCCTCGGGCCGTGGTGTGTAGGTGTCGCACAAGTGGGCTAGGGCGCCGATGACCGCTCAGTAGCGTTGTGGAGCCCTCCATTGGCTGTCACCGCCTTCTGCGGCCGCCAAGCCCAGCTCATGAGTTATCCGGCTCCCTCTGCGCTCGACCAAGTCGAGTGGGATGCAGCCTAACCGCCTGCGCTGCTCAACAGCTTGTCAAGCGCGCTCCTGGCTCGCCCGCCATGGTGCGCTTGGCGCCCAGGCTGACCCGGCGCGTCCGTGATGATGCGAGGCAAAGACGCCTGCTGCGATGGTGCGCACTAGGCGAAGTTCAACGTTTCATGGGAGGGCGCCCCTGGCGCTTGGAACGATCACGATGAAGAACAACCACATCCTCATC
>NZ_JBILQK010000019.1:0-54961 GCF_044373315.1 Roseateles sp. | reverse complement strand
AGAAGCTGATGGAGACGGCGCTGGGCGAGGCGGCTGAACCCTTGCAGGTGCAGGGCTTCGGACTGTTTCTGCACGGGCAATGGCTGATCAAGCCGCCGCTGCCGGACGAGCATTGCGAGGCCGTGAAGCTCCGAGCGGAGAGTCTGATTGCCGGCGACGTTCTCTGCAGCCATCGCCTTTGCGAGCTCGGGTCAGGCGATCCGGATGCTTGGGCGCCTTGGGGCGGCGCCATGCTCGCGACCTTGTCCGGTGAGGCCCACAGCTTCCTGCTGTTCCTGCGCAAGCAGGTTGTCAGCCAGGTTCGTTGGGCAGGCCAGCCGCTGAAGCAGCTGATGCCGCAGTCCGGGGGGGCGCTGGCCTTTGGGCCGCGCACTTCGTTCGATATCTGGACCGAGCAGATCAAGGGCGAGAACACGCCGTGGGAAGCCGAGGAGCGCCAGTGTGGTGCTGAGCTGGCCGGCCTGGTGGTGTCGGTCTACCAGCGTCACAGCACCCGCCAGCTGAAGCAGGAGCTGGGTCTGCTGGGCTCTTGCATGGCGCATCTGAACGACATGGTGCTCATCACGGAAGCGGGGACGAACGACAGCCCCGGCCCGCGCATCGTCTATGTCAATGACGCGTTCGTCCGGACGACGGGCTACTCGCGCGAAGAGGTGCTCGGCAAGACCCCGAGGCTTCTCCAGGGGCCTGCCACCGAGCGCGCGCAGCTCGATCTGGTGCGGATCGCGCTCAGCACCTGGCAGTCCACCTGTGTCGAGGTGATCAATTACCGCAAGAGCGGCGAGCCCTACTGGGTCGAGATGAGCCTCACCCCTATTGCCGACAGCTCCGGCTGGTTCACGCATTGGGTCGCCATCGAACGCGACATCAGCGAGCGCAAGCGCATCGAGCAGGAAGTCCAAAAGCTCGTCTACTTCGATGTGCTCACCGGCCTGCCGAACCGGCGGCTGTTGATGGATCGGCTGCGGATGGCGCAGGCATCGAGCGCCAGATACAAGCGAACCGGGGCGCTGATCTTCATCGACCTGGACCACTTCAAGAATCTGAATGACTCCAGGGGCCATCAGCTGGGCGATGAACTGCTGATGCAGGTGGCACGCCGGCTGGTCGCGCTGGTCCGGGAGGAGGACACGGTGGCCCGTCTGGGCGGCGACGAGTTCGTTGTCATGCTCGAAGAGCTGAGCGAGGATGGCATGGAGGCTGCTGCGGCGGCGCAGGTGGTGTCTGAGAAGATCGTCAGCACACTTGCCGAGCCCTACAGCCTGGCAGGCCAGCGATATCTCTGCAGTGCCAGTCTCGGCGTGTGCCTGTTCCGTGATCACGAGCAGTCGATCGAGGATCTGCTCAAGCGAGCCGACTTCGCGATGTACCAGTCCAAGTCAGCCGGGCGCAATGCGTGGCGCTTCTACGACCCGGCAATGCAGGATGCGGCGCTCGCGCGCGCGTCACTCGAGTCAGACCTGCGCGAAGCCGTGGGTCGGGGTGAGCTGGAGCTGCACTATCAGGCGGTCGTCGACAAGCAGCGTGTGCCTGTGGGCGTCGAAGCCCTGTTGCGATGGCGGCACCCGACGCGTGGCTGGGTGCCGCCGCTGGAGTTCATTCCATTGGCCGAGCAGTCGGGCCTGATCCTGCAAATCGGCCACTGGGTGCTGACGCAAGCCTGCCGGCAGCTCGCCGGCTGGGCCACGCATCCGACCGCCAGCAACTGGACGCTGGCCGTCAACATCAGCAGCTGCCAGATGCGGCAGCCGACCTTTGTGGCCGAAGTCAGCCGCGCACTTCAGGAGTCCGGCGCCAATCCGCGCAAGCTGAAGCTCGAACTGACCGAGAGCCTGTTGCTGCATGATGTTGAAGGCTCGATCAGCAAGATGCGCGAGCTGTGCAAGCTGGGCGTCAAGTTCTCGATCGACGACTTCGGCACGGGCTACTCGTCGCTGACCTATCTGCAGCGCTTGCCGGTCAGTGTGCTGAAGATCGACCGCTCCTTCGTCAAGGAGATTCACCACGCCAGCGGCGACGCGGCGATCTGCAAGACGGTGATCGCACTCGGCAAGACCCTGGGCTTGAAGGTTGTTGCCGAGGGCGTCGAGTCCGACGAGCAGTTCGAGTTGTTGTCCTTGCTGGGATGTGAGTTCTTCCAAGGCTACTTGTTCAGCAAGCCGCAGAACATCAAGCAGATCATGCACAGCTTCATGCCTACCTGACTCCTGAGGAGAAGTTCATGCGCGACAACGGACCCATCACCGGACATGAATATGCATTCCCAGACGGGATGACGCTGGTCTCGACGACCGATCTGAAGGGGCGCATCGTCTACTGCAATGCGGCCTTTGTGGAGGTCAGCGGCTATCAGCGCGCGGAGCTGCTGGGCCAGCCGCACAACATGATCCGACACCCCCACATGCCGGAAGAGGCCTTCCGCGACATGTGGAGCACCATCAGCGGCGGCCAGCCCTGGAGCGCCATCGTCGTGAACCGCAGAAAGGACGGCGGACATTACTGGGTCAAGGCGAACGTGACGCCCCTGTTCGAAGGCAATCAGCCGGTGGGCTTCATGTCCGTCCGCACCAAGCCCGAAGCGGCGGAAGTCAGGGCCGCTGAGGCCGTCTATCAGCTCATGCGCAGCGAAGAGAACGCCGGCTCGGCCTTGAGTCTGAGCCTCAGGCAGGGCCAGCTGCAACGCAATGGCTGGGCCGGCAGGGCACAGCGGCTTATGCCCCGGTTGCTCGCACAGCGGCATGCGCTCATCCCCTTGGCAGTGGCCGGCAGCGCCTACTTGATGGGCGAGTTGTGGTCCCATCAATGGTGGGCCATGCTGGCAGTGGCAATGGCGGCCGTTCTCGGGCATCTGCTGCTGCAAAGGCTGACGCAGCGCCCGCTCGACGAGCTGGTCGACTTCTCGAACCGCATGGCGGCAGGCGACCTGACGCAGCGGCTGATCGGTGATTCTGGCGATGCCATCGGCCGCTTAAAGCGTGCCTTGAACCAGCTCAACGTGAATCTGCAGTCCATCGTCGGCGATGCGCGCAGCGAGGTGCGGAACATCGAGACGGCGATTGAGGAGATCGCGGCCGGCAATGAAGACCTGTCGGGCCGCACCGAGTCGCAGGCGGCCAACCTGGAGCAGACGGCTGCCTCGATGGAGGAGCTCACCGGCACCGTGCGGACCAACTCGGACGGCGCCGCCGCAGCCGCCAATCTGGCCATGCACACCGCTGAAGACACCTCCAAGAGCGCCCAGGCCATGACCGAGATGACGACGACGATGCACACCATCCGGGACGCATCGCGACAGATTTCCGAGATCACGCAGGTCATCGATGCAATCTCGTTCCAGACCAACATCCTGGCGCTCAATGCCGCGGTGGAAGCGGCGCGGGCGGGTGACGCCGGGCGCGGCTTCGCCGTGGTGGCTGCCGAGGTTCGCGCGCTGGCCCAGCGCACGACGGCGGCGGCGAAGGAGATCCGGGTGCTGATCGACAACTCGGAGCGAACCGTGGCATCTGGCGTGTCCCAGGCCGAGCGCGTGTCTTCGATCATTGGCACGACGCTGCAGAACGTGAAGCGCGTGTCCGAGGTCATCAGCGAGATCAGCCTCGGCTCGCATGAGCAGCTGAAGGGCATCTCGCAGGTCAACGAGGCCGTCGCCCAGCTGGATGGCATCACGCAGCAGAACGCGGCGATGGTGGAGCAGCTGTCGGCCTCCGCCGGGGCCTTGCGCCAGCGTGCCGAGCTGCTGGGGGATTCGGTCAAGGTCTTTCATCTGGATGGGCAGGGCCATGCCCTGCCTGATGCTGTTGAGCTCAGGCGCCAAGCCAAGTCGGGGGGCTGAGCCCTGGATTCTCGGACGCGCACTACGGTGGCCCTGAAAGCAGGTGCTGCCATCCGTGCAGGCGCGCCGTAGCTCCGGCCCATGGTGGACTTGCTGCGCAAGGTGGCGTCCCGGGTGGGGTGCGAACTGGCGTTGCAACGCATGCCGCTGGTGCGCGCCTTGGTGGAGCCGGATCAGGGGCACTTCGATTTCGCGGTACTGGTGGCCGGGCACGTGCTCAAGATGCTGTGCTCTTCCGGACGAACGCCCCTCGGGGTACCTCGCCATCGTGGCGGCCATCCGGCTGAGGTCGCATTGCGCGATCCCAAGCCACTCCTAGCTCAGGCGCTGAGCGCGCGACGAGGCCAAGGGTGCGGCCTTCATCGCCCTGGGCTAGCCCTGGAAGAGCGGCATTATGGAGAGATTCAACCGCAAGTAGCGCGACCAGTTGCTCAAGCGGGAATGGTTCGACACGCTGGCCGGGATGAAGGCGCTGATCGAAGCATGGCAGCAGTTCTGCGAGGAGCGCCGGGAGTGCAACGCTCTGGGCGACCGGCCACCAGCTGCGCTTCGCCGCGCCGGGTCCGACACTGCAAACATCAATCCGGGTCCCACCGCCTGTGTGGCTGCGAGTTGCGTACTCAGGTCACTGGGTGTCAACTGCATGAACAGCTTGTGTTCCTGGGAGGTGTCTGGCGAAATCCAGCTGCCGGCCGCGATCGCGAGTCTGGTGCAAGCTTGACGCGCAGTGTCAGATGCTGAAGTGCGAGTGCGCCAGCGCAGCCGGGTCGGCGGCCGCCAGGATCTTGTCGACATGCGTGGCGTAGGGGTTCACCAGCCGCTCTGCCTCTTCCTCCCCTTGACGGGCGTCGAGCTCATGGATCCGCTGGGCGAAGTCGCGACGCAGTGCCTCATCGATATCTGACACGCGCATCGCCAAGCTGAGGCTGGACCGCTCCAGCCGGCTCAGCTTGAGTTCCCTGGCCATGCTGATGGCATTCAGCAGGCGCTCCAGCGGCAAGGCCATGGAGCGCTGGTGCAGCACGTGCAACTCGCCGATCAAGGCCTTCAGGTGCAGCAGCCGGTAGCCGCCGTCCATGGCGATACTCTGCGCTTGCCGCAGGTCGGTCAGCCCCTTGTCGAAATTGCCGCTGCTGCACATCACCTTGCCGGCATTCGTAAGCAGCGCCGCCCGCACGAAGCCGCTGCTGGCACTTCCGGGCTGGCTCATTTCATCCACGATGCGGGCAGACTCAACGGCCAGTCGAAGGATCTCTGTCTGCGGCGGAGTCAGGGGCTCTGCGGCGCGGGCCTCCCGGATGGCGACTGCTGCAAGCAGCAGGCCGTTGTGGACACGCAGGATATCGAGCACCCGGCGCGAGGCTTCGGCGCGAGACAGGGCCTTGAGCAGCACCAGATGGCCGGCGTCCGCCCGGCCGATCTCAGTGAAACCGACGCCGATCAGCACCAGTGCCTGTGTCATGGCTCGGCTGTCCCTGGCGAGCACGGCGCTGTCGAAGCCCTTCAGTGCCAAACCCAGCGACGATTTGTAGAGCCCGAACTCCCGGCAGTAGAGGGCGACGCTGAGGAAGGCCTCGCGCAACTCGTCGGCCGGGCAGGAGCTCTCAATCTGGCCCAGGGCCGTCACGCCCTGTTGAATGGCGCTGGCGACGTCGCCTTGCATCCAGCTTGTTTCCGCGCGGACCATTGAAGCGGGCCTATCGGGTGGGGTCGCCTGCATGCTCAGGCTGGGCTCGGCAAAACTATGGGGGAGGGTCATTGATGCACAGCCTGGTACGGCTCAGGCAGTTCATGGGTGACGAAGGGATGGCAGCGAATCAGTCGGCACTGACGAGTCCTGAAGCAATGGCGAATCGCACCAGCGCGGGCAGGTCTTCGACGCCCAGCTTGGCCATCAGCCGGCTGCGATAGGTCTCGACGGTCTTTGGCGAGAGTCGGATGCTGTTGGCGATGGCAGCACTGGTATGCCCGTGCACGACCAGCTCGAGAATTTGCCGTTCACGCACCGACAGCGTGTCGATGGCCGCGCTCTGTCCAGCCAATGACATGCCTTGCATGGCCAAATCGGCAACGCGAGTGCCGAAGTAGCGCATGCCCGCCTTGACGCTGTCGATCGCTGCGAGCAGTTCACGGGAAGATGAGCCCTTGAGCACATAGCCCATCGCGCCATTGCGCATCGCCTCGGCCACATGCCTGGGCTGGGCCGACATCGTCAGCACGATGGTGCGCAGCGAGATCTTGCGACGCTCAAGTTCCATCAGGAGCACCAGGCCCGATCGGTCCTCGAGGTTGACGTCCAGGAGAAGAATCTGCGGCTGCAGGCTCACGATCTCCCGGATTGCAATGTCCGGGTCTGCCGACTCGCCCACAACCTCGTGGCCTGCCATTTCGAGCACGCTTCGCAGCCCCTCCCGGACAAGGGCATGGTCGTCCATCAGATAGATTCGACTCATGGCTTGGGCTCCCATCGCAAGCTGACTCGAACCCCCTCGCCGGGCGTCGAGTCCACGTCCAGGCGAGCCCCAATGGCTTGAGCCCGCTCACGCATGCCTACCAGCCCAAGGTTGCCTGAACGGCCCATCAGTCCCTTGGTCTGGAAACCGATCCCATCGTCGGTGATTTCCAGCATTAGGCCCGAGCCACTCGCATTCAACGTGACTTGAATCAAGGAAGCCATCGAATGCTCGAGTGCGTTGGCAACGGCCTCCCGGGCGATCATGAAGCAGGCGTATTCGACATCGCTGGGCCAGCGGAGTTGGCCCACCTGATCGTCGAGCAGCAGCATCAAGTCGACTGAGCTCCGCTGCAAGGTTGGATTGGCGATCTCGTTATCCAGTGCGGCTGCCAGGCCTAGGTCTTCCAGGAAGGGTGGGCGCAGATCCTGGAGCACATCGTGGATCAGCGAGGTTGCCTGCTCCAGCAGGGCATCCATGCGTTGGACATTGCGATCACCGGCCATGTCAGCTGCGGCGCCGAGGCTGGCATCGAAGCTGAGGCGCAAGGCGGTGAGCGTCTGTCCCAGATGGTCGTGCAGTGTCAATGCGATGCGGCTTGTGGTGCGCCTCTCCTGCTCCAGCAGTTCATGGGCCAGTTCGGACAGCTGGCGCTGATGACCGAGCAAGGCTTCATGGGCCCGGCGTTGTTCGGAAATGTCCCAGTTCACGCCGAGAAGCGAGGTGGGTGTGCCATTGGCATCGAGCAAGGCCTTGCCCTTGGCAACCATCCAGCGGGTTTCTCCATTGGGCCAGCACAGTTCGAATTCGATGCTGCCGCCCTCACCGCTTGCCAGCGTGGACAACAACCACTTCCTGGTGCGAAGAAACTCGCCATGGCTCAGAGAACATCGGTAGATCTGCTCGGGCAGCAAGGGGGTCGTGGGCGAGTAGCCATACGAGCGATAGGCCTCGGCATCCCACACGGCCGATCCATCAGGAAACATCTCCCAGGTGCCGATGCGCGCTGCCGAGGTTGCCAGCGCCAATCGCTGCTCTGTGCGTTGGCGCCCAAGGGCTGCCAGGTGGTCATCGTGGATGTCGTCGATCGTTCCCGACAGCCGAAAGGGCTGCCCGCTGGCATCCCAGGTCGCCTGCGCGCGTGACTTGACCCAGCGATAGGTGCCGTGTGCGGTCAGCAGGCGCAGGTTGATGTCGAGGCGCTCCCGGGTCTGAAAGTGCGCCTGCAGCGCCTGGTTGACGCGCTCCTTGTCGTCCGGATGGCAGAGGCCGAAGGGCGTGTCGGCGGTGTTAGGCAACGCGGAGACCTCGTAGCCCAGCAGGGTGGCCCAACGCTCCGAGTAGTAGAGCTCGCCCGTGCGGATCTGCCACTCCCATTCACCTTCCGCCGATCCCTGCAATGCACGTGCAAGGCGCGCTTCGCGGAGCGCCAGCGCGGCTTGTTCGCGCACCTGCGATGTGATGTCCTGGTAGGTTGCCAGCAGATGGGGGATGCCATCGAGGTTGACGATCGCGATCGACAGCATCACGTCCCGCGCTTGACCGCCCGCCCCCAGGATGCGTGTTTGGTGCAGGCGCACGGGCTTGCCGGACAGCACCTCGCGGATCAAGGCTGAGCGATCCATGGGCTCTAGCCAGATGGATAACTCATTTGTTGTGCGTCCCATGACCTCGTCCCGGCTGCGCCCCAGCATGTCCAACAGCACCTGATTGACGTCGACAAACTTGCCGTCCGCCAGGGTGCCCAGTGCCATGCCCATCGGTGCGCCGTCGAAGACGGCCCGAAACTTCATCTCGCCCGGCGGTTCCTGCGTGCCGTTCGGATCCAGAGTGCCGGGCGATGCCGGGCTCTGCGCTGAAGTGCTCTCGCACGCATCGGCGCCAAGGACGAAGGCTGAGACCAGGCTCAGGCGTTCGGCACCGGCCAGCAGGCTTTGCCGCAGCAGCGCGACGTGGACCAGGCCCCGGCTCTTGCTGCGCAGCCAGAGCCGGGGAGCGGCCTGCGCCGCATCGAGTTTGGGCAGCGCTGCGCCGGACGGCTCGGCGAGTTGTTCGAAAGTGAGAGCCTTGAATTCGTCATCGCTGTAGCCCAGGGTGTCACTAGCCGCGCGGTTGGCGCCGAGGATGGCGCCGTTCAGGGTCACGACCCAGGCGGGCAAGGGTCCGCCCGAGAACAGCGGGTCCGCGAGCAGTTCGGCCAACTGAACAAAAGAGAGGGGAGGTGATTCAGTCGATGCAGACATCAATCGCTACAAAGCTGTGGCGACCCGGAGGTCCATTTCATCCTGCGTGGCGCTGGCGCAAGCGTGTCCAGTCCGAACGGGCCGGCGGGATCGATGCGCGCTTGATTAAGCACGACAGTCTGCGCCGTTGGAATGAGTATGCCCTGGATGCCGCGGGCTGTGCCGATCAAAAGGACCGTTGCCGGACTGTCCCCTCAGCAACTCTCAAACTTTCCCTACACGCAAGCGGCTTTCGCCGTTGACTCCACGGCCGCCGCACTTCTTGCTGCGCCCGATTGAGCTCAGCAGAGTGACGGCTGGATTGCCGCGAGGACCGAAGCGGCCCAGGGCAGGAGCTACTTGCCGATGCAGAAGCTGCTGAAAATCACGCCCAGCAGTTCGTCGGCTGAGAAGGCGCCGGTGATCTCGCCGAGTGCGTCGTGCGCGAGACGCAGCTCCTCGGCCAACAGGTCCAGTGCTGGCAGGGCTTGCGTGACCAGCTGGTTCGCTAACGCGAGATGTTCGCGCGTTCGCTTGAGTGCCTGCACATGGCGCTCGCGGGCGATGAACTGGCCTTCGGGCGTGGCATGCCAGCCGACCTGCTGCAGCAGGCGCTGGCGCAGCGCAGCCAGCCCGTCGCCGGTCTTGGCCGAGAGCGTTATCGCATCCGCCGGCAGCGCGTGCGGCGCGCCGGCATCGGCCTTGTTGAAGACCTGCAGGATGCGGCTGGCATCGATGCCGGCCAGCCGGGCGTTGATCAGCGCATCTTCGGCTTCGTAGTCGGGCTGGCCCAGGCGGGTCAGGTCGTGCAGGAAGAGCACGACGTCGGCGTCGGCAATCGCGTCCCAGCTGCGCGCCACGCCGATGCGCTCCACCTCATCCTCGGTTTCGCGCAGGCCGGCGGTGTCGCTGATGTGCAGCGGCACGCCTTCGATCTGTATGGTCTGGCTGACCTTGTCGCGCGTGGTGCCGGGGATGGGTGTCACGATGGCCAGCTCAGCGCCGGCCAAGGCGTTGAGCAGCGAGCTCTTGCCCACATTGGGCTGGCCGGCCAGCACCACCTTGATGCCTTCACGCAGCAGCGCGCCCTGGCGGGTGCGGTCCAGCACCGCGTCGAGCTGGGCGGTGAGGCGCTGCAGCTGGCCCAGCGCGTCGGCCTGCTGCAGGAAGTCGATCTCCTCCTCGGGGAAGTCCAGCGTGGCCTCGACCAGCATGCGCAGCTTGATCAGCGCGTCGCGCAGCGTCGTCACCTCGGCCGACAGCGCGCCGGCCAGCGCGCGGCTGGCGCTGCGCGCGGCGGCCTCGGTGCTGGCGTCGATCAGGTCGGCCACCGCCTCGGCCTGGGCCAAGTCGAGCTTGCCGTTGAGGAAGGCGCGTTGCGTGAATTCGCCGGGCTCGGCCAGGCGCAGGTGCTTGAGCGCGCCGGCGGCGGCACCGGCTTCCAGGCAGCGCGCCAGCAGCAGCTGCAGCACCACCGGGCCACCATGGGCCTGCAGCTCCAGCACATGCTCGCCGGTGTAGGAATGCGGCGCCGGGAACAGCAGCGCCAGGCCATGGTCGATTGCTTCGCCATTGGCGGCGCGAAACGGCAGATAGGTGGCTTCTCGGGCTTTCAGCGCGCGGCCGCACAGGGCCATCACCAGCGGGGTCAGGTCTTGCGGTGAGGACACTCGCACGATGCCCACAGCCCCGCGGCCGGGGGCGGTGGCGATGGCGGCGATGGGGTCTTGGTGGCGCGCAAGCATCGCGCGATTCTCGCTGATGCTCGGCAGGTGTATGGCGCGGGGGAGGCCGGGCACAGCGCTCTCGTGAACCTGTGCGTCGGGCCGGTGTCCCGCGCCGCTTGCTGCTGGTGCGGCCGGGAGCTCTCTGCCCCGCATGTGATGCATTTGAGTCCCGGCAGCGCCAAGAAAAAAGCCCCCAAGCAGGGGGAACTGCCAGGGGGCCGTGATCAATTTGGGGGATTTCGCCTAGTGCTTGATGCCCAGCTGCTTGTTGATCATCCATTGCTGGGCGATCGACAGGATGTTGTTGACCAGCCAGTACAGCACCAGACCTGCCGGGAAGAAGAAGAACATGAAGCTGAAGGCCAGCGGCATGATCCACATCAGCTTGGCCTGCATGGGGTCCGGCGGGGTCGGGTTCAGCCAGACCTGCAGCAGGCTGGACAGCGTCATCAAGATCGGCAGCACGAAGAACGGATCCTTGGCCGACAGGTCGGTGATCCACCAGATCCACGGCGCATGGCGCATCTCGACGCTGGACAGCAGCACCCAGTACAGCGCGATGAAGAAGGGCATCTGCAGGAGGATCGGCAGGCAGCTGCCCAGCGGATTGATCTTCTCTTCGCGGTAGATGCGCATCATCTCTTGCTGCATCTGCTGCGGCTTGTCCTTCAGGCGCTCGCGCATCTCCATGATCTTGGGGTTCACCGCCTTCATCTTGCCCATGCTGCGATAGGCGCTGGCGTTGAGCCAGTAGAAGGCTGCCTTCAGCAGCACCACCAGCGCAATGATGGCCCAGCCCCAGTTGCCCAGCAGGGTGTGCAGCTGGTCCAGCAGCCAGAACAGCGGCTTGGACAGGATGGTGAACCAGCCGTAGTCCTTCACCAGCTCCAGGCCCGGAGCCAGCGCGGCCAGCTTCTTCTCTTCCTGCGGTCCGATGAAGAGCTTGTCATCGGCGGTCACGGCAGCACCCGCGGCCACCTGGGCCATTGGGAACACCATGCCGACCGAGTACAGATTGGCATCGACCTTCTTGGCGTAGAACTCGCGCGGGCTCTGCGCGGTGCGCAGCCAGGCGCTGGCGAAGTAGTGCTGGACCATGGACACCCAGCCTTCATTCGCACTCTTCTCGTGCTCGGCCTTGCCCTTTTCGATGTCCTTGAAATCGATCTTCTGGAACTTCGCCTTGTCGGTGTACAGCGCCGGGCCCGTGAAGGTGAAGTAGAAGCTCGACTCGTTGGGCGGCGGGTTGCCGTCACGCACCAGCTGCACATACAGCTGCGGCGTCACAGCGGCCTGGCCGACGTTCTGCACCTCGTGCTTGACGTCGACCGTGTAGTCGCCGCGCTTGAAGGTGTAGGTCTTGACCAGCTTCAGGCCGCCCAGCTCGGGCGACTCGAAGCGCACGGACAGGCTCTGCTCGCCATCCTTCAGCTCGCGGCTGCCTGGCACCAAGGTCATGGGCGTCAGGTGGTTCGGCGCGCCGGCCACACCCACCAGGCCGGTCTGGGCCAGATAGGTGCGCTGCGCGCTGCGGTCCAGCACCACCACATTGCCGCTCGGGTCGGTCTCGTCCTTGTGCTTGAGCAGCTCGACGCGCACCAAGCTGCCGCCCAGGCTGTCCAGCGTGGCCTTGACGACGTCGGTGCTGATGGTGACCTTCTCGCTGGTCACACCGGCGGCGGGTGCCGTCGGGGCGGCGCCACCGGGGGCGGCCGCCACTGCGCCGGGCAGGGCGGCGGGTGCGGGCAGGCCCGCCGGCGCCGAGCCGGCCGCTGCCACGGGCTTGGGTGCCGCCGGGCTGAACATCGACGGGTGGCCATTGTGCTTTTGCCATCCGTCCCACAGCAGGACGAGTGACATGGTGAACACCACCCACAGTACGGTGCGGCGTATATCAGTCATGGGGAAGCTTCAGGATTGGAGGTAGAGGGTCGAGCCTGTCCACCGCAGCCGAGGCGGGTGAACAGGCCGGGCGCATTGTCGGGCACAGGATCATGCCCGCCACAGCTCAGGGGGTTGCAGCGCAGGATTCTCGCTGCAGCCAGATAGGTTCCGGCACAGGCGCCGTGCTTTTCAAGCGCCTGCATGGCATAGGCCGAGCAGGTTGGCGAGTAGCGGCAGCCGGCATTGATCCACGGGCTCAGCAGCAGCTGATAGCCGCGCACCAGCCCCATCAGCAGGCGCTGCGGCAGGGTGCGTTTGATCGGCTTCGGCGCGTCCATGGTGCGGCTCGCTCAGGTGGCGCCGGACGTTGCAGGTGCCGTGCGCCGCAGCAGCTTGGCCACCAGCTCTGCCAACTCAGCGCGCACGGCCGCATTCAAGGCGTCAGAGGCTGCGCTGGGAAACTGCTTGGGCTCGAACGGCGCGCGCAGCCGCACCACCCAGAGGCCGGGCGGCAAAGCAGCGGCAGCCGCCGAGCCGAAGGCCGAGCGGATCTGGCGTTTCATCAGCGAACGGGTCACCGAACGCTTGGCATTGCGCTTGGGCACGACGCAGCCCAGCCACATGCGGTCGGGCGCGAGGGCGACCGACGGCTCGGGCTGTGCGTTTTGCGCTGCGGCCGCAGGCGATCCGTCCACAGGGCTGTGGACTGCCGGTGCATCAGTTGTTGATAACTGTGCTGAGGCTGTGGAAAACCTCTTGCCCGGGACGCTGGGCCTGGCCGTGATGTGATGCACGGCGAAATGGGCGCTGCGGGCGCGGCTGGGGCTGCCCAGCACGCGCTCAAAGTCGGCCGATCGCTGGATGCGGCCGATCATGTCTCGCGATCCGGCTTAGACAGCCAGGCGCTTGCGGCCCTTGGCGCGGCGCGCAGCGATCACGGCGCGGCCGCCACGGGTCTTCATGCGGACCAGGAAGCCGTGGGTACGGGCGCGACGGGTCTTGGATGCTTGGTAAGTACGCTTCATGCTGAACCTCTTCTAGAGCAAAGTGCGCCGCGAGCGCCCTGGAAGGCGTCTTGGCAAATGTGGGCACATCGGTCAGGTGCTGACCCTGTTTGGCCGCCAGCACCGCCCGACCAAAGTCGAGCCGTGCCTGACCGCCACCGATGTGCATCGCGCTGACACGGCACATCGCTTCAGTCTTTCTTGCATTCGCCTGGAGGCATGGGCAGAGCCCATGCGCCCAAGCGCAAGCCGTCCAGCGCCCGGAAAACCCGCGATTACACCAAAGATCTGCACTCGGGTCAAACCCGGGGAATCAGAAACTGGGGATTCCCGGGGCTTGACCCCGCAGAAAAATCTGTGGATAACCTGCTCTTTCGCGGCCGCCGATGGGTACAATTTGGCCGCTCAAGAACAAGTTTTCCACAATGAGCGCAGAGATGTCTGGGGCGGAACTATGGCAGCGCGGCTGTGAGCGGCTGGCGGCTGAAATCCCCGAACAACAATTCAATACCTGGATCCGTCCGCTGCCGCCTGCAGACGTGGCGGAGGCCGCAGGCCAGAGCGGCGAGCACGGGCTGGTGGTGTCGCTGCGCGTGCCCAATCGCTTCAAGCTCGACTGGATCCGCAACCAGTATGCCGGCCGCATCGAGACCATCCTCAGCGAACTGGCGGGCCGCCCGGCCCGGCTGGAGCTGGCGCTGGCGCAGCGAGAGGCTGTGGGCCGCGTCCCTGCCTTGCCGTCCAATCAGCCGATTGCCGTCGGCCAGGTTTTGCACAACGGTCTGCGTCCGGTGTCGCCACCTGTGCCTGCTGCTGCAGGGGAAAAGCCGGCAGTGGCCTCGCCTCAGCCGTCCGGCCCGGCCGCGCTGGGGCCGCCGCCCAGCGCGTCGCGCCACCGCATCAACCCGGCCCTGACCTTCGACACGCTGGTGCCTGGCCGTGCCAACCAGATGGCGCGCACCGCAGCCTTGCATGTGGCCGGTGCGCCGGGCCAGATGTACAACCCGCTGTTCATCTACGGCGGCGTCGGCCTGGGCAAGACCCACCTGATCCACGCGGTGGGCAATGCGCTGCTGAAGGACAAGCCCGATGCGCGCGTGCTGTATCTGCACGCCGAGCAGTTCATCTCGGATGTGGTCAAGAACTACCAGCGCAAGACCTTCGATGAATTGAAGGCCAAGTACCACTCGCTGGATCTGCTGCTGATCGACGATGTGCAGTTCTTCGCCGGCAAGGACCGCACGCAGGAGGAGTTCTTTAACGCCTTCGAGGCCCTGCTGGCCAAGCGCGCACACATCATCATGACCTCGGACACTTATCCGAAGGGCCTGGTGGACATCGACGAGCGCCTGACCAGCCGCTTCGACGCCGGCCTGACGGTGGCGATCGAGCCCCCCGAGCTGGAAATGCGGGTGGCCATCCTGATCAAGAAGGCGGAGGCGGAACAGACGCCCATGCCCGAGGACGTGGCCTTCTTCATCGCCAAGAACGTGCGCGCCAATGTGCGCGAGCTCGAAGGCGCGCTGCGCAAGGTGCTGGCCTACAGCCGCTTCTCGCACAAGGAAATCAACATCCAGCTGGCACGCGAGGCCCTGAAAGACCTCTTGTCGATCCAGAACCGCCAGATCTCGGTGGAGAACATCCAGAAGACGGTGGCCGATTTCTACAAGATCAAGGTCGCCGACATGTACAGCAAGAAGCGCCCGGCCAGCATTGCGCGGCCGCGCCAGATCGCGATGTACCTGGCCAAGGAGCTGACGCAGAAGAGCCTGCCCGAGATCGGCGAGCTGTTCGGCGGCCGCGACCACACTACCGTGCTGCACGCGGTGCGCAAGATTGGCGGCGAGCGTCAGAAGAACACCGAGCTGAACCAGCAGCTGCACGTGCTGGAGCAGACGCTGAAGGGGTGAGCCGCCGCGGGCTGCCCAAGCGCGCCAGCGGCGTGCTGCTGCCGCAAAGACATGGTTTCCACCCCCGGGAATTACCCCATTCCTGGGTGAAAATGCGCGGTGTTTCTCGCGCGCGCGTCATTCCTTGATCGGGCGGGGCTGCAAGCGAGGCGCGTAACGCCCTCAGAACAAGTGGAGAGAGGTTGACATGATTGTGTTGAAAGCCACCCAGGACAAAGTGCTTGCCGCGCTGCAGGCCGTGTCCGGCATCGTGGAGCGCCGCCACACCCTGCCCATCCTGGCCAATGTGCTGATTCGCAAGCAAGGCTCGCAGGTCGAGCTGACCACCAGCGACCTCGAAATCCAGGTGCGCACTACCGCCGAGTTCGATGGCGATGCCGGCAACTTCTCCACCACCGTGGGCGCCCGCAAGCTGATCGACATCCTGCGCTCGATGCCGTCCGACCAGACCGTCAGCCTGACCAGCAACGCCAGCAAGATGACGCTGCAGGGCGGCAAGAGCCGCTTCACACTGCAGACCCTGCCGGCCGATGACTTTCCGCTGGTGCAGGAAGCCGCTGACTTCGGCCCTGCCTTCAGCGTGCCGCAGAAGACGCTGAAGGCCCTGATCAACCAGGTGCACTTCTCGATGGCGGTGCACGACATCCGCTACTACCTGAACGGCATCCTGTTCGTCGCCGAAGGCAAGAACCTGACCCTGGTGGCCACCGACGGCCACCGCCTTGCGCTGGCCCAGGCCACGCTGGAAACCGACATCCCCAAGCAGGAAGTCATCCTGCCGCGCAAGACCGTGCTGGAGCTGATGCGCCTGCTGAAGGACGGCGGCAAGGATGGCTCGGACGATCAGCCCATCGAGATGCGCTTCGCCGGCAATCAGGCCAAGTTCACTTTCTCGGGCATGGAGTTCGTCACCAAGCTGGTCGAAGGCAAGTTCCCCGACTACAACCGCGTGATCCCCAAGAACCACAAGTTCCGCGTGACGATGGGCCGCGCGCCGCTGCTGGCCAGCCTGCAACGCGCTGCCATCCTGACCAGCGAGAAATTCAAGGCCGTGCGCCTGTCCTTCGAGCCGGGCCTGCTGAGCATTGCCTCCAGCAATGCCGAGCAGGAAGAGGCCAAGGAAGAAATCGAGATCGACTACGGCGGCGACCTGATCGAGACCGGCTTCAACGTGACCTACCTGATGGACGCGCTGCAGAACATGAGCCAGGACATGGTCAGCATCGACCTGAACGACAGCTCTGCCAGCGCGCTGATCACCATCCCTGAGCAGACGGGCTTCAAGTACGTCGTCATGCCGATGAGGATCTGAGGCCTGCCTCAGATCCTCATCGGCGGTGCCCCTCCCTGGGCACCCCCCTGCCCCCCGCCGAGCGGGGGGTTCTAGTTTGAAAGTTGTAGTGGCCGCCTCGCGGCCTTGAGACCTGCCCCATGAGCGACAACACCACACCCGATAGCAACCCCGAAGGCCTGACCGACAAGCAGCAAGCCGCTGTGTCAGCGGAAGCCGCATCGGGTGCGGTCTACGGCGCAGACTCGATCCAGATCCTGGAAGGCCTGGAGGCGGTTCGCAAGCGCCCGGGCATGTACATCGGCGACACCTCGGATGGCACCGGCCTGCACCACCTGGTGTTCGAAGTGGTGGACAACTCCATCGACGAATCGCTGGCCGGCCACTGCGACGACATCATCGTCACCATCCACACCGACAACTCGATCAGTGTCATCGACAACGGCCGCGGTATCCCCACCGGCGTCAAGATGGACGACAAGCACGAGCCCAAGCGCAGTGCGGCTGAAATCGCGCTGACCGAGCTGCACGCTGGCGGCAAGTTCAACCAGAACAGCTACAAGGTCTCGGGCGGCCTGCACGGCGTGGGCGTCTCCTGTGTGAACGGCCTGTCCAAGTGGCTGCGCCTGGTGGTGCGCCGCGATGGCAAGGTGCACCAGATCGAGTTCAAGCAAGGCATCCCGCAAGACCGCCTGATCGAAGTGGTGGACGGCTTCGAGACCAGCCCCATGCGCATCGTCGGCGAGACCGACAAGCGCGGCACCGAAGTGCACTTCCTGCCGGATACCGAGATCTTCCAGCAGAACAACGACTTCCACTACGACATCCTGGCCAAGCGCCTGCGCGAGCTCTCGTTCCTGAACAACGGCGTCAAGATCCGCCTGGTCGACGAGCGCAACAACAAGGAAGACAACTTCGCCTATGCCGGCGGCGTGCGCGGCTTTGTTGAGTTCATCAACAAGGGCAAGACCACCCTGCACCCGAACATCTTTCACGCCCAGGGCGACAAGACCTCGGACCAGGGCACCAATATCGGCGTTGAAGTCTCCATGCAGTGGAACGACGGCTTCAACGAGAACGTGCTCTGCTTCACCAACAACATCCCGCAGCGCGACGGCGGCACCCACCTCACCGGCCTGCGCGCCGCCATGACCCGGGTGCTCAACAAGTACATCACCGACAACGACCTGGCCAAGAAGGCCAAGGTTGAAGTGGCCGGCGACGACATGCGCGAAGGCCTGGCCTGTGTGGTGTCCGTCAAGGTGCCTGAGCCCAAGTTCAGCAGCCAGACCAAGGACAAGCTGGTCTCCAGCGAAGTGCGCGGCCCTGTGGAAGACATCGTCGCCAACAAGCTGACTGACTGGCTGCTGGAGAACCCCACCGATGCCAAGATCATCTGCGGCAAGATCCTCGACGCCGCCCGCGCCCGCGAAGCCGCGCGCAAGGCCCGCGAGATGACCCGCCGCAAGGGCGTGCTCGACGGCCTGGGCCTGCCCGGCAAGCTGGCCGACTGCCAGGAAAAAGATCCCGCCCTGTGCGAGATCTACATCGTGGAGGGCGACTCCGCCGGCGGTTCCGCCAAGCAGGGCCGCGACCGGAAGTTCCAGGCCATCCTGCCGCTGCGCGGCAAGATCCTGAATGTCGAGAAGGCGCGCTACGAAAAGCTGCTCACCAGCAATGAAATCCTGACGCTGATCACGGCTCTGGGCACCGGCATCGGCCGCGGCGCCGGCAGCGATGATTTCAACCCCGACAAGCTGCGCTACCACCGCATCATCATCATGACCGACGCGGACGTGGACGGCGCCCACATCCGCACCCTGCTGCTGACCTTCTTCTACCGCCAGACGCCCGAGCTGGTGGAGCGCGGCCACATCTACATCGCGCAGCCGCCGCTCTACAAGGTGAAGGTCGGCAAGCACGAGCAATACCTGAAGGACGCGCACGAGCTGGACGCCTTCCTGCTGAAGGTGGCGCTGCAGGACGCCGAGCTGCACACCGGCAGTGGCGCCGTGCTCAAGGGCGAAGCCTTCGAGACCCTGGCGCGCCAATACGTGCTGGCCGAAAACGTCATCAACCGCCTGGCCAACTGGATGGACTTCGAGGCCCTGCGCCTGCTGGCCACCGGCCTGAGCATCAACCTCGACAACAAGGAAGCCGCCGAAGCCGCTGCCACTGCGCTGCAAGGCGCGCTGCACGACGCCACCGTGACGAGCGAATACGACGCCCGCACCGACAAGCTCTTCCTGCGCATTGCCCGCAAGCACCACGGCAACACCCGCGCCAGCATCATCAATGCCGACTTCGTGCACGGCGCTGATTACCAGGTGCTGTCCGCCGCCGGCACCACCTTCAAGGGCCTGGTGGGCGAAGGTGCACTGGTGCGCAAGGGTGAAGGCGAAAAGGCCAAGGAATCCAAGGTGGCCGATTTCCGCGGTGCCATGGACTGGCTGATGCAGCAAGCCGAAAACTCGGTGGGCCGCCAGCGCTACAAGGGTCTGGGCGAGATGAACCCCGAGCAGCTCTGGGAAACCACCATGGACCCCAATGTGCGCCGCCTGCTGCGTGTGCAGATCGAGGACGCCATCGAGGCCGACAAGGTCTTCACCATGCTTATGGGCGACGAAGTGGAGCCGCGCCGCGACTTCATCGAGAGCAATGCGTTGAGGGCGGGGAATATCGACGTTTGACGTCTTGTAGACGTAGGGCGCCAAGTTAATTGCGACTCGCGCCACAGTTCTGCGACTGGCGGTCGCTAGTTAATGCGACTGGCCTAATCTCCCCACGGGGCTGGTCCCCTCGGACGGCGCAGGTGTAGGTCGGGCTCTCTGTGGTGCGCTGCGCGAGTGAACTGGTCGTGTCTGAGTCGCCGCCCTTACCGTCTTGAAGATCAAAGGCCCAGCACCGCTGGGCCTTTGCTTTTGGGCGCCTGGTAAGCCCCGGGCTTCGCTTGCGTCAAGCTCGTCCAGAATTGCCTTCTGAATTCGAGTCGCTTCTCATACCAATCAGGGAAGCTTGTGATCCTGTGAACCGTTGACCAACAAGCAGGAGTCAATTCGCGAGGTCTGCAAGCACCACAACACATCACCGACCAGTTCAGAGGTCGGCAGTGGCTTATCCGAACGACCGCCATCGCGTCCGGAGCTCGGGACAATCAAATGGTGCGATAGTTCCTCATGGTTCCAGAATGCCACTTCTACATGGACGACTCGGGGTCCCGAGACCCCGATCGCAAACCTACCGCTTCCAACGAGCCTGACTGGTTTGCGCTTGGTGGGCTGCTCATCAATGGCACCGACGAGCAGGCGGCCAAAGAACAGATCGCAGCGTTCCGCGCCCGATGGCCAGAATTGGGGCATGAGCCCTTCCGTTCGTACGACATTCGCCATCGAACCGAACGCTTCCGTTGGCTGGCGAGTTGCCAGGCACGCAGAAAGGATCAGTTCTACACGGAATTGACTGACCTGATTACCGGGTTGCCTATGCATGTGATCGCCTGTGTCGTCGACCGGCCGGGGTACAACGCGCGATATATGCAAGAGTACGGCCCACGTCGCTGGAGACTTTGCCGAACTGCTTTTGGGATCGTGGTCGAACGAGCTGCTAAGGTAGCCCGGCATCGGGACGCTAGGCTAAGAGTGTTTGCCGAACGGAGTGACAAACATACCGAGAAGCAATTTAAAGGCTATTACGACCAGATGCGAGAAGATGGATTGCCGTTCAATCCTCAAAATTCGCAGCAGTATGCTCCGTTGAGCGCAGAGGCGCTACGCGAGACCTTGTTCGAATTCAGAATCAAAACGCAAGACTCGGCACTGATGCAATTCGCCGATCTTGTACTCTGGCCAGTCTGCAAAGCGGGCTACGACAAAGAGAACCTGCCGTACCAATCACTCCTTGCGAGCGGCAAGCTTATCGACACACACTGCACCGAAGAAAACGGCCTTCTTGGCATCAAGTACAGCTGCTTCGCGGTCTAGAAATGCAAAAGCCCGCTTGCGCGGGCTCTTGACGGCCACCGAACTGCCAGGGGGTGACCTCGTAGGCTATGCCTGTCGGCAGTGTCCTACATATCCCGAACTACGGTCAAACATGTGCTTGACCAAACTTCACATTATAAGAAGTGCATCGCTAACCAGTTGATTTAATTGGATTTTCGCCAAATTAACCCTACATGTTTGTAGGTCTTTTTGGAGAGCATGGCAGCGGCGACTGCTACGCTCGCTGTAAGGAACGACCGTTTGCGAGCGTAGCGTTCGCCGCTGCCATGCTGTGTCCAACCTAGCTGACCTGCCCCCAGAACCCGTACCAGTCGATTTGAGGAATCCGCTGGGTTGATGGAGATTACTCCTGGGTCTGTAGTGGCGCCGGAACGGTGCCGCTGGTTTGTTGGCGATCGCATCGAACTGACCCATCGGGGATGCGGACAATAACTTGGACTGGTTATGCAGCGAGCCCCAGGCGCCGCCGATGCTCGGCGGGACTGCGGAAGCCCAGTGAACTCTTGATCCGAACCTTGTTGTACCAGCGGATGTAGGCATCCACCGCCGCGACGAACTCGTCGATGGTTGTCGAGAGCCAATCGCGGGCAAAGAACATCTCGGTCTTGAGCCGACCGAAGAAGCCCTCGCAGGCGGCATTGTCCGGCGAGCATCCCTTGCGTGACATCGAGCGGACCAGCTTGGCGTCAGCGATTCGAGCCAGCCAGCCTGGCCACCGATAGTGGCCGCCACGATCGGAATGCACCACGGGCCGCTCGCCACTGGCAGCGACTTTGTCGATCGCAGCGTCCAGCATCATGTTGACCAACTCGGCGTTGGGCCGCGTGCCGATCGACCAGCTCACGACCATGCCGTCGAAGCAATCGATCATGGGCGAGAGATACACCTTGCCCGCTGGGATCTGGAACTCCGTGATGTCAGTGAGCCACTTCTCGTTCGGCGCGCCGGCGCTGAAATCTCGGTTCAGCACGTTGTCGGGCGCCGGACTGATCTCTCCCATGTAGGAGCCGTACCGGCGGCGTTTGCTCGTCGCGACGACCAAGCACTCCTGCTTCATGAGACGGCGCACGACCTTCTCCGAGACGTTCACGCACTGCTCGCTCAGCGACGCGTGGATTCGCCGGTAGCCGTAGCAGTGGTAGTTGCGCTTCGAAGATGTTGGTCATGGCCTGGCGGACGTCTGCGTACTTGTCGGCGACCTCGAGTCGGGCCCGATGGTAGAAGTAGGAACTGCGCGGCAGGTTCAATCCACAGAGCAATTCCGTTACCGTGTAGGTCGACCTCAGGGCATCAACCAGCAGCGTCTTCTCCCGGTTCGTCAGGGGCTGCTGATCGATGCCCAGCTCTTTTTTTAAGAGTTCATTCGCCTTCTTCAGCAGGTCCCTCTCGAGCTGCAGCCGCCGGATGTCTTGTCGCAGCGTCTCGACCTGCTGTTCCAGGTCAGCTCGATCTGAGCTTGCAGGGGCGTCATGTTTGCGCGTCATGGATGCGGGTGCGTCGTGGCCGAGCAGTTGATTCTTCCACTTGTACAGCGAGCCCCGCGACACTCCGACCTCGTCGGCCACAGCCTGCGCGCTGGCCGGGCGCGTGCAGAAGGCAATCACAGCTGACTGCTTGGCTTCGGGCGCCAACTCATGCGATCGACCGACGACGCGCGTGCGCTGCGGATGAAGCTCTTGAAGCCAGGCGGACAGCAATGACCTGCAGGGGTAGCCCAGCGACCTGATCGTCGCCGCGATGCACTGGCCATGCGCAAGGTAGTACTCGACAGCCCGTTCCTTCTGGGCCTGGGAAAACTTCGCAGGCCGCTTGTAGCCGGCGCGCAGCTCCTGGCTAGATTCGTACTCGCGGTACCAGGTCTTGAGTGCGTTCTTCGTCGGATATCCCAGCTGCCTGATGGTCAAGCGGATGCGCTTGCCCAGTTTGATGTACAGCTGCACGGCTCGAAGCCGGTCCTCGTATGAATACATGAACTACCTCCAGGTAGTCCAAGAAATCGTCCGCATCCCCCCTCGCGACTTCGCTCACCACGGTCTGCCTCCGATCCACGGTAGGCACCCTCGGCAATGCAGCTCCCGGTAAGGCACCGGACCGTTACAGGCAAACACCGCTCTGCTGCTGGCGAAGCAAGGTCGACAGCAATTCGCGGCCGTCGCCACAGTCAACGTATTCACGAGGCTCTGCTCCGCCAAGAGCTGGTTGGGGCTCAGTCAGCCACCTCCCGAACCAGCGCGCGGCATCGAAGGCCACTTCGTCGGAAGACTCCAGCATGATCTGCTCCACTTCGCCAATGAGGCGAGCCAGGCCCAGCAGACGTTCTGCTTCGATGCAGGCCCGTCGGGCGCGACGGGCCGGTGGCCTCGACGAAAGAGACAGCCATTTGCGCAGTTTGGTCTTGGGAACTCCGAGGTCCTGGGCGAGCTGGCGTGTCAGGCTCACAGGAACTCCTGCTTTGACAAGCACGACACGGTCGATGGGCGCCATCGACCAATAGCTCAGGTAGCTCAGTGCCGGCCCGTCAACAGCCCTGGTACGGGTAGGTTGTGTCGAGGGACTGCGAGCTGTCGGTTGGTTCATGGCGCCATGCTGCTCCAGCGGCAGGTACGCCCGCGACGTGTCAGGCAGCCTTCTTGCCTTTGAGGGGGAGTTGAAGCTCCTCCACGTCCAGCGTGAAGTTGAGTGGGACCTGGATAGGAATCTTGCCGGGGTTCTTGCCGTTGTAGACGTCCACGTCGGTCTTCAGCTGAAAGCAATCCCCGACGATCTGCTGGCGGCGCTGCGCGAATGACCGGACGAAGTGCTCTCGGGGCGCCTTGTCGTCGTCAATATCCGCCCACAAGGACATCGTGCGCTCGCCCCTCTTTGAGCGGACCGCATGCTTGGCACGGTACCGCTGACCATCCTCGTTGGTGCGGTACTCCTCTCGGAAGAACTGAGCGATGTCCTGAGCGATGACGTCGACCACCGTGCGAACGCTTGGCCGGTGCAGGCCATTCTTGTACGCCCATGCTGCGACCGCATGCGGGTCGAGAAGCGCGTCGCCGCCCGTTTCGGCCTTGTAGCGCTCGATGTATGCCTTGACTTGGTTTCCTTACGCGGACATGAGAACCTCCAACGCTTGATGGCTATTCGGTGAACGATCCCCAACCATCAACACCCGCTGACGGTAGTACACACGCACGCACCTTCACCTGGTGCTTGCGCAGGAAGTCATGTCGCTCGAGGCGGCGCTGCAGTTGCCCAACCACCAGCCCCGGATGGACCTGGATGCGTTGTGCGAATCGCAGCACCCGTTCTTCCGAGAAGTACGGCTGCACCCGAGCGATGAAGTCATCCAACTCGCCCGTCGGGACACAGAAGTCAGCGCCCGCCGAGTTGGCCCGGCGCTCGTACTCCGGCAGTTCATCCTTCGAGTCACCCACGTCCGTGTCGATGACGGCTTGCTTCTCGGCCTTCCCGTCCTCTTGAAGCACGTGCTCGATTTCGTGGCGAAGCACGAACCAGAAGTTGTCGATCCGGTCAAAGCGCAGCGTCATGCCGATGACAGGCTTGGTGTCATCCAGCCAGAAGCAGGCGCCATCCATCTTGGAGCCTGCCAACGACTCGACAAATACCAGGCGGACACCCGCCTCCGCAAGTAGACGAGGGGCATGTCGTGCCTCCTCCGGTGCAAGCAGCAGTGCGCGAAGCTTCTCTACGGTCGAGACCAGCTTGGCCTTCGAGTAGGCCGGCACAAGCTGCTGGCTGGCAATCGCTCGCACCCGGAACAACCAGGCCAACTGCAATGGATTGGTGTCTGCGTTGGCGTGCGTCTTCTTGGCGTTGTGGCACAGCTGAGGTGCTACGTCGACGCTGGGAATGGCGAAGAACTCGCAGAAGCGCTGCTCCAAAACCTCAACGCTTTCGCTGGCGCGAACCCACCCACGACGGACCATCTCCCGTACGGGAAAGTGCGTGTACAGGCGTGCTTTGCGAGCGACGTTGTCGTTGGGGACGGTCACCTTGGATAGCTGGTACTGGCTCTCCAAGTTCATCCAATAGTCCGGCGACGTGCCGAAAGCCTCCGCGAGGCCCTTGGCCGTTTCGGGAGTGATAGCCCGCTTGCCAGCGATGAGTTCGCTGATAAGCCGTGGCGGGCGATCCAAGATGTCGGCCAGCTCCTGCTGGCTCCATTCCCGCGCTTCCAGCTCTTCCCGCAGGAACTCTCCCGGCGGGAACACTTCAGCAGGTACGCGTGCGTTCATGAGCTCTCCAAGCTTCTAGTGATAGTCAACGATTTCGACGATGCCCACGACTTTGCAGGGGTGGTCGCCTCTGATTTCCAGAATCAGCCGCCATTGCAGATTGAGTCGCACCGAGTGTTGCCCTACCCGGTCTCCTTTGAGCTTCTCGAAGTGGAGGGACTTCAGTTGCATGAAGTCGCGCTCGTCTCTGAAAGCTCGAATCTGCTGCATCCGTTTTCGATACGCCCTGACGACCTCCTGGGCGAAGCCCGCCGTGAATTGGGGGTCAGTCTCAAGGCGGTCCAGGTCGTCATCGTCGAACTCAACTTCCATCGAGGCAGTTTAGGCAAGATGGCATATGTCGTCAAGTCCACCTTTACACTTGATGTAAATGTGGTGCTTTTGGAAATGATGTTATGAATGGTTCAGGGGTTCCGCTGGTCGGCAGCGCGGCGGAGTGAGCTCCCCTAGCGTCAATCGAGGGGTCTCCCACGACACATACAGTGGCGCCCTCTCGCACTGACGAAATCCGCGGCCCTTCATCCAGCGTGCCGAACCATCCCCCATGAGAGCCCGAACTTCAATAGATGTTTCCGCAGTCGTGTTGTGGCCCGGCAGATGCCGGACTGGCGGCGGCAGCATGAAGTGCTCGAACGAGCGGCTTTTTGGGGATAGGGTTTAGGCCAGCCGTGCAGGCCCACTCAGCGGCAGCGCTGTCGCAGTTCCTCCTCCCCGCCGCCTGCTAAGCTCCCAAATCAGCGCCCACGCAGAGGGGCCTGTGCCGTTGGTGATTGCAATTCACGACAGGGAGGCCACAGACATGGGAAGCCCACGCAAGGGAAAGAGTAGTCCTGCCGAGGACTTGATGGATCTGGTGGCGATGCTGCCCTGGTGGGCTGGCGTGCTGCTGGCGCTGGTGTCGTATGTGTGGCTGCACCAGATCGCTGCCGAGCCGTTTACGCCCAAGCTCGCTCCTGGTGCGGCGGGTAGCGGCGTGGTGCAGATCATGGTGAAGGGCTTGGCAACGGGCGGGCAGTACATCCTGCCCTTGATCTGTCTGGCCGGTGCCGCTGTATCCGCCTGGCGCCGCCGCGATCGTCGCCAACTCGCTGCCGACGCGGCCGTCAAGGCCTCGGCTGCCGACGCGCTGGACGGCATGAGCTGGCAGCGCTTCGAGTTGCTGGTGGGCGAGGCTTTCCGCCAGCGCGGCTACCGAGTGCTTGAAAACGGCGGTGGCGGGGCCGACGGTGGCGTGGATCTGCTGCTGAGCAAGAGCGGCGAGAAGTTCCTCGTGCAGTGCAAGCAGTGGCGGGCCTACAAGGTGGGTGTGGATGTGGTGCGTCAGCTCTATGGCGTGATGGCTGCTCGCGGTGCGGCCGGCGGCTTTGTCGTCACCTCAGGCCGCTTCACGCAGGAGGCGCAGGAGTTTTCCCGTGGGCGCAATGTGGTGCTGATGGACGGGGCCGAGCTGCACCGCATGCTGCAGAGCGCCGCTGCGGGATCGACACCGACAGCGGCACAAGTGCAGCCGCAGCCCGCCCCCAAGCCTATGCCGGCCCCAGCGACAGCAGCGCCTGCCGAGCCCCTCTGCCCGAAATGCGGTCAGGCGATGGTGCAGCGCGTGGCCAAGCAGGGTGCCAACACCGGCAAAGCCTTCTGGGGCTGCAGCACCTACCCCGCCTGCCGAGGCACACGCGGGCTTGATTGAAAGCCACTTGCGCCTGGCCTGTCAGGCCTATCATCAACCGCATGATGCCCACTTGGCTTGCTTCTCCTCCTGCCGTTCTTCGCCTGGCCGCCACCGTCGCCGCGGCCGCAGCACTGATGGGGCTGGCTCAGCCCGCCAGCGCCACCCCGCCCCCTGACGACCCCAACCAGTCCGTCGCCGATTCGGCCCGCCGCCAGGCGCGCAGCACGGCCGAGTGGCTGGCGCGTGGCGTGGACGGCTGGTTTGGGGACAGGCCTTTCTCGGACGGCGGCAAGGTCAGTGAAGGCGAGCTGAGCCTGCGGCTGCTGAAGCGCCAGGATGACAGCCTGCAGCATGACCTGCGCTTCAAGGCGCGCTTTCGGCTGCCCAATCTCGAAGAGAACGCCTATGCCTTCATCGGCCGCGATGACCAGCGTGAAGTGGTGAGCGACAAGCCCAACGCCTTTACCAACGAGCAGCTGCTGCTGAAGGGCAATGCGGAAGACCGCTCCTTCTTTGCCGGCGTGGGCGTGCGCCTGCGCAACTCGGTGGACTTGCGACTTGGCCTGCGCGGTGGCTTCAAGCCTTATGCGCAGGCGCGCGTGGGCCGGCAGTTCTGGCTTAGCAGCCGCGATCTGCTGGAGTTGCGCGAGACGCTGTTCATCACCAGTGGCGACAAGCTGGGTTCCACCACGGCCTTGTCCTACGAGCACGCGGTGTCGTCCACGCTGGCCTGGCGCTGGCTCAATGCGGCCACCATCACGCAGCGTTCGCGCAAGTTTGAGTGGTCCAGCAGCCTGGGCGCCTACCAGTCCTTCGGCACGCAGCGCCTGCTGTCACTGGAGGGCCTGGTGCGTGGTGTGCAGAGCTCGGGCGTGCCAGTGGCGGATTACGGCCTGCAGCTGAAATGGGAACAGCCGGTGCACCGCGATTGGCTGATCGGCGAGGCCATCGTCGGCCACTTCTGGCCGCGGCCCGATGCGCTCAGTGAGCGCGGCCGCGCCTGGGCGGTGGGTGCCAGCCTGCGGATGAAGTTCTGAGGCGTTCAGCGGCCGCCGTTGCGCAGCAGCAAGACCTTCTGCGAACCCTGGTGGGTGCCCGCGCTATAGCGCAGCGCAAAGCCGCCGAGGTCCAGATGCCCCAGGCTCTCCAGCCCGCGGATCACGCTGGCACGGCTCAGCGGCTGCGCGGCGCGGCGCAGGCCTTCCACCAGCACGCGAGCGGCCACATAGCCTTCGAGGCTGATGCTGTCGAACTGGCGCTCGCCGTGCTCGCGCATGGCCTGCTGGTAGGCGGCCACCACGGGCAGGCTGGCGTCTTGTGCGTTGGGCACCACCTGGGCGATGGTCAGGCCCTGCATGTCTTTGCCCAACGCCGCCTGCAGCGGCTCCAGCCCGGCGAATGACAGGGTGTAGAAGCGCCCCTTGAAGCCCGCCTTGCGGGCCTGCTTGATGAAGGCGGCGCAGGTGCTGTAGGCGCTGACCAGAAAGATCGCGTCCGGCATTGCCTTGCCGTTCAGCAGGGCCTGCACAGCACCGTCCACCTCGGTGGTGTTGCGCTTCACCGTGGCGGCGGTCAGCATCTGCAGGCCTTCGGCCTGCCCGGCATCGCGCGCGGCCTCCAGGCCTGAGCGGCCGAACAGATCAGCCTGCAGCATCACGCTGAACTGCTGCACGCCGTCCGCCCGCGCGGCCTTCATCAGCTGGCGCGCTTCTTCGCGGTAGCTGGCCCGCACATTAAAGACGGTGGGGTGGTTCTGCGCTTCCCACAGCATGTCGGCGCCGGTGTAGGCGCCCAGAAAGGCAATCTGCGCCCGCTTCACCAGCGGCAGGGCCATCCGACTGGTGGGCGTGCCCACATAGCCGAACAGCGCCAGCACGCGGGCATCGGCAAGCATGGCCTGGGTGTTGGCCTCGGTGCGCTCGGGCTCGTAGCCATCGTCGCGCAGGTCCACCGTGATGCGGCTGCCCTGCACGCGGCCCTCCTGGCGGTTGACCTGCTCGAAGCAGGCCGCGGCACCGGCGTGATAGCGCGTGCCCAGCGCCTGGGCCGGCCCGCTGAGTGCGGCCGATGCGCCGATGCGCAGTTCCTTGGCCGAGCCCCAGACTGGGCCCGCGCCCGGGGCCAGCAGCAGCGTCAGGGTGCTGCGGCGGTTCAAGGCCGGGCTTGAGGTCTGGGGCGGGTTGTTCTTCGGCATGCTCGCCGTCAGTGTTACAGCTTGCTGGCGTTTGGGCAATCGCTGGCCTGGCTTCAGGCCTTGTTCGTGCGCGCCGTCAGCCCCTGCAGCCCGGCGCCGACCAGAATGCCCAGCAGCGCCACGCCGATCTCCCAGCCACCCGCGCCCAGCGCGGCGATGGCCGGCCCCGGGCACACGCCGCTGAGGCCCCAGCCGATGCCGAACAGCGCAGCGCCCAGCAAGGTGTCGCGGTCCAGGCGCGAGGGGCGCAGCTCAAACTCGACGCCCAGCAGCGGCCCGCGGGCCAGGGCCTTGCAGGCCCATTGGTAAGCTGGCAGCGTGACGGCGATGGCGCCGCCCATCACCAGCATCAGGCCCCAGTCCTGGAAGCGCAGAAAGCTCAGCACCACCTCTGGCCGGATCATCGTGGACCAGGCGAGGCCGAAGCCGAACAGCGCGCCGCACAGCAGCACGGCGATGAATTGCGAGGGTGTCATCTTGGTCATGATCAGCGGCCTCCCAAGGCCAGCACCAGATTGGCGGTGATGAAGCCGGTGCCCATGAAGGTCAGGACCGCGACCAGCGAGGGCAGCTGCAGCGACGACAGGCCGCAGATGCCATGCCCCGAGGTGCAGCCGTTCGAGAGCCGCGCGCCATAGCCCACCAGCAGCCCGCCCAGGCCCAGCTGCCACAGTGGCACCCCGGTGCTCAGGCGCTGCTCAGGCCCGAACAGCCACCACCAGACGGCGGCGCCCAGCACAAGGCCCAGCGCCAGCGCCAGCCGCCAGCTGCGGCTTTGCAGCAGGCGCGGCTGCTGGAAGAAGGGCCGCCGCGAGACATAGGACCAGACGGCGCTGAACACTGTGCTCATGCCGCCTATGCGGCCGGTCAGCAGGTAGAGCCCGCCGGTGGCCAGGCCGATCATCAGGCCGCCGGCCAGATAGTGGGCCCAGCCCAGGGGAAAGAGCTGTAGCAGCAGCGCGTCTTGCATCGTCGTGAACCTCTGAGGGCGCAGGTGGAGAGTCAGGCAGCCAGCTTAGCGGAGCCGGCCCGCCTGCTGCGCAATCCGCCAGCGCCAAAGGAAAAAGGGCCGGCTCCCCTGCAGGCGCCGGCCCCCGTTCGCTCTCCCATCAGAAGGGGTAGTGGCGCTCCGTCGTCTGCACCGTCACCCAGCGCAGCTCGGTGAAGGCATCCACGCCCGCCCGGCCACCAAAGCGGCCGAAGCCGCTGCCCTTCACTCCCCCAAACGGCATCTGCGCCTCGTCGTGCACGGTCGGCCCGTTGATGTGGCAGATGCCGGATTCGATGCGTTTGGCCACGTTCATCGCACGTGCAATGTCGCGGCTGAACACCGCGGCCGAGAGGCCGTACTCGTTGTCGTTGGCGCAGGCGATGGCGGCCTCGTCGCCGTCCACGCGGACGATGCACTTCAGCGGGCCGAAGGTCTCCTCGTGGTAGATGCGCATCTCGGGCGTCACATGGTCGAGCACGGTGGCCGGCATCAGCGTGCTGTCGGCGCGGCCGCCGCACAGCAGCTTGGCGCCCTTGGCCAGCGCGTCATCCAGCAGCGCATTGCAGTGCTCCACCGTGCCCATGCCCACCACCGAGCCCAGTACCACCGGCTGCGGGCCGCGCGGGTCCCCCAGCGGCAGGCTCTTGGCTTTCTTCGTGAAGCGGACCGCAAAGCCGTCGGCAACGCTCTTGTCCACGATGATGCGCTCGGTCGACATGCAGATCTGGCCCGAGTTGGCAAAGGCCCCGAAAGCGGCAGCGGCCACCGCGGCGTCGAGATCGGCATCGGCCAGCACCAGCAGCGGCGCCTTGCCGCCCAGCTCCAGCACGCATTGCTTCAGATGCTTGGCACAGGTCTGCGCAATCAGCTTTCCCACGCGGGTAGAGCCGGTGAAGTTGACGCGCCGCACCGCCGGATGCGCCACCATCGCCTCCACGATGGCGCCGGCATCGGCGGGTGCGTTGGTGATGTAGTTCACCACGCCCGGGGGCAGGCCGGCCTCCTGCAGTGCTTCGATGATCAGCTGGTGCGTGCGCGGGCAGTTCTCGCTGCCCTTGAGTACCACGGTGTTGCCGCAGGCCAGCGGCGTGGCGATGGCGCGCACGCCCAGGATTACCGGCGCATTCCAGGGCGCGATGCCCAGTACCACGCCGGCCGGCTGGCGCAGGCCCATGGCCAGCGAGCCTGGCACGTCGGACGGAATCACCTCACCACTGATTTGCGTGGTTAGCGAGGCGGCTTCGCGCAGCATGCCGGCGGCCAGGTGCACATTGAAGCCGGCCCACATCGCCGAGGCGCCGGTCTCGGCCGCCATCGCGGCGATGAAGGCTGGTGTCTTGGCCTCCAGCGCATCGGCGGCCTTGTTCAGCAGCGCGCGGCGCTCGCCGGGGCCGCTGTTGCCCCAGCCCTTGAACGCTTCGGCCGCAGCCTCGACGGCGGCCACCGCATCGCTGGCCGATGCGGCCGGTGCACGCGTGGCCACGCTGCCGTCCAGCGGGTTACGGCGCTCGAAGGTGGCGCCGCCGTGGGCGGAAACGGCCAGGCCGTTGATCAGCATGGTCAGGGCTTCGGACATGGCAGGGCTCTCCTTCGTCATTTCTTTATCGGGATTCTTGGCTGGGGCGGCCCCCAGATAGGCGTGGCGGATCACGCTGGAGCGCGCCAGCAGCGTGGCCGGGCCGCTGGCCACCAGGCGGCCGCGCTCCAGCACATAGCCGCGGTCGGCCACGGCCAGCGCCTTGCGCACGTTCTGCTCCACCATCAGCACGGTGGTGCCCTGGTCGGCGATGCGCCGCGCGATCGCCAGCAGCTCGTCCACCATGCGCGGCGCCAGGCCCAGCGAGGGCTCGTCCAGCATCAGCAGGCGCGGCGCGCTCATCATGGCGCGCGCCACCGCCACCATCTGCTGCTCGCCGCCGCTCATGGTGCCGGCCAGCTGGGCGATGCGCTGCGCCAGCTTGGGAAAGTCTTGCAGCGCCTGCGCCATGCGCTCTGCGCGCTGCGCCTTGGGAACCAGCCATCCGCCCAGCTCCAGGTTCTCGGCCACCGTCATCTGCGGGAAGAGCTGGCGGCCTTCTGGCACCAGCACCAGGCCGCGGCGCACGATGTCCGAGGTCTTGGCCTCGGCGGCGATCGCCTCGCCGTTGAGCACTACCTGACCCTGGCGCGGAATCAGCCCGGCGATGGCCTTCAGCAGCGTGGTCTTGCCGGCACCATTGGGGCCGAGGATCACGGTCAGGCCGGGCTTGGCCTCCAGCGTGATGTCGCGCAGCACCTGGAAGCCGCCATAGCCGGCCGACAGGCCCTTGATCTGCAGATGGGCCAGCGGCTGGCCCAGCCCGAGGCTGAGTTCGTTCATCTTCATGCCACCGGCTCCACCATCTCATCGCCCAGATAGGCCTCGATCACCTCGGCATTGCGCACCACTTCCTCGGGCGTGCCGTCGGCGATCTTGCGGCCCTGGTGCAGCACCAGCACGCGTTCGACATGGCGCAGCAGCGTGGTCACGGCGTGCTCGATCCAGATCACCGTCAGGTCCAGCTCCTCGCGCAGGCGGCGGATCAACTGGGCCATCGCCTCGACCTCGCTCTCGGTCAGCCCGGCAGCCACCTCGTCGAGCAGCAGCACGCGCGGCCGGGTTGCCAGCGCCATGCCGATCTCCAGCAGGCGCTGCTGCGAAGGCGTGATGGCCGCAGCCGGCAGGTCTTTCAGCCGCGCCAGGCCGATCAGATCGAGGATGGCGGCTTCGTCGACCAGCCAGCGTGGACGCTCTTGTGCCGCGCCAGCACGCCGGCCGGCGAACTGCAGGCCGAAGTCCACATTGGCGGCCACGCTGAGCTCGGCAAACACGCGCGGCGTCTGGAAGGTGCGCGCGATGCCATGCCGCGCAAAGCGGTGCGCGCCGGCGCCGGTGAGGCGCTGGCCCTGCGCGAACAGCTCGCCGGCGCTGACCGGAGTGACACCCGACAGCGCGTTGAAGAAGGTGGTCTTGCCGGCGCCGTTGGGACCGATGATGCCGACCAGCTCGCCCGCGCCAAAGGCCGCGCTGACCGCATCGACCGCGGTGAGGCCGCCGAAGCGCACCGTCAGCTCGCGCGCTTCCAGCAGGGGATGCGTCGCCCTCATGCCTGCCTCCTCCGCCACAGCTTTGTGGCAAAGGCCGGCAGGCGCAGCGAAGCCAGGCCACCCGGAAGGTAGAGCACGCACAGGATCAGCAGCAGGCCCAGCGACATCATGTACAGCTGTGGCATCTGCAGGCGCAGGGTCTCGGCAAGCAGGCTGAACACCACCGCGGCAATCAGCGGGCCCCACAGCGTGGCAGCGCCGCCGATCAGCGCGATCAGCACAGTCTGGAAGCCGATGAAGGGGTTGAACACGGTGTGCGGGTCGATATAGGTCCAGCGCACGCTCATCGCGGCGCCCACCGCGCCGGCGAAGGCGGCGGTCAGTGCGAAGCCGGCGATCTTGACCAGCCGCGTGTTGACGCCCAGGGTCTGCGCGCGCTGCTCGTCGGCACCGATGCCGGCCAGCGCCAGGCCGAAGCGGCTGCGGCGGATCAGCATCGCGCTGAGCAGGGCCAGTACCGCCAGGCCCAGCACAGTGAGGTAGACGGTGTCGGCCTCCGGCACCACCGTCAGCACACGGCCCACCGTGCCGCTGACCTGCTTTTCCCAGTAGCTCACCGCATGGCGGATAAGCTCGGTCAGGCCGAAGGTCAGCACCGCGAAATAGGTGCCGCGCAGGTGCAGCACGCCGGCGCCGATCACGACCGCCACGCCGGCCGCCACCACGGCCCCCAGCGCCACCACCGCCAGCCAGGGCAGATGCTCCAGCGTCAGCGCGCTGGCATAGGCACCCAGGCCGAAGAAGGCCGCGGTGGCCAGCGACATATAGCGCGTGCTGCCGCAGAAGCTGCTCCAGCTGCTGGCCAGCGCTGCATACATCAGGCAGGTCAGCGCCATCGAGCTGGCGAATTCGCTGCCGTAGTGCGGCACCGCCAGCGCCCAGCCGGTCAGCGCGATCAGGATCAGGAGGTCGTTTTTCATTTGCGCGTGAACAGGCCGTTGGGCTTCCAGAGCAGCACCGCGATGAAGATCGCGTAGGACAGCAGCGCCTTCAGCGAGGGATTGGTGAAGTGCATGCCCAGCGCCTCGATCACGCCCAGGCCCAGGCCGCCGACCAGCGCGCCGGTCATGCTGCCGAAGCCGCCCAGCGTGATGACGATCAGCGCTGTCACCGTGTAGGGCTCGCCCATCGACGGCGAGATCGTGTAGGTCATTGACAGCAGGCAGCCGGCCACGCCCGAGAGGCCCAGGCCGAGGCCGAACATCAGCGGGTGCAGCTTCTGCGTGTCGATGCCGACCAGCTGCGCGCCGGTGGGCGACTGCATCAGTGCGCGCACGCCCTTGCCCAGCAGCGTCAGGCGCAGCAGCGCGATCAGCGCGCCGCTGATGGCCAGCGCCAGCGCCAGCAGCAGCAGCTTGTTGGCCGCGAACTGCGCGCCGCCGATGGCCACCGGATCGGTCAGGTAGTCATAACCGCGCAAGTCGCCGCCCCACACCGATTGCGCCAGGTTCTGCACCAGGAACATCAGGCCGAAGCTCACCATCAGGCCGCGCGCCTCGAACACGTCCAGATTGGGCGAGCTGCGCGTCAGCTTGGCGAACACGAGCTTGTGGATGGCCAGGCCGGACGCGCCTAGCAGCACGAACGCCAGCGGGATCATCGCCAGCGGCGACAGGCCCAGCGTGGTGTGCGCCGCCCAGGTCAGGAAGGCGCCCAGCATCAGGAACTCGCCATGCGCGATGTTCAGGATGCGCATCAGCCCGTACTGCAGGTTCAGGCCCAGCGCCACCAGCGCGTAGACCCCCCCGGTGATCAGGCCGGAGGCGATCAGCTCCAGCCAGCTGCCCAGACTCATGTGCGGCTCACCAGTTCGGTTTGGCGATCAGCGCGGCGGTGGCGTTGGCCTTGGGCCAGACCACCTCGAACTCGCCCTTCTGCCACTGGCCCACGGTGCCGGGCGTGCCGGTGTTCTCGCTGCCAGCGAAGCGGATCTTTCCGAGGATGGTGTCGTGCTCGGTCTTGGCGATGTAGTCGCGCAGCGCCTTGCGGTCTAGGCCGATCTTGCCTACCGCGGCGGTCAGGATTTCCAGCCCCGCCCAGGTGGCGCCGCTGGCCCAGCGGTCGGGTTCCTTCTGCGCGCCGAACTTCTTCACATGCGCGTCGAAGTAAGCCTTGGCGCCTGGGCTGGTTTTGCTGTTCCACGAGCCCATGCCCAGCACGCCCTCGGCGCCTGCGCCCATCACATTGCGATAGAGCTGGAAGGCGGTGCCCACCGAGGCGTAGAAGAACTTGGGGTTGAAGCCGATCTCCTTGGCCTGGCGGCTGGCGAGGATGGTGTCGGGCGGGTAGGTCAGGCCGATGAAGGCGTCGGGGTTCTTGTCCTTCATCGAGCGCAGCACCGGGCTCAGGTCCTTGACGCCCAGCGGGTAGCTTTTGTCCTCCACCAGGCTGATGCCGCTGCCCTGCAGCGCAACCTTCAGCGCGGCGTAGTTTTCCAGGCCGAACAGGTCGTCCACATAGATGGTGGCGACGCTGCGCACGCCATTGGCCTTCAGCATGTCGACCAGCGCATTCATCATCGGCGCCGGCTGCTGCAGCAGCGAGAAGAAGTAGGGCAGCTTCATCTCGATCAGGCGCCGGCTCAGCGCGGTCGGGCCCAGCAGCGGGTAGCCGAAGCGAGTGGCCAGTGGCGCAACCGCGAAGTTGGCATTGCTCCCCCAGGGGGCGAGGATCAGATTGACCTTGTCGCTGCCCATCAGCTTCTCGTAGCTGCGCACGCAGGTCTCGATGTCGCTGCGGTCGTCGGACGAGACCAGTTCGATCAGTCGGCGTTGGCCTTTGACGTTGAGGCCGCCGGCTGCGTTCTGCTGCTCGGCCCACAGCAGGTAGTTGGGCTCCTGGCTGACCTGGGCGCCGGTGGTCCAGGGGCCTGTGCGGGCCATCGTGTAGCCGATGCGCACCGGCGCCGCCTGGGCACGCACGAGGGCGGGGAAGGCCAGCGCGGCCGGCGCGACGGCGGCGGCCTGGACGAGGGTGCGGCGCTTCAGGCCGGCGGCTTCAGCGGTTTTGCGGCTCATGGGGTTTGTCTCCTGTGTATGTCTGGGCACGGGGCCACGGCCGGCTGTTGCCGCCGGTCGAGCGCATTGTTCGGCGCACCGCGCGGCGCCGCTTGACCCGGCGTGCACGCGCGCTTGCCGTTCTGTGCAGCAGGCATCGGGGCTTTCCCTGCTTCGGTGCAGGCGCGCTTGAGCCGCGAGGGCTGGCGGCATACGCTCGCGCCTTCAGCCGCCACACAGAGCGGCGCGTCAACAAGACACGAAGCCATTGGAGACAACGATGGGCATCAGCATCCGGCAGATGGACACCGAGCAGGTCGCGCCCGCCGAGCGGGGCGGCTTCTGGTCGGACTGGATCGGGCGCCTGTTCCTGGGCCTGCACAACGACAACTATGGCGACCGCGATTTCGACGGCCGTATGTGCAGCGTGCAGGCCGGTGACGTGCTGCTGACCCGGCTGGAGGCCAACCGCCACCGCGTCACCCGCTCGGCCGGCCTGGCGCGCGGCAGCAGCGGCGATGCGGGCTATCTGAAGATCGTCGCGCCTTATGTGGGCTGCGCCGGCGTCGAGCAGAAGGGCCGCGAGGCCTGGGTCACGCCCGACCAATGGAGCGTCTACGACACCACCGACGCCTACGCGGTGGCCAACCCGGTGCGGGTCGAGCACCTGATCGTGATGCTGCCCAAGTCCAGCCTGGCCGAGCGCGGTCTGGCGCTCGACCCATTGATGGCGCGTCGCCTGGGCGGCAGCGGCGGCGTGGCGCGGCTGGCGCTGGAGACCATGCGCAGCGCCTACCGCGAGTTGCCGACGATGAACGAGCCGGCTGCACGCGCGGTGGGCGATGCGATCACGCAGTTCGTGCACCTTGCGATGCTGGATCTGGCCGGCGTGGCCACCGCGCAGAGCCAGCGCGAGGCGCTGCGCGAACGCATCAAGCAGCAGGTGGGTCAGCGCCTGGGCGACCCGGCGCTGACGGTGGACAGTCTGGCGCAGGCACTGAACTGCAGCCGCCGCCAGCTCTACAACGCCTTTGCCGAGGAGGCCGACGGTGTGGCCGGCTACATCCTGCGCCGCCGCCTGGAAGCCTGCCGCGCCGTGCTGGCCGACCGCAGCCAGGATCACCGCTCGATCACCGACATCGCCTTCGGCCTGGGTTTCTCGAACATGGCGCATTTCAGCCGCGTCTTCCGCGCCCACCTGGGCATGCCGCCCAGCGACTTCAGGCGCAGCGCGCTGGCGTCCTGAGGCGGCGCTGACACCGTGGTGAGGCGGCAGCAGCGCCGGCTCATGTGATGATGCGGCCCCATGCGCATCACGCCCTCTCATTCCGCCGGCAGTAGCGCGGCGCTTGTGGCCATGCTGGCCGCCTGCACGCTGGCGCCGCTGATCGCCTTCAATCTCACGCCCAATGCCACGCTGTTCAACCAGTTGGCCGCGCTGGCCGGCTGGGGCGTGGTGCTGATGCTGATGCCAATCGGCACGGCGCAGCGCGGCCAGGGCGGCGGTGCCGGTGCGGCCCAGCTCGCCACGCTGCTCTTGCTGGCCGCGGCGCTGGCATCGCCGCTGTGGACCGGCCTGCCGCTGTCGCTGGCGCTGTGCAGCTCCGCGCTGCTGGCGGCGGCCTGCTGGGTGCTGTCCGCTGCCAGCCGGCTGCGGCCCGCTGATGCGCTGCCCTGGTGGGCGGCCTTCTGCTGGGCCTTGCTGGCCGTCGGCCTGGCCAGCGTGGTGATCAGCCTGATCCAGGTTTTCTTCCCGAACCTGGCGGACGGCACGCTGATCGCGCGCTCCGGCATCGTCGGCCGCGCGGTGGGCAATCTGCGCCAGCCCAACCACCTGTCCAGTTTGATGATGTGGGCCTGCGTGGCCGCGCTGTGGCTGGCCGAGTCCGGCCGGCTGCCGCGCCTGGGCGGCAGCCGGGTGGCGCTGCCGGCTCTGCTGTTCGTCTTCGTGTTTACCATCATCCTGAGCGCCTCGCGCACCGGCATGCTGGGCGTGCTGGTGCTGGCGGCCTGGGGTGCGCTGGACCGCAAGCTGTCGCGCGCGGCGCGTCTGGCGCTGCTGGCCACGCCGCTAATGCTGGCCGCCGCCTGGGGGCTGATGTGGGCCTGGGCGCATCTGGGCGCGCATGCCTTCGGCGCCGAATCGCGCTTGGTCGAAGGCGCCGGCTCGCCCTCGCGCATGGCCATCCTGCGCAACAGCTGGGCGCTGCTGATGGCGCATCCTTGGACGGGCGTGGGCTGGGGCGAGTTCAACCTCGCCTGGACGATGACGCCCTTCCCCGACCGGCCGATTGCGTTCTTCGACCACAGCCATAACCTGCCGATGCAGCTGCTGGTCGAGCTGGGCTGGCCGCTGGGCGTGCTGGTGCTGGGTCTGCTGTCGCTATCGCTGTGGCGGGTCTGGCGTGCCAGCGTGCGGGCACAGGGCGAGCCGGCGGTGCTGCTGCGCAGCGCCTTCATGCTGGTGCTGACGATCGGCCTGCACAGCCTGCTGGAGTACCCACTCTGGTATGCCTACTTCCTGCTGCCCACTGCCTTTGCGCTGGGCCTGGGGTTGGCGCCGCAGGCGGAGGCGGGTGCGGCCGCGCGGCGTGTCGGGCAGGCTCCGTCGGCGCCGCTGTGGCGTGCGGCCGGCCTGCTGCTGGCGGCGGGCAGCGTATTCGCGGCCTGGGACTATCTGCGCGTGGTTGAGATCTACTCGCCGCCCGCCAATGCCAAGCCGCTGACTCAGCGCATCGAGCGCGGCCAGCGCAGCCTGTTCTTCTCGACCCAGGCCGACTATGCGGCGGCCACAAGCTTCGGCCCGGGCACCGAGGCTCTGGCGGCCACCCGGCGCACGGCGCACAACCTGATCGATGTGCGGCTGATGATGAGCTGGGCGCAGTCGCTGCAGGCCAGCGGCGATGTGGACCGCGCGCGCCATGTGGCGCAGCGCCTGCGCGAGTTCCGGCCGACCGGCGCGGGCGCCGACTGGCTCAAGCTGTGTGATGCGGTGGATATGGCCGATGTGGCCAAGCCGCGCCCTCTGCAATGTGAGCCGCCGCAGCGCGTCTACCGTTGGCAGGAGATGCGCTGAAGCCGCGCAGGCATCGAGTTCGAGCGGCTCTTACTTGATCGGGCCGTCCAGCGTGCCCGGCGCGGCGCCGGCCCACAGGCGCTTCAGGCGTGCCAGCTCGACGTCGTAGAGCCTGTTGACGCGCACCAGCTCGGCCTTCTGGTTGTCGATCAGCACGCGCTGCGCCTCGGTGGCCGCATCGTTGGCATCCAGCTGCTGCTTGAGCTTGGCCGGCAGCGCCTTGCCCTTGTAGAACTCGGCCTCGTCGAGCAGGGGCTTGCGTTCCTTGGCGAGTTCCTCGATGCGGCGCTCGGAGATCTGCATCGACTTCTTCACATCGTCCAGCGCCGCGTCGCGTGCCAGCTGGTGCGCGGGCTCGTCGCGGAAGCGCATCATCAGGTTGCGGTCGCGCCGCACCGCGTCCTGCTGGGCGGCGCGTTCAGCGGCCAGCTTGCGCTGGCGCGCCTCATGGGCGGCGCGCTCCTCTGGGGACATGGCCGGCGGCACAACAGCACGCAGCGAGCCGTCCGGGTTCAGGATGCGCTGTTCGCGCTCGTTGCACTCGTGGATCAGGCGGTCCGAGGTCAGACGCCGACCGTCTGCCGTGGTGCAGGTGAAGATCGTGCCGCCGCTGGCTGCCCAGGCCGGGAGGCTGGCACTGGACGCGGCAGCCAGGCACAGGGCCTGGACCATGGGGCGGCAGATCTGAGCTCGCATCACACTCCGTAGCGTTCGCGATAGGCCTGCACGGCGGCCGAGTGGCTGGCGGCGGCGGGGTTGCTGGTGGTTTGCAGATACTGCAGCAAGTCGGCCAGCCCGGCAATCGAGACAACCGGCAAGCCCAGTTGCTGTGTGACGTACTGCACCGCCGACCAGGCCATGTCGACACCGCCTTCTGCGGCCTTTTCCTGACGGTCCAGCGCGATGGTCACGCCGCAGGGCGTGGCGCCAGCGGCGGTGATCATCGCGATCGACTCGCGCACCGAGGTGCCGGCGGAGATCACGTCGTCGATAATCAGCACGCGGCCGCGCACTGGCGCGCCGACCAGCGTGCCGCCTTCGCCGTGGTCCTTGGCTTCCTTGCGGTTGTAGGCGAAGGGCTTGTTGTGGCCCAGGCGCGCCAGCTCGATGGACAGCGCCGCGGCCAGGGTGATGCCCTTGTAGGCCGGGCCGAAGATCATGTCGAACTGCAGGCCCGAGGCCAGCAGGCGCTGCGCATAGAACTGCGCCAGCCGACCCAGCTTGGCGCCGTCGTCAAACAGGCCGGCGTTGAAGAAGTAGGGGCTGAGCCGTCCAGCCTTGGTCTTGAACTCGCCGAAACGCAGCACGCCCGCGTCGACCGCAAAGGCAACAAAGTCCTGGGCCAGGGGGTCGGGCGATACAGCGGTGTTCATGGGCGTCGGGCAGAAGCAGATCAGGGTGCGCCGCATTGTAGGCGGCGCACCCTGGGCCGTTTCCGGTCTGACCCAACCCTCTTTTGGGGGTCAGGTCTTGCGGGGCTGCAGCGGCCTTTCTTTAGAACAGCGCCTTGAACTGCACGCCGACGGTGCGGGGGTCGTTGATGAAGCCGGTCAGGTTGTTGAAGGCGATGGCGCCGTTGACCACCACCTTGTTGGTGATGTTGCGGCCAAAGCCGGCGACTTCGTACTTGCCGTTATTCCAGACATAGCCCACGCGCAGGCCGCCTTCAAGCAGCGACTTGCCGGTGAATTCCACCGAGGGCAGCAGGAAGAAGTTGATCTTGGAGCGGTAGGCCCAGTCGGTATAGACGTAGACCTCGCTGCCGTCGGCCAAGGGCATGCCGTAACGGGCCGTCACGTTGGCGATCCACTTCGGCGCGTTGGGCAGCGGGTTGCCATAGAGGCTATAGCGACCCTGTGCATCAGGCTTGCCAATCGGGATGGCGCCGCTGCCGGGGCGAACGTCGAACAGGTTGGGATCCTTGATCTTGGTGTCGTTGTAGCTGGCCGCCAGGGTCAACAGCAGGTTGTCAGTGGGCAGCAGGTCCAGGTTGATCTCGAAGCCCTGGCCGGTAGCCTTGCTGGCATTCAGCAGGGTGTTGGTGTTGCTGGTCGAACCCACGGCGGTCAGTTGCTGATCGGTGACCTTGTAGGAGAAGACATTCGCCGACAGGCGGGCACGGCGGTCCCAGAAGTCGGACTTCACACCGGCTTCATAGGAAGTGACGTTTTCCGGGCGTGCCTTGCTCAGAGGACCGAAGCCGTCTGCCGGGTAGATCGACGCGGCGCGGAAGCCGGTGGCGACGCGCGCATAGAGGTTGGTGCCCTTGCTCAGCGCGTAGGTGCCCGAGACATCCCAGCTCACCTTGTTGTCGTCGGTGCTGGCAGCGGTGCCATTGCCGGTGTTGACGGTGCCGGACAGCAGAGCCAGGTCTTTCTTGTCCTGCGTGTAGCGCAGGCCGGCGCGCATATTGAGCTGCGGGCTGAGCTGGTAGTTGACCGAGCCGAACAGCGCCCAGGCCTTGTTGGTCTGGCGGGTCACGACGGTCGAGCTGGCCGGCGGGGCGAGGTAGTCCACCTGCACCATGTCATAGCGCTCGTCGAACAGGTACAGGCCGCCCTGCCAGCGCAGCGGGCCGGTGGCTGTCGATTCGGCGCGCAGTTCCTGACTCAGCTGGCGGTGGCCCTTGAGGGCGTCCGAGGTCTCGACCGGGAAGAACACCTCACCTTCCTTGTCATAGGGCGGCAGCTTGAAGTTGCTGGGGATGACGCGCAGGATGTGGCCGCCGTCCACGTCGGCGCGGCTGAAGGGCTGCACGGTCTCGATGGCTGTGATCGAGTTCAGGTTGAAGCCGTTGAAGGCCCACTTCAGCTTGGCACTGCCGCCGGTCGCGTGCAGTGTCTGGGTGTTGAGGCCGTCGAAATAGACCTTGGCGGGGTCGAAACCAGCCACCAGCTCGCTGTTGCTGCCCGGCTTGATGATGCTGGAGCGGAACATGCGCGGCGAGCCCTTGAGTTCGCGGTTGTGCAGGTTGAACAGCGCGCTGAAGTCCTTGCTCGGCTCGTAGAGGGCCTGGAGGCGCACGGCGCGGTCGTTGTAGCCCTCGGTCTCCTTGGTCGCCGCGTTGGGCACCTGGTTCTTGACCCAGTCGTCGCGTTGCTGGACCTGAGCCGAAATGCGGGCGGCCCAGTCGCCGCCCATCGGCAGGTTGAAGGCGCCTTCCACATTGGCTGTGCCGTAGGTGCCGTAGGAGACGTTGAAATAACCCTCCTGCTTCTTGGACGGCTTGACCGACTCGAACTTGATGACACCGGCCGGCGTGTTGCGGCCGAACAGCGTGCCCTGCGGACCGGCGATCACTTCGACGTTCTTCAGGTCGAAGGCCGGAAAGCCCTTCAGGATGGGGTTCTCCTGCACAACGTCGTCATAGATCAGCGAGACGGGCTGCGAGGCGTTGAGGCGGAAATCGGTGTTGCCCAGCCCGCGGATGTAGGCGCGCGGGAAGGCGCGGCCAAACGACGATTCGATGTTCAGACTCGGCACGCGGCCGGACAGGAAGCGGATGTCCTGGCCGCTGGAGTTCAGCACATCGAGCTTCTCGCCACTGAGCGTGGAGACGGCGTTGGGCACGTCCTTGATGTTCTCGGCGCGGCGCTCGGAGGTGACGACCACGGTTTCCAGCTGGCTCTTGTCAGCAGGTTTGCTCTCCTGGGCCAAGGCCTGAGTGGCGGGCCAGGCGGACAGCGCCATGGCGATGGCCAGGGCGACGGTGTGCGGACGGGGACGGGCGGGGCTGGACGGGCTGGGCATGGGACGGCTCCTAATGTGAGGCGCAAAAGTGACTGCAAACAGGCAGCAAACGTTTGCTAGCCTGATGCTGAGAATCTAGCAATTGACGTGCCGGGCTGCTACCCCAAGCCCGGATGAGACGCCGGGTTGTTGCCTTGGCGCCTCTCGCACTTGCGGTTTCGGCAGCGCTGCGATACTGCGGCCCCGCCCTGCGAACCCTCTGAACCCAGCACCATGCGATTCATCACCGCCAATCTCAACGGCATCCGTTCCGCTGCCACCAAGGGTTTCTTCGACTGGCTGCCGACGCAGCAGGCCGATGTTCTGGGTGTGCAGGAGGTGAAGGCGCAGGACGAGCATGTGGACGGCGTGTTCTGCAGCCCGGCCGACCTGAAGGGCCATTTCCACTACGCGCAGAAGAAGGGCTATTCGGGCGTGGGGCTCTATACCCGCGAGACTCCCAGCGACATCATCACCGGCATCGGAGTGCAGGAGTTCGATGACGAGGGCCGCTATATCGAGAAGCGCTTCGACAAGCCGGGCCGCAAGCTCAGCTTGATCAGCTGCTACTTTCCCAGCGGCAGCAGCGGCCCCGAGCGCCAGGAGGCCAAATTCCGTTTTCTGGACGCGATGTTCCCGCACCTGATGGCGCTGAAGGCCGAGCGCGAGTTCATCCTCGTGGCTGACGTCAACATTGCCCACAAGGAAGCCGACCTGAAGAACTGGAAGGGCAACCTGAAGAACTCAGGCTTCCTGCCCGAGGAGCGCGCCTGGCTGGATCAGCTGTTCGGCTCTGAGCAGGGCGGCTTGGTGGATGTCTACCGCCAGCTGCACCCCGACACGACGGACGAGTGCTACACATGGTGGAGCAACCGCGGCCAGGCCTATGCCAAGAACGTGGGCTGGCGCCTCGACTATCACTTCGCCACCCCCAAGCTGGCCGCGCTGGCCAGCAGCGCTTCCATCTACAAGGCACAGAAGTTCAGCGACCACGCGCCGCTGACGGTGGACTACGACTTCAAGATTTGAGGGCGTGCCGCCACCTGGGCGGCGGCCTTCACTGACCGACGCTCAGCAGGCTCTCATCCCAGGCCGGGTGCCGGTCGAAGCCCAGCAGGTTGGCGGTGGTGGCCGCGATATTGGACAGGCCGGCCTTGGGCGTCTGCTGCAGGCCCAAGCTCAGGCCCGGGATGTTCTGATACAGGATCAGCGGCACCGGGTTGAGCGTATGGGCGGTCTTGGCCTTGAAGCTGCCGTCCTTGTTCTGCGAAGGCTGCTGGGTCTTCTTGTCCAGCTCATACATCTCATCGGCATTGCCGTGGTCGGCGGTGATCAGCGCCACGCCGCCGGCGGCGTCCACCGCCTTCAGCAGGCGGCCCAGGGCCAGGTCCACCGCCTCCACCGCCATCGTGGCGGCGCGGAAGTTGCCGGTGTGGCCGACCATGTCGCCATTGGCGAAGTTGCAGCGCAGCACCTTGAACTTGCCGCTCTGCAGCGCCGCGATCATCGCGTCGGTAATCTCGGCGGCCTTCATCCAGGGGCGCTCCTCGTAGGGCACCACATCGCTGGGCACTTCGAGGTAAGTCTCGCCGTCGAACTTGCCTGAGCGGTTGCCGTTCCAGAAGTAGGTCACATGGCCGAACTTCTGGGTTTCCGAGCAGGCGAACTGGGTGATGCCCATCTTGCTGAACCATTCGCCCGAGGTGTTCTTGATCGCGGGCGGCGCCACCAGAAAGCGCGCCGGCAGCTTCAGGTCGCCGTCGTACTGCAGCATGCCGGCGTAGGTGACCTTGGGCGTGCGCTGACGGTCGAACTTGTCGAAGGCGGCATTCTCGAAGGCGAGCGTGATCTCGAGGGCACGGTCGCCGCGGAAGTTGAACAGCACGACGGCATCGCCGTCTTCGATCGTGCCAATCGGCTGGCCGTTTTCAGCGATCACGAATTCCGGCAGGTCTTGATCGATCACACCCGGGTGCTGTTCACGCAGGCCCTGGATGGCGGCGGTGGCATTGGCGAACTGCTGGCCCTGGCCCAGCACATGGGTCTTCCAGCCCTTTTCCACCATCGGCCAGTTGGCGTCATAGCGGTCCATCGTGATGTTCTGGCGACCGCCGCCGGAGGCGATGCGCGCATCGAAGCCATCGACGCTCAGCTCGGCCAGGAGGGCCTCGAAGGGCACGACATAGTCCAGCGCACTGGTCTCCGGCACATCGCGGCCGTCGATCAGCGCATGCACGCGCACTGTCTTGACGCCTTCCTGCTTGGCGCGCAGCACCATGGCCTTGAGGTGGTCGATGTGGCTGTGCACATTGCCGTCGGACAGCAGGCCGATGAAATGGATGCGGCCGTTGCCCGCCTTGGCCGAGGCCACGATTTCCTGCCAGGCCTGGCCCTGCCAGAGCGCGCCCGAGGCGATCGAGTCGGCCACCAGTGCCGCGCCCTGGGCATAGACCTGCCCGGCGCCCAGCGCGTTGTGGCCCACCTCGGAGTTGCCCATATCGTCGTCCGAGGGCATGCCGACGGCGGTGCCATGGGCGCGCAGCTCGATGTTCGGGTACCGGGCGAACAGGCGATCCAGCGTCGGCTTGTTGGCGGCTGCAATGGCACTGCCCACGCCGGTCTTGGAAATGCCGTAGCCGTCCATGACGATCAGCACGACGGGGCCGATGGAGGCGGCGGTCTTGGAGAGGGCTTGTTGTGTTTGCAGCATGGGGGTCACTTGGGAAATGGAGTGAGCGCGCGTCGCAGCAGACGGCCCAAACGGCAAGCTCCGGCGTCATCAGACGCATCAGAACCCGCTGCGACAAGCGCGCTATTGTCCAAGATGGCGTGGACGGTGCCATCGCTGGGCTGAACCGCTGTGCTGGGCCCTCACAAGGTCTCGGCCAGCAGGTCGAACACCATTCGGATGCGGCGGGACGTGCGCAGTTCGCGGTGGGTGACCAGCCAGATCGGGAACTGAACCGGGGGAACGTCGTCGAGCACGCGGACCACATCGGGGCATTGGCTGGCAATCTCGTCCATCATGGCGCCAATGCCCAGGCCCTGGCGCACCATGGCCCAGCCAGTGCAGGAATTCTCGGCGTAGCAGCTGAAGGCCTGATCAGTGAGTGGCAGGCCATGGGCTTGCAGATAGCCGAGGTAGCGATCCTGGCGGTCGGCTCCGATGAAGCGAGCCGTCTTGGCCTCAGCGGCTGCGCGTGGGTGGCCGTTGCGGCGCACCCAGTCCTGCGAGGCATAGAAGCTCGCGGTGGTTTCGCGCAGCAGGCGGCCAATCAGCTCGGGCTCGCTCGGCCGCACATGGCGCACGGCAATGTCGGCTTCGCGTCGGCGCAAGTCGGACAGCTCGTTGGTGGTGACGATCTCGATCCGCAGTCCGGGCGCCTGCTCCAGCAAGGGGCGCAGCAGCGGGGGCAGCAGCCAGGCCGCCACCATGTCGCTGGCCGAGATGCTGACCACGCCATCAATGGCCTTGGAGTGGCCGTTGGCGGCAAGACTCAGCTCCTCCGCCGCAGCCCCCATGCTGCGTGCGTACTCCAGCAGCGCCAGGCCGGTCGCGGTGGGCTGCAGGGACCGGCCGATGCGCTCGAACAGGGCCACGCCCAGGTGCTGTTCGATGGCGGCGACCTGCCGACTCAGTGTCGGTTGCGAGAGGCCAAGCTGCCGCGCCGCGGCCGACATCGAGCCGGCGTCGGCGGCATGAAGAAAGGCACGAAGCTGATTCCAGTCGATTTGATCCATACAAAAACGTATTTGAAAGATTCAAAAACAACGCCAATGTGATCATTCTTGCATGGATAGCATCGGCATCAGCAAAGGGCCGGCGTTGCGCCGGCGCCAGCCGTCTTGTTCAACTTCGTCGCCGATTGCCACCATGCATCCACCCCATCCTCTTCCCAAGCCCCACCCTCGATCACTGCTGCGCCATGGGCTGGCGGCCGCACTGCTGGGGCTCTTGGCTTCGCTCGCCGCCTGCGGTGGTGGTGGCGGCAAGGACAGCGCAGGGCCTGACCCCGTCACGCAGACACTGTCGGTCAGCGTGAGCGGCACCGGTGCGGTGACCAGCTCCTCGGGCACCATCCAGTGCGGCAATGGCGGTACAGCCTGCAGCACCAACATCCCCACCAACACCGACATCACGCTCACCGCTACGCCGGCCGCCGGCCATGCATTGCAGGCCTGGGGCGGTGCGTGCAGCGGCAGCGCAGCCACTTGCACCGTGGGCATGAAGGAGGCGCGACAGGTGACGGCCAGTTTCGTGGCCGTGCCCACCCGTCACAAAGTGACCGTCAGCACCAGCGGGCTGGGCACGGTCACCTCGCAACCTGCGGGTATCTTGTGCGGCCGCACCTGCATTCTGGAGCTTGATGCCGGCACCCAAGTGGTGCTGACGGCGACGCCGGACGACGGCCAGCGGCTGGAGTCCTGGGGCGGTGCCTGCGCCGGCACCAGCGGCAACCGCTGCACGCTGACCATGAGCGAGGCACGCACGGTCAGTGCCAGCTTCGTCGCGCAGACGGCCAACCTGGCCTTGTCGCTGACGGTCAGCGGCCAGGGCACGGTGAACTCTCAGCCGGTGGGCCTCAGCTGCAGCGGGGGCAACAGCGGCAACTGCAGTGCCAGCTTTGCGCCCGGCACCCAGGTCGTGCTGAGCGCCGTGCCGGCCCAGGGGCAGGTGCTGCAGGCCTGGGGCGGTGCCTGCAGTGGCAGCGCCGGCAGCTGCACGGTCGGCATGAGCGAGGCACGCCAGGTCAGTGCGCAGTTCGTCGCGGCCAGCGCACCGGTGCGTGCCTGGGGCGCGGCTGCGCTGCTGGAGAACAGCAACGACTTCAACGTCGCCGATACCAACACCTTCGCAGACACGCTCGCCTTGACGGCCATCGACAGCGCCGGCAATGCACTGGTGCTGTGGGAGCAGTCGGACGGCACGCCGGGCGGCAGCACGCGCAAGGTGTTCTCGCGCCGCTATGTGGCCGAGCAGGGCTGGCAGGCGCCAGTGGTGGTGCCTGGCCTGAGCACGTCCAGCAGCTCGGTGGACCTCGTTACCGGTGTGCTGCTGATGGACGATGCCGGCAACGCCACCTGGATCCGCCACAACTTCGAGACGCGGCGCTTCAGCGCGACCGCCAGCTGGTCGGCCACGGCCTTCCTGCCAGCCAACAGCAGCGGCGGCACGCTCGGCGACGCGAAGATCGACGCCAGCGGCCAGGTGCACCTGCTAGGCGTCGGTGGCAATGTGCTTTACAGCCGGCTGGCGGCCGGCAGCAGCCAGTGGGCCGCCTGGACCAACATCAGCCAAACCAGCGAGACCACGCGCAGCCCCCATCTGGCGCTGAGCAGCGGTGGCACGATGATGGCCGTCTGGCGCGAGCGCAATGCGGGCGATGCTAATGACAGCATGAAGGCCGCGCGCTTCAGCGGCGGCAGCTGGCAGGCGCCGGTGCGCATCGAAGAGCTGTTCACGCCGGTTCGCGACAGCGCGCCCCGCGTGGTCATGGACGCGAACGGCAATGCCATGGCTGCCTGGCACCAGGCCAACTCGTTGTTCGTGAACCGGTTCAGCGCGGCCAGCAACAGCTGGGGCTCGGCGACCGAGATCGATGCCGGCCAGGTGGAGAGCACCTTCAACGCACGTATCCGGCTGGCCATGGCACCCGACGGCCGCGCGGTGCTGGCCTGGGACTCGGGCATCTTTGCCGTCAAGGCCCTGAGTGTCACGGCGGCCGGCGGGCTCGGCGCCCCCAGCCAGGTCAACAGCTACAGCGCTGGCCACTTCCTGGGCATCGACCGCGACGGCCGCGCCCTGCTGGTGTACCGCGCCCCGACGCAGTGGCCCAACCCGACCGACGCGACGCAGAACCTCTACGTCCGCGAATTGCCGGCGAGTGGCGTGTGGAGCGCGCAGGCGCTGCTGGAGACCGGCGCCGGCGAGGTCAAGGCTGGCGTGCCCTGCGCCATGAACGCGGCAGGTGCAGCTGTCTGCGCCTGGGCGCAGAACGACGTGGCCAACAGCACCGCGCGCAACAGCCTTTGGGTCAACCTGCGCCGCTGAACGCCGCTGGCGCGGCGCCGCCCTGACCGGCGCGCCGCGCCAGTCCCGGCTGCACGGCGATGCTCAGCTGGGGTCAGGCCAGGGTGAACACGCAGTGGCAGCCGTTCTGCCTGGCGCACAAGCTCGAGAAGCTTGCCCGGTGCGAGTGGCGAGGATGAGGGAAGTGCCTGGGCTTGGCACCAGCGCCCCTGGCGCACCCAATGCGGGTTCAGCCCGACTCAAGGAGCTTCAAAGACGCGCACAATGAGCGCTATTTACTCCATTCGTCCAAGTCACCTCGCAGCAGCCGCATGCACCCGGCCTGCGGCTACGCGGGTGACCTTTGGACAGGTTCTCATGAACATGCGCGTGGCTCTCTGTCCGCTGGTTGCTCTAGCCACTCTCGTACTCGGGGGCTGCGCTACGCCCTCTGCAACCACGTCTGCGGTTGAGCGTCTTCCTGAGGATATTTCTGAATCAGCGGAGTGGCGGGTCTTCGTTGGCATTGCGTCGCGATCGCGGTTCGAGCCGTTCTCAGTTCCGCTACTTGCTCAGGCATGTCAGAACGCCGTCGCCGCTCGTCCGCCGGAACTCTCTCTGGCAATGAAGTATGACGTCTGCATTGACGCCGCAGCCAGGACGCTAGAGCCCGGCAACTTCTATATCAACGATGTAGAAGCGAAGGCACTGATTGCTTCGCGTCCAAAGCCAGAGGCCCCGGTCGTCAAGCGCGTCCGCGCAGATGTGCTTCTTGTCTCCATTCAAACCTTTAGCCCAAGTGCGTATGCGGCAATAAGTTCGCAATTACGCGGACTCGCACTTGATCAACGCATTCGCAACGTCATCATTGACCTTCGCGGATGTGGTGGTGGCGTACTTCAGGACGTTGAAGAAACAGGCTCACTGTTCATGAATGGAGGACTGCTCGGTTACACACGCGGTAGCGCGGACACTCCATTGAGGGCAGTGGTTTCACCAGGACGGGAGCGCTCCATTCCCGCATGGTTGGCCGCAGACTTGCAGCAAGCCCGACTCGCGATCCTAGTAGATGGGAAGACCGCCTCCGGCGCAGAGTTATTCGCGCAGGGCCTACGTCTGAATCGCTCAGCAGATCTAATGGGATCTAGGACGGCAGGGACGGCAGCCAACTATGCACTCCAGAGGCTCACGCGCAAGGATCGAGTGCTCAAAATGTGGGTCGGGACTCTGCACGACACCCAGGATCGCACATGGGAAGGCATTGGCTTGGAAGTCGATGTTGGACTGGTCGCCTTGGGTGGTGAAGCGCCAAGTAATGGAATCGATGGCTGGGTCACGGCTGCAATGAAACACCTTGCGCCCTAAAGCCATGAGGCCCAACCAACGCGTGGTGTTGCAGTAGGGTTATCGAGTTCGCCAGCCCGCTGGTCTGACCTGTCAGTACTACCGTGCACGCCCGCCCGTCAAATGCTGCTTGCGTGTTTCATGTTGGGGCAAGCTCATGGCCGGTCAGTGTCCACTTGGGCACGTGGTGAGGATCAACTCGATCACCTCTTGTCATGACGCACCCAAAGATTCGTGCGTTCGTGCTGGCCAGCGCCACCACGGTCCTTCGCCAGCCAACGCGCTCCTTGAGTTGAACGAACCCAAGGCTGATTGAGTCCTTCGCTTGTGTGCCGTCATCAGGGCCAATTTGAGCCCCAGGATTGGCAGGGCACGCAAAGACACGTGGCCGCGCTTCTGGATGTCACCGCACCTGATCTAGCCGCTGGATGAGTTTAGGCTGGGGCCAGGCAGCCGAGGCGCTCGGGGGCGGTTTTAGCGCGCGCCAATCAGGCTGGCCACGCGCTCGTCGGTCAGGCGCATCGGCATTGACTGTGCCGACAGCAGGGCCACCACCGCATGCTCGTCGCGGGCGCTATCACGCATAAGTGGCGTCAGGCGCGGCTCGCCGGAGGCGTTGGTGAGCGTGGCCACCAGGGGGCGGTAGGCCTTCTCGCCGTTGCGCACCACCAGGCCCAGCTCGCCCGAGGCCAGGCGCACCAGGCTGCCGGGCGGGAAGATGCCGAAGGCCTTGATCAGCGCGGCCGCCAGGGGGCTGGAGTCGGCCATCTGGTGCAGCTCGCGACCGGCTTGCTGGGCGCTCATGGCGGGCCGGTTGGCCCGGGCGCTGAGCCGCGCCGTGTAGACATCGGCAAAGCGCAGCATCTCAGCCAGCTCGCCGACCTCGCTGCTGCCATTCGGGTAGCCCGAGCCATCGGGCAGTTCGTGGTGCGTCAGCACGGCGTCGAGCCAGAGCTCGTCGGTGATGCCCGCTTCACGCAGCATCTCCACGCCGCGGGTCGGGTGCTCGTTGATGGTCTCGCGCTGCTTGGCCGTCAGGGGCGAGACCTGGGTGGACAGCCTGGCCTGCAGGTCGACCATTGCCACATTCATCGACAAGGCGGCCTGAAAGGCGCGGCGCTGGTCGGCGGGCGACCAGCCGAGATAGCGTGCGGCCGCATGGCAAGCCGTGGCGGCATGGATGGAATGGTTGACGCCGTAATGGCCGTCGCCGGACTCGGGCTGGCGCACCACCTGGGACAGCGCCACATCAGGGGCCTGATCGATCAGCGAGAGCAGCAGGTCGGTGGAGCTGTGGAGCGCGGCGGCCATCTGCGCCGTCGGCGCGGTGAGTGCCTGTCTCACATCCTGGCTTGTGCGCAGCCAGTCAGAGGGCAGGCGGGCGAGGCGCTGCTCCGGGGTTTCGCGCTTGGTCGGCTGCTGCACCGCACCGGCCAGCTCCTCGATCTCGACCAGGGCGCCGCGCTGAAACAGCTCGTCCAGCTGGGCTTCGTCCATGATGATCTGGCCGCGCGCCAGCAGCAGCAGGCGGCTCGCATCGCGCACGCTGAAGGGCAGCGGCTCGCCGAGCACGATGCGATTCTTGACGGACGAGAGGGAGCAAAAGCGCATCAGGGCTGGGAAGGTCTACGGTTAGCCGGAACACTCTACATCGGTTCCCTGATGGCGCACTTGAGTCCGATCGTCGCAAATTCGGTGCCGACGCAACAACTGTGTCGACGATTGGGCGCCTCTCGCCCGGGCCCAGGGGAATCTGTTGCGGGTCTGTCGGGATCCGGCCTCGCAATGCGTTTGTGGGCATGCTGAAAAGTCCCCGTGATGAGCCCGCAGGGCGTAGGTCTTGCCAGCTGGGTCAAAATCGGACGAAATGCGGCAGGGGCCACGGCCCTGCCTATCCACCCCCACTTTCCCTCCGATCATCAACGCCACGGGTTTCTTCCATGCCTGCATACCGTTCCAAGACCACCACCGCCGGACGAAACATGGCCGGCGCCCGCGCGCTGTGGCGCGCCACGGGCATGAAGGATGACGACTTCAGCAAGCCCATCATTGCTGTCGTCAACTCCTTCACCCAGTTCGTGCCCGGCCATGTGCATCTGAAGGACCTGGGCCAGCTGGTGGCGCGCGAGATCGAGGCGGCCGGTGGCGTGGCCAAGGAATTCAACACCATCGCGGTGGATGACGGCATCGCGATGGGCCATGACGGCATGCTGTATTCGCTGCCCAGCCGCGATGTGATTGCCGACTCGGTCGAGTACATGGTCAATGCCCACTGCGCCGATGCGATGGTGTGCATCTCCAACTGCGACAAGATCACCCCGGGCATGCTGATGGCCGCGATGCGGCTGAACATTCCGGTGGTGTTCGTCTCTGGCGGCCCGATGGAAGCCGGCAAGGTGCGGCTGGCGGTGCCGGGCACGCAGACCGTGCAGATCAAGAAGCTCGACCTGGTCGATGCGATGGTGATGGCCGCCGACAGCAAGGTCAGCGATGCCGACCTGGCCGAGATCGAGCGCTCGGCCTGCCCCACCTGCGGCAGCTGCTCGGGCATGTTCACCGCCAACTCGATGAACTGCCTGACCGAGGCGCTGGGCCTGTCCCTGCCCGGCAATGGCACGGTGCTGGCCACGCATGGCGACCGTGAGCAGCTCTTCAAGCGCGCCGGCCACCTGGCCGTCGAGCTCTGCAAGCGCTACTACGAGCAGGAGGATGAGACCGTGCTGCCGCGTTCGATGGGGCTGAAGGCCTTCGAGAACGCGATCACGCTGGACATCGCGATGGGCGGCTCCACCAACACCATCCTGCACCTGCTGGCCATCGCGCAGGAGGCCGGTATCGACTTCACGATGAAGGACATCGACCGTGTCTCGCGTGTGGTGCCGCAGCTGTGCAAGGTGGCGCCCAATACCGACAAGTACCACATCGAGGACGTGCACCGCGCCGGCGGCATCATGGCCATCCTGGGTGAGCTGGACCGCGCCGGCAAGCTGCACACCGATGTGCCCACCGTGCACAGCAAGACCATGAAGGACGCGCTGGACCAGTGGGATATCGCCCGCGCGCCTAGCGAAGCGGTCCAGACCTTCTACATGGCTGGTCCGGGCGGCATTCCGACCCAGGTGGCCTTCAGCCAGAGCAGCCGCTGGCCTAGCCTCGACACCGATCGCGCCAAGGGCTGCATCCGGTCCCTGGAGCACGCTTACTCGCAGGAGGGCGGCCTGGCCGTGCTGTACGGCAATATTGCCCTGGACGGCTGCGTGGTGAAGACCGCCGGCGTTGATGACGAGCTGCTGGTGTTCGAAGGCCCGGCCCATGTGGTCGAGAGCCAGGACGAGGCCGTGGCCAACATCCTGGACGACAAGGTCAAGGCCGGCGATGTGGTGGTGGTGCGTTACGAAGGCCCCAAGGGCGGGCCCGGCATGCAGGAGATGCTCTACCCGACCAGCTACATCAAGAGCAAGGGCCTGGGCAAGGCCTGCGCGCTGCTGACTGACGGCCGCTTCTCGGGCGGCACCTCGGGCCTGTCGATCGGCCACTGCTCGCCCGAGGCGGCAGCCGGCGGCGCGATCGGCCTGGTGAAGAACGGCGACCGCGTCCGCATCGACATCCCGAACCGCAGCATCGATGTGCTGGTGTCCGACGACGAGCTGGCGCGTCGCCGCGCTGAGCAGAATGCCAAGGGTTGGAAGCCGGCGCTGCCGCGCCCGCGCAAGGTCTCGGCTGCGCTGAAGGCCTATGCCAAGCTGGTGATGTCGGCCGACAAGGGCGCCGTGCGCGACCTGTCGCAGCTGGAAGACTGAGCGGCAATCCCGCCGCTGACGCTGCCGGGACGCTTCAGCGCGCTGGGCTGTACAAGCTCTGGCGCGCTGCGGCGCAGGCCGGCGCTGCCGCAATCTGCGGCAGCGGCAGGCGGGTGTTCTCGGGGTCGGCCAGTGCCTCACGCAGCGCGGCTTCGTTGAGCAGGCAGGCCGACGGCGCCATGTCCAGCAGGGCCTGAAGCCGCTTGCGCGCCTCGCGGGGCGCCATCACGAGCCAGCTCAAGGGTTTGGCTTCAGCCACCACACCTGGCGTGTTGAAGCCGGGTCCGAGGCAGCCATCGCCGCCGGGCAGGAAGCTGGTGCAGAGACTGTCCTGCATCGGCCCGGTCGCCTGTCCTGGTGTGCTGTGGGCGGGTAGCGCGCCCAGCGCGGCGGCGGCACCCAGCAGCAATGGCAGCAGGTGCTCGCGGCGCTGGCGGCTTGATGTCTTGAACATGGCGTACTCCTCAGGCCCGCATCAAGGGTGTGGCGGGGGCGCGTGGGCTGGCATCGGCAACCAGTATCGCCCAGCCCGGCCAGGCGGCAGCGCATCGGGGATGGGTGCGCAGGGCCAGCGTTGCGCCAGGGCAGCCAGCAAATCCGACCGGGGCATGGCTGCGCCGTGCTCCTGCAGCAGGAGCGCCAGCCGGCGGCTCAGGACCGGCGCGGCCAGCGAGGTGCCGGCGCGCGCAGGCTCACAGGGATCGACGGCGGGCGCAAGCGCCTCGGTCGAAAGAAAGCTCACCGGCCCCAGCCAGTCCTGCAGCGTGCCGCGGCGCAAGGTGCCGGGTCCGCAGACATCGGGCCCGCGGCCATCGGCACCGCCGCCGGCACTGTGCGGCCACAGCGTGTAGCGCTGCAGCTCCGGCTCGTACTGATAGGCACCGACAACGATGGCCTGGCGGCAGCTGGCCAGCGTGCTCTGCGTGCCGGTCTCGGCGATCAGCTTGGCTGGCGTGGGCTCGGCAAAGCTCTTGGCCAGGCGCGCCGGTTGGCGGCCCAGGTCGGGCAGGTCGTCGCGCGCCACCCAGGCGCCGATCTGCAGCGGCCGCTGGCCGTGATTGCGCAGCGTGATGCGCCAGCGTCCCCACAGGCAGTCGCCGTCTTCGCCCGGCCGGGACGCCTTGCGCGCGCCGATGCCCAGCCAGGCGTGCAGGCGCGGGCTGGCGCCTGAGGGTCTGTCGGCCGTGCATAGCTGCAGCTGCGCCTGAGGCGTCGTGCCAGCCTGAGTTTGCAGCAGACGCGCAGCGTGGGAGTCAGCCGAGCGCAGCCGGGTTGTCGGGCCACCCGAGGGGCCGACCTCGATCTCCAGCGCGTTGTTGTCCGTAGCGTCCAGGCCATCGATCCAGAACTCGGCAAAGTTCGGGCTCGGATCGTCGTAGGGCATGCTGATCCACAGTGATTGCTCGCTCGCCGCACCGTCTTGGGCCGGCGGCAGCATGAACTTGGCATGGGCGCGCG
>NZ_JBILQK010000233.1:0-3887 GCF_044373315.1 Roseateles sp. | reverse complement strand
AGCTGATGAAGCCGCCATCGCCAAGGAGGTTCGCGATGTAAGGCAGACCAACCGCGTCCTTCTCGGCTTTGAGGAGTCGGCGAAACAAATTACGAAAGGTATTAGCAATGAATAAGATGTCCCTTTATGGCGTAACAGCCATGACTCCAATTGAGCGTCAAACCGGAAGGTTCATGCGCGCACCCGACCACGCGGCTGACGCAGGTAATGTGACTCAGCCGGGTGGAGGTAATAACGGCTCGCAGGGCGGAGAAGGTAACTCCGGCGGCACTGTGAGTGGCGATTCAAACTCAAATAACACTGGCGAAAGTTTCGATCCTGCGGCATTTTGGAATGGTCCGGCTTCCGCTGAAGGAGCCGCCTCTTCTGGGGAGTCTGCCGGTAATGGCAGCGGTGAGTCGGACACCAACGGCGGTGGCAATGCCAACCAGACTGGATTCGCGACACAGCTCACCGAGCGGCTTAGCGGACTCACTTTTGGAGACCCCATTTTCAACGCCGAAGTCGCCGAACAAATCAACGAGGGGAATTTCACCGGCGTTCAAGAGCGATTCAATGCCATGGGGCAACAGATCGTTCGTGAAGCGTTGGCAATGCAAGTCCAGATTCTTCGCCCATTTGCCGAACAGTTGATGGAGCAGGTCCGTCAAGAAACTAAGCAGACTTTCACAAGTCGGGACAACAAGGAATCACTGGTCACGCTATTCCCCGCCGCGAAAAATCCGGTGATGGCACAGACGATTCAGCCGATCTACGATCAAGCGTTGAGGAACGCGAACGGAGACCGGGCAAAAGCCGTCGCGCAAACGAAGGAGATGCTGCGATTCATGGCGGGCGAATCCGCTGCGGATCTCAACATCGAGATCGCACCGAGGGGGCAGGGCGACCGTGGTGGTCCGACTCCCAATTTCAACTGGCTGGATGATCTCACCGGCCGCAATTAAGAAAGGACTTACCTAGTGATTCAAGGCATCTTTGCTTCGCATCAGGGAATCGTCGGTGAGCGTCAACATGACTTCTCCGCCGCTATCCTACGTATCAACCCCACAGGCGACACCCCGTTGCTTGGACTCACCTCGGGTATGCCGAAGGAGTCCACCAGCGACGTGGCGTTCACTTGGTTTGAAGATATTCACCAAGCTGGTCGTCAGGATTGTGTGAGTGGCGGAACCAGCACGACAGTTGTTGTGGCGGATGCGTCATTCTTCACTCCCAACTCCGTGCTACTCGTGGAAGAAACTGGCGAACACATCTTCGTCACCGCACTCGTGGGCAACTCGATGACCGTGGTTCGCGGACTCGCCGGGACTTCGGTTGTCGCGATTACCAACGTCATGCACGTGCAGAAAATCGGTAACGCGTTCGAGGAAGCGTCGGCTCGCCCTACTGCTGTGACTCAGCAGGGTGCACCGCGCACGAACTATGTTCAGATTTTCCGTAACGGCTGGGCGATTTCAGGCACGGCGAAGGCTGTGAAATATCTCACCGGCAACAAACTGGCGTATAACAAAGAAATGTGCGCCACGTATCACGCCGAAGATATTGAGCGTTCGTTTATCTGGGGTCGCAAGACGATAACGACTCTCAACTCGAAGCAGTTCCGCATGACGGACGGCATCCTGACTCAGATCGAGCAGTATGGCGGCGACGTGCGGACGGCCAACACTGGCGGCGCGGGCAACATTTCGCGTGGGGCGTTCGAGGACTGGATTCAGTCCGTGTTCACCTACAACGTGAAGGGTCAGCCCAACGAGCGAGTCGCATTCTGCGGTAACATGGCACTCAAGGTCATCAATCGGATGGCGTTCCTCGACGGGGACTACCAGATCAAGGCCGAGGAAACGAAGCTGGGCATCAAGATCACGGAGTTCGTGACTCCGTTCGGGACGCTCAAGCTCATGACTCACTCCATGATGAACGAAAATCCCGTCTGGTCGAAGGAGGTCTATGCACTCCATCCGGGCGCGATTAAAAAGCGCGTGCTGCGTGATACGTTCCCCGAAAACTACGACAAACACGGCAATGGAGTCGCGGGTGTAGATGCGGACGAGGGTGCGATTACCAGCGAAATGGGCATCCAGTGCGGCGCCGCTCGAGTCATGGGCATCTACCGCAACTTGACCACCGCAGTCGCCACGGTCTAATCAGCCGTTCGACTCGGATTCTCCATGAACTAGGGGCGTAGCAGACCGCCCTAATTTTTAGAAAAGGATTGCAGACATGAGTAACCTCAAAGGACTCAAACTTGGCGGCGATGACGACAATTTGACCACCCCGCCAAGCGGCCCCGCAAAGGAAGCGGAAGATTCCACAAATTTGGAAAATGTTGAATCGGAAGTCGAAGAAGAAGTCGAAGAAGTCCAAGAAGTTGAACAAGTCCAAGAAGCCCAAAGCGATGAACCCGCCGTGCGCTGGTCGAGTCATCCAATCGCTCGCTATTGCATCGGCGACTTTCATTTCGAAAATGGACTCCTCGTGCTTCAGACCGCTGAAGAGGCCGACGCCTTCCAGAAGGTCTATGAATCATTGCCAGTTTACGAGCAGTGTCGCCTGACCAAGATTGACGTGTCGGCCGCAGAAGCGATTGTGCGTGAGCGAATCGCAAATGGCGGTGGCGCAACCAAGGTAATTGATTCGTCCGTCGGCGATCGCGCACCCAATGGTGCAGTTGGCACTGGCGATCTGCTAAGCTGACTCAAAGTTTCGGGGTAAGTTGCAATGTTCACGTTCTCTCAAATGGTTGACGAAATTATCTCGGAAGTCAAGCGCCCCGACTTGATTTCCGAGATTTGTCGTTACGTCAATCAGACGATTCGCGAGTGCCATTTCAGCACCGATCGTCAGGCCGCGATTTTCTTCAAGGAAAACTTCAACGAGTTGCTGTTGACCGCTACTAGTGAGTCCGGTCAAACTTGGGAAGTTCCTAACCCCACGACCTTCCAGAAAATGGCAGGCGTAAAATTCATAACTCAACTTGACTCCGCAGGTTTCGGCATCTGGGCAAACGAGACAGTCCCGGGCAGACACTTGAATGGACTCGACCACTACTTCTATCAGGTTGGCGGTTCGTTCGTGTTTAGTGGCTACGGCGGAGTCGGCGGGAAAATTGCATTGGCGTATTTTGCCTTTCCTCCGAGTCTTAAATACAAGGCCGTAGCTGTGCGCCCCGCTACCTATGACGCGGAGTCAGGATGGACGTATCACGCCAGCATCGTCACCGATGAAGATAAGGAGGCAGCTCGACTCGTCTCCACCAACTGGCTGCTGATGCGCTGGTCGGACGTGGTCAGCGAAGGTGTCCGCGCCAAGGTGTTTAAGCGAGTCAGCGATACCGAGCGCGCACGAAATTGTTATTCACTGTATGGGCAACTCCGTCAGGGTCTAATGACCAGCGACCTTGCGGACGTAGGGGGAATTAGATAAATGAGTCATCATGAGGTTTCTATAATGGAAAACGGCGACTTTAACCGAATCGGCGAAGAAATGGATAAACGCATCCAACTCGCAGAAGTCCGTATCATAGGGCAGATCAAAATCTGGTTCCTAACTGGACTCTTAGGTTTGCTCACAACGTCAATCGTCGGGTTCGCTTCCATGATGTTTTTCATGGGAAAAATCACAGAACGATTCGATACGCAGATGACTCAGCTGTCGAGCATACAGACGAGTCGAACTAACGTCGGAGAGTGGATGGACCGCAAAGACGCTCTCGATGACGATGTGATTCGTTGGGCCAAGGGCCAAGGTTACACGCCGCCATCTTGGTATGTCGGCAAGGATTCAGACGCAACAGGGAAGTGATTCACGATGGCCATCGGACAGCTTACCAGATATCGGAAGCATGAGCCGAATCCTTATCGGCCAGACCTTCCCGAAGATTTGCGCAA
>NZ_JBILQK010000184.1:0-3888 GCF_044373315.1 Roseateles sp. | reverse complement strand
CGCCGGCAGCAACAAGCCGCTGGATGTGGATCAGCTGACCGAGTGGCTGGCTGCACGTGCCCAGCTGCCCTATCTGCGCATCGATCCTCTCAAGGTGGATGTGGGCCGCGTGGCCGACATCATGTCGGTGGGCTATGCCGAGGCCAAACGCTGCCTGCCGGTGCAACTCGGGCTCAACGATGTAACGGTGGCGACCTCTGAGCCCTTCGACACGAGCTGGGTCGCGCAGATCGAGTCGCATACCCGCAAGCCGATCAAGCTGGTGGTGGCCAATCCGCTGGAGATCGCGCGGTACACGACCGAGTTCTTCACGCTGGCGCGCTCGGTCCGCAATGCGGCCAAGACGGGTGAGGTGGCGGCGGCGGCCAGCTTCGAGCAGCTGGTCGAGCTGGGCAAGAACAACAAGCAGCTCGATGCCAACGACCAGGGCGTGGTGCAGGTGGTCGATTGGCTGTGGCAGTACGCATTCGACCAGCGCGCCAGCGACATCCATCTGGAGCCGCGCCGCGAGATGGGCGTCATCCGCTTCCGTATCGACGGCGTGCTGCACACGGTCTACCAGCTGCCAAGCTCGGTGATGAGCGCGATGACCTCGCGCATCAAGCTGCTCGGGCGCATGGATGTGGTTGAGAAGCGCCGGCCGCTGGACGGCCGCATCAAGACGCGCAACCCGGCCGGCGACGAGGTTGAGATGCGCTTGTCGACCCTGCCCACCGCTTTCGGCGAAAAGATGGTGATGCGCATCTTCGACCCGGATACGGCCGTCAAGGATCTGGATCAGCTGGGTTTTTCGGGCCACGACGCCGAACGATGGAACAAGCTCACCTCGCAGGCGCACGGCATCATTCTGGTGACGGGCCCGACCGGCAGCGGCAAGACCAGCACGCTGTATTCGACGCTCAAGCGGCTGGCGACCGATGAGGTCAATGTCTGCACCATCGAGGACCCGATCGAGATGATCGAGCCGGCCTTCAACCAGACGCAGGTGCAGTCGGTGCTGGATTTTGGCTTTGCAGAAGGCTTGCGTGCGCTGATGCGCCAGGACCCGGACATCATCATGGTGGGCGAGATCCGCGACCTGGAGACCGCCGAGATGGCCATCCAGGCCGCGCTGACCGGCCATCTGGTTTTCAGCACCCTGCATACCAATGATGCTGCGTCGGCAATCACCCGGCTGATGGACCTCGGCGTGCCGTCCTATCTGATCAATGCGACCGTGATCGGTGTGCTGGCCCAGCGCCTGGTGCGCACGCTATGCCCACACTGCAAGACGCCCGACCCGAACGTGACGCGCGAGACGCTCAACGAGATGCTCAAGCACTGGCGCATGAATGGCGGGGTGAAGCCCTACAAGCCCGTCGGCTGCCTGGAGTGCCGCAATACCGGCTATCGCGGGCGTGCCGGCTTGTATGAGCTGCTGACGGTCAGCGAAGCGGTGAAGTCCTCCCTGCATCCGGTGACCGACATCTCGGCCATGCGGCGGCAGGCGATCCAGGAAGGCATGCGACCACTCCGCCTGGCTGGAGCCATGAAGGTGGCCGAAGGAGCGACGACGCTGGAAGAGGTGTTGCGCTCCACGCCGCAGTGGGAGGCCTAACTACAGCGCACAGGACGTCTGGGTCAGCGCTTGGTCTTACGTGTAAACCACACAGTTCTCAAGGGGATGGCTGCCTAGAATGCGGCCGATCTAACGAGACATAGAAGGTTCACACATGAGGGTCAAGAGTCAGAAAGACTTCTGGTCGGGGCTGATGTTCATCGTCATGGGCGTCAGTTTCGCCTGGGGCGCAACTGAGTACAGCTTCGGCTCCTCGGCGCGACCGGGACCAGGCTACTTCCCCTTCGGCTTGGGTGTCCTGCTTGCGGTACTTGGTGGCATTGTGTTGTTCAAAGCGTTGACCATCGAATCGGATAGCGGTGATCGAATCGGCAGCATTGCCTGGAGGCCGCTGCTGGTGATCGTCGGGGCCGTGCTGCTGTTCGGCTTCTTGCTACCACGGCTGGGTCTCTTGCTGACGCTGCCAGTGTTGATCATTGTTGCGGCCTTTGCTGGGGATGAGTTCAAGCTGCGCGAAGCCTTGATCAATAGCGTGGTGCTGACGGCCCTGAGTTGGGTGGTCTTCATCTGGGGCCTGGGTCTGGTGATTCCGACTTGGCCACCTTTCCTGACCACGAGCGCTTGAGGATTCCCCATGGACTTGCTGAATAACCTGGCCCTGGGTTTCCAGACGGCGCTCTCTCTGACCAATCTGATGTACGCCTTCTTCGGTGCCATGCTTGGCACCTTGATCGGCGTGCTACCCGGTCTTGGACCCGTCGCAACGATTGCGATGCTGCTGCCGTCGATCTACTCACTGGATGCGACGCCTGCCTTGATCATGCTGGCTGGCATTTACTACGGCGCGCAGTACGGCGGCTCGACCACGGCGATCCTGATCAACGTGCCCGGTGAGTCGAGCTCGGTGGTGACGGCGATCGACGGTTACCAGATGGCCCGTCAAGGTCGCGCCGGCGCTGCGCTGGCCGCTGCCGGCTTGGGCTCCTTCTTCGCGGGTTGCGTCGGCACCATCATCATTGCCGCATTCGCGCCGCCTTTGACCGAACTGGCCTTCAAGTTCGGCCCGGCAGAGTATTTCTCGCTGATGGTGTTGGGTCTGATCGGCGCCGTGGTGCTGGCGTCGGGCTCCCTGATCAAGGCCATCTCGATGATCTTGCTGGGCCTGCTGCTCGGGCAGATCAACACCGATGTGATCTCCGGTACGCCGCGCTATTCCTTCGACATCGCTGAGCTGACGGACGGGATCAACTTTGTCGTGATCGCCATGGGTGTGTTCGGCTTCGGCGAGATCATTGCCAATCTGGGCAAGCCGGCGGAGCACCGTGAAGTCTTCACCAAGGACGTGAAGGGCTTGTGGCCGACGCGACAGGATTTCCAGGAGGCCTGGCCTGCAGTGCTGCGCGGCACGACGCTTGGCAGCATTCTGGGAGTCTTGCCTGGTGGCGGGGCGCTCCTGGCGGCGTTCGCGGCCTACACCTTGGAAAAGAAGATCACCAAGAACCCGCGAGTTCCCTTCGGGAAGGGTGCGATCCAGGGCGTGGCAGGTCCGGAGGCGGCCAACAATGCGGGCGCACAGACCAGTTTCATTCCTATGTTGACGCTGGGCATTCCGCCCAATGCGGTGATGGCCTTGATGGTTGGTGCGATGACCATCAAGGGCATTCAGCCCGGACCGCAGGTCATGACCAGCAATCCTGAGTTGTTCTGGGGCTTGATCGCGTCCATGTGGATCGGCAACCTGATGCTGGTCATCCTCAACCTGCCGTTGATCGGTATGTGGATCAAACTGCTGACGGTGCCTTATCGTTTCCTGTTCCCGGCGATCGTCACCTTCTGCTGTATCGGCAGCTACACCCTCAACAACAACAACTTCGACGTCTACATGACGGCAGGCTTCGCCATCGTCGGCTACCTCTTCTATAAATTGGGCTGTGAACCTGCACCCCTGTTGCTAGGCTTCATCCTGGGGCCGATGATGGAAGAAAACCTGCGGCGCGCGTTGCTACTGTCCCGTGGTGACTGGGGTACCTTCATGACCCGCCCGCTTTCGGCAGGCTTGTTGATCGCGGCAGCACTCATGGTCGTGGTCGTCATGCTGCCCTCCATAAAGAACAAGCGGCAAGAGGCCTTCCAAGAAGAAGACTGAACCTCAGCAGCCGCGCCTCGCGCAGAGAACTTGGCTCGCTGAAGACGTGAAGACGGCTAACGCAGAATGCGTTAGCCGTTTTTTCTTGCGGCGAGGGGAAAAGCTGTGCCATAATCTAAGGCTGCGCTGAAGACAGCAGGTGCCGCGAAAGCGGCGCTGGCAGAGTTGGGTGCAGGGTGGTAGA
>NZ_JBILQK010000084.1:0-15962 GCF_044373315.1 Roseateles sp. | reverse complement strand
CGCTCCACGCTTCCTCCCCACATTCGGTCGCCCTCGTGCAGTTGCGCTTCGCTTCGTTCGCTGTGATCAACTTACGGCGGGACTTGCACCCGCAAGAGTGCGCTCATGCTGAGCGCACATGAAAAAAAGCCCCGCCGTGGCGGGGCTCTCGCGAAACTGGCCTGGGGCCAGGCAATTACTTCAGATTGCGCGTACCAACAACTTCAATCTCAACGCGGCGGTTCTTGGAACGGCCTTCGCCAGTCTTGTTGTCAGCAACAGGCTGCTTCTCGCCCTTGCCTTCGGTGTAGACGCGATTCTTTTCGACGCCCTTGGTCACCAGATAAGCCTTCACAGCTTCGGAGCGACGCACCGACAGCTTCTGGTTGTACTCGTCAGAGCCCACGCTGTCGGTGTGACCGACGGCGATGATGACTTCCAGGTTGATGCCGCCGGTCTTGCTGACCAGATCATCCAACTTGGCCTTGGCTTCCGTCTTCAGCACAGCCTTGTCGAAGTCGAAGAAGGCATCAGCAGCGAACGTCACCTTCTCGCTCACAGGCTTCGGAGGTGCGGGCGGTGCTGCCGGCTTCGGGGGCGCGGGCGGCGCGACCGGAGCGACCGGTGCAGCAGGCTTCGGAGCCTCAGCCTTGGGAGCCGGCTTCAGTGCACCATCGCAGTCTTTGGCGGCGGTAGCCGGGGTCCAGTTGGCGTTGCGCCAGCACAGTTCATTGGTACCGTTCTTCCAGACGGTACCGTCTGTAGCACGCCAGTTATCCACGGTCTGAGCAAAGACGCCAGAGCTGGCAACGGCAGCGACTGCGAAGAGCGACGCCACGCGATTCAATTTCTTCATGATTCTCCTCTCAAGGAAGGCCGCAGTTGCCCTGCGAATATCCACACTGGAACAAAAACCACAGGAACAAGCAGATACCAATCGGCCTCTCCTGGGGACTCGTCGATTGTGCCATAGGGCACCCAGACGAAGGCATTGTGGCGGCGCTGCCCGCCCGCCATCACGACAATGTTGCGAAGCCACGACATGCACGCGCAATTAGAATCCACGCTCCTGTCCATTTTGACGCTGGCGCGCATTGATCGATGCGCGCCGCGCCCCGCGCATGACCCAGTTCGCCAAAGAGACTTTGCCCATCAGCCTGGAAGAGGAGATGCGTCGCTCCTACCTCGATTACGCCATGAGCGTGATCGTGGGGCGCGCACTGCCCGATGCGCGCGACGGACTCAAGCCGGTTCACCGCCGGGTGCTGTTCGCCATGCACGAACTCAACAACGACTGGAATCGGCCTTACAAGAAGTCGGCCCGTATCGTTGGCGATGTGATCGGTAAGTACCACCCGCACGGCGATACCGCTGTTTACGACACGATCGTGCGCATGGCCCAGCCCTTCAGCCTGCGCCACATGCTGGTCGACGGTCAAGGCAATTTCGGCTCGGTCGACGGTGATAACGCTGCGGCGATGCGTTACACCGAAATTCGCCTGGACAAAATCGCGCACGAAATGCTGGCCGATATCGACAAGGAAACCGTCGATTTCGGACCTAACTACGATGGCTCCGAGAAGGAGCCTTTGGTGCTGCCGGCGCGCCTACCCAATCTGCTGGTGAATGGCGCCGCGGGCATTGCCGTGGGCATGGCTACCAATATCCCGCCGCACAACCTCAATGAGGTGGTCGACGCCTGCCTGCACACGCTGAAGAACCCGGATGTCTCGATCGACGAACTGATGGAAATCATCCCGGCACCGGATTTTCCGACGGCCGGCATCATCTACGGCATCTCCGGCGTTCGTGACGGCTACCGCACCGGCCGCGGCAAGGTGGTGATGCGCGCCAAGGTGCACTTCGAGGACATTGATCGCGGCTCCCGCCAATCGATCATCGTCGACGAGATCCCCTACCAGGTGAACAAGAAGACCCTGCTGGAGCGGATTGCCGAACTGGTGCAGGAAAAGAAGATCGAGGGCATCAGCCACATCCAGGACGAGAGCGACAAGTCCGGCATGCGCGTGGTGATTGAGCTCAAGCGTGGCGAAGTGCCCGAGGTCGTGCTGAACAACCTCTACAAGCAGACCCAGCTGCAAGACACCTTCGGCATGAACATGGTGGCGCTGATTGATGGTCAGCCCAAGCTGTGCAACCTGAAGGACTTGATCACCGTCTTCCTGGAGCACCGCCGCGAAGTGGTGACGCGCCGCACGATTTTCGAGCTGCGCAAGGCGCGCGAACGCGGCCACGTGCTGGAAGGTCTGGCCGTCGCGCTGGCGAACATCGACGAGTTCATCGAGACGATCAAGAACTCGCCCACGCCTCCGGTCGCCAAGGCCGCGCTGATGAGCAAGAGCTGGGACTCGTCACTGGTGCGCGAGATGCTGTCGCGGGCCGAAGGCGGCAGCCAGGCCTATCGCCCCGAGGGTCTTGGGATTGAGTTCGGCATGCAGGTGGATGGCCTGTATCGACTCTCTGAAGACCAGGCTGGCGAGATCCTGCAGATGCGCCTGCAGCGCCTGACCGGCCTGGAGCAGGACAAGATCGTCAGCGAGTACAAGGACGTGATGTCGCAGATCGCCGATCTGCTGGACATCCTGGCCAAGCCCGAGCGAGTGACCGTGATCATCGGCGAGGAGCTGGTGCAGGTTCGCCAGGAATTCGGCCAGACCAAGCTGGGCGCGCGCCGCAGCGTGATCGAGCACAACGCACAGGAACTGGGCACCGAGGATCTGATCACGCCAACCGACATGGTGGTGACGCTTTCGCACACCGGCTACATCAAGAGCCAGGCACTCAGCGAGTACCGTGCCCAGCGCCGTGGCGGTCGCGGCAAGCAGGCCACGCAGACCAAGGACGACGACTGGATCGACCAGCTCTTCATCGCCAACACGCACGACTGGATCCTGTGCTTCAGCAACCGCGGTCGTGTCTATTGGCTCAAGGTCTGGGAAGTGCCGCAGGGCAGCCGCAACTCGCGCGGCAAGCCCATCGTCAACATGTTCCCGCTGCAGCAGGACGAGAAGATCACCGTGGTGCTGCCGCTGACCGGTGAGTTCCGCGTCTTCCCGGAAGATCATTTCATCTTCATGGCCACCGCACTGGGCACGGTCAAGAAGACCTCGCTGAAGGACTTCAGCAATCCGCGCAAGGCCGGCATCATCGCCGTTGACCTCGACGAAGGCGACTACCTGATTGGCGCTGCGCTGACCGACGGCAAGCACGATGTGATGCTGTTCAGCGATGGCGGCAAGGCCGTGCGCTTCGACGAGGACGATGTGCGCCCGATGGGCCGCCAGGCCCGCGGCGTGCGCGGCATGATGCTCGAGCCCGAACAGCGCCTGATCGCGATGCTTGTGGCCGAGGACGAAACACAGAGTGTGCTGACCGCCACAGAGAACGGCTACGGCAAGCGCACCTCGATCATCGAATACACCCGCCACGGCCGTGGCACGAAGGGCATGATCGCGATCCAGCAAAGCGAGCGCAACGGGCGCGTCGTGGCCGCCACCCTGGTGCGCGCCGAAGACGAGATCATGCTGATCACTGACAAGGGCGTGCTGGTGCGCACCCGCGTCTCAGAGATTCGCGAACTGGGCCGTGCCACACAGGGCGTCACCTTGATCGCGCTTGACGACGGCTCCAAGCTCTCCGGCCTGCAGCGCATCGTCGAGAACGACGCCAATGAGGGCAGCACCGCGGCCGAAGATGGTGTCGACGACACCGGCGCGACCGACGATTCCACAACCAAGGAATGAACTTGAACTTCAAAGCTCTTGCAGCAGCGACCCTGCTGGTCTGCGCCAACACCTCTTTTGCCCAAGGCGCCGCGCCCGCTACCAGTGCCGCCAAGAAGGCTCAAGTGGCCAAGCTGGTCCAGTTGCACCAGCCCGCGGTCGAAGCCCTTGCTCAGAACCTGCTGCAGGCGCCGATCGGCAACCTGATGCAAGGCGCCGCGGCAGCCTTGCGCCAGATGCCTGCCGACAAGCGTGAGGCCGCAGCCAAGGCCATTGAGGCAGACATCAAGAAGTTTGTCGACGAGACCACACCGCTTCTGCGGGAGCGCGGCAACAAGGCGGCGCCCGAGACCATCGGCAAGCTGTTCGAGGAGCGCTTTTCGGAAGAGGAGTTGGCCCAGCTGATCACCTGGCTTGAATCGCCGATCAGCAAGAAGTACGGCCAGCTCAGCGGTGAGATGCAGAAGCAGCTGAGCGAGAAGGTCGTGGGCGACAGTCGCAACACCATCGAGACTCGCCTGCGCACGCTCGAGCAGAACGTGATGAAACATCTCGGCATGCAAGCCAAGCCTGCCAACGCCCCCGATTCCGCGCCTGCCAAGAAGTAAAGCTGCTCTCCGCCATGTCCCAGCGTCCGTTCAATTTCTCGGCCGGCCCGGCTGCCCTGCCTGAAGAAGTGCTGCGCCAGGTGGCAAGCGAGATGCTGGACTGGCAGGGCAGCGGCATGAGCGTGATGGAGATGAGCCATCGCGGCCGCGAGTTCATCTCTATCTACGAAGCTGCTGAAGCTGATTTGCGGGAACTGCTCCAGGTGCCGCAGAACTTCCGCATCCTGTTCATGCAGGGCGGCGGCTTGGCCGAGAACGCCATCGTGCCGATGAACCTGTCGCGCGGCGGCAAGGTCGATGTGGTGGTGACCGGCTCCTGGTCCAAGAAGAGCGCGCAGGAAGCCCGGCGCTATGCCGATGTGCAGATTGCCGCCGATGGTGCCGGACAGCGTTTCACGACGATTCCCTCGCCATCGACCTGGCAACTGCGCCGGGATGCGGCTTATGTGCACATCTGCACCAATGAAACCATCGACGGCGTCGAGTTCAACGAGTTGCCCGACCTGAAGGCGCTGGGTTCCGATGCGCCACTGGTGATCGACTGCTCCTCGCACCAGCTGTCTCGTCCGATCAACTGGTCTCGCGTCGGCCTGGCCTTCGGTGGCGCGCAGAAAAACATCGGCCCGGCCGGCCTGACCCTGGTGTTCGTCCGTGAAGACCTGCTCGGCCATGCGCTGGCCATCTGCCCCTCGGCATTCGACTTCAAGACCGTGGCCGACGCGCAGTCCATGTACAACACGCCGCCCACCTTCGCGATCTATGTCGCCGGCCTGGTGTTCAAGTGGCTGAAGACTTTCAGCCATGCCGGCAAGATCGGCCTGGCAGCCATCGAACAGCGCAATATCGACAAGGCGCAGCTGCTGTATGGCGCGCTGGATCAATCCCGGATGTTTGAGAACCGCGTGGCTGCAGACTGCCGCTCGCGCATGAACATACCTTTTTACCTAAGCGGCTCCTACGACGAGCCGCGAATGAACGACGCGTTCCTGGCTGGCGCCAAAGAACGTGGACTGCTGCAACTCAAGGGCCACAAGTCGGTGGGAGGCATGCGTGCATCGATCTACAACGCCATGCCGCTGGAAGGCGTGCAGGCATTGGTCACGTACCTGAAGGACTTTGAGGCAAAACATGGCTGATGGAGGCTCCGACGCTCCCAACGCGTCGGCAACGACCGACCCCGCACTTCTGGCACTGCGCGACCAGATCGACAGCGTCGACCGCGAACTGCTGGACCTGCTGAACCGCCGAGCTACGCTGGCCGGCGAGGTGGGCGAGTTGAAAAAGAAGGAAGGCTCGGTGGTGTTCCGCCCCGAGCGCGAGGCCCAGGTGATCGACGGGCTCAAGGCCCGCAATGGCGGGCCGCTGAAGAACGACAGCGTGGCACCGATCTGGCGCGAGATCATGTCGGCCTGCCGTGCGCTGGAGACGCCGACGCGCGTGGCCTATCTGGGCCCGGCCGGCACCTTCAGCGAACTTGCTGCCCTGGGTTTCTTCGGCAGCTCCATCGTGCGCGTGCCCTGCGCCAGCATCGACGAGGTCTTCCGCGTCACGACCACCGGCGCTGCCGACTTCGGCGTCGTGCCGGTCGAGAACTCGACCGAAGGCGTGGTGGCGCGCTCACTGGACCTGTTCCTGACCACACCCTTGTTCATCATCGGTGAGACCAGCCTGTTCGTACGCCACAACCTGCTGCGCCGAGAGAACTCGCTGGACGATGTGCAAGCCGTCTGTGCCCACCCGCAGGCACTGGCGCAGTGCCATGGCTGGCTGTCCACCCATCTGCCGCATGCCGAGCGTCGTCCGGTCTCCAGCAATGCCGAAGGTGCGCGCCTGGCCTCGCTGGACAAGCGGCTGGCCGGTATCGCAAGCGAGCGTGCAGGCAGCGAGTACGGCCTGCATGTGGTGGCCCCCGCCATCCAGGACGACGCACACAACCGCACGCGCTTCGCCATCGTCACGCATCCAGACCGCCACCCGGCGCCCAAGGCATCCGGCCATGACTGCACCAGTCTCGTCGTCTCGGTGAGCAACAAGCCCGGCGCGGTGCATGACATGCTGGTGCCATTGAAGGTGCATGGCGTCTCGATGACCCGCTTCGAATCGCGTCCGGCGCGCTCGGGCCAGTGGGAGTACTACTTCTACATCGACCTGCAGGGCCATCCCGACGAGCCGCATGTGGCCCAGGCCATGCACGAGCTGCGTGCCGCCTGCGCCTTCTTCAAGGTGCTGGGCACCTATCCGCTCGACAGCCACTGAGACCCGCGAGATGTTCAACCAACTTGGCGTGATCGGCTGTGGCCTGATGGGCGGCTCCTTTGCGCTGGCGATGAAGAAAGCCGGCCTGGTCAAGCGCGTCATCGGCTACAGCAAATCGCCTTCGACCACCGAGACCGCGAAGCGCCTGGGCGTCATCGACGTGGCCGCAGAGTCGGCGCTGCTGGCCGTCTCCGGCTCGGACATCGTGCTGCTGGCCGTGCCGGTGGCAGCAACCGAGGCCACGCTCAAAGCGGTCAAGCATCTGGTTTCGCAAGGCGTCCTCTTCATGGACGTCGGCTCGACCAAGTGCGATGTGGTGGAAGCAGCCCGGCGCACCCTCGGCAACCGCCTGGACAGTTTCGTACCCGCCCACCCGATAGCGGGCAAGGAGTCGGGCGGCATCCAGCATGCCGATGCCACGCTCTACCAAGGCCGACAGGTCATCCTCACACCACTGCCGCAGACCGACCCGGTGCTGGTGCAGCGCGCCACGGACGTCTGGTCCGCGCTGGGTTCCCAGGTGCTGAAGATGACACCGGAGAACCATGACGCCGCTTTCGCAGCCGTCAGCCACCTGCCCCATCTGCTGGCCTTTGCCTTCTTCGAGGCCGTCGCGCGCCAGCCTGCCGGCCGTGACTACCTGAGCCTGGGCGGCCCCGGCTTTCGGGACTTCACCCGCATCGCCGGCAGTGACCCCGCCGTCTGGCGCGACATCCTGATGGCCAACAAGGCTGAGGTGCTGGCGCAATCGCAACGTTTCCGCGCTGCACTGGACGAGCTCGAAGCCGCCATCAGCAGCGGTGATGCCGCAGCCCTGGAAGCGCGCATCCGCTCGATCTCCCAGGCGCGCAGTCAATGGCACATGGCCGCGCCGCGCCCGCGTCGCTGAGTTCACCCCATCACGTCCTCGATGTACAAGATTCCCTTCCTCGACCTGCCACCGCTTCGCTCTGCCGCAGGCACCGTGCGCCTGCCGGGCTCCAAGAGTATTTCCAACCGCGTTCTGCTGCTGGCCGGATTGTCGGAGGGCCAGACTCTGGTCCACGACCTGCTCGATTCCGACGATACCGCCGTGATGCTGGCGGCGCTCAAGACGCTGGGCTGCGAGCTGGAGCAAACCCCGGGTGGCCCCTTGAGGGTGACCGGCATCGGCGCCAGCCTTCAGCAGCCCAAGGCCAAGCTTTTCCTCGGCAATGCGGGGACCGCGATGAGGCCGCTGACAGCGGCACTGGCGCTGCTGGCCGCGACGCAGGGCGGCGACTTCGAACTCAGCGGCGTGCCCCGCATGCATGAGCGTCCGATCGGCGATCTGGTCGATGCGCTGCGCGAGCTGGGCTGCAAGATCGACTGCCTGGGCCAGGAAGGCTATCCGCCGCTGCGGCTCAGCGGCCCCTCGGCGCTCAAGCTGAATGAACCCGTGCGCGTGCGGGGTGACGTCTCCAGCCAGTTCCTCACGGCTCTGCTGCTGGCCCTACCTCTGGTGGCCCGCGACGAGATCCAGATCGAGGTGGTCGGCGAGCTGATCTCCAAGCCCTATGTGCATATCACCCTGGAGTTGCTGGCGCGCTTCGGCATCACGGTGAGCAACGACAACTGGCAGCGCTTCACCATTCCGGCCGGCAGCCGCTACCGCTCGCCCGGCGAGGTGCACGTGGAAGGCGATGCGTCATCGGCCTCCTACTTCGTGGCGGTCGGCGCCATCGGAGGTCTGGATGCGCCAGTCCGCATCGAAGGCGTCGGCAGCGCCTCGGTGCAGGGCGATGTGCGCTTCGTCGAAGCGGCTCAGGCCATGGGCGCCCAGGTCCAAATGGGTCCGAACTGGCTGGAAGTGCGACGCGGTGCCTGGCCCCTGAAGGCGCTGGACCTGGATTGCAATCACATTCCGGATGCAGCGATGACGCTGGCCGTGATGGCGCTGTACGCCGACGGACCGACCACGCTGCGCAATATCGCCAGCTGGCGCGTCAAGGAAACCGACCGCATCGCCGCCATGGCCTGCGAGCTGCGCAAGCTCGGCGCCCAGGTGGAAGAAGGCCCGGACTGGCTGCGCGTGCACCCGTTGGACCGGTGGCAGGCGGCGGCCATCCACACCTATGACGACCATCGCGTCGCGATGTGCTTCTCGCTGGCGGCATTCAATGGATTGCGTGTCGACGCTGCGATGCCGGTTCGCATCCTTGAGCCCCATTGCGTGGCAAAGACCTTCCCGGACTACTTCGAAACCTTGTTCGATGTCGTCAGCGCGCGGGTCGACGACATTCCGGTGATTACCATCGACGGCCCCACCGCCTCCGGCAAGGGCACTCTGGCCGACGTCGTGGCGCACGAGCTGGGCTACTGGGTGCTTGACTCTGGCGCGCTCTACCGGGCCACCGGCCTGGCAGCGCACCGGCTGGGCATTGATCTCGACGATGCCGCCGCCGTGGCCCAGGTGGCCAGCGGCCTGGACCTGCACTTCGCCAAGGGCCGGATCACCCTGGGCGCTGAAGACATCACCGATGCCTTGCGCGAGGAAGCCACCGGACTGATGGCCTCCCAGGTCGCCGCCCATGCGCCAGTGCGCGCCGCGCTCAACCAGCTGCAACTGGACTTCCGGCGCCTGCCCGGGCTGGTGGCTGACGGCCGCGATATGGGCTCAGCCGTGTTTCCCGGCGCGGCGCTCAAGGTTTTCCTGACCGCCAGTGCCGCGACGCGCGCCGAGCGGCGCCATAAGCAATTGATTTCCAAAGGAAAATCGGCTAGTATCGCGGGCTTGCGTGCAGATTTAGAAGCTCGCGACGCGCGTGACCAAGGTCGCAGCGCTTCGCCTTTGAAGGCTGCCGCAGACGCGCGACCGCTCGACAATTCGGCGCAGACCATTGAGGAATCTCGTGATCTGGTGCTGGCTTGGTGGGCCGAGCGCAGGCCGTTCCAGACTCAGCGTTGAGTCCGGCGCGGCCAGGCCCTGAGAGCCAAGGCTGAATCAGCCCTGGCTGTTGGGACCGAACGGGCCCGCTGCCCTTCCTCTCGGACGTCAGTCCACTGAGGGCAGCGATCTCTACAACCTAACCCGCAAGTTCGCTTGCACACACCGCCGAAACGCAAACGCCTTGCGCGACGGCTCAGGAAACACCATGTCCCAAGAATCTTTCGCCGCCCTGTTTGAGGAATCGCTGCAGCGCTCTGACATGCGCGCAGGCGAGGTCATCTCCGCCGAGGTCGTGCGCGTCGAGCACAGCTTCGTGGTCGTGAATGCCGGCCTCAAGTCCGAGGCCTATGTGCCCATCGAAGAATTCAAGAACGACCAGGGCGAGCTGGAAGTTCAAATCGGCGACTTCGTCTCGGTGGCGATCGACGCCATCGAAAACGGCTACGGCGACACCATCTTGTCGCGCGACAAGGCCAAGCGTCTGGCCTCGTGGCTGTCGCTGGAAACCGCTCTGGAGTCGGGCGACTTCGTGACCGGCACCGTGTCGGGCAAGGTCAAGGGCGGCCTGACCGTCCTGGTCAACGGCATCCGCGCCTTCCTGCCGGGCTCCCTGCTGGACACACGCCCGGTCAAGGACATGAGCCCGTACGAAGGCAAGACCATGGAGTTCAAGGTCATCAAGCTGGACCGCAAGCGCAACAACGTCGTGTTGTCGCGCCGCGCTGTGGTCGAGGCTTCGATGGGCGAAGAGCGTGCCAAGCTGCTGGAAACCCTGTCCGAAGGCGCGATCGTCAACGGCGTGGTCAAGAACATCACCGAGTACGGTGCATTCGTGGACCTGGGCGGCATCGACGGCCTGCTGCACATCACCGACATGGCATGGCGCCGTGTCCGTCACCCGAGCGAAGTGGTCACTGTCGGTCAGGAACTGACCGCCAAGGTCCTGAAGTTCGACGCTGAGAAGAACCGCGTTTCGCTGGGTCTGAAGCAGCTGGGCGACGACCCGTGGTTCGGCGTTGCACGCCGCTACCCGACCAACACCCGCCTCTTCGGCAAGGTCACCAACATCGCTGACTACGGCGCGTTCGTCGAGATCGAGCCGGGCATCGAAGGCCTGGTGCACGTCTCCGAGATGGACTGGACCAACAAGAACATCGCTCCGGCCAAGATCGTCTCCCTGGGCGACGAAGTCGAAGTCATGGTTCTGGAGATCGACGAAGACAAGCGTCGCATCTCGCTGGGCATGAAGCAGTGCAAGGCCAACCCGTGGGAAGAGTTCGCCGAGAACGTCAAGCGCGGCGACAAGGTCAAGGGTCCGGTCAAGTCCATCACCGACTTCGGCGTGTTCGTGGGCCTGGCCCAGGGCATCGACGGTCTGGTGCACCTGTCCGACCTGTCTTGGAACGAGACCGGCGAAGCCGCCGTTCGCAACTACAAGAAGGGCCAGGAAGTCGAAGCCGTCGTGCTGGCTGTGGACGTCGAGCGCGAGCGCATCTCGCTGGGCATCAAGCAGCTGGACAGCGACCCCTTCACCAGCTACACCTCGATCAATGACCGCGGCATGACGGTGACCGGCAAGGTCAAGACCGTTGACGCCCGTGGCGCCGAGATCGAACTGGCTGACGACGTGCTGGGCTATCTGCGCGCTTCGGAAATCTCCCGCGACCGCGTGGAAGACGCCCGCAACGTGCTGAAGGAAGGCGACGAAGTGACGACGCTGATCGTCAACATCGACCGCAAGACCCGCAACATCCAGCTGTCGATCAAGGCCAAGGACAACGCCGACCAACAGGAAGCCATGCAGCGCCTGTCGGCCACGTCCGAGCGTGAGAACGCCGGCACGACCAGCCTGGGCGCTCTGCTGCGTGCCAAGCTGGACAACCAGGGCTGATAGGCTGCGGACGGCTCTGCGGCCGTCTGCTGCCCGGATCAACGCGGCCGGTCCGCGCTGAACCCAACCGGCAGGCTCGCCACTCTCCCGAGTGCGAGCCTGTTTTTACCTCCACGCAGTACCCCCTCAGAATTTCGACGTCATGACCCGCTCCGACCTCGTTGCACAGCTGGCCGAACGCTTTGGCCAACTCACCCAGCGCGACACCGAGTTCGCGGTCAAGACCATCCTGGACGCGATGTCCGACGCGCTGGCCCGCGGCCACCGCATCGAGATCCGCGGTTTCGGCAGTTTCTCCATCAACCGTCGCCCGCCCCGCATGGGCCGCAATCCGCGCAGTGGCGAACAGGTGCTGATCCCCGAAAAGCTCGTGCCCCACTTCAAGCCGGGCAAGGCTTTGCGCGAAGCCGTCGATGCCCAGTTGCCGGCCGACGACAGCGCACCCGACACGAATCGCGACTGAGTGTCCGGCGGCTGACGCCGCGCCCTAGAATCTGCGCCAATGCGCTTCCTTGTCTGGCTCCTGCGGGCCTTCCTCTTCTTTGCCCTCTTTGCCTTCGCGCTGAACAACAGCCAGGAGGTGCAGGTGCGTTGGTTCTTCGGGCATGACTGGCGCTCGCCACTGGTCATCGTCGTGTTGATTGCCTTCGGCCTGGGTTGCGCGGTTGGCGTTCTGGCCATGGTGCCGGCGTGGTGGAAGCACCGCCGCCAGGCGCAACGACGTGACGACGCGACGCCCGCCGCCCCTTCCGCCCCCGAGCCCCTGAATCCCATACGCGATGGACTTTGAGCTGAGCTGGCTGCTGATCGCCCTGCCCCTGGTGTTCGGCTTCGGCTGGCTGGCATCCAAACTGGACAGCCGACAGTGGAAGCGCGAGCAGCGTGACGCGCCCAAGGCCTACTTCAAAGGCCTGAACCTGCTGCTCAACGAGCAGCAGGACAAGGCCATCGATGCCTTCATCGAAGCCGTGCAGGCCGACCCCGACACCTCCGAGCTTCACTTCGCCTTGGGCAATCTGTTCCGCCGCCGTGGCGAGTACGAGCGCGCCGTGCGCGTGCACCAGCATCTGCTGTCGCGCGCCGACCTGCCGCGCAGCGAGCGCGAGCGCGCCCAGCATGCGCTGGCCCACGACTTCTACAAGGCTGGACTGTTTGATCGCGCCGAAGAAGCCTTCGCGGCGCTGCGTGGCAGCGCTTTCGAGAGCGAGGCCAAACTGGCCCTGCTCAATCTCTACGAGCGCACCCGCGAATGGGCCAAGGCGGCCGAGGTGGCGCGTCATCTGGAAGCGACCGGCACCGCCTCCTTCGCCAGCCGGGTAGCGCATTACCTGTGCGAGCAGGCGCTGGAGGCACAGGCCCGCGACCGCGAGGACGAGGCGCTGCAACTGCTGGAACAGGCTCGCAAGGCTGCGCCGCAGGCAGCCCGGGCACATGTGCTGACGGGTCAGATGCTCGCCCGCCAAGGCCGGCATGAGGCCGCGATGGCCGCCTTTGCCGAACTACTGGCGCAGCAACCCGAAGCTTTCAATCTGGTGGCCAAGGACTATGCCGAAGCCGCGCGCGCCTGCGGTACCACCGACAAGGCCTTGCAGACTCTGCGCTCGCAATACCAGCGCAGCCCCGGCATGCACCTGATTCTGGCGATGGCCTTGCTGGAGCCCGATGCCGGCGCGCAGCGCCAGCGCCTGCTTGACCATCTGCGCACCGATCCCAGCCTGTCAGCCACCCGTCTGCTGCTCGCGCAGGGCAATTGCCCGCTCGCCGAAGACGAAGGCAAGCTGGTCAGCACAGCGCTGGACCGTGCCGTGCGCCCGCTGCAGCGCTACCGCTGCGCCGCTTGCGGCTTCGAGGCGCAGCACTATTTCTGGCAATGCCCAGGCTGCCTGGGCTGGGACACTTATCCGCCTCGCCATGTCGAGGAACTCTGATGACAGCTGAAAGCAAGCCGGCCCAGCCAGCACCGAGTGATCGGGTAATCCTCTGCATGAAGTGGGGCACCAAGTACGGCCCCGAGTACGTCAACCGGCTCTATGCGATGGTGCGCCGTCACCTGAAGGGCGAGTTCCGCTTCGTCTGCCTGACCGACCGCAGCGAAGGCATTCGCGCCGAGGTGCAGTGCCTGCCGATCCCTGCGCTGGCACTGCCGCCCGGCTCGCCCGAGCGCGGCTGGACCAAGCTGACCACTTTCGAGGCGGATCTGCACGGCCTGCAGGGCACGGCGCTGTTCCTCGACCTGGATGTGGTGATCGTCGACGACATCACGCCCTTCTTTGAGGTGCCGGGCGAGTTCCTGATCATCCACGACTGGAAACGCCCCTGGCGGATCACCGGCAACTCCTCGGTCTACCGTTTCACGCTGGGCGCGCATGCCGACGTGCTGGCCAAGTTCCGCCGCGAGTTCGATGCCATCCGCGGCCAGTTCCGCAACGAACAGGCCTACCTGTCCGACGAGATGCAGCGCAAGGGCGTGCTCACCTACTGGGACGCCGCCTGGTGCGCCAGCTACAAATACCACTGCATCCCGACCTGGCCGAGCAACTACTGGCGCGAGCCGGTCATTCCCAAGGGTGCGCGCATCCTGATCTTCCACGGCGTGATGAACCCGCCCGACGCGCTGGCCGGCCGCAGCAACGGCAACTGGCGCCATGCCAGGCCGGCAACCTGGATTGCCCAGCACTGGCGCGAGTGAGCGCGCCGCACGCGATGCTGCCCATCGTCTACATCAATCTGGACAGCGACAGCGAGCGCCGACAGCGCATGCAGACCGAGTTCGAGCGCGCTGGCCTGGCCGCCGAGCGCTTTGCTGCCACGCGCTGGACCGAGCTCTCGGCCGAGCAGCAGGCGCGCTACTACTCCGCCGCGCTCAATGTCCGGCAGTTCCACAAGCCCCTGGTGAACGGCGAAAAGGGCTGCTACGCCAGCCATCTGCGCGCCTGGCAGTGGCTGCTGGACTCGCCGCACGCCGCGCTGGTGGTGCTGGAGGACGATGTGCGGCTTGAGCCCGGCTTTGCCACGATCATTCAGGCCTTGGGTGAGCAGGTGATGGACTGGGACATGGTCAAGCTCATCAGCCACCTCAACCGCCAGGAAGGCGTGCGCAAGCTGCACCGGCCGCAAGACCTGGCCCCGGGCTTCCAGCGCGTGCACTACAAGCGCATCCCCAGCCTGACGGCCGGCTATGTTGTCAGCCGAGCCGGCGCCGCCAAGCTGCTGGCCAGCCGCCTGCCCTTCGGCCGCCCGATCGATGTGGATCTGCGCTACTGGTGGGAGAACGAGCTGGATGTGCAAGGGGTGGAACCAGCCGTCATCGCGCTGGACGACACCAGCCAGCAGAGCTCGGTGGGCGCCAAGGCACCCGACAGCCTGGCCACCACCTGGCGCAAGTTCCGTCGCAAGGCGGCCTACACCGTCTTGAACCGCTGGCACCGCGCATGAGCATCATCAGCAGCACCAAGCCCCTGGTCCTGGTGTCCTGGGATGGCGCATCCCCACCGCTGGCGATGATCCATCTGGACGCCACACCCGAATTCGAGTGGCTGCTGTTCGACTACACCGGCCGCCAGAGCCCCGGCCCGGCCGAGCTGCGTGGCCAGCACTGCGCTGTGTTGTCCGCCAAGACCGAGTGCAAGGGCGAGATCTATCAGGCCCTGGCCGAGCACCTGGCCGCCAGCGGCAGGACACCCGAGTACGTCAGCCTGATCGACGACGACATCCTGCTGGGTGTCAGCGACATCAACCGCGCGCTGCACCTGGGCCGCTGCGAAGGCCTGGACTGCTTCTCGCCCGTGCTCAGCCACGACAGCCGCTACACCCACCGCTGGACGCTGCGCCAGCCCAACCGCCTGTACCGCGAGGTGGACTGGGTCGAGGTGATGATGCCCTTCTACCGTGGCCCGCTCTTCATGGCCGGTCGCGAGCATTACCGCGGCAACGTCTCGTCCTGGGGCATCGACAAATACCTGATGCCCACGCTGCAGCAGCTTGGCGGCTGGCCGCGCACCGCGCTGATCGACGCGGTGATGGCCAGCCACCGTCGCCCCGTCACCAGCGGCCAGAAGACCTATCGCAACGGCCGCACGGCTGGCGAGGAAAGCGCGGCGATGAAGGCCCTGTGCCTGCAGCTGATCGCCGCGCAGAAGCCCGCCTTGCAGGGCAGCGACTGGTACCGCCGCATCTTCGTCCAGCGCCATGCGCGCACGCGCTGGCAGCAGCTTGCCTACGGCCTGGGCCGGCCGCTGCGGCGCTGGCTCGAACAGAGCACCTGAAGAAAGCTCAGCGCAGCGCAGCCAGTTCGCGCCGGTAGAAAGCCTCGACCTCGGCCACTTTGGCGCCCTGCGCAAAAGCCGACAGATCGTAGGCCCGGCGCACCGGCTGCTCGGCCCGCAGCTGCTGCAAGGCCAAGCCCAGCGCCGCTGCATCGTTGCAGGCCACCAGCGGCCGTTCGATCAGCGCCGCGAAATGCTCACCGCCTTGCGAGCGCGTCGCCAGCACCGGCAGGCCCGCGCTCATCGCCTCCAGGAACACCAGGCCAAAAGGCTCGGAGCGCGCCGCGCTGACGAAGGCATCGAAGGCGCTGA
>NZ_JBILQK010000083.1:0-16026 GCF_044373315.1 Roseateles sp. | reverse complement strand
AGACCCAGTTCAATGTGTCCTGCCAACAGGTGCCGGCGGCGCCAGCTCTGACCTCCTGTCCCCGATCAACTCAGGTGGCGGAGTTTGGGGTGGCCATCAGTGGGGGAGTTTGGGTGGCCGCCGGGGCGCAGGCCAGGTGGCCAGCCACTGCCAGGTCAGCAAGAAGGCACTCAGGGCAAAGAACAGGTAGACACCCTGCTTGCCTATGCCCGTCAGTGACAGGCCAGGGATGAGATCCAAACCAAGGCCGCTGGCATGGCTGGCGATCACCATCAGCGCGGCCATGCCACGCAAGCCCTCCAGCGCCGCGGCCTGCGGCATCGGCAGGCGCGGGTGGTGCTGCATCACGCAGCCATGGTGTTGAGGCTGGTGATGGCCATCATGACAGCCACCATGATGACGCCGATGACCGCGCCAATCAGCAGAATCGCAAGCGGCTCGATCAGCGAGAGGACTCTTTTCTGCAGCTGACGCGATGATTCGGTCTGGATTTCGCCCAGCGTCAGGAGCATGCGGGGCAGCTCGCCGCTGCGCTCACCGACACGGATCAGGTTGAGGCGAGTTGCTGGAAACCAGGATTCGCGCGCCAGCACCTCGGACAGCATCTTGCCTCGCTCGATTTCCGTGGTCGCCTGCCCCAGCACAGCCCGCAATCGCCCCAGCCCGAGCACGCTCGCTGACAGCCGCAAAGCCGGCACGATCGGCACCCGGTTGCTGAGCAGCGAGCCCAGCAGGCTTGCCCACCGCCCGGTCTCGGTCTCGATGAGCCAGGGGCCGAGCAAGGGAAGCCGGGCCATCCACTCCTTGAAGCGAGCCCGCACCTGAGGATTGCGCAGCAGTGCCAACAGCAGCAGCAGTGCGGCCAGAACCACCAGACCGAAGTTCAACCAGTGCTGCTGCAGAAACACGCCAGCTTCGATGATCCAGCGCGACAGCAATGGAACCTCCGCCCTGGGGTTGCGCAGAATGCTGGCAAAGCGTGGCACGACGCCGATGAAGATGATCAGCACGGCCAAGGTGCCGGCGCTCACCAGGATCAAGGGGTAAGTCAGCGCGGCACGCAGCTCGGACGCAATGCGCTGTTCATGCTCCATCTGCGCTGCGGCATCAGCACAGGCCTGGGCCACCTTGCCCCCAGCATCGCCAGCCTCAAGCATCGCGCGCGCATAGTCCGGCAGACCCAGCCCACAGTCGGCAATGGCCTGCGCCAGGGGCCTGCCCGCTCGCACGTCTTGGGTCAGACGCGCCAAGGGCAGGCCCAGCGCCTGTTCACGGTAGGCGGACTCGAGCGAGGGCAAGGCCTCGTTGACCGAAATTCCCGCCTTCAGCAAGGTCGAGAGCTCGCGCAGCAGAACGATGCGGTCCGCCAGTTTGATGTTGCCTTTGCGACGCAAGGTGCGGCCACGCGTCTGCAGCGGCGTGAGCTCGAGCGGCGTGAGCCCCATTTCCAGCAAGGCTCGCGCCGCAGCGGCCTCTGACTGCGCAGCGATCACCTCACGGCGCTCGGCCCCGGTCGAGTCAAGCGCGCGGTAGCGAAAGGTCAGTTCATCAGCCATGGCGCTTCATCCGTCACTCATCGCCCGTGACACCGGCTGAACGCAGCACCTCGTCGTAGGTCGTCGCACCTGCCGCTGCCTTGCGCAGGCCATCATCAAGCAGACTCTGTCGCCCATCGGCATCGGCTTGCGCGATCAACTGGGACAGCGGCCAGCCTGATGAAATGCCGTGCTGCAGCGCCTCGCCCACGCTCACCAGTTCGTAGATACCGAGGCGTCCCTTGAATCCGGTCCCCCCGCAAGCTGAACAGCTGCCCGCATGCGACCAGCGGGGCTGAGCGAGTTCGGGCGCATCAGGGTCCGCTGCGCGCAAGCGTGCCAACGCGCTCTTGGCCAGCACGGGCTCTTCACCGGGCTGAACACAAGCCGGGCACAGACGCCGCACCAGACGCTGGGCCATGGTGGCCCTCAGCGCTGCGGCAACGAGGAAGGGCTCGACACCCATATCGGTCAAGCGGGTGATCGCCGACATCGCGTCATTCGTGTGCAGCGTCGCCAGCACCAAGTGCCCCGTCAATGCGGCCTGGATCGCAATCTCTGCCGTTTCCCGGTCCCGAATCTCACCCACCATGATGATGTCGGGGTCGTGGCGCAAAATTGAACGCAGCGCGCGGGCGAAGGTGTAGCCGATCTCGCTCTGAGTCTGGATCTGCACGACGTTCTGCAAACGGAACTCGACCGGGTCTTCCACCGTAATGATCTTGCGGGTCGCGTCATTGATGGACGCCAGTGCCGAGTAAAGGGTCGTGCTCTTGCCCGACCCGGTCGGCCCAGTGACAAGGATCAGCCCGTTGGGCCAGCCCAGCCAGCGCCGGAAGACGACGAGCTGTGCCGCCGACATCCCCAGGCGTTCCATGCCTAGATCGCTGCGCTGCTTGGGCAGCAGACGCAAAACGATCGACTCACCATGCACAGCAGGGATGGACGACACGCGAATGTCCATCTCCTGCCCCGCTGCGCGAATGCTCACGCGGCCGTCCTGCGGCAGGCGCCGCTCAGCAATATCCAGATGCGCGATCAGCTTGATCCGCGAGGCAATCGCCGGGTAGCGGGACATCGGCGCAGAGATGCGATCGTGCAGCACGCCGTCGACGCGCAAGCGCACCGCAAAGTCCTGCGCGCCGGGCTCCAGATGGATGTCCGACGCCCGCGCCTCCACCGCCTGCGCAAACACGTTGTTCACGAACGCGATGACCGGTGCATCCTCAGCCAGCTCGCGCAGGGCTTGTGCGTCCAGGCCCGTGGCAGATTCGCCGTCGACAAGACGCGCAGTCCAGCGCTCAACCAGCGAGGGCATCATCAAATGCCACTCAAGCTGGCTGCCATCTCGGGTGACGGTCAGAGACTCACGCAATTCGGTGTCGAGCGGGTCGGCACAAGCGATGGCCACCGCACCGGAGTCCGCCAGCCATGGAACAACGCCACGCGCCACAAGCCATGTCTGACGGTGGTCCAGCAGCCCGATCGCGGTCCTGATGGACTCCGCACTCAGCTGGCCTTCGTCCACAAGCGGATAGCCGAGCTGAGTCGAGAGCGCCTCGTACAGCGACCCCTCCGAGACGAAGCCCATCTTGACCAAGGTCGCACCCAGGCGGCCACCATGCCGCTGCTGGAACGCCAGCGCCTTGTCCAGGTCGTCGCTACTGAGCAGTTGGCGCTCCAGCAGCAACTGCCCGATCCGCTGCGCGATCATGGCTGCGCCTCGCAAAGGCTCTGACTCACGGCTGCCCTCATTTGGCTGGGGCAGCCGGGACCGCAGAGGCCGCTGGCTCGGCGGCTCGCGGTGAAGGCGTCGCTGTGCCGGCCCATGAACCCAGGGACCTGCGGAACGCATCGGTGATGGCTTCAGCATCGCCCTGGTTGTTCAGCACATAGGGCGTGATCAGCACGATCAGCTCGCGGCGCAGGCCCTTCTTCGTCTGGTTGCTGAAGAGGTTGCCCAACAAGGGCATGTCCTTGAATCCAGGAATGCCGGCGTTCCCGCCGCTCGACTCCTCGGAGATCAGGCCGCCCAACATCACAGTCGACCCATTGCGAAGCGTCAGCTTGGTGTCGAACTTGCGCGTACCGATCGTCGGCGAGCTGCTCACACCGGTCGTCGTCGCCTGGGCCGCACTGACTTCCTGCGTCACGTCCAGGTCGATCTGGTCGCCGGAGTGGATGGCCGGCTTCACCTTGAGAATCACGCCGGTGCTGCGGTACTGGACGGTCTGCAGCACACTGAGCGCGCCGTTGTTCGCGCCAACGGAGCCGGACTGCTGGCTGGTGATGATCGGCACCTCCTGCCCGACCTGGATCACCGCAGTTTCCCCGTTACGCGCGCTGATGCGAGGGCTGGACAAAATGGTCGCACGGTTGTCGGCGGCCAGCGCGTTCAACAAGAGTCGTGGCGAGCCGCCAGCCGACCCGACTACCTTGTAGGTGAACCCCGAGCTTCCGATCGCGAGGCCGCCGAGCGTTCCGCCAGTTGCCGTGGAGCCGCCCGCCGTCGCCTGGTTGAAGAACCATTCAACGCCCAGCTGGGAATTGTTGTCCACCGACAGCTCGGCCACCGTCACCTCGATGAGCGCACTCTTGGCGGGCTTGTCCAGGCTCTGCAGCAAGGCCGTCAACTGCGAGTACTCCTCAGGATTGGCCTGAAAGATCAGCATATTGGAGGAGGCATCCACCACCACCGAACTGCCGCGCGCAGCAGGCGCCCCACCCGCCTGCCCTTGCGGCGCAGCAGTCGTGCGGACACCCGTCAGCAGTTGTTCCAGGGTCTTCGCCAAGTCCGATGCGTCTTTATGCTTGACGGCATAGGTGAAGAAGTTGCGGCCAATGCCACGTTCGTTGGGGCGATCCAGCCGCACAGCCCAGCCCTTGATGTGACTCAGTAGCGCTTCGGAGTTGGCGAACACGAACACCGAGTTCAGCGCCGTGACGGGCAGCAAGATGATGGGCGAGCGCGTGCCGGAGCCGAGGTTCGTCCCCACGGGCTGCACCACATAGCCTTCGGCGGACAGCACATCGTAAAGACGCCTCGCCAAGTCATCGGCAGACCAGTAGCTGGGCGTCAGCGCCAAGCTGCCGCGTCCCGCCATGACGGGTTGATCAAGGACGCGGATCGCCTCCAAGGCCGCAGTGACGTTGTCCGTATTGCCGCTGACCAGCAGCGCGTTGCGCGAAGGGTCCTCCTGGGTCTTCACGCGCTCACCAAAGACCGTGCGCAGCCAGATGGAGACCTCGGCTGGGCGAACCGCCTGCAGTTCAACCAGGTGGAAGATCGGGCGCAGCGACGCGGGCGTCTCCGGGTTGGCCGAGCCGCGACGAATCTCTGGAAACACGGCGGCACTCGCATCATCAGGCACCACCCGGATCAGACCACCCGTGTCGAGCGCCGAGACACCATAGGTCTTGAGCAGCAACTTGACGGCCGATTCGATCTGCTCGGCCGTCTGCGCCCCGCCCGTCCGGAACGTGACCAGATCTCGCCGGGCAAGCACGCGCGAGTCGACACTGACGTTCTTTTTGAGCACCTCGGCAAAGACGATCTGGGCGAATGAGCCCAGCGCAATTTGCTCCAGATTGATGGCCGACACCGCCTTGGCATCAATGCCCGGAGTCACCGCGGCGGGGCCCGCATCGCCACGTGCGCGCGATACCGGCGCTGGCGGTGCAGCGATGGTCTGCACGCGCAGCCCCGCCTCGCCTTGGCCGGCGCTGACCGTGGTCAAGGGTGAAGATGCGGCCACCGGAGACACCATCGGAGCGGGAACGACGGGGCCCTGCGGCACGGACATGCAAGCGGTGAGCGCCAGCGTGCTGGTGCCTGCAATCCAGCCTCTGAGGCTACAGGCCAGCGCCAGCATCGTCGGCGTCGTCGGAGTCGGCGTTTTCATCTGTTGGGTTCCTGTGCGGCACTCAAGGTGCCGTCTCAGCGCGCTCTAGCGCCAATGTGTACTGTCGTTTGCGGACTTCGACGCAAACATGACGTTCGTCGATGCGGGTAATCCGGAAGTCACCCGGCAACCTGTCCCCGACTTTGAAGAACTGCTGCGGCTTGCTGGGGTCTGCAAAGACAACCAGGGCCCGCCGAGCATCCGGGGGGCCGACGACACCGGCAAGCCGCCAGCGCATGTCCGGCGGCGGACCTGCAGCGGCTTCAGCCTGTGTCGCCGCCTGCTTGCCCCAAAACGGCGCGCCTGCAACCAGAACTGGCGTCGACACGGGGACATTCCAACGCGGCAGGGGCTCGGCGCTCCAAGGGTCACGCGCCTTGGCACTTACCACCTCGGGTAGGCCTTCAACAGGCACGCCAAACCAGAGTACCACGCTCATCGCGCCTGCTGCCAGCAGCCAGCGGCCCATCATCGTCGGCTTGCTCATGGCTTCTCCGAAGGACTGGAGACGCGCACCTGCACGTCGATCTCCGCCTGCTGCGGCGTCGTCCATGTCTTCAGCTGCAGCCGACGAACACTCAGGCCTCGTTCAACCTGACCGAGCTCAAACAGCAAGGAACTCAAGGCGAGCGGCGTGAAGTCGGCGGAAAGCCTGAGGGCAATCACGCCTGTGGTCTTCTCCGTCTGGCTTGATCCGACGGCAGCGGCCTCATTGCTGGCCACAGCGACGCTCAGGTCACGCACCGCCAAGCCGGCCTTGCCTGCTGATGCACGAAGCCAGTCCTGAACCTCTGCCTGTGCCAGACCAGGACGAGTTTCGACCCAGGTGAGGGCCTTGGCCGCCTTCGACTGTTCCATGGCTTGACCCAGCCGGGCCTCCCACTGTGCTGCATCTTGCAGGCTCCGCAACTCCAGCGTCTGCCGGCGCAGATCGGCCAGCTTGGCCAATTGAGATGGCGTCTGATCAGACAGCAGCAAGAGGCCGTAGCCCCACAGGATCGCCAGCACCGCCAGGCAGGCCAGCCTCAGCCGTGCATTGGTTTGCCACTGCTCGCGTGCATCTCGCAGCATCTCTTGCAGTGCGTTCATGTGGCCCCCGCTTTGCGCGGCGCATCGGAGGCCGGCGCTGACGCCTGTGATGGTGGGACAAGCACCACTGGATTGACGCGCATCGTGTAAGCAACCCAGTTTGCCTGCAACTGTGCTCGCTGCTCAACGATGCTGCCGAAGACGCCTGTTGACTGAAGGCGCTCCACGAGCGCGCTGCGAGACAGCCCGGGCGCAAGCTCAACTGTCAGCTTGAGCTTGTCACCCTCCTGATCAAACTCCTTGAGCACGACCCCTTCCTTGGGCAGAACCTCGCTCAGTTCCTTCATGACCAGCAGCGGGGACTGCGTACGCAGGCCACGGACCAGATCAGCGGTGGAGCTGTTGAGCTGCATGGCCTCAGTACGAAGACGCGCAACGGAGCTGGCAGCTGCAGACAATGTCTCGACTTGCTCCTCCGCCTGACGCACCGCGCTGTGCAGGCTCCAGGCTTCGTGCACGACTGGAACGGTGAGCCCGACCAGGAGCAAGCCGCCGCCGAAGACAATCAACCTTTCCAGCCTTGCCACCGAATCCTGAGACTGGTCCGGACTACGCAGCTCAATCCAAGGTCGCTTGCCTTCAGGAACTGGTGCCACCGCAGGCGGGCTGTCGCCAGCCGGTCCCGGCGTCAGTCGGATGAAATTGCTCCACTCCACCTCGGAAGGCGGCTCCGGCCACCAGCGACTGGAAAGCAGCATGCCCTGCTGCCAGACCTGCCCCTCATAACCCTCACGCAGACTGACAAGGCGGCAGCCATCACCCTCGGGCGGAAGCAGGAGCGCGGACTCTGGCACCCACTCGATGTCGTCTGCAGAAAGACCTGCCTGCGCAGCGGCGGCGGAAGCCTGAACCGCATCCCAGCCGAAACAGATGCCCTGCCCGCCTTTCAGGCCAAAGCGCAGGGTCGCATCTTCAAACGGCTGCCAGGCAAGCGCCTGAGCACGCAAGGCTGCAGGCCGATCCTGCACGGAAATGCCGCCAGACAAGTCGAAATGCCGCACCCGGAGAAGGCTGCGCGCCACGACCACGCGACGACGCCCCAGGCCCGCACGGCCGGCGAGGTTCAAGCCCGCGCGGCCAAGCCAGCTGTCATTTGTTGTCGCTCGAAGCGCTGAGCGAAAAGTAGAGAGGTTCAAACGCGGGTCCTGAAAGGTTCACGGCTGTGGGCTTCGGCACTGCCCGGGAACGGATGACTTGCCAAGGCGCTTGCAACCCTCCGGGCAAAACGCGCAGATTGTACTCACGCGCTCTCGGCTGGCCTTGAACCCAGAGCGTCAGGCGGTACTCATCGCCAGAGTGGAACATGAACGAGTCAGCATCGAGCGAGAGACCAGTTCGCGCCGTGGCCGCCGCGCCATCTGCGAAAGGCGCAGTCACCCTGAGCGTTTCAAACAACTGAAGCTGCTCGGGCGCCGCGCCTGGCACCAGGGCCGCCAAGACCTTGCGCGGTGCGGTGTTCGGATTCCACAGGGGCGAGACGCGGGTGCTCAGCACGGGCAGCAGACGTTCGCAGAGCTCGATCACATCAAGCCAGGCAGGAAGCTGGCACAACTCACCGGACGAGCGCAGCATGTCATTGCGCGGGCCAAGCAGCCCCGCCTCAAGATACTGTGGACGTTCAGCCCCATTCAGCCGCCGGAGATCATCGGTATCGATGTAGTCAGCGAGGACATCAATCAAGCGGTCGACCTTCTCTGCGGCCATGCCCTCGTTCAGCAGCAACTGGCGAAACTGCTTCGCAGATGGCTGATTCACACTCAGCAAACCGCGCTCATCCTGAAGACTGGCCCAGACGTCAGGCGACAGCCGGTACCAGCGCCCGTCTGCAACCCACTGTGCGGCCAGGCCGTCGCCAACACCATTCGCATTGATCCCTGCCGTACTCAACCAATAGTTCGCCAGAGCGAAGGCGCTTTGCATCGAACGCTCGGCCGAGACCTCCCGCATGAAGGAACTGACCCGCGCTCGCTCCCCGTCCATGCGCGAGCCGAAGCTTGCGCCGACCAAAGCAAGCACGGTCAATGCGGCGAGCGCCATGACGAGTATGTAGCCCCGCATGTGGCGCGGCATCACGGCTCGCGGGCTGCTCCGGCGCTGGCGACGGGTCATAGCCGCTCCAGTTCCTTCAAGACCGGCGGGGGCATGGCTGAGGCGTCAATCTGCACGATCAGGCGAGGCCACTCCGCCATCCCGGTTTCGACAGCGACGACTGTCGGCAGGACTCGCCGCTCCGAGGCCGGCGCTTGACTCCACTCGACATGCCATTGCGCCAGGTGGTCGAGGTACTGAAAGCTGCCCGCCCGGCCCGGCCAGTCGAACAGCGTCACTGCGGACGAATCAGCCGGCGGCTTTCCGTCCATATCAAGTGGGCGGACATAGAGTGCCGAACGATCAGAAGCCTTGTCGTAGCGAATGCCGAATTCAAGAGCACCGAATTCGCCCGTGGACGCAAAGGGGGACGCCGACGTCTGCAGTCTGAGCATTTGCGCCGAGCCCTCAAATGGCTGCCCTCCGGACCCACTGCGAACCGGCAGAGCCCCTCGGATGGCTTCGCGCAGCATGCCGGCCCGCAAGCGCAGCACGCCCTGCTCAAAGCGTCCGGCATCCAGCGACTGCTCGATTCGCATCGCCTGTTGCAGCATCTGGCCCAGCAGAGTGACCACGAAGCTCGTGATCACCAGCGCGACCAGAACTTCCAGCAGCGTCAATCCTTGCTCAGCACCTGGCGCATTGCGGGACATCACACGCCTCGGCTATGCGATCGAAGAACTTCGAAGCTGATCTGCGCGCCGGTCGCAGCATCACGGGCGCGAACCCGCAACAGATAGACCCCAACCCGCCACGCGCCAGCTGAAACACCATCAAACGCCCGGTTCGGAACTGTGGCCTTGAATGGACTTGTGCGCCATTCAAGCCGGAGATTGTTGAACTCCGCTTCACCGTCGACCGAAGGATCGATGGATGCAAGCAAGCCCATCGCATCCTGCTCCAAGCGCGCCTGCGCGGCCAGGACTTGCAGCTGATTGGCCGTGCGCAGGTTGTGACTCATCCATGAAATGAGTGCCACACCCGTCGTCGACAGGAGAACCAGCGCGACGATGACCTCGAGCAAGGTCAAGCCTGCGCTAGCAATCAAAGGGCGGCGCGTCTTCGCCTGCGATGCATGCATGGCGCTCAGGTCACTCATCCCTCGGCCGCGCGAGCAACCGAAACGATCCCAGTGAGTGGGGCAATGCCCCAAACCTCGCTGCGCCCCCCCTTGAAGCGCAACTCCACCTGCCCTCCAGATGCAGCGCCCGTCGATGAGTAGACGATGGGTTTGACAAGAACGATGTCCACGGTAGACGGCAGGGAAGGCACGCTGCGCCTGAGCTGAACAGCGTCGACAACCAGTCGGGCGCCGGTCTCAAAGGCTTGCAAGGGCAGCGCCTGAAGATGAGCCCTCAGCTCGCTCTGCCAAGCGCGTTCTTCACTGCGCTCAATCCAGCGGTACATCTGCGGACCGACAAGCGCAGCAGACATCGCCACCAGCGCCAGTACAACCAGCAACTCAAGCAGCGTGAAGCCTCTAACAGCGGACGCTGCGACCTTCATTGCGCGGGCAGCACCCCGATGTCGCGTGCGTCGCCTTCACCGCCACGTTTGCCATCAGAACCGAAAGAGAACAAGGCGAACGCCTGCCCGTCAGCACCAGGAATAGCGTACTGATACGGTTGCCCCCAGGGATCGAGTGGGACGCTGTCATCCAGGTACGGCCCCCTCCATCTGGGAGCCAATGCAGCATCCGCTGGCGCCTTGGACAGCAGGCTCAAGCCCTCATCAGGTGTCGGCAGGCGCCCGATGTCCAGGCGGACATTCTCAAGGGCACCGCGAAGCATCTTCACCTGCGTCTGCGCAGTCGTGACCTTGGACTGGTCGACCTTGGAGAACAAGCGCGGCCCCACCAATCCAGCCAGCAATCCGATGATCACCAGCACCACGAGCATCTCGAGGAGCGTGAAGCCCGAATGTCCCGCATTCGGTCGGTTGGAACTGGCAAATCGCTTGAAGGGCATGGTCTTGCTTGAGACGGGTTGAAGGATTCGTGGGCGCGTGCAGCAACAGGTGCTCAATAAATCGTGCCAAGAAAAAGACCAGCGCTGCGGCTGGTCATTGTATTGCGCTCCCAGCACATTGCTGACAGGCAAAAAAAGAGAGGGCCGAAGCCCTCTCCTTCAACCACTGCGAAGCAGTGATTAGTTGGTTCCCGGACGGACCATGTTCGAGTTGCTGACAGCACCCGAAGTCTGGTTCACGATCTGGTACACGCCTTGGATCGTAGCGTTCGGACGGGCAACCGTGAACACTGCGAAGCCGCGCGGCGAGCCGGTGAACGAAGCAGCCAGGTCGGTTGCCGGGATCACCAGTTGCTTGCCTGCCGGGATCGAGCCGCTAACAACAGAGCCCAGGGTCACGGTGTTGCCGTCTTCAGCACGAATCGACACGGTGAACGGAGCAGCAGCCGAACCGGTGTTGGTCAGCACGAAGCGCGAGACAAAGCCCGGAGTCGTCTGGAACAGCGGAGCCTGCAGTTCAGTACCGTTACGGGTGATCTCGCTCACTTGACCCGAAGCCGTGTTGGCCACAGCGTAGGTTGCAGGCGTTGCCGAGACAGCAGTCAGATCAGCCGAGTAGGTCGACGCAGCGATCGTCAGCGTTGCCGGGGCAGTCTGGCGAGGCTCGTAGCACAGGTGCGGGTTGCCGGTCGTGGCGGTGGCGCCCACGTTGAATGTTGCTGTACCAGCAGTGACTGCGTCAGCAGGCACAGTGACGCCCACGCAAGTCGCGTTAGCCGACAGATAAACGCGGCTCAGAGCGGCGCCGGTGTAGGAGCCGTTCGAGTTGGCAGCACCGCTGAAGTCACCAGTGATCGCCAGCTTGGTACCGGTGGCGCCAGTAGCCATCAGGTCAGACAGGGCCACGGCGTTGCCGTCAGCCTTGACCGGCACTGTAGCAGCCAGCTTGTAGTCGATCGAGGCCAGACGTGCACGAACCGTCGAGCCAGAGGTCTGACCAGACTTGAAGGCGGTGAACGCGGGCGATGCCTCCACGTCAGCAATAGCCGAGTCCGTCGTCACAACAGTGCGATGGCTCTTTGCAAAGCTGATGTAAGCCTTGTTTTCCTTGTTCACGATACGGCCAGTCACGCCGCCAGCTTGCGCTTGCGAAGGCTGGTCATAGACCGAGTAGCTCACGGTCATGTTCGAGGCCGTGCCGGAGATGCTGCGGGTACCCGCGATCGTCAGCGTGTTGTTGGCAGCAATGCCGCCCACACCAGCAGTGATCGAGAAGTAGACAACGCTGGTGCCGACACCGTTGATGGCGCCGATCGAAGCATTGACCGCGTTCGTCGTTGCGGATGCAGCGGTGAACACACCGTTGGCCAGCTCAACGCGGACGTAACGGACTTCACCGTTGGACAGGGCGTAACCGACGGTCGACACGATGTCCAGCGCGTTGGCCAAATTGGTCAGAGTGACCGGAGCGGCAGCCGTAGCGATGATTTCGTTAGCAACCGTGACGGGTGCCGGCGTGGTCGCATCGATGTTGACCTGGGCAAATGCGCCGGAAGCCGCAACGGAAGCCGCGATCGCAGCCACTGCGTTGAGTTTAAATTTCTTCATTAAAAGCACTCCACAAATTTGTTGGAACATGAACGCCTTGACTCGCGAATCAAGCGTACAGCACGAGTACGCTCACTCATTCTATGCATGCGCACTTCTGAGTGTCAATCTGACCCACACAACCGAAGCAGCTGCCAACTTCGGTTGTACGGAGCTGATTGATGCTACGCACAAACCTCCCTTTCACGCTGCCAACTTTCAACTTGAATGTGGTGTAGCGCCCGTGGGATGCGGAAAGCTTATCAGAGCTTTGGTGGTCCACTGGGCAACAGATGCAGGGACTTTCCCCCAAGCGCAATACTTTTGTTGTCAAAACCACACATCGTGCCATGCCAAGTCCGGCGAGCCTCTGCACGAGAAGCGGAAGGCGGGAGTCCCTGCTCAGCGAGTTGAGGCGCTCGAAGTCCTTACACGACTTGTTCTGCCCTTTTAATCACCCTGGTCCAAACTGGCCCTGACCCGGAAAAAACAGACGCACGCACCGCCTGCGGACATCACGCAGAGCGCCCAAGCCCCCGCAGAAGATTGGCGAGATCCGCAGCAAAGGTTTCTGCTCGGCACAGCGGCGACGATGCGAGGCGCTCACGAAGCGTCGATCGCAGCGCAACAAGCGTTTCCGGCTGCTTCGCATAGGCGACTGCTTTGGCCACGTAATCCAGCGTGTCCGTAGCAATCCAGTTGTCGAGCCCGACATTCTTCAGGAATGACTCCCCCTGCCGAGCGATCATGCCCTTGCCGCGCTGGGTCAGCACGGGCACGCCCATCCAGAGCCCGTCCAGGCTGGTGGCTCCGCCTGGAAATGGAAAGGGGTCCAAGGCGATGTCGACACGAGCAAAGGCCTGCAGATAGTCAGCGTACGAGTGATAGCCTTCGATCAGGACTCGCGCCAGATCAACGCCCGCTTCGGCCAAGAGCTGTGCAACGTAGCGCTGGCAGGAGCCGTGGTGATACTGGCGACCCTTCAGCAAGAGCCGGGCTGACGGCAGCGCGCGGAGAATCTCCGCCCACGCCCGGGCTACATCAGCATTCAGCTTCACGACGTTGTTGAAGCAACCGAAGGTGACGCAGCCCGCTTGCGCTGACGGTGGAGGGGTTAAATCAGGACTATGAGCCGGGGGCGGAAATAGCAGCCTTGTCGCTGGCAGGAAGGCGAGGCGCTCACTGTAGAACTCTTGATCTGCAGCCTCTGCACAGTACGGATCCACCAGCACATAGTCCATCATCGGCAAGCCGGTCGTCGCGCCATAGCCGAGCCATGAAACCTGTACGGGCGCAGGTCTCAATGCGAACACGCCCAGCCGGTTGTGCGCTGTGTGCCCGCTCAGATCAACCAGCACATCGACTGAATCGCTGCGAATCAAGTCCGCTGCCTGCCGGTCGGACATGCAGCGAACCGGGCGCCAGGTTGTCCCGCCGCTCGCGAGCTCAGCCGTCAACTCGTCGTCTCGGCTGTTGTTGGAATACAAGAACAGGTCAACCTCGCACTTGGCAAGTGGCTTGAGCAAGCGCTTCAGCATCAGGCCGACGGGGTGCATGCGCAGGTCACCAGATACAAAGCCGACCCGAAACCGGGCTGTGTTCGAACGCGCCAGCGACGCCACGGGCCGTGAAGCATCGCCCGAGTTGAGTGCATAGCGCTGACCCACCTCGAAGTGCCGGTCCGCGATCCACCGCTGCGAAGCTCCGGGCTGATACAGCGTCGTCATCAGGTAGTTGGACGAAGCCTCCCGATTGGCCGGGTCCTGTCTCATGGCGCGCTCGAAGAAGACCAGGGCTTCTTCGGCTCGGCCGCACTCCATCAAGCCAACACCCGCGTTGTTGAGCGCATCAGCCCAATCTGGCGCCAGCTCGGCTGCGCGCAGCATGTGGGCCAGGCCTTGATCCAGTTCTCCAACGGCCTGGCACGCAATCCCTGCATTGAAGTGCATGCCGGCGGTCGCCCCAATCGCAATTGCCGCGTCGATGAATTCGAGCGCCTGCTTCGCATGACCCGACTGCAGCGCGACTGCACCCAGCATGTGCAGCGCCTCTGCATGCCGCGGCTGATGTTGCAGGACTTGCCTATAGAGCCGCTCTGCCTGCTGCAGCTGGCCCTGCTCCAGGTAGGCACCGGCTTGAACGAAGAGTGCTTGTGGATCTGCTGACATCTGGTTCTTCTTAAACGATTGAACGCTTCTCTACCCCGGCGAGCGGCAGGCCGTCTAGGCCCCGGACACATCCTCAGTGTCCGGCCGGCCTGACCGCGGGAGCGAACTCCTTCACCAGCTGCGCAAGAGCCTGCCGCACATCGTCGTCGCTCAGCGCACTGCCCCGCGCACAGATGGGCTCCAGCCAGTCCAGGACGCGCCCCGCAGCCTCCGCATCATTGAGCCGGGCGATGCTCAGCTGCGCAATGGCAGTCGGCAGGGTCGTATCGCTCTCGGCCAAGAGCTCTTCGTAGAGCTTTTCGCCCGGCCGCAAGCCGCTGAAATCAATGCGGATGTCTTCCAGACTGTGACCGGATAGACGGATCATGTCCCGCGCCAAGTCCAGAATCCGCACGGGCTCGCCCATGTCCAGCACATAGACCCGCCCGCTTTCACCGATGGCGGCGGCTTGCACGACCAAACGTGCCGCCTCGGGAATGGTCATGAAGTAGCGGGTGATTTCCGGGTGTGTCACCGTGACCGGCCCACCCTTGGCGATCTGTTCCTTGAACTTGGGAATCACGCTGCCGCTGGAGCCCAGCACATTGCCGAAGCGCACTGCCATGAAGCGGGTGTCTGCGTGTAACCCGGCCATACGGCTGATCACCAGTTCGGCCGCGCGCTTGGTGGCACCCATCACATTGGTCGGGTTCACCGCCTTGTCGGTGCTGATCAGCACGAAGCGCTCGGCGCCGGACTCCGCCGCCGCCAGTGCCGCGTGATACGTCCCCAGCGTGTTGTTGCGCAGCGCAGCCCAGGCGTTCTCTTCTTCCATCAGCGGCACATGCTTGTAGGCCGCGGCGTGGAAGACGATCTGCGGCCGGTGGCGGGCGAAGGTGTGCCGCAGATGCGCCAAGTCCTTCACATCGCCAATCAGACGCAGCAGCGGGATGTGCGGGAAGCGCCCGGACAACTCCTGCTCGATGGTGTAGAGCGCAAGCTCAGACTGCTCATAAAGCACCAGGCGCTGCGGCCCGAAGCGCGCCACCTGGCGGCACAGCTCGCTGCCGATGCTGCCCCCGGCGCCGGTGATCAGCACCACCTTGCCGCCAATGACCTCGCTGATACCAGCCTCGTCCAGCTGCACGGATTCGCGTCCCAGCAGATCCTCAGGCTCGATATCGCGCAGCTGCTCGGGGCGGCGGCCCGACAGCAACTCGGCGCTGCTGGGCACAGTCAGCACATGCAGGCCAGTTTCAGCAGCCAGGTCGAAGGCACGGCGGCGCCGTGCGCCCTGCACCGAGGGCATCGCAACGATCACTTGCGTGATGCCGTGCAAGGCCGACAGACGCTGCAGATCATCCAGCGTACCCAGGACAGGGATGCCGCCGATGCGCAGGCCACGCTTGGCGGGGTCGTCATCCAGCAGCCCGACCACCACCCAGCCCTGGTGCTGGATGCCCGCCACCAGCAGCCGTGCCGCCTGCCCAGCGCCCAGCACCAGCACGCGCTGCGATTCAAGCGCCGTGCCGCTGATGCGGCCGCGCATGTGCTCATAGAGCATGCGATAGCCCAGGCGCATCATCGCCAGCCCGATCAGGCTGAACACCGGATGCAGGGCCAGCACCGCGCGCGGCACCTGCCGCAGCTCGGCCATCAGCACCAGCGTGGCTCCCACAGTGCCGGCGATCAAGCAGGCCAAGGCCAAGCG
>NZ_JBILQK010000018.1:0-56008 GCF_044373315.1 Roseateles sp. | reverse complement strand
CCGACAAGGCCTACGCCACCATCATCACGCCCGAGATGATCGAGCCCGGCATGCACATCAACGGTGTCGGCGGTGACTGCCCCGGCAAGACCGAGCTGCATGCCGATGTGCTGCGCGCGGCGCGCGTCTTCGTCGAGTACGAGCCGCAGACGCGCATCGAAGGCGACATCCAGCAGCTGCCGGCGGGTTTTCCGGTGGTCGACCTGTGGCGCGTGTTGGCCGGCACCGAGACCGGCCGGCAGAGCGCCGAGCAGATCACCGTGTTCGACTCGGTGGGCTTTGCGCTGGAGGACTGCGCCACCTTGCGCTATGTGAATGCGCAGGCCGAACGCCTGCAGTTGGGCAGCCCTGTGCAACTGGTGCCCACCGCCGATGACCCCAAGGACCTGTTTCGCCACACCCGCACGGGTGCGGCACGGGCGGTGATGCGGCGCGTGGCCTGAAGGCGCTGGCGGAGTCCAAGGCATGTGGCAGGGAGCGCAAAGTCAAGTCAAAGTGGTTGACTTGATTGGCGCAGTTCGATGGGGCTCTGGAACTGTTCGCCGCTTTGTTCCCCGCCTTGGTTGAGGCGACCCCCTCGGCTGCGTGGCCGTCACTTCGCAGCAGTTCTCGTCGGACGATATGGCACGGTACAGGGCGGTTGCGTCGGACTGTCCGAAGGCAATCGGATCAGACATTCGGCCTGATGCCTGGGCCCTCGCCCGCCCCCCGCGCCAGAACCGCACGGAGTGGTCTGTCGGAATTGTTTACATGGCGATGTGCATCCGGCCCGTTGCACACCGGCTTGCCAACAAGCGGAAAAAAAATACTTTTGAATTCATCGGGTTACATGCGGCTTCATGGTAAAGCCGTATTTTTGGCACGGTTAATGCTTATCGGTTTGATGGGAAAAGCCCGTTTGTTGTAACCGTTGTTTGGAGGTTTAAGATGAAGTCAGTCATTCGTGTATTTCGTACTCTTCGTTCGGTCGGTCTGGTCACCGCGGCGTTGTCGCTGGTTGCTAGTGCAGCCATGGCTGCGCCTGTCGCGAGCTGGAACTACTCGACGAACTCCAAGTTCACAAGCGCGACCTTCGGGAGCGGCTCTGGGACGACGAACCAACAGGATTACGAACTGTCCTGGGGCAGTGGGTCCGGAAACTTCCAGAGCCCATCAGGGAATTCCGACAATAACCGCAGCGCGCTGACCGTTGGCAACGGCCAGACGGGTGCCCGTACAGGCGGTGGCCCCGTTACCGGCAGCGTGAACACGGCGATTGGGGTGACGCCATCTGTCGGTGCGGGCCAGGTTGGCATCGGCACCTCGTTTACCCATTGGAACAACCCGATCAGCGCGAGTTTCCGAACGCTTCAATCGGGGACCATCAATGACACGCTCACGCTGACGCCGACGGCGCCAAGTGAGTACGTCGGGCAGCCTTTGGTGAATGCCCCGACACTGAACTTCAACTTCAAGTTCCTTGAGACTTCGAATGACGGGACAAATGGGCGCTGCGAAGATGGGCTAGCGGTGCCCGCAAGTGGTTGCGAAGATCTGTTTGGCTTCGACATCACCACCTTGAATCAAGCCTTCCAATATGCTGATTCGGGCGCTGACGGCATCTTGGGCAATGGCGACGATTTCATGCGCACCTACTTCGCCAGCGTTTTCGTGCTGGATCCGAACGGAGGTGCATTCCCGATTGCCCAGCTTGTGGCTGGCGAATGCTCGGCCCTTGGTTTGAACGCTGGCTGTTTTGGATTCCGCACGACAGAGGCGGCTCAAACGACGGCGATCTTCGGCTTTGCTGTGACGACAGATCCGCTTGAAATCCCTGAGCCGGCTTCGCTGGGTCTGGTCGGCTTGGCTCTGGCTGGTGCAGCAGCTGCACGCCGCCGCAAGGCTTGAGCTCTGGCTTCGAGCACGCTGCCATTCCTATGCTCAGGTTTGGCAGCACAGTGAGCGCCCCACGGGGCGCTTTTTTACGGGTGCGATGCTCCGCGCTACTGACTCGAGCGCCTTCATCTTAGGCGGGCAGGCGGTGTGCTTGCAGTCGGCATCGGTCAGCATCTGGCGTTCCCCGGTGTCCCGGATCAGGGAGCCGGGGAACAACTCCCCCAATTTGCCCCGTTACCCCGGTTTGTTCCCCTGGCTACTCTGCGCTGTAGAGCTCGGTCCTGAGTCGTCCTGATAAAGAAAAAGCCCCTAAGCCGTTGATTTGCTTAGAGGCTTGATGCCTTGCGAGGCCTTCTGAAATCTTGCCTTGGTCCCTCCGGCGGGAATCGAACCCACATTTGCCGCTTAGGAGGCGGCCGTTCTATCCATTGAACTACGGAGAGACGCTGGCCCCGGTGAGACAGGGCGGCGCGGATTGTCGCATGAGCTTTGCGCCGGTCAGGCCCAGTTTCACTGCCACTTCCACTGCCAGATCAAGTCCACCGCGTTCTGCTCGCCGCTTTGCGCGCGCAGCGTGAAGCGCTGCGCGATGCGGTAGATCAGCTGCCAGCTGCCGGTGGTGGCGTTGAGGCTGCGTTCGTAGCCGACATACCAGCGGTTGGAGAGTTGCTTTCCAAGCCGCACCACCGTGCCGCGCGTCTCGTCAGCATCCTGCGCCACCGAGATGTCGTCCAGCCCAAGGTTCTTGATCAGCTTGCCCGAAGGGCTCTGGCCTTCGCCGGCCAGCAGGGCCAGCGCGGCGCGCTGAAGCAATGCGGTGTCGGCGCGGCCCAGGCCCTCAGGGCCGCGGCCCAGCAGCAGCCAGGACAGCTTGTCGGTTTCAGCCATTTCGGGCTCGGAGTAGAGCTTGACGCGCGGGTTCTGCGCCGAGCCGCCTAGCGTGACGCCGACGCGCACATCGGTGTTGGGCCGCACCGCCAGCACGTCCAGGCGCGGGTTGTCCAGCGGGCCGATGAAGCTGATCTCACCTTTCTCGATCTCGAGCTTCTGGCCGTAGGCCTCGTAGGTGCCGCCGGCTGTTCGCACCGTGCCGGTCAGTGTCGGTCGACCCTGCGCATGGCTCAGCAGCAGTTCGCCGCGCAGGCGCGTGTCCAGGCCACGGCCGAAGACGCGCAGCTGATCGCCCAGGTCCAGCGCCAGGCGCAGATCGATCTGGCGCGCCACCTTGCTTTTTGGCGCTGCCGCTTCGGCAAGCACGGCCTGCGGCCTGCGCACGCGGACATCGTCATCCAGGCTGGGGGCATCGGCCCGCGAAAAGTCGAACAGGCCTTCATCAGCCCTGAATCGGCCCTCCAGCTTCAGCGACTGCTCGCCTAGATCCAGCCTGGCCTGGCCGCTGGCGGTGAGCCGACGGTCGACGCGCCCGAGCAGACGGAATTTGTCGGCCTGCAGCTCCAGCCGTGCCTTGGGCGACTCGCCCAGTTCGGCGCTGCCCTGCGCGCTGAAGGTGCCCGTGCCGCCTTTGGCGCTCAGCCGCTCCAGCGTGGCGGTTTCGCCCTCCAGTTTCATGGCGAAGCTGCCTTCGCTGACATCCACGCCTAGCAGCGGATTGCGCAGCCCGATGTTTATGCCCTCGGCCTGGCCCTTGATCTCCGGTGCGCCAAGGCGCCCGGCCAGGCTGATGCCGGCTTTGAACTGACCGGCCAGGCGCCAGCCCGGCGGCAGCCAGGCGCCCCAACTGCCGAGCTTGTCGACCTGGGCACTGAGCACACCTTCCAGCGGCGAATCCGGCCCGGGCCACAGCGCGCGCGGGTCGGCGCGAGCCGTCAGTGCGCCGCCGAGCACGCCCAGATTGTTGCCCGCCACCGCCTGTGTGAAGTGCCAGGTGCCGGCGCGCGCCAGCAGCCCCAGTCGCAACTCAGTCAGACCCAGGGCCTGGACACCGGCGTCGTCGGTCACGCTCAGATCGCCATCGCTGCGCTGCAGCGCGATATCGATCTCCACCTCTGGCGCACTGCGCAGCAAGGCGCGTCCGCCCATCACCAGATCGCCCCCCCAGCCGAAGTCGGGCTGCCAACGGGCCAGCAGCGGCGCCACTGCCAGTGGGGCCAGCTCGACATCAGCCAGCACCAGCGGCGCCGCGCCAGCTGTCGGCGCAGCCTGCCATTGCAGCTGCCTCCAGCGAAGCAAGGCCCCGGCGAGCTCGGTGCGTCCTGGCGCCAGCGCCACTTGCTGCAAGTCGCCGCCCGGGCCGAGGCGGGCTGTCATCGAAAGCGACTCGGCATCCAGCCAGGCGGGCAGGCCTGGCTTGCCGGGGCGCAGCAGCACGGATGCGTTGCGGGCCTGCCAATCCATGGCGGCCTTGGCGCGTCGGGCTTGCCAGGGATTGACCGGGAAACTGCCCTCGAGGCTCACAGCCGCATTGAGCGCTGCGCCGTCCTGCCCCGCCAGCACGGTGGCCCAGGCGGGAAGCGGAAGGGAGCCCTGGCTGTCGATCTTCAGCCGGTGGCGCGCCCAGCTGCCTTGCAAGTCGAGCCGGGACTGGGCCATATGCGCGCTGCCCAGCGTCAGTTGCTGCATGCGTGCATCCAGGCGCAGCGCAGCGTCGGCTGCCGTGCCTGCGTCAAGATCGAGCGCGGCGCTGGCGAGCCTGAGAGCGCCCAGCCCTGGCAGGCCCCTGAGCTGCAGTTGCTCGATGCTGACCTGGCCTGTGGCCCGCCACTCGCCGGCCAGCGGCTTCTCTGCAGAGGCCTCACCTTTAGGCATGAGCTCCAGTTGCGCACGTGCGCTGCCGCTGAGCTGCGCCTGTGGCGCCCACAAGGCCAGCACAGGCTGCAGCGAGGCGAGCTGCCGGGCATCCAGCCCGAGCGAGGTCTGTCCGGGCGCCTTGGCCAGCAGCTTCAGCGTGTTCGTGCCCAGCTGCAGCTCAGCTTGCAAGGCCGGGCTGCCGGTGCTGGGGTCTGACGCAGCGCTGCCGCGGTAGTCCAGCGCACCGGTGAGTGCTGCACCATTGAGCATGCTCGGCTCAAGCACCAGTCGAGCCTGTCCCTGCGGCCAGCGCGGCCAGCTGCGGCCGGGCTGCTGCAGCGAGGCTTGCAACGAAAGATTCAACTCGTGGCGGCCGCGCTGCCAGGCACTGCTGGCAGTGCCGGCCCACAGCAGGCGCGGATCGAAGGCCCGCGCGCTGACGCTGCCATCCAGCTGCCAGGCGCCGGACTCACCGAGCAAGGCCTGGCCCCGGGCTTCCAGCATCGAGCCGCCAGCACTGAGTCGCGCCTGTTGCAGCTCCAGGCGGCGGTCCTTGTGGCGTGCCGTCAGAGTCAGCGTCAGTGGCTGCACACCACGGGCCGAATTCCAGACGCCGCTCAGGGCTGTTTCCAGCTGCAAGGCCGGCAGTGGCGTGCCGGTGCTGGCCTGGCCCTTCAGCGTTGCAGGGCCTGAGAGCTGGACGCTAGGCAGGCGCGCGTCCAGCGCGGCCGGTCGCAGCTCGCTGACGCGCGCTTGCAGATCCAGTGCCGAGCCCTTGGCGACGATGCGCCCGCCGGGCTCGGCCGAGCTGCCGAGTTCAAGGTCCAGCGCGTCGATGCGCAGCTTGGCCAGATCCTCTGCCTGGTCCGGCCGGCCCTGCACATCCAGCGTCAGCTGGCGCAGCGCCAAGCGGCCCTGGTCCCAGCGTCCGGCCAGACCGTTGCTGAGCCTGGCCTTGACGAAGGCGGGCTTATCCCGGCTGCTGGCCTGCAGCTGAACATGGCCGCTCAGCGCCGTGTCAGGCAGGCTGCTGTGCAGGCCGGCAAGGTCGAGCTTGTCTGCGCGCAGTTCGGCGCTGTGTAGCGGCCAGGCGGCCAGCGGCCTGAGCTCGGCGCTGGCGCTCAGGCGCTGGCCGGCTCCGCTGACTTCCGCCTTTGCCTGCGGCGCAGCCAGCGGACCCTGCAGGTTCAGATCGGCCTGCCAGTGCGCACCGCCGCCGCCACGCCGCGCCTGCACGTCGGCCTGCAGCATGAAGTCTCGCTGGCTTGCGATCCGGGCCTGTCCGGTGAACTGCCACTGGTCCCAGTTCAGGCCCTGCAGTTGCAGGCGATGCTGCAGGCCTTGCTCGGTGCCGAGCTGCACGCTGGCCTGCAGATTCCGCAATGGCTGCGTGCTGCCCAGGCCAGGAAACTGCAGCTCCATGATCTGCAGACTGTCGACGCGCAGCCCGAAGGGGAGCTCCAGGCTGGCTGGCAAGGCGCTATCGCTCGGCGCGCTGTCGGGCCAGTTCAGCGCGACACGTTCGGCCTGCATCGAGGTGGCGTCGATCTGGGCCCACAGAAGCGGCGAGCTGGTCCAGCTCAGCTTCAGTCCGTGCCAGCGCAGGCTGCTGATTTCAAGCGTCAGGCCGTCGCGACCTTGCCAGTGCAGGCGCCGCGCGGAGAAGTCGCCCAGCAGTGCCCCTTGCGGTTCTTCAACGCGCAGATCCGGCACCTGGCCCAGCAGCCAACGGCTGCCGCCCTCGGTGCTGAGGCTCCACCAGAGCGCCAAGGCGCCGGCAGCCGCAATGCCTGGCAGCAGCAGACTGGCCGTCAGCAGACCGTGGCTGCGCAGCCGTCGGCGCGCCTGGGGCGCCGACGCTGGCGCCGGGTCTGGCTGCGGCTTGCCGGGCGGAAGGTCCGGGGCGAGTTGGCTCACGAGGCGCACTCCGCATTGATGGCTGCAGCCGCAGTGCCCTGCTTCATAGCGCAATCCCGACGCTGAAGTGCAGGCGCCAGCGGCCCAACTCATGGCCGCGCGCCAGATCCAGGCGCAGGCTGCCCACCGGGCTGCGCACGCGCAGGCCGGCACCGTAACCCAGCACCGGCTTGAGCGCGCCGAAGTTCTCCGCCGCATCGCCCGCGTCGACGAAGACTGCGCCCCACAGGCCGGGGTAGCTCTTCGAGATCGGATGCGCGAGTTCGGCGCTGCCGGTCAGCAGGGCGCGGCCGCCGACCTCCCGGCCTCCGACAGTGGGGCCGAGGCTGCGATAGGCATAGCCGCGCACCGAGTTGTCGCCACCGGCGCGGAACAGCAGGCGGTCCGGCATCGCGATGCCGCCCTTCACCAGTACCTGCGCCGCATCCAGATGCAGCTCGCTGTGCCAGCCCTTGGGCAGCGGGCGGTACCAGCCCAGCTTGATCTGTGCGCGGCCGAAGGCGCCGTTGATGCCGCCGGAGTTGTCGGCCCGGCCCAGGCCCAGTTGCAGCCAGGCGGTGTGGCCATCGGTGGGCAGCAGCTTGTCGTCGACGCGCCGTCGCGTCCATTGGCTGTTGATCGACAGCGCGCCGGTATCGGTGCTCAGCGCGCCATTGCGCTCGCGCGAGCGGATCAGCTCCAGATAGATCAGGCGTTCGTCCTGGGCATGTTCGCGCAGCCGTCCCAGGCGCCCGATCAGGCTGGTGTTGATGGTGCTGGATGAGCGGTCTTCCTCGAACGCCAGCGAGCCGAGGTTGCGCTGCATATCGGTCTGCGGATGCGAGGTCAGCTCCAGCTCGGCCGATCGCAGATCGCGGCCGAAATCGATCTTGCTGCGGCTACGCATGTCCAGGCCGAAGGGCTTGCGATGCAGATGCTCCAGCGTGACGCGCTGGCCGGTGTTGGCGTTGAACCCCAGGCCGGTGGTGGCCTGCTGGCGCGGCGCCTCGCGCAGGCGCACCAGCACAGGCGCGCTGGCGCTGCCGGACTCGGCGCTGTCGAGCTCGACGCTGACGCGGTCGAACAGCAGCGTGGCCTGCAGCCGTTCCTGGAAATCCAGCAGCAGCTTCTCGCTGTAGGGCGTGCCGGGGCGGAAATCCGCCAGGCGCAGCACGGTGCTCGGTGGCTGATGCTGAAGGCCTTCGATGCGGATCTCGCCAAGCCGGAACAGCGGCCCCGAGTCGAGGCTGAGACGCAGCACGGCACGGCGTGATTCGGTGTCGAGCTCAGCATCGCTGAGGGCCAGGCGTGCCAGTGGATAGCCGGAGGCGCGGCTGCGGGTCAACAGGGCGGTCTTGGCAGACGACCAGTCCGATTGGCGGAAAGGCCGGCCCTCGGGCAGGCCCCAGCTGCGCTGCAACTCGGCGCGCAGACGCTCGGCCCGCTGCCGCTCGGCGGCATCAGCGGGCGGGGCGTCGCCCTCGGGGGGCTGCAGCGCGCCGCTGAAATCGATCTGCACCGCATTGATGATGACGCGCGGCCCGGGGTCGACCGACACGATGAGGCGCTCGACCGGGCCGCTTTCGCGGCGCAGTTCGATCAGTGGCTCGAAGTAGCCCTCGGTCTCCAGCAGGCTGCGCGCCTGGGCCGGCGCGGCGGTGGCCAGGCGGGCCAGCTCGGAGGCGCTCAAGGCCTGGCCCTCGTCGAGCAGGCGAAAGCGCGCCAGATCCAGATGCTGCAGCAGCAAGGCCCGCAACTCGCCCGGCGCCCGGACTTCCAACTCATAGGCCAGTTTTTGAGGTGCGTCGCTGGCGGCCGCACTGCGCGGCACCGGCGAGGCGCCGCCGAGCAGGGCCGACAGACTTGCGCATCCCGACAGCAGGACGCAACTGGCACCCAGCAGCAGGGCGCCGAGGGCGCGTGGAGTCATTTGCTGAGCAGTCGCATCGCGCCTTCCAGCCCTTGCAGCGAGAGCGGGAACATACGCTGGTGCATCAGCTGCTGGATCAGCGAAATGCTCTGGCGGTACTGCCAGACGCCTTGCGGCTCGGGGTTGATCCAGGCGTACTTGGGAAAAGCGTTGGTGAGCCGTTGCAGCCATTCGGCGCCGGGCTCCTCGTTGTTGTATTCGACGCTGCCGCCGGGCTGCAGGATCTCGTAGGGGCTCATCGTCGCGTCGCCGACGAAGATCAGCTTGTAGTCCTTGTTGTACTTGCGAATGATGTCCCAGGTCGGGAACTTCTCAGCAAAGCGGCGGCGGTTGTTCTTCCAGACAAAGTCGTAGACGCAGTTGTGGAAGTAATAGAACTCCAGGTGCTTGAACTCGCTCTTGACGGCGGAGAACAGCTCCTCTACGCGGTGGATGTGCTCGTCCATCGTGCCGCCCACGTCCATCAGCAGCAGCACCTTGACCTTGTTGTGGCGCTCGGGCTGCATGCGGATGTCCAGCATGCCGGCATTGGCGGCGGTCTTGTGGATGGTGTTGTCCAGGTCCAGTTCAAGCTCGGAGCCTTCGCGGGCGAAGCGGCGCAGGCGGCGCAGCGCCACCTTGATGTTGCGGGTGCCGAGCTCAAGGTTGTCGTCGTAGTCCTTGTAGGCGCGCTGCTCCCAGACCTTGACGGCACTCTTGTTCTTGCCGGCGCCGCCTATGCGCACGCCCTGCGGGTTGTAACCGCCGTGCCCGAAGGGGCTGGTGCCGCCGGTGCCGATCCACTTGTTGCCGCCTTCGTGGCGTTCCTTCTGCTCTTCCAGGCGCTTTTGCAGCGTCTGCATCAACTCGTCCCAGCCCATCTTCTCGATAGCGGCCTTCTGCTCGGGCGTGAGCTCCAGCTCCAGGTGCTTGCGCAGCCATTCGAGCGGCAGTTCCTTGTGCAGGTCGGTGGTCAGCATCTCCACGCCCTTGAAGTAGGCGCCGAAGGCCCGGTCGAACTTGTCGAAGTTGGCCTCGTCCTTGACCAGGCTGGTGCGGGCCAGGAAGTAGAACTTGTCGACCGTCGGACCGCCTTCGTCGTCAATCACGCCGCTCTTCAGCGCTTCCAGCAGGGTCAGGAATTCCTTGACCGAGACCGGCAGCTTGGCGGCGCGCAGCGTGTAGAAGAAGGGGATCAGCATGGGGCGTGGGGCCGTGGATCAGGGCTGAGACGATTATGCCGCCGGGGCGGTTTCAGCCGCGGCGCGGCGTTGGGCGTTTGCGGGCTGCCGGGGCGGCCTTGTCATGCGCCTTCAGCCAGCCGAAGAACTCGCCGTACCAGAGCTTGCTGTTGCGCGGCTTCAGGATCCAGTGGTTCTCGTCTGGGAACCACAGCAGCTTGGCCGGCACGCCGCGCGCCTTCAGCGTGTTGTAGTAGGCCAGGCCTTGGGCATCGGGCACGCGGTAGTCGAGCTGGCCGTGGATCACCAGGGTCGGCGTCTTCATGCTCTTGGCGAAGGCGTGCGGACTCTGCGAGGCGACCTTGGCCGGATCGTCCCAGTACCAGGCGCCCAGTTCCTTGGCATGCCAGGTGTATGCGTCGTCGGCGAACATGGCCTGCCAGTCATAGCAGCCGGCATGGCAAACATAGGCTTGGTAGCGGCCTGGCTTCACATGGCCATTCATCCACGCGACCATGTAGCCGCCGTAGCTGCCGCCGGTGGCGAAGACGCGGTTCTTGTCGGCCCAGGGCTTCTTCAGCAGTAGGTCGGTGGCGGCTTCCACATCCTGCAGCTCCAGCTCGCCCCAGCGGTGCGTGATCGAGTCCAGGAAGGCATGGCCGAAGCTCGATGAGCCGTGGTAGTTGACGCAGGCCACCACATAGCCCTGCGCGGCCATCACCTGGTGGTTCCAACGGAAATGCCAGCTGTCGCCGAAGGCGGTGTGCGGGCCGCCGTGGATCACATGCAGCAGCGGGTATTTCTTCTTGGCGTCGAAGCCGGGCGGGTAGACCAGCCACATCTGCACCTCGTCGCCCTGGGCGCCCTTGTAGAGCACTTCCTCGTGGCGCGAGAACTGGTGGTCGGCCAGCAGGCTGTCGTTGAAGCTCTCGATGCGGCGCGCCACGCAGTCGCTGCCTTCGCCTTCGCTGTCGAGCACCGACAGATGCGGCGGATGCTGCACGCTGTCGTGCTGCACCACCAGCGTGCCGGCCGCCAGCGCGAAGGCAGTGGCATTGCCGCCCTCGAAGAGCTTGAAGGCGGCGCAGGTCTTCACGTCGAAGCGCCACAGATGGCGGCGGCCTGTCTCTTCGGCGCCGAACAGCACGCCCAGATCGTCCTCGTCCCAGCGCAGCGGCGCGGTCACTTCATGGTCCCAGTCTTCCGACAGCACGGCCCAGTGGCCGTGGGTGTCCAGTACCGCCAGCTGATCGGGCATGGTGTGCTTCTTGCCCTGGTTCGAGGCCAAAAAGGCCAGGTGCTGGCCGGCGTGGCTGTAGCGCGGCGCGGTGAAGTGCCAGTCCTTGTCCTGCAGCAAGGTGCGGATGGCACCGCCGCGCAGCTCGATCTCGGCCAGCGCGTAGCGGTTGTCCAGGCGCTTCTCGGCCTGCGGGTCGTAGCTGAAGACGATGCGACGGCCGTCCGGTGCGATGTCGAAGCAGTTCGCGTCGGGGTCAGCGCGGGTCAGCTCGAAGTCGGTGCCCTCGAACAGGTCGCGGGTCTTCCCGGTGGCGATGTCGACGACGTGCAGATGCGCGACGCGGCCCATCGGCACATGGTGGTCCCAGTAGCGGTAGACGGCTTCATCGGTGAGGTAGCCGCTTTCCTTGCGCTCCTTGAACTCCTTCAAGGCTTTGGCTTGTGCCGCCGCGCCCTTGAGCTTGGGCCAGACCCAGGAGATGAAGGCGATGCGCTTGCCATCCGGGAACCACTTGAAGGCTTCGACGCCGGTGGCGATTCCGCCTGTCGGGCCGACGCGGCGCGCCTCGCCGCCGTCCGGCGCGATCACATACAGCTGCGCTTCCTCGTCCTTGCTGCCTTCCTGCTCGCGCCGTGCGACGAAGGCGATCAGCTCGCCGGAGGGGCTCCACTGGGGGGCGCCGTCCTTGTCACCAGCGCTGGTCAGTGCGCGCGGTGCACCGCCCAGCGTGGACAGCAGCCACAGGCTCGAGCTGCTCTTGTTCTTCTCCATCGAGTAGCGCGTCACCGCGGCCACGGCTTGCGCGCCATCGGGCGACAGACTGGGGGCGCCGATACGTTCGATCTGCCAGAGGGTGTCGACGTCGAAGTGCTTGCTCTTGTTCTTCTGGGTGGCCATGGGTGCTCCGGTAAGAGACAGACAATGTGGGGGGGGTTGCGCCTGGCCCGGCTGATCGCGCGCGGGCTCAGGCCGCCGGCGCCTTCAGCGCGGGCGTTCGAGCTGCCAGCGTAGATGGGTGCGGATGGTCGGCCATTCGGCCGCGGTGATGCTGTAGACGGCGGTGTCGCGCAGCGTGCCGTCCGCGCTGCGCTGGTGGGCGCGCAGGATGCCGTCGAGCTGTGCGCCCAGGCGTTCGATGGCGCGGCGGCTCTGAGTGTTCAGCCGGTGGGTGCGGAACTCCACCGCGATGCAGTCCAGCGTCTCGAAGGCATGCGTCAGCAGCATCAGCTTGCACTCGGTATTGAGGCCGCTGCGCTGCACCCGCCGTGCATACCAGGTGGAGCCGATTTCGACGCGACGGTGCTTGGCGTCGATGTTCATATAGGTCGTCATGCCAGCGATCCGGCCCTCGGCGTCGAACACCGTGAAGGGCAGCATGCTGCCGGCAGCGTGCAGTGCAAGGCGGCGTTCGATCTCGGCCGCCATGCCCTCGGCCGTGGGCACGGCGGTGTACCAGAGGCGATACAGATCGCCATCCGCGCAAGCCTGCTGCAGGCCCGCCAGATGAGCTGGCGACAGCGGCTCCAGCCGGGCATGGCGCCCGACCAGACCGACCGGCGCGCAGAGCTCGCTCACCGCTGCTCGCCCTTCAGGATCAGGCGCCGCATCAGCCAGCGGCCCAGGCCTGAGCCGGCCAGGATCAGCGCCAAGCCGGCCAGTTGGGTCAGGCCCCAGTTGGTATTGCCGATGAAGTCGATGCCGAACTGCAGGCCCAGGCCCCAGCCGGCCAGCGCGCCCAGCACGAAGCCCAGGGCGTCCGCCACGCCTTCGCGCAGGGCATTCTTGGTGTCATTGTTCATTGCTTGCGGCGCTCAGCGGTTGCGGCTCTGCATGAAGACCAGCTTCTCGAACAGGGTCAGGTCTTGCTCGTTCTTCAGCAGTGCGCCGACAAGCGGCGGGATCGAGACCTTGTCGTCCTGGCTTTGCAGCGCCTCGACCGGAATGTCCTCGGCCACCAGCAGCTTCAGCCAATCCAGCAACTCGCTGGTGGAAGGCTTCTTCTTCAAGCCGGGCAGGTTGCGCACGTCGAAGAAGGTCTTCATCGCGGCCGACAGCAACTCTTTCTTGATGTCGGGGAAGTGCACGTCGACGATGTTCTGCATCGTGGCTGCATCCGGGAACTTGATGTAGTGGAAGAAGCAGCGGCGCAGAAATGCGTCCGGCAGCTCCTTCTCGTTGTTGGAGGTGATGAAGACCAGCGGGCGGTAGCGCGCCTTCACCATCTGCCGGGTCTCGTAGACGTAGAACTCCATGCGGTCGAGTTCGCGCAGCAGGTCGTTGGGGAACTCGATGTCGGCCTTGTCGATCTCATCAATAAGCAGCGCGACCGGCCGATCCGCCTCGAAGGCCTGCCACAGCACGCCCTTGACGATGTAGTTGGCGATGTCGCGCACCTTGTCGCTGCCCTCGATGCTGGCCAGCTGGCTGTCTCGCAGTCGGCTGACTGCGTCATATTCATACAGGCCCTGCTGGGCCTTGGTGGTGCTCTTCACATGCCATTGCAGCAGCGGCATGTCCAAGGCGCGGGCGACCTCTTCGGCCAGCATGGTCTTGCCCGTGCCGGGCTCGCCCTTGACCAGCAGCGGACGCTGCAGGGCGATGGCGGCGTTGACCGCCAGCATCAGATCGGCGGTGGCGACATACTGGTCCGAACCTTGGAATTTCATGGTGTAGATCAACGACAGATGTTTGACGGGTCAGTATAAGAGCCCCCTTATAATCCCGGCCGGTGTCAGATCAGGAACGTTCGGGATCATGAAAAAACTGCTGAAGATTTCGCTGGCCGTGGCCGCAACCGTGGGTGCTGTGGCGCAAGCCCAGGCACAAGACGTGGCCGCCGGCCAGAAGAAGGTGGCGATGTGCATCGGCTGCCATGGCATTCCCGGCTACCAGTCGAGCTTCCCCGAAGTGCACCGGGTGCCGATGATCTCCGGCCAGAACGCGAAGTTCATCGCTGCCTCGCTGACCGCCTATGCCAAGGGCGAGCGCAAGCACCCGACCATGCGCGGCATCGCCCAGACGCTGACCGAGCAGGACATCGCTGACATCTCGGCCTACTACGAACAGCATGGCAAGACCGCCCCTGCCCCTGAGCAGGTGCCGGCGCCTTCCGCTGAAGTCAAGGTCCTGCTGGACAAGGGTGCTTGCATCTCCTGCCACGGCGCCAACTTCAGCAAGCCGATCGACGGCAGCTACCCGAAAATCGCCGGCCAGCACGCCGACTACCTGTATGTGGCGCTGAAGTCCTACCAGGTCGAAGGCAATCCGCTGGTGGGTCGCTCGAATGCGATCATGGCCGGCCAGGTCAAGCAGTACAAGCTCTCCGAACTGAAGGCAATCTCCAAGTACCTGGCCTCGCTGCCGGGTGAGTTGACGTCGACGCCGCAGCCTCGTCTGCGCTGAGCCACGCCCGCCGGGGCGCGCTCCCGGCACAGTTTGCTCCGACCCTGCCGCAGTGAACACGTAAAGCCGCCCGCGAAGGCGGCTTTTCTGCGTCTGCATGGCCGGGGGGGCTGTGTCCTAATTCGGTGATACTGAGAAAGTCGTCCGTTTTGTTTTCCAAGCGTCCTCCTCTCATGCTTAAGAAGATTCCTGTTCGGCAGATCAAACTCGGCATGTTTCTTCACGGCATGGAAGGGCCATGGCTGTCACATCCGTTCTGGAAGACCAAGTTCGTGCTGCGGGATCAGGCGGATCTCGATGCCTTGCTGCGCAGCGGCGTGCCTGCCGTGTGGATCGACTCCAGCAAGGGGTCTGACGTCGAAGGCGAAGCGATGGAGACCTTGGAGCCGCCGCCGCCCGAGGCAGCGCCCGAACCCGCGCCAGCGCCGGCGACAGTTGCAGCAGTCGCGGCTGTGGTCTCGCCGGCCAGTCCTGCGCCAGCGCAGCCCGAGGCACGTGTGGCTGCAGGCGAGGAGATGCAGCGCGCGGCCCAGCTGGTCAACCGCTCCCGCGAGGCTGTCGTCAAGCTGTTCGGTGAAGCGCGGCTGGGCAAAGCCATCGATGCTGAAGCGTGCCTGCCTCTGGTCGAGGACGTGGCGTCCTCGGTGGCGCGCAACCCTTCCGCGCTGATCAGCCTGGCCCGGCTCAAGACCAAGGACGACTACACCTATATGCACTCGGTGGCTGTGTGCGCCTTGATGGTGTCGCTGGGTCGGCAGATGGGCCTGAGCGAAACCCAGGCACGCGAGGCGGGCCTGGCTGGGCTGCTCCATGACGTCGGCAAGATGGCGATGCCGATGGAGGTGCTGAACAAGCCCGGCGCGCTGACGGATGATGAATTCGCCGTGATGCGCTCCCACCCGATGCGTGGTTTCGAGATGCTCAAGGAGGGCGCTGCCGTGCCTGAGTCGGCGCTGGATGTGTGCCTGCATCACCACGAGAAGATGGACGGCAGCGGCTATCCGAACAAGCTCAAGGGCGACCAGATCAGTCTGCTGTCGCGCATGGGTGCGGTCTGCGATGTCTACGATGCCATCACCTCGAACCGGCCCTACAAGACAGCCTGGGATGCGGCGGGCTCGATCCAGCGCATGTCGCAGTGGGCCGGCCACTTTGACCCGGCAATCTTCAAGGCCTTCGTCATCAGCGTGGGCATCTATCCGGTCGGCACCCTGGTGAAGCTGCACTCCGGCCGGCTGGCGGTGGTGATCGACCAGAACCCTGGCGCCTTGGTGTCGCCCACGGTGCGCGTGTTCTTTTCCACCAAGTCCAAGATGCCGATCCCGGTGCAGGTGCTGAACTTGGCGGATCCAGCGACGAATGACAAGATCGTCGGCCGCGAGATACCTCAGGACTGGGGCTTCAGCCACATCGACGACCTGTGGTCCAAGCCCGATGTGCGCGCCTGAAGCACTCGCTCGGTACAAGCCCCATCAGGTGAATCCCAGGTAAGAGAAGCACCGCTGCTTGCCTACACTCCCGGGCATTGTCACCCTTCGGGAGTTTCAGGATGAAGAGCATTTTCGTGATCGGCGCCATCGCTACCGCTTGCGCGCTGAGTGTCCAGGCGCAAACCCTGCGTTGGGCCAGCCAGGGCGATCCGCAGACCATGGATCCGCACTCTCAGAACGAGAGCATGACCAATATGATCAATGGTCAGGTCTATGAGCGTCTGACGCGGCGTGATGCCAAGTTGAACATCGTGCCGGGTCTGGCCACCGAATGGACCCAAGTCTCGCCCCTGGTCTGGCGCTTCAAGTTGCGCCCGGGCGTCAAGTTCCACGACGGCAGCCCCTTCAACGCTGATGACGTCGTGTACTCGATCAACCGCGGCAAGGAGCTGACTTCCCAGATCAATGCCTATGCCAATGCCTTGGGCACGCCCAAGCGCATCGACGATCTGACGGTCGAGTTCCAGCTCAGCTCGGTCAATCCCATCTTCCTGCAGCATCTGGACTCGATGTGGATGATGAGCAAGAGCTGGAGCGAGAAGCACAAGGTCACCAAGCCGCTGGATTTCAAGAACAAGGAAGAGTCCTACGCCAGCCGCAATGCCAATGGCACCGGCCCTTTCATGCTGATGACGCGTGAGCCGGGCGTGAAGTCGGTCTACAAGCGCAATCCGAACTGGTGGGGCAAGTTCGACGGCAACGTGCAGGAAATCGTGTTCACGCCGATCGGCAATGACGCGACACGCCTCGCCGCTCTGGTCTCGGGCGAGATCGATTTCGTGCTTGATCCTGCACCGCGTGATGTACCCCGTCTGCGCAACACCGCCGGCGTGAAGATCATCGACGGTCCTGAGAACCGCATCGTCTTCATCGGCATGGATCAGGCCCGCGACACCATGCTGTACGGCAAGGCGCCTGGCGACAAGAACCCGTTCAAGGATCAGCGTGTGCGCCGCGCGCTGTATCAGGCAGTCGACATCGAGGCGATGAAGACCAAGCTGATGAACGGGCAGAGCATGCCCACCGGCGGCCTGACGCCGTCGCCGCTGGGTGCCTATGGTGATGCAGCGCTCGAGTCTCGCTACCCCTTCGACCTGGCGGCGGCCCGCAAGCTGATGGCTGATGCCGGCTATGCGGACGGCTTTGAAGTCACGCTGGACTGCCCCAACAACCGTTACATCAACGACGAGGAAATCTGCCTCGCGCTGGCGTCGATGTGGGCGCAGCTGAAGGTCAAGGTCAAGGTCAACGCCATGCCGCGCGTGACCTACTTCCCCAAGCTGGAGAAGCTCGATACCAGCATGTACATGCTGGGTTGGGGCGGCGCGGTCACCGATGCGGAAACCACGCTGACCCCGGTGCTGCGCAACCGCGGCGAGAAAGGCATTGGCGCCTACAACTACGGCAATGCCAAGAACGACAAGCTCGACCAGCTGGCAGCGCAGAGCAGCGTCGAGGCCGACCCCAAGAAGCGCGAGCAACTGGTGAAGGCCGCGCTGACCGAGGCCAAGGAGCAGGTCCAGGTGATTCCGCTGCACCGCCAGATGATTCCTTGGGCTGCGCGAAGCAACATCAACGTCGTGCACCGTGCGGACAACTGGTTCGAGGTCAGCTGGGTGACTGTCGGCAGCAAGTGAGAGCCAACGCGCTGCAGGCAGCGCGTCGACTTCTGGAAAGGGCGGCTGTGCCGCCTTTTTCCGTTCTGCCCGGCGCAAACGGTAGCCTTGTTTGGGGGGCTAATGCGCCATTGATGCGGGGTTTGCCCGGGGCTGGGCGCGCCATACTGGCCGCGCCATCCTCTGCCCTGGTTTCATCACCATGCGAACCGCCGATTTCCCCCGTCTGCTTCTTGTCGTGAGCACTGTGCTGTCCCTGGTCGCCTGTGGTGGCGGAGGTGGGGGCGGTGATGCGGGATCGGGTACTACGCCGACGACGCCCGGCCTTGCCAGCGAGCCGGTGCTCAGCGGAGTTGTTGCCATCGGCGCACCCCTCGGCGGCGCCAGCATCACGGTGATCGACAGCAAGGGCAATGCGTTGGGCGGCACCACCGCCCATCCGGTGGATGGCAGCTACAGCCTCAGGCTCAGCAGCAAGGCCATCAGCACGCCGGTGCTGGTGCAGGCCAGGGGTCTGGATGCCACCGGCGCGCCGGTGCTGCTGCATTCGGTGGTGGCCACGCCGGCCGTCACGATGAATGCCAACATCACGCCGCTCAGTGATGCGGTCCTGCATCTGGCGCTGGGTACAGAAGTGGCACCTGTGTTTGCCAAGGCCGCTGATCAGCAGTCGGTGCTGGCGAATCTGAGCCTACTCACGGCGGCCTCCGACTTCCTGAAGACCCTGATCAAGACGCCGTTGTCCGACGTCAAGATCAGCGACAGCAAGACCCTGGACCTGCTGAATGCCAGCGGGTTCGCGGCCAACAAGAACCCGGCCGATCTGCTGCTGGATCTGCTGCGTGTCAACGTGGTGCGCAGCAATCTGGATGTGTTGCAGCTCCAGCTCAGCAACAAGCTGCAGCCCGCCGGCACCGCTGAGGTGGTGGTCGACCTGGCGCTGGCCAGGACCGAACTGGCCAAGACGACGGGCAGCACACCTACAGTCGCCATCACCTCGACTCTGAAGGCCACCACCGCTGCGGCGGCGACGGCGGCGAATCTGGGCGTGATCGATGATGTCGGCGTGGCGCTGAATCAACTGATTGCGCAGGGCGGTGAAGCGGCGGCCATCGCGGAGAACGCCTTGCTGGCTGCCTATGACAAGCACAACGGCGGCGGCGGCGGCGTGCTGTCAGCCAAGCTGGCCACCTTCGCCGCCAAGAACTGGCAGCTCAGCCGCTTCCAATTGCTCGGCTGTGCCGATGATGCGCTGGTCTCGGGCAACTGTGCGCGCGTGCTGGTGGGCGCCTTCGTCACCGACAGCAGCGGCAAGCGGGTGGACTATTTCAGCGATGCGTTGACTTACGACACCAGGACCAAGAAATGGCAGCTCAAGGGCAATGGCCGCGAGCTGGACTTCCAGCTCAGGCCGTTGGCCTGGTGGGCACTCGACGGCGCGGGTGCGCCCGAGACGGTCGCCGGCAGCCCCAACCCTGCGCTGGGCGTGCAAGTGCTGCTGCAGGCGCAAGACCCCACCAGCTCGACCGGTTTGATCGAGAAAGCCACGGTCCAGACCCCCAGCGGCTTCAGCCTGCCCTTTGCCTATTGCGAGCAGTACTGGATCTGCGTCAGCGAGGTCGCCGGCGCCAGCACCGTCACCGCCACCGGGGGGATCCGCGATACCTTGCTGGCATCGGCCAGCGTGGGCTGGCTCGGTGGCGCGGATACCGTGCGCGCAGCCCGCTACATCGCCAGCTACAGCCTGGGAGGTGCCAACAAGACGCGCACCGCTTTCCTGCCCAGCCACCTTCAATCCACCGCGCCGGCCAGCTCGCGCTATCCGGTCTTCAACGGTGTTTCGAGCAGCGCGCCGTTGACCCTGGCGGCCTTGCGGGCGGGCCTGGATCCGGTCTGGTCCACCTGGGCCACGGCCAATCCTGATCTGCGCCTGATCAGCGTCCGCGCGGTGATCCGCTATTCGGATGGCCGGGTGCAGCAGCGCGAGTTCACAGTTTCGCCATCGGAGACCACGCGCTTTGCCAGCCCCTTGCCTGGCGTGGCGGCGCTGGCGATCGGCGGCACGCCGGTGCATGAGCTGTGGCTGACGGCGCAGGACGGCCTGGGCCGGCGCCTGCTGACGCGCTACACGCTGAGGTCCTGACCCGGGTTTTCCACTAGTGCAGCCCGGCTTGTCGCTGTTGGGACAGCGATCGCGGGCGCGCTTTTCCTAGAATCGAACGAGCGTTCTATTTTTCCGGCAGGCCTGCCTTCTGGGGCTAAGCTGCCGGCTCGTTTTGCAGGTTTCTAGGAAGGGCTGAGCATGAGTGCGAACTATCAAGTCCGCGGCGCCATCGCCGTGATCACGCTGGACAACCCGCCGGTCAACGGCCTGGGGTATGCGACCCGCAAGGCTGCGGCCGCAGGCATTGAGCGTGCCGAGGTCGATCCGGCCGTCAAGGCGGTGATCATCACCGGCGCCGGCAAAGCCTTCTCGGGCGGCGCCGACATCCGTGAATTCGGCAGCCCCAAGGCGCTGGCCGAACCCAATCTGCTGAGCCTGATCGCGGTGGTCGAGAACTGCTCCAAGCCGGTGGTGGCTGCCGTGCACACCGTCTGCATGGGCGGCGGCCTGGAACTGGCCCTGGGCTGCCACTACCGTGTGGCCGCACCGGGCGCCAAGATCGCGCTGCCCGAGGTCAAGCTGGGCCTGCTGCCGGGTGCCGGCGGCACGCAACGCCTGCCGCGCGCCCTGGGCGTTGAGCCAGCGCTGAACATGATCGTCAGCGGCGAGCCGGTCAACAGCGAGCTGCTAGCCCAGGTGCCGGGGCAGCAACTGTTCCAGAAGATCGTCGAGGGCGATTTGCTGGAAGGTGCGATCGCCTATGCCAATGAAGTGGCTGACAAGCGCCCGCTGCCCAAGGTGCGCGAGCTCAAAGCCCGCCATGCCAGCCCTGAGGCTTTCTTCCAGTTCGCCCGCAATATGGTGGGCGGCATGAGCAAGAACTTCCCGGCGCCGCTGCGCTGCCTGGAAGCCGTGGCCGCTTCGGTGAACATGAAGTTCGACGAGGGCATGAAGGCCGAACGCGAGGGCTTCGCGGCGCTGATGATGACGCCGGAATCCAAGGCGCTGCGCCATGCCTTCTTCGCCGAGCGCGCTGCCAGCAAGATCGGCGACGTGCCGGACAGCACGCCGCAGCGTGAGATCAAAAAGGTGGGCGTGATCGGCGCCGGCACGATGGGCGGCGGCATCTCGATGAACTTCCTGAACGCCGGCATCCCGGTGACGATTCTGGAGACCAAGCAGGAAGCGCTGGATCGTGGCGTGGCCACCATCAAGAAGAACTACGAGGCCCAGGTCAAGAAGGGCAAGCTCAAGGAAGACAAGTACCAGCAGCGCATGGCCCTGCTGAGCACCACGCTGGACTACGCAGCGCTGGGTGATGCCGATCTCATCATCGAGGCCGTGTTCGAGGAGATCGGTGTCAAGGAAGCGGTGTTCAAGCAGCTGGATGCGGTCGCCAAGCCCGGTGCCATCCTGGCTTCCAACACCTCGACGCTGGACGTGGACAAGATCGCGTCCTTCACCCAGCGTCCGCAGGACGTGGTGGGTATGCATTTCTTCAGCCCGGCCAACGTGATGAAGCTGTTGGAAGTGGTGCGCGGCAAGGAAACCGCCAAGGATGTACTGGCCACCGTGATGGCGATTGGCAAGAAGATCAAGAAGACCGCCGTGGTCTCGGGCGTCTGCGACGGCTTCATCGGCAACCGCATGATCGAGCAGTACAGCCGCCAGGCCGGCTTCCTGCTGGATGAAGGCTGCAGCCCGCAGCAGGTGGACCGCGCGGTCGAGAAGTTCGGCTTCGCGATGGGCCCCTTCCGCATGGGCGATCTGGCCGGCAACGACATCGGCTGGGCGATCCGCAAGCGCCGCTATGTCGAGAAGCCGGGCATGAAGTACTCGGCCAGCGCCGACCGCCTGTGCGAGCTGGGCCGCTACGGCCAGAAGACCGGCGCCGGCTGGTACGACTATGTGCCGGGCAAGCGCGATGCGATCCCCTCGCCGGTGGTTGAGGAGATGCTGGCCAAACACCGTGCCGCCATCGGCATCCAAACCCGCCAGATCAGCGACGAGGAGATCGTGCAGCGCCTGGTCTTCGCGCTGGTGAACGAGGCCGCGCATCTGCTGGAAGAGGGCATCGCCCAGCGCGCCTCCGACGTGGACATGGTCTACCTGACCGGCTACGGCTTCCCGCTGTGGCGCGGCGGCCCGATGTGCTACGCCGACACCGTGGGTCTGTTCAATGTGGTGCAGGCGATGAAGCGCTTCGCCAAGAACCCCAACGACGACGCCAGCTTCTGGCAGCCGGCGCCGCTGCTGGCGCGCCTGGTGGCCGAAGGCAAGAGCTTCAACGACTGACAACAGACACCCTGCGCCGCGCCACGGGTCGCATGATCCGGCGCGGCTCCTGAACGAACAAGTTAGGAGAGAGCCATGAGCAAGGCTGTGATTGTTTCTACCGCACGCACCCCGCTGGCCAAGAGCTGGAAGGGCGCCTTCAACATGACCCATGGCGCCACGCTGGGCGGCCACGCCGTCAAGGCGGCGGTCGAGCGCGCCGGCATCGAAGCCGGCGCCATCGAGGACGTGCTGATGGGCTGCGCCACGCCAGAAGGCGCCACCGGCGGCAATATCGCGCGCCAGATTGCGCTGCGCGCCGGCCTGCCGATCACGGTGGCCGGCGTCACCATCAACCGCTTTTGCTCCTCGGGCCTGCAGACCATCGCGATGGCCGCGCAGCGCGTGATTGCCGGCGAGGGCGACGTCTATGTGGCTGGTGGCGTGGAGAGCATCTCCTGCGTGCAGAACGAGGCCAACCGCCATATGTACGCCGACACCTGGCTGGTCAAGAACAAGCCCGAGATCTACTGGAGCATGCTGCAGACTGCCGAGCAGGTGGCCAAGCGCTATGGCATCGGCCGCGAACGCATGGATGAGTACGGCGCCGCCAGCCAGCAGAAGGCCTGCGCGGCCCAGGCTGCCGGCAAGTTCGCCGACGAGATGGTCAGCGTCACCACCACCATGGGCGTGGTCGACAAGGTGCTGGGCATGAGCACCAAGGAAGTGACCATCAGCACCGATGAAGGCCTGCGTGACGGCACCACCTACGACGGCATCAAAGACCTGCGCTCGGCCCTGCCGGGCGGCCTGATCTCGGCCGGCAATGCCAGCCAGTTCAGCGATGGTGCTGGCGCCTGCGTGGTGGTCAGCGAAGACTATGCACAGAGCCACAACCTCAAGCCCCTGGGCCGCTTCCTTGGTTTCGCGGTGGCGGGTTGCGAGCCTGACGAGATGGGCATCGGCCCGGTGTTCGCCGTGCCCAAGGTGCTGAAGAAGCTGGGCCTGAAGGTCTCGGACATTGACCTGTGGGAGCTCAACGAAGCCTTCGCCGTGCAGGTGCTGTATTGCGCCGACACGCTGGGCATTCCGATGGAGCGCCTGAACGTCAACGGCGGCGCCATCGCGGTGGGTCACCCCTACGGCGTGTCGGGCCAGCGTTTGACCGGCCATGCGCTGATCGAAGGCAAGCGCCGCGGTGCCAAGCGTGTCTGCGTGACGATGTGCATCGGTGGCGGCATGGGCGCAGCCGGGGTGTTTGAAGTTCTGTAAGCCTGACTCAAAAGGCTTGCGGGCGCGGCACATCGCGCTGTCCTTTTTGATAGAGGAGGGCGCGATGCGCCAGACCCTGGATTTCCTGCTCAATGACTGGCTCAAGGTCGCAGACCTCACCCAGCGCGAGCGCTTTGCCGAGCATTCGGCCGAGACCTTCGGCGCGGTGCTGGACACCTGCGAGAAGATCGCCCGCGAGAAGTTCGCGCCCTTCAACCGCCTGGCCGACACGCAGGAGCCGCACTTTGATGGCGAACGCGTGCACCTGCCGCAGGCCACGCATGAGGCGATGGCCGCCTATGTCGAGTCCGGCATGCTGGCCGCAGCGCAGGATTACGAGATCGGCGGCATGCAGCTGCCCTGCGTGATCGAGATGGCGGCCAACGCCTTCTTCAGCAAGGCCAGCGTCGCGATGGGCGGCTACGCCATGCTCACCAGCGGCAATGCCAGCCTGCTGATGGCCCACGGCTCGCCGCTGCAGCGCGAGGTCTTCGCCAAGAACGAGTTCGCTGGCCGCTGGTTTGGCACCATGTGCCTGTCCGAGCCGCAGGCCGGCTCTTCGCTGTCGGACGTGGCCACCCGCGCCGAGCCGGATGGCGAAGGCTTCGAGCAGGAATCGCTGGGGCCGCGTTATCGCCTCAAGGGCAACAAGATGTGGATCTCGGGCGGCGAGCACGAGATCAGCGAGAACATCATCCATCTGGTGCTGGCCAAGATTCCTGGCCCCGATGGCAAGACCGTCTCTGGCACCCGTGGCATCTCGCTCTTCATCGTACCCAAGCGCATGGTCAACGAGCGCGGCGAGCTGACCGGCGAGCGCAACGATGTGGCACTGGCCGGCCTGAACCACAAGCTGGGCTATCGCGGCACGACCAACACGCTGCTGAACTTCGGCGAAGGCAAGTTCAAGCCAGGTGGCAGCGCAGGTGCGGTGGGCTATCTGGTCGGCAAGCCCGGCGAAGGCCTGAAGTGCATGTTCCACATGATGAACGAGGCCCGCATCGGCGTGGGCCTGGGCGCCGTGATGCTGGGCTATGCCGGCTATGAGGCCAGTTTGGACTACGCGCGCCAGCGTCCGCAGGGGCGGCCGATGACGGCAGCCGGAAAAGATGCGGCGTCGCCGCAGCGGCCCATCATCGAACACGCCGATGTGAAGCGCATGCTGCTGGCGCAGAAGAGCTATGTCGAAGGCGGGCTTGCACTGGAACTGTTGTGTGCCCGCCTGGTGGACGAGCAGCACAGCGGCGCGCCCGAGGCGGCGGCCGAGGCCAAGGCGCTGCTGGAGGTGCTGATTCCGATCGCCAAAAGCTGGCCCAGCGAGTGGTGCCTGGAGGCCAATTCGCTGGCCATCCAGGTGCTGGGCGGCTACGGCTACACGCGCGACTTCCCGGTGGAGCAGTACTGGCGCGACAACCGCTTGAACATGATCCACGAGGGCACGCATGGCATTCAGGGCCTGGACCTGCTGGGCCGCAAGGTGGTGATGGACGGCGGCAAGGCCCTGGCCGTGCTTGCCGCGCGCATCAACAAGACCATCGAGCACGCCATGGCTCGGCCCGAGCTGGCTGAGTCGGCCAATCAGCTGGCCGCGGCGCTGGCCAAGGTGGGCCGCGCCACCAAGATGGCCTGGGCCACTGGCCAGCCCGAAGAAGCGCTGGCCAATGCCACCGCCTATCTGCAGGCCTTCGGCCACACAGTGCTGGCCTGGCTGTGGCTGGACGTGGGCCTGAGCGTCCACGGCGATAGCGATTTCGCCCAGGGAAAGCGGGCCGCGCAACGCTATTTCTACGCCTACGAGCTGCCCAGAATCGAGGCCTGGCTGGGCGTGGTGGAGCGCCGCGAAGCGCTGTGCCGCGAGATGCGCAGCGAGTACTTCTGAGCGCAGCGGCCATGAGCAAGAACGCCCTGGTGTGGATGGAGCGACTGATCTGGCTGCTGATCTTCGGCGGCTTGGTGCTCGCCTGCCTGGGGCTCTTTCTCGTGCGCGGCGGCGATCCTGTCTGGGGCTGGGTGTTGATCGGCAAGGGCGGCACCGCAGTCGCGGGCGGCGTCTTGCTGATCTGGCTGCGCTCGCTCTGGCCCTGACGATTGATTGATTGAACCCGACAAACCCACGGAGACATTGAGATGAGCGAACAAGCAGCAAGCAAGCCGGTGATGGACCTGTTCAGGCTGGACGGGCAGGTGGCCCTGGTCACCGGCGGCTCGCGCGGCCTGGGCCTGCAGATCGCCGAGTCGCTGGGCGAGGCCGGCGCCAAGATCATGCTGAGCTCGCGCAAGGCGGCTGATCTGGAAGAGGCTGTGGCCCATCTGCAGGATCGCGGCATCGACGCACGCTGGATCGCCGCCGACGCAGCGGATGAGGCGCAGGCGCGCGGCGTCGTCAGCCAGACCATGGAGCGGCTCGGCCAGATCGACATCCTGGTCAACAACGCCGGCGCCACCTGGGGCGCACCGGCCGAGGACCATCCGGTCGAGGCCTGGGACAAGGTGATGAACCTGAACATCCGCAGCCTGTTCGTGATGAGCCAGGAGGCCGCGCGCCAAAGCATGATTCCGCGCCGCTACGGCCGCATCATCAATGTGGCCTCGATCGCCGGCCTGGCCGGCAACACGCCGATGATGAAGACCATCGCCTACAACACCAGCAAGGGCGCGGCCGTCAACTTCACCCGTGCGCTGGCCGGCGAATGGGGCCAATACGGCATCACCGTCAACGCGCTGGCGCCGGGCTTCTTCCCGAGCAAGATGACCAAGGGCCTGCTGGCCGCGCTGGGCGAGGAGAACATGGCTGCCAAGGCGCCGCTGAACCGCATCGGCGATGATGAAGATCTGAAGGGCGCCGCCCTGCTGTTCGCCTCGCGCGCCGGCAAGCACATCACCGGCCAGATCCTGGCGGTGGACGGCGGCGTCTCGGCCATCCACGGAGCCTGAGTGAATGAAGCATGAGCAGCCGGCGCCGCCGCTGAAGTTCCCCGCCCACATCCCCTTTGTCGAACAGCTCGGCTTCGAGCTGCATCGGATGGGGCAGGGCGAGGCGGAGTTGCGCGTGGACCTGAACGAAGGCCACCTGAACTCCTGGCGGGTGGCGCATGGAGGCCTACTGATGACCTTGCTGGATGTGGCGATGGCGCATGCTGCGCGCAGCATCCATGCCGACCAGCCGGACTTCGGCCCCGGCGTGGTCACCATCGAGATGAAGACCTCCTTCATGCGTCCCGGCGAGGGGCAGTTGCGTGCGGTGGGTCGCTTGCTGCACCGCTCCACCACCATGGCTTTCTGCGAAGGCTCGGTCTATGGGGCGGAGGACAAGCTCTGCGCCCATGCCACCGGCACCTTCAAATACCTGCGGGCGCTGCCGGGCAAAGGGCGCGCGCTGAAGACGCTGAACCCGCCAGCTGAGCCGGGCTGATTCGCAGCCGCGATGGGGCGGCGCCAGAAACCGAACGATCGTGCTTTTCTTGTCGCCCATGAGACGCCGCGGTGGCCGCGTCGCATGCTTCAATTCCGTTTTCCCAAGCAGGAGACATTCCATGAGCATCGTCAATCGCCAGATCCAACTGGCCTCGCGGCCTGTCGGTGAACCCAGCGCCGCCAACTTCAAGCTGGTCGAAACCGCGCTGCCGGCGCTGGCCGAGGGCCAGGTGCTGGTGCGCAACCACTACCTCAGCCTCGACCCTTACATGCGCGGTCGCATGAACGACGGCAAGAGCTACGCTCAGCCGCAGCCGCTGAACGAGGTGATGATCGGCGGCACCGTCGGCGAGGTGGTGGAGTCCAAGAACGCGCATTTCGCGGTCGGCGACAAGGTGGTGGGCATGGGCGGCTGGCAGGAATACCAGCTGGTCGATGCCAGCCAGCGCGGCGTGCTGCAGAAGGTGGACACGACCCACATCCCGCTGTCGGCTTATCTGGGCGCGGTGGGCATGCCTGGCGTCACCGGCTGGTATGGCCTGGTCAAGATCATCAACCCCAAGGCCGGCGAGACGGTGGTGGTCAGCGCTGCCAGCGGCGCAGTGGGCGGCGCGGTCGGCCAGCTGGCCAAGGTGCGCGGCGCGCGCGCAGTGGGTATTGCCGGCGGCGCTGACAAGTGCCGTTATGTGGTCGAGGAGCTGGGCTTCGATGCCTGCATCGACTACAAGGAGCACAAGGATGTGAAGAGCCTGTCGGCGGCGCTGAAGGCAGCCTGCCCGAACGGCATCGACGGCTACTTCGAGAACGTCGGCGGCATGATTCTCGACGCGGTGATGCTGCGCGCCAATGCCTTCAGCCGCATCGCCATGTGCGGCATGATTTCCGGCTACAACGGCGAACCGATCCCGATGACGGCGCCCCAGCTGATCCTGGTGAACCGCATGAAGGTCGAGGGCTTCATCGTCTCCGAGCACATGGAAGTCTGGCCCGAGGCGCTGAAGGAGCTGGGCACGCTGGTGGCCACCGGCAAGCTGAAGTACCGCGAGAGCGTGGCTGACGGTATTGCCGCTGCGCCGGAAGCCTTCCTGGGCCTGCTCAAAGGCAAGAACTTCGGCAAGCAGCTGGTGAAGTTGATCTAAGACGCTGTGGCGCTGACCTGGACCTGCTGCGCGCTCGATGCGCTGGGCGCGCGTGAGCTCTATGCGCTGCTGCAGCTGCGCAGCGAGGTCTTCGTCGTCGAGCAGCGCTGCATCTATCTCGACCCGGACGGGCAGGACCTGATGGCCCTGCACTTGCTGGGCCGGGATGCGTCCGGCGCCTTGCTGGCCTGTGCGCGCCTGATCCCGACAGCGGCCGGCCCCAAGATCGGCCGCGTGCTGACCGCGCCCGCCGCCCGCGGCGCCGGTCAGGGCAGGGCGCTGATGCAGCGTGCCATCGCCGAATGCGAGCAGCGCTGGCCCGGCCAGGCCAGCGCCTTGAGCGCGCAGGCGCACCTGCAGGGCTTCTACGCCAGCCTGGGCTTTGTGCCCATCTCGGCCGTCTACGACGAGGACGGCATTCCCCATATCGACATGCGCCGGGAGCCACAGCAGCCATGAGTGATTCGATGATCCTGCACCACTACGCCGGCTCGCCCTTCTCCGAGAAGATGCGCTTGATCCTGGGCTACAAGGGCCTGGCCTGGCGCAGCGTCACCGTGCCGGTGATCAAACCCAAGCCCGATGTGATGGCGCTGACTGGTGGCTACCGCCGCACGCCTTTCTTGCAGATCGGCGCCGACATCTATTGCGACACCGCGCTGATGAGCCGCGTGATTGATGCGCTGCATCCCGCCCCCAGCCTCTACCCGGCCGAGGCTGGCGGCGCGGCCGAAATCCTGGCGCAATGGGCCGACAGCGATCTGTTCTGGGTGGCGATTCCATACACCATGCAGCCGGCGGGTGCTGCCGCCATCTTTGCCGGCGCCCCGCCCGAGATGCTGCAAGCCTTTGCTGCCGACCGCGCCGCGATGACGGCCGGCATGAAGCGGCCCAGCACGCGCGACGCCACGGCTGCGCTGCAGACCTACCTCGGCTGGCTGGAGCAGCAACTCGACGGCCGCTGCTTCCTGTGCGGCAGCGTGCCCAGCATCGCTGACTTCTCGGCGGTGCAGAGCCTCTGGTACATCCGCCGCGCGCCGCCGGTGGCCAGCATCCTCGATGCCTTCCCGCGCCTGGCGGCCTGGTTTGATCGCATCGCCGCTTTCGGCCACGGCCGCAGCGAGAAGCTCAGCAGCGCCGAGGCCATCGCCATCGCGCACGCGGCGACGCCGCAGCCCACCGAGGTGCAGGCGGGGCAAGGCTTCGAGGCCGGCGATCCGGTCGAGGTGGTTGCCACCGATTACGCCTGCGATGTTGTCAGCGGCATGCTGGTGGGCTTGAGCGCCGGCCAGATAACGCTGCGCCGCGAGGACCCACGCGCGGGCACCGTGCATGTGCACTTCCCGCGCATCGGCTATGCGCTGAACAAGGCAAAGCAGCCAGCCTGAATAGGCAAGACAGAACTATCAAGGAGACCAGCCATGAAGACTTACCAGGGCCGCACGGCCGTGATCACCGGCGCGGGTTCGGGCTTCGGCCTGGAAGTGGCGCGCCTTGCTGCCGCGCGTGGCATGAACCTCGTGCTCTGCGATGTGCAGCAGGACGCGCTGGACAAGGCAGCGGCTGAGTTCGAGGGCCGCGTGCCGGTGCTGGCACGTCGCGTGGACGTGGCCAAGGCCGATCAGATGCAGGCGCTGGCCGATGCGGTGCAGGAACGCTTCGGCGCACCCAGCTTCGTCTTCAACAATGCCGGCGTCGGCTCGGGCGGCCTGGTGTGGGAGAACACGCTGGCCGACTGGGAATGGGTGCTGGGCGTCAACCTGATGGGCGTGGTGCATGGCGTGCGCCTGTTTACGCCGATGATGCTGGCGGCCGCCAAGGCTGATCCCTCGTTTGAAGGCCATATCGTCAACACGGCGTCGATGGCCGGCATGCTGAATGCGCCGAACATGGGTGTCTATAACGTCAGCAAGCATGCGGTGGTGAGCTTGAGCGAGACGCTCTATCAAGACCTGTCCCTGGTCTGCGAGCAGATCCACTGCTCGGTGCTGTGCCCCTATTTCGTGCCCACCGGCATTTCGCAGAGCCACCGCAACCGGCCGGGCGAGCTGGCCGCGTCCAAGCCGACGCAGAGCCAGCTGATCTCGCAGGCCATGAGCGACAAGGCCGTGTCCTCCGGCAAGATCAGCGCCGCCGATGTGGCGGCCATGGTGTTCGCCGCGATGGATGAGGACCGCTTCTACATCTTCAGCCACCCGCAGGCGCTTGCCGGCGTGCAGACGCGCATGGAAGACGCCATGCTGCTGCGCAATCCGACCGACCCTTTCAAGGACAAGCCCGAGCTAGGGCAGAAGCTGCGCGGGGCGCTCAAGCAGGGCTGAGTGCGCCGCCCGTCAGCGAGCGGCTTCGACCGAGCGGTGCAAGGGCAGCTCCACAAAGCTGTCGTTGTGCCACTTGACCCGCAGCGGAGCGCCGGCGTCGGCAATCGACTCGTCGCTGACATCCTTGCCCGTGCCGTGGTTGACCTGGGCGTGAGGGTTCATATTGATGTTGAGCGTCACCAGCAGGCGGCTGCCCTTGCTGAGTTGGCGACTCACCATGCGGCCGGTCTCGAAGGGAATGGCCGTCTTGCGGCCCGGTGTGAGCAGCTGCCGGCGGGTCATGTCGCGCGCATGGCTGGCGCGGCCGATGAAGTAGCCGAGATGGAACAGCTTGCCGTCCGGCATCACTTCATACAGCACGACCCCCACGTCCACGTCGCTCTTGTTGATGGTGAGGTTCAGGCTGCCGTTCATCAGCCCGCTCAAGCGCATCGCTTCGCCCAGCGGCTCGCTGATGAAGCTGAAGCCGTTGGACAGGTCGGGCTCTTTGCCCAGCACCGGGTAGGGGTAGTAGTCGTTGTAGGTGCGGCTGCGGTCGGCCAAGTCCACCTTCATGGCGAGATGGCCGGTCTTTGCCGGTTTGACAGGCGACAGCGCGTGATGGTGGGCCTGCTCGCTGCTGTTTTTGCTGCTTCTGTCTGAGAGATAGAGCCGCATCGGCCGACCCTGCAAAGCCTCCAGCGACGGCTCATGGCGCCAGACATTAGCCCCCATCACCTGATGGTTGATGCGGTCCTTGATCAGGGCCGGGCGCTCGGCGCCGCGCAGCACATGGTCCAGCCACTGGAAGGTGATCTCTCGCACATTGAGGTGCGCCACCGGGTCGATGGCATAGCCGGCATGCACCGCGGCTGGCCGGTTCTGCGCGCCGAAGTGGTCGTAGGGCCCGATCAGCAGGTAGTGCTGGGCGTCCGGCTTGTACTTGTAGTGTTCCTTCAAGTAGTGCAGCGCCGAGATCTGGGCATCGTCGAAATAGCCGGTCACGGAGAGCACCGGGATGTTGATGCGCGCAAAGTCCTGCTGCCACGGAGTCATGGATTGCCAGTAGGCGTCGAAGGCAGGATGGCGCAGCCAGCGCTGCAGCGCGGGATTGAGCGTGCCGTCGACGGCGTCGATCTCGCGGTAGGGGCGGCCGCTGGCATACCACTTGTGGGGCAGCGCGTTCCAGCGCTCGCGGTCGTTGTAGACGGCGTTGTCCAGGTACTTGTTGTTGCCCACATAGAACGCCCAGCCGTAGTTGGCGTTCAGGAAGATGTTGTTCTCCATCGGCAGGCCCAAGCCCGGAACAGCGGCGGCGTAAGGCACGATGGTCTTCAGCGCCGGGTGCAGCTTCTTAGTTGCCGCCCATTGGGCGAAGCCGGTGTAGCTGCCGCCATACATCGCGACGCGGCCGTCGCTCCAGGGCTGGCGCGCGATCCATTCGATGGCGTCATGGGTGTCCTGCACCTCGTTCTCATAGGGCACGAAGGTGTCCGGACTGAGCCGCTTGCCCCGCACGTCCACCACCACGCCTACATAGCCGCGGGCGGCCGCCTGCCTGGCCTCCTTGAGGCTTTCGGCCAGATTGGCATAGACGAAGTAGTACAGCGCCGCCGGCTGCGGCGTGCTCATGTCGCGCGGCCGCGCCACGACGGCCGACAAGGTGGCGCCGGCGGGCGTCTGGATCAGCACATCGGTCTGGATCACATAGCGACGTGCATCGTCCTGAGCGAGCTGCGCCGCGATGAAGGGCTGGGCGCGCCGGTAGACAGCCGCCTGAGCACATCGGCGCAGCGGTGTCAGCGCTTCGGCCAGCGGCACGAGCTCCTTGTCGCCCAGTGCATTCAACGCTCTTGTGCAGTCGGACTCCAGCCTGGCCAGACTGGTGCCGAAATCGAACTCGGCTCGCAGCGCCTGCTTGTTGCTCAGGCGGCTGAGCACAGCCGTGAAGGCTTGTGGATAGGCCTCGTCGAGGGGCTTGCCGGACGCCAGCAGCTGGCGCGCCTTGGCATCGATTTCAAGGGGCGTGAAGGCGGCGTCCACGTCGGCGTCGCTGGATTGGCGAGCCTGGCGCAGCAGACCGAGTTCATGCAGCGCAGCCGCGTGGTCGCCGCTCGTCAGCTGGAGCAGCACGCGGGCGCTGAGGGCGTCCGGTGTGCTGGCCGGCGGCAACTGGCTCAGGGCCTGGCGAGCCAGGTCGGGCAAGACGCTGGCCAGCGCGGCCGGGGTCGCGCGCGCAGACGGCGGGAATGTCAGCGCCTGTGCCTGCGCCTGCGCGGCCGCCGGCAGCAGCAGTGCCGCCAGCAGCAGGCGGTGCAGGCAGAGGCACATCGGGGATGTCTTCATCGTGGGTGGGTGCCGACACAGCCTCACATCTTGCGCGCGATGATGACCACCCGGATGTCCTTGCCGCGCGTGCCATGGCGTTCGACGGCCTCGAGATGCAGGCCCTGGCGCTCGAAGGCCGCCACGAGTTGCGCTTCCTTGAACAGCAGCACGGGCGGCGCCTTGCCGATCAGCCGGGCCAGCGGCAGGGCCAGCTGGGTGATCAGCGGGTTCATCTCCCCCACGCAGGCCGTCTTGGAGATGAACAGGCCGCCAGGCTTGAGCGCGCGCAGCATGGCCGCCAGGCTGGCGTCGAGGTCGGGCAGCAGATGCACGGCGTTGAAGGCCAACAGCATGTCGAAGCTGCGCCCTCGCGGCGAGCAGGCGTCGGCCACCTCGAACTGCAGCTGGGCCACGGGGTGGGCCTGCAGCTTCTCGCGGGCGATGGCAATCATCTCGGGTGCTACGTCGGTGGCGTGGTAGCGCCGCGCCCCGCCGGCAAGGCGCAGGGCCGTGCTGCCCGTGCCGCAGCCGACTTCGAGCACGTCCTGGTCAGCGTGCAGCAGCGCCTGCACGCGGCGCAGCGTGGCCTCGTAGCCCGCCTCGTCGGCGATGGGGTCGGAGGCGTACTTGCGGGCGATCCGGTTCCAGAAGGCGACTTGAGGGTGGGCGAGAGCGTTCATCGGCGCGAGGTGTTGGGACGGAGTCGAGGCGTGGCCGCATGCTACGCATGCAAAGGCCTTTCGTCTCAGGCAATCCCGGATATCAACCATGCGAAAACGCATGGATTCACGCGAATGGAAGCAAGCCCGGGCCTTTTCTGCTGAGTGCTGAGGTGGGCTATCGCACACGACAGCGTGGGCCAGGCCCTGCAAGCGGCCGGAGCGCCCACGCGTCTCAGGGGTTACAGAGCTCGCAGCGTGCCGCCGGCACGGTCTCGCGCAGCGCCTTCTCTTCCTCGTGGCGGCAGACGGGGCATTGCAGACGCTGAGCGCGCGCGGCGGAAGTGGCGTGGCCGCAGCAGTCGCAACGCGCGCCGCTGATCAATCCGACCGGCGCCCAACCCCTGGCCTCGCAGCGCGGGCAGCGCTCGTGCAGGCGCTGCGCCAGCGCCTGGCCGGCCTGCGCGATCATGGCCATGCGGCTGGGGTTGCGGTGGGCGCGCATATCGGTCTCCAGCCACAGCTCGCCGTGCAGCAGGGCCTGTTCAGCCCGCTGCCTGAGCTGTGCCAGTTCGCGCGCTTCCTTGTCAAACCAGGGCTCGTCCGCGCGGCCGATGATCAGTCCTTGGGCGGGGAAGCCGATCTCGGTCGCGAAGGCGATCGCAGCGTCCAGGCTGCTGACGCTGAGCTGGCGGTAGGCCGTCGCCGGCCCTTGGGCCACCGCATGCACCTGGCTGTTGGTCTGCGCGTCATGCAGCACCAGCAGCTCCACGCCCCAAGGTGCCTGGGCCAGATAGGGGTCGGGCCCGAAGCTGCCTTCGCTGCCCAGGCCCCAGCGGCAGCCCGACAGCTCGCAAGCCAGCTGGGCCTTGGCCAGCGCGGCGTCGAACTGGCTGCCCAGCCGCGGCCGCTCCAGCGTGAAGGTGCCAAGGCTGTCGGTATCGAAGTCGTCGATCAGCTGCAGCTCAAGCCCTAGAGCCTCGGCCACGCCACCCAGCACCGCTGCCTTGCCATGGCGCGTCAGCAGCGCCAGTCGGTCCGCATGCTTCATCCGTGCACCGCTGCGTAGCCTGGGGCCCCGTCGAAGGTGTAGAGGTTCTCCGTCTTCACCACATCGAAGGCCTGGGCATGCAGCCGCTCCTGCAGGGCCAGCACTTCCTTGAAGCACAGCGTGCCCGCCGTTGCCGTGAAGCGGCAACGCCAGTGGTCGACGCAGAAGGTCTCGGGGAAGCCCTGCGGCCAGACCTTGACGCCGCGGTTGGTGATCAGCTGGAGCGGCAGATCCGGCGCGGCCACCGCTTGCAGCTGCGGGCCGAGCTGCTCGGGCGTGCCGTCGCGCCACTGCAGGAACACGTCCACGCCGACCAGCTGCTTGTCCAGCGGCGCCGGGCGCACCGGGGTGGGCAGCACCAGCGGCGCCTGCTCGGTGTAGCTGACGGCCTTTAGAACTTCAGGCTTCTTGCCCAGGCGCGCGATCAGCGCATCGGCGAAGGCCTGCGTGCCGACGCGGCTGTGGCTCTGGCCCTCGCGGTAGATGTCGGCGGTGTGCAGGCCTTCTTCCAGTGTGCGCAACCAGGCGTTGTGCACTCGTTCGGCCACGTCGGCCTGGCCGATGTGCAGCAGCATCTGGACGGCGCCGTTCAGCAGGCCCGACGGGTTGGCCAGATCCTGGCCGGCGATGTCGGGGGCAGAGCCGTGGATGGCTTCGAACATCGCGCACTGGTCGCCGATATTGGCCGAGCCGGCCATGCCCACCGAGCCGGCGATCTGTGCTGCCACATCGGAGAGGATGTCGCCGTAGAGGTTCGGCATCACGATGACATCGAAGCGTTCGGGCGTGTCAGCCAGGCGCGCCGCACCGATGTCCACGATCATGCTGTCGCGCACGATGTCCGGGTATTCGGCACCGATCTCGTCGAATACGCGATGGAACAAGCCATCGGTGAGCTTCATGATGTTGTCCTTCACGAAGCAGGTGACGCGCTTGCGGCCCTGGCGGCGCGCGTACTCGAAGGCATAGCGCACGATGCGCTCGCAGCCCGGGCGGGTGATCAGCTTCAGGCACTGGTAGACCTCGTCGGTCTGGCGGTGCTCGATGCCGGCGTAGAGGTCCTCCTCGTTCTCGCGCACGATCACCACATCCATCGCCGGGTGGCGGGTCGGCACAAAGGGAGCGTAGGCCAGGCAGGGGCGCACATTGGCGTAAAGGCCCAGGGCCTTGCGGGTGCTGACGTTCAGGCTCTTGTAGCCATTGCCCTGCGGGGTGGTGATCGGCGCCTTCAGGAAGACGCGGGTGCGCCGCAGCGACTCCCAGGCGGCCGAGCCGATGCCGCTGTTGTTGCCGGCCAGGTAGACCTTCTCGCCGATCTCGATCACCTCGGGCGCCAGGCGGGCGCCGGCGGCTTCGAGCACGCGCAGCGTGGCTTTCATGATTTCGGGGCCGATGCCGTCGCCGTAAGCGACAGTGATGGGGGTCTTGCTCATGGGTGGAACCTTTCCTTTGCAACAGCCGTTGTGCGGCGATGGGGCGAATTCTGGAAGTTCCGATGAATTTGTGAAAATAGATTTAAATACTATTATTCATCTACGATAGGCTATGAGAAAGCGACTCCACACCCGTCAGGCGACCTTCCGCCAGCTCGAAGTCTTCCGCGAAGTGGCCGAGCGGCTCAGCGTCACCGATGCGGCGCGCGTGCTGCATCTGGCCCAGCCGACGGTGTCCACCCAGCTGACGCGGCTTGCGCAGGCGCTGGATGCTCAGCTGTTCGAGCAGATCGGCAAGAAGCTCTACCTCACCGATGTGGGCGAAGAGCTGCTGACCACCAGCCGCGAGCTGTTCGAAGTGCTGGACCGGCTGGAGATGCGGCTGGCCCAGCGCGCCGGCCTGGCGGTGGGGCGGCTGCGGCTGGGGGTGGTGACGACCGCCAAGTACCTGGTGCCGGGTCTGCTGGGGCCGTTCTGCAAATCGCATCCGCAGGTGGAGGTCGAGTTCCAGGTCGGCAACCGCGCCGAGATCCGCCGCCGCCTGCAGGACAACCTCGACGACCTCTATGTGTTCAGCCATCCGCCGCGCGAGCTCGATATCGAGCTGACGCTGCTGACCGAGAACCCGCTGGTGGTGATCGCGCCCAGCGAGCATCCGCTGGCGCGGCGCAAGCGGGTGCGCTGGGACGAGCTGGCCGGCGAGCGCTGGCTGATGCGCGAGCAGGGTTCCGGCACCCGCCACGCCATCGAGCGGCACTGCGAAGCCCAGGGCCTGCGCCTGGACAACCCCATCACCATCGCCAGCAACGAGGCCATCAAGGAGTCTGTCGCCGCGGGGCTCGGCATGGCGATCCTGAGCCGCCTGGCCCTGACCCATATGGCGCCGGGAAATCTGGTGGAACTGCCGGTGGAAGGCTTCCCGATCGCCAACAGCTGGTACCTGGTGGTGCCACGCGGCAAGCAGCTGTCGCCGATCGCCGAGGCCTTCAAGCACTATCTGCTGAGCGAGCTGGGCGCAGCGGCTTGAGCGTGCCTTGCCATCTGGCACACTAGCCCGCCAGTTTCCCGCGTGAGTTCCCGATGTCCCAGTCCGCCCAATCCGCATCAAGAGCCGTTGTCATCGGTGGTGGGCCGGCCGGCCTGATGGCGGCCGAGCGGCTGCGCGCGGCCGGCTGCGACGTGGAGGTGTTTGATGCCATGGCCTCGGTGGGTCGCAAGTTCCTGCTGGCAGGCAAGGGCGGCCTGAACCTCACCCATTCCGAAGACAGCGCGCTGTTTGCCAGCCGCTTTGCCACCGGACGTGCCGAGCCTTGTGTCGAGGTGGCGCAGTGGCTCGGCCGCCTCGATGGACCGGCACTGCGCAACTGGGCCCGCGAGCTGGGGGTGGAGACCTTTGTGGGCACTTCAGGCCGGGTGTTCCCGGTGGACATGAAGTCGGCGCCCTTGCTGCGCGCCTGGCTGGCACGGCTGCGCGCCAGCGGCGTGCGCTTTCATATGCGCCATCACTGGCTGGGCTGGACCGAGGACCAGGCCCTGCGGTTTCGGCACGGTGACGAGGAACGCGTGGCGCCGGCCGATGTGCTGGTGCTGGCCTTGGGCGGCGCGTCCTGGCCGCAGCTGGGATCCAACGCCGGCTGGGTGCCCATTTTGGCCGCGCGCGGCGTGGCAGTGGCGGGCCTGCGGCCGGCCAACTGCGGCTTCGATGTGGGCCGGGTTCGCACCGCTGCCGATGCGCCGGGCTGGAGCGCGCTGTTCCGCGACAAGTTCGCTGGCCAGCCGCTCAAGCCGGTGGCGCTGCACTTCGAGGGCCGCAGCGGCCGCAGCTTCAGTCGCCAGGGCGAGTTCGTCATCACGACTAGTGGCGTCGAGGGCTCGCTGATCTATGCGGCCTCCAGCCTTTTGCGCGAGGAGATCGAGGACCACGGCGAAGCGGTGATTCACCTCGACCTGCTGCCTTCGCGCAGCGAAGAATTCGTGAAGGATGAAGTGGCGCGGCCGCGCGGCCCGCGCTCGATGTCGACGCACCTGAAGAGCCGGCTGGGGATCGAAGGCCTGAAGGCCTCGCTGCTTCACGAGGTGCTGAGCAAGGACGAGTACGCCGACCCGGCCACGCTGGCGCGCACACTCAAGCGTCTACCCTTGCGTCTGCAGGCGCCGCGCCCGGTGGCCGAAGCCATCAGCAGCGCCGGCGGCGTGTGTCTGCCTGAGCTGGACGAACGGCTGATGCTGGACAAGCTTCCTGGCGTGTTCTGTGCCGGCGAGATGCTGGACTGGGAAGCGCCCACCGGCGGCTACCTGCTCACCGCCAGCATGGCCAGCGGTGCGGTGGCGGGCGAGGGCGCGGCAGCCTGGCTGCAGCGCAAGTCAACTACAGCTTGATCTCCAGCCGCGCCTGCCAGTTGGTGAAGGTGCGGCCGGCGCTTTCGGTGCTGGTCTGCAGCTTGCTGGTGGTGATCACGCTGGCGCTGCTGTAGTCCAGCGGCGCGATATTGCTGGCGGCGATGCGCAGGCCGATCTCGCGGTTGATGTTCCACAGCACGAAGGCGTCGCCCACCAGCTTGCGGCTGCTGCTGCTGGCCAGCAGCGGGGTCTGCTGCACGGTGGTGGCCGGCGTCCAGTTGAGGTTGCCGCCAAAGCTCAGCGGCAGGCCACGCATGCGGTAGTCGGCGCCCAGATTGGCGGTGGCCTTGGGCTGCTGGTCGAGCCGGTTGTTGGGGCCGGGAATGCCGTCGACGCTGGAGCGGAACAGGCTCAGATTGCTGCGCAGTGAGACGGGCAGCGCGTCGCTGATGAACTCGTCGAGGCGGAACTTGGCTTCCAGCTCGATGCCATAGGTCGTCGCATTGCCGATATTGCGCGGGCGCTGCACCCAGCGCGGTGTGCCGGACCAGCTCACCGTCTCCAGCGCGGTGACGTTGCGGATCAGGTCAGTGATGCGGCGCGCGAATGTGCTGACGCTCAGCACGCCACCCTTGCTCAAGTAGCGCTCAAAGGCCAGGTCGATGCCGGTGGCCAGCTCGGGCTTCAGCGCGGGGTTGCCGGCGCGGTCGGGGTAGCTGCCGGTGTCGGGATCGAGCTCGTACTGTGTGTTGATCGTCGGCCGCGCGATCAGGTTCTGCACATCGGGCGCGCGGTAGCTGCGCGTCAGGCTCAGGCGCACCTGGTCGCGGCTTTTCTCATCCGGCTTCCAGACGGTGTGGAACAGCGGCGTCCAGACGCTGGAGTTGTTGCGCACCGCGTAGTTGGCGGCATCGCTGCTGGTGCGTATGCCTTCCCAGCGCAGGCCGCCATAGGCCGACCATTGCTTGCTGATCTGAAACTCGTCCTGCGCATAGGCGGCCAGGCGCAGCGTCGAGGCCTGCAGCTCATCACCGAAGTCGGCGAGCTCGGGGCGTGGCAGTCCGTTGACCAGGCTGATGCGGGTCTGGTCGCGCTTGACGCCTTCGGCTTCCAGGCCGCCGACCAGGCTGTGTTCGCTGGCCTCCAGCTGGTGCGAGAACTTGCTCGCCAGGTTCCAGGAGCGGTCCAGGCTGTCGGTCGTGTCGTCCTGGCGCCTGGAGGGTAGCAGTGCACCAGGCGTGCCACGCCATTCCTGGCGCAGGCTGCTGCTGTCGAGCTTGGCCTGGCCGATGCCGCCGCGCAGCTCCAGCCGGCTGCTGCCCGACAGCCGCTGCATCCACATGCCGTTGAGCCGGCCCATGCGGAACTGGTTGTCGCCTTCGGTCTGCACCCGGTCGTAGTCGCGGCCGGGCACCTGCGTGAAGGCGCTGCTGTTCTTGCCCTGCGCGGCCACCAGGATGGGCATCAGGTTCAGCGTGTTGCCGCCGTCCAGGCGCAGCTGCACGCGGGCATTCAAATTGAGGCTGTCGCGCGTGCTTTCGCTGCTGCCGGTCTGGCGGATCACGCTGCTGGACCTGTCCGCCAGATTGAGCGTGGTGATGCGCGTGTCCACATCGTCCATGCGGCTGGCGCGGTTGGCCACCAGCGTGGTGGTGTAGGCGCCCACGCTGCCATCCTCGCCCAGCGTGTCGTTGCGGGTCCATGAGAACTGGGGGCTCCACAGGCCCTTCTCATAGGCCGTGCCGACGCGCAGATCGTTGTTGCGCCTCACCAGCGCCTCACGCAGCACGATGTTGATGGTGCCGGCCACGGCGCGCGCGCCGAATTCGGCGGTGGGCGCGCGCATCACCTCGATGCGCTCCACCTGCTCGGGCGGCAGGTCGTCCAGCGAGAAACCGGCCGGCATGCGCTCGCCATTGACCAGCACCTGGGTGTAGCCCGCACCCATGCCGCGCATGCGCGGTGCACCGCCGCGGCCCGGGCGGCCACCGGTGGTGACGCCGGGCAGGCGCTTCAGCGTCTCGGCCACGCTGGCATCGCCGAAGCGCTCGATGTCCTCGCGGCCGATGATGATCTTGGATGCGGTGGAGGCGCGGCGCTGCGCGCTGTCACTGGCGCCGCCGCTGACTTCCACACGCTCCAGCTGCTCGGCCTTGGGGTCGGTCTTTGGGGTGACCTTGGTCGGGGCTTGCTGTGGCCGGGGTGTCGGCTGGGGCACTGGCTTGTCCGCCTGTGGCGTGCTGGCGGCCGCGGCTGGCGGGCTGGGGGCTGTCTGTGCGCCGGCCCAGTGGGTGGTGCCGAGCAGCGGCAGCAAGGCCAGGGTCAGGGGCGTGAGCGAGGGGCGACGGCGCATGGTGATCGACGAGGGCGTGATGTCTTGGGCGGGGAGGAGCATCGCATGCGCGCCTCCTGTCTGTCGGCCGCAAGGCCTGGACTTCAAACTTCTTTACTTGCGTTGCGGCGCTCGAAGCGCAGGCCCTTGACACGGGCGGTGTCGACGCACAGCGCCTGTACGCGACCCTGCTCATCGCGCTGCGGATGCAGCAACTGCCGGCCTTGCATCCAGTAACCCTGGCTCAGGAGCTCGACCGTGCCCGCATCCAGGCCTTGCAGGGCCCAGGGCTGGGTGGGCTTGAGCAGCGGGCCTTCGGCCCAGACCGCGAGCCCGGCGCCGCAGGGCCGGATGCGCCACCAGGTGGCAATGTCCTCGCACCAGTAGTCGCCAGCCAGACCCTCGGGCAGCGCTGCCGGCGCATTGAGCCGCTGCAAGCCATGCTGCTGGCCGCGGCCCGCCTGCAGCTGCAGGCGCCCGTCCGGGCCTAGGCCCAGCAGCTGCAACTCGTAGGCGCCGCGCAGCGGCAGCCAGCGTCCGTCGGCCGTGGCCTGCAGCTCGAAGCTCACGCCCCACTGCTGTGCCATCAGGCGCTTGCCCTGCAGGCTCAGTTCCAGCAGCTGGGCACTGGCCATATCCCACCAGCGGCCCAGCAGCGCGGCATCGGGCGCAGCCGCTGCGGGCGGTGGCAGGTCCAGCGCCAGCCGGGCGATCTCGCGGGCGGTCTTGTAGGGGTTGTGGCCGCCGTCGTTGCTGATCACCACCACCGCCAGTTCGCGCTCGGGCAGCAGTAGGAACTCGGTGCGGAACCCCGGCCACAGGCCGCCGTGGCCGATGCAGGCCAGGCCGTCCAGCGTGCTGCGCTCCAGGCCGCGCGCATAGGGCGAGGCTTCGCCGCCGTTCAGCGAAGCGGCATGCATCAGATCGGCGGCCATATCAGGCGCCGCGCCGGCCGGGCGCAGCAGGTGGGCGGCCCACTGCAGCATGTCCTGCACGCTGGAAACCATGCCGCCTTCGCCGCCATGCTCAAAGCCATGCTGGGCCCGGCGCCAGCCGCCGCCGGCTTCGGCGGGCACCGGCAGATAGCCGGACGCCAGGCGCGGCAGCGGCACATCGCTTTCGACCAGCATGCGCGTCTGGCGCATGCCCAGCGGGCCGAAAAACTGCTGCTGCAGCAGCTCGCCCAGGCTCTGGCCAGTGATGCGCTCGACGATCAGCCCCAGCAGCGCGAAGCCGCTGTTGCAGTACAGAAACTGGCTGCCCGGCATGAAGTTCAGATGCCGGTTGCGCAGCATCGCCTGCAGCAGCGTGGCACGGTCCACGCGCAGGTCGAGGTTTACGCCGCCCAATCGCAGCAGCTCCAGCACGTCGGGCAGGCCGCTGGTGTTGCGCATCAGGTGTTCGATGCGCACCACTGCGCCGTCCAGATCCCAGGGCCCCAGCTCGGGCAGATGCTGGCGCACATCGTCCTGCTGCGACAGCCGGCCCTGGCGTTCCAGCAGCAGCGCGGCGGCCACGGTGAACTGCTTGGAGACCGAGGCGATGCGCAGCACGCTGTCGGCCTTCAGCGGTGTTAGCTGGGACAGGTCCGCCATGCCATAGCCCTTGGCATGCAGCACCTCGCCGGCCTGCAGCACGCCGACCACCAGGCCCGGCGCGCTGCGCCCGGCGAGATCGGTGAACAGGGCATCGATGCGGGCTTGGAGGGCGGAATTCATGGCACGTCCCGTGGCTGTCTAAGGCGGTGGCGCGCAGTGTCGCACGCAGCTTTTGGCATGCCGGAGCTCACGTGCGCGCTGCGCCCGCCGCTGCATCAAGCGCCGCCGCGCTTGCTGGCCAGACGCTCGCGCGCGCCCCGGCTGCGGGCTTTCCACTCGGCCAGCTGTTCGCGCCTTTGCTGCAGGTCCATCTGGCCGCGCTCGGCTTCGCGCTGCAGCTTGTGGAAGCTCTTCAGCCGCGTCGGGTCCAGCGTGTCGCGTACCGCGCAGCCGGGCTCGTTGCCGTGGCTGCAGTTGCGGAAGCGGCAGGCCGGCGCCAGCCGGGCCACATCGTCGAAACCGGCGGCCAGATCTGCCTCGTCGGCATCCAGCGCCAGGCCGCGCAGGCCGGGCGTGTCGATGATGCAGGCACCCTCAGGCGTGCGGTGCAGGCTGCGCGCCGTGGTGGTGTGGCGGCCGCGGCTGTCATCGGCGCGTACGCCGCCAGTGTCCTGCAGGGCCAGGCCGCACAGCGTGTTGGTCAGCGTGCTCTTGCCCGCGCCGCTGGAACCCAGCAGCACCAGCGTGCTGCCTGCGGACAGCCAGGGCACCAGTTGCAGGCGCGCTTCCGGCTGCGTGCCGTCCAGCGCCAGCACTTCCACGGCGGCGCTGTAGGCCAGGTGGGCGCGCAGGCGCTGCATGCGCTGGCCCACGAAGTCGCACTGGTCGGCCTTGCTGAGCACTACCACGCTGGCCACGCCAGCGGCGCGCGTCAGCAGCAGATAGCGGTCCAGGCGCGCCAGATTGAAGTCATGGTCCAGCCCCATCACCAGCAGGGCGGTGTCCACATTGGCCACCAGCGCCTGCAGCCGGCCGGCGGGCGTGCGCCGGCTCAGCGCGTTGAGCGGCGGCACGCGCTGGTGGATCCAGTCGTCTTCGGCCACCAGCACCCAGTCGCCCACGGCCAGCGCTTCGCCGCAGGCCTGCAGCTCGCGGCTGAGTTCGGGCACGCAGCCAGCGCTGCGCGCACCGGCGGCGTCGGTGATGGTGTAGCGGTCGCGGTGGACCTCGGTGATGCGGGCCGGCCAGGTGCCGGTGGTGTCGCGCAGGCTGGCCAGGCGGCTCAGCAAGGCATTGTTGAGTCCCAGGCCACGCAGGGCCGTGAGCGTCTTGGAGTCGAGTTCGAGCATGTCGAGCACATCGCTTGATGAGAGCCCGGCACGGCGGCCTTGGTGGCCGTCGCGCAGGCGCGATCAATCCAGCCTGAACCAGGGTTCAGGTGCGGGAGGTGGGGCGATGTCGGCCGCGGCTGCGGCGCTCAAGTGATGCTCAGGAAGCCACGCGAGGCGTGGCGTGCCGGACTCAGGCGTGGCGCGGGAGCGCAGCCGACAGGAGGTGGGCAATATCAGTCTTGGCCATGGTGTGCTCCTGTGTGAGTGGAAGGAAGGGACGTAGTGTGCATCCGCGCTGGCGCAATGGTCAAGGCGCTGTCAGCGCCGCGCCACATCAATCGGGGCTGAAGAAGTAGACCTCGTGGATCAGCCCGTCGCGGCAGTGATAGACCACCATCACCGGCTGTGCCTCGGCGCTGCGGCCATGCACCCACTCATAGTCCACCACCTTGCTGCCCATCACCAGGCGCTCGCGCACCTCGGCACGGATGGCAGGGTTGGCAAAGGGGCCGCCCGCATAGCTTTCGCGGAAGCTGCTGATGCCCGAAGTACGCGGCATCGGGTCGGGCATCCGCCAGACGCGCACCTCCTCGGCGTAACAGGCGCAGAACGCGTCCAGATCCTTGGCGTTGTAGGCATCGAGCTGGGCCTGGGCCAGCTCGGCAGGGCTGCGCGTTGCGTTGTTGCTGGGTGAAGTCATGAGTTGGAAGCGTACTTGATGCTGCAGCCATAGGCTTGCGAGCTGCTGCGGCCCACCGGCTTTCCGGCGCGTAGATCGGCCAGGGCCAGGCGCACGAACTGATCGGCCCGGGCGATGTCTTCGTCGCGCGCGCTCGGGATGCTGTCGATGCCGCCGGCATAGGCCAGTCTGCCTTCGGGCGTGATGACGTACATGTGCGGCGTCGTGCGGGCACCATACAGCCGGCCGATCTGGCCGGTCGGGTCGAGCAGAACCGCCGCGGGCTTGGCGCTGCGCTCGGTGTTAAGCCGCAGCGCTGTGGCACCGTCGACATGGCCTTGCGTGGCAGGCGCTGACGAGATGATCTGCAGCCAGACCACGCCCTGGCCGGTGGCGTCCTGCTGCTGCTGCGGGATGTTGCCACTCCGGTAATGCTTCTTGACGTAGGGGCAATCGTGGTTGGTCCATTCCAGCACCACGGTCTTGCCGCGCAGGGACTTCAGCTCCAGGGTTCGGCCGTCGGCGGTGCTGGCGCTGAAGTCGGGTGCAGCCTGGCCGATGCTGGCTGTCGCGACAGCCAGACTGGAAAGCGCAGCCAGCGCGGTGCCACCCATCAGTCGCAGGACGAGACGACGAGCCGCGAGGCGCGAGTGCTGGACAGTCTTGAGCATTTCGGGTCTCCAGGCAAACGCAAGCTGCGTGCAGTGTCGCATCCGATTCGAGTCCCCAAAAAGCAAAGGGCCACCAGACGGTGGCCCTGCTTACCGGACAAGAAGCGACGTTTATGGTGTCGCCTCAAGACGGCTTCCTCTGGCGCTGGTGACGGGTTCCAGTTTTCTGCCCAATCTGCAGCCGGTTTGTCGCCTTGGATGCCTTGCATTGTGCCCCTCGTTTGTGACGTTGATTTGACGATGAGCAAAGGTTTCGCAGGCCAGTTCTTCGTCTGCAGCCGGCGCTTGCAAGGCCGGCGTCAGGCCAGCCGGCTCAGCAGCAGGCCCAGCACCGCGCAGGCCGCGATGACCTCCAGCACCGAGCGCTTGAAGCGCAGCAGCGCCACGGCCGCTGCTGCGGCCAGCAGCGCGGCGACAGCGTCGAAGCGGCCTTCGAGGCCCTGCGGCCACAGCAGGTGGTAAGCGAAGAACAGCGCCAGATTCAGGATCACGCCGACCACGGCCGCGGTGATACCGGTCAGCGGGCCGCTGAACTTGATGTCGCCATGGGTGGACTCCACCAGTGGCCCGCCGGCCAGGATGAAGACGAAGGAGGGCAGGAATGTGAACCAGCTCACCACGCAGGCCGCCAGCGCGCCGGCCAGCCATTGGCGATCCGGGCCCAACAGTGCGGCCAGCTCGGGGCTTTGCCAGGCGCCGACGAAGCCGACGAAGGCCACCACCATGATCAGCGGCCCGGGCGTGGTTTCGCCCAGCGCCAGGCCGTCCATCATCTGCGTGCCGCTTAGCCAGCCCTGCTGAACGACCGCGCCCTGGTAGACATAGGGCAGCACCGCGTAGGCGCCACCAAAGGTTAGCAGTGCGGCCTTGGTGAAGAACCAGCCCATCTGTGTCAGCACGCCTGAGCCGCCTTGCCAGGCCAGCAGCGCCGCCATCGGTGCCAGCCACAGCAGCGCGCCAGCGAACAGGACCAGGGCCAGGCGCAAGCCCTTGAAGCGTGCGTGTGGCGGGCTTGGGGTGTCATCGTCGATCTGGGCAGCAGCATGGGTGGCCTGGCCAGCAGCCTGGCCGCCGCCCGGGCTGAAGCACTGCGGCGCCAGCCGTGCGCCGATCGCACCAGCCAGCGCCGCGGCGGCCACGATGGCGGGGAAGGGCAGCTTCAGCGCGAAGATGGCGACGAAGGCCGCCGCCGCGATTGCCCACAGCCAGGCGTTCTTCAAGGTGCGCTGGCCGATGCGGTGCGCGGCCTGCAGAACGATGGCGGTGACGGCGGCCTTGATGCCGTAGAACAGTCCGGCCACCAGGGGCTGGTCGCCGAAGGCCATGTAGAGCCAGGACAGCAGGATCAACAGCAGTAGCGAGGGCAGCACGAACAGCGCGCCGGCGGCGATGCCGCCCCACGTGCGGTGCATCAGCCAGCCCAGGTAGGTGGCGAGCTGCTGCGCCTCGGGGCCGGGCAGCAGCATGCAGTAGTTCAGCGCGTGCAGAAAACGCCGTTCGCTGATCCAGCGCCGCCGCTCCACCAGCTCAGCATGCATCAGGGCAATCTGCCCCGCCGGGCCGCCGAAGCTGATGAAGCCAAGCTTGAACCAGAAGCGCAGCGCTTGGCCGAGAGGGATGGGGCTGTCGGGCAGGGAGGACATCGGCCCGCAGCCTACCCGATGCGCAAGGTCGGCAATGTGTCAGCGCACGCTGATCTGGTCGAATACGCCGCCGTCGTCGAAGTGCGTCTTCTGCGCCGCGCGCCAGCCGCCAAACACCTCGTCCACCGTGATCAACTGGGTGTGGGCGAACTGCTTGGCGTACTTGGCGGCAACCTTCGCGTCACGCGGGCGGTAGAAGTGGCGGCCGGCGATGTCCTGACCTTCGGGGGTGTACAGATACTCCAGGTAGGCCTCGGCCAGCTTGCGCGTGCCGCGCTTGTCGACCACCTTGTCGACGACAGCCACCGGTGGCTCGGCCAGGATGGACAGGGACGGCGTGACGATCTCGAACTTCTGCGAGCCCAACTCCTTGACCGCCAGGTAGGCCTCGTTCTCCCAGGAGATCAGCACGTCGCCGATGCCGCGCGCGGTGAAGGTGGTCAGAGAGCCTCGTGCGCCCGAATCCAGCACCTTTGTGTTGGCATAGATGCGCTTGACGAGGGCCTTGGCGGATTCGCCATTGCCGCCCGGCTGCTTCAAGGCGTAGGCCCAGGCCGCCAGGTAGTTCCAGCGCGCGCCGCCCGAGGTCTTGGGATTGGGCGTGATCACGTCGATGCCGCTGCGCGCCAGATCCGGCCAGTTGGTGATGCCTTTCGGATTGCCTTTGCGCACCAGGAAGACGATGGTCGAGGTGTAGGGGCTGCTGTTGTTCGGCAGGCGCTTCTGCCAATCGGCGGGGAGCAGCTTGGCCTTGTCATGGATGGCGTCGATGTCGTAGGCCAGGGCCAGTGTCACGACATCGGCATCCAGGCCGTCGATCACCGAGCGGGCCTGCTTGCCCGAGCCGCCGTGCGATTGCTTGACGCTGAGGCTTTCGCCGGTCTTGGCCTTCCAGTGCTTTGCGAAGGCGGCGCTGAAGTCCTGATAGAGCTCGCGCGTCGGGTCGTAGGAGACGTTGAGCAGCGTGGCCTGGGCTTGTACGGCGGCGGCGCTGCCGAGCAGCAGCGCGCTGGCCAGGATCGTGTAGAGGCGACGGTTGATCTTCATGGCAATGGTTCAGCAAGGGAGGCGATGGGAACCCTCACTCTATGCAGTGCCCGCGGTGGCGGGAACCAAGAACTTCTGCATTGCTTAGCAGCCGTCAATGGAAAGCTGACCTTGCGTCAGCGCCGATGGCTCAGCTCAGTCCACCGACAACGCCGCCTTCACCGCATCCTCGTCGAGATCAGCCGCGCACTCTTGCAGGAAGCGGTAGGCGTAGCCGCGCAGATAGTGGCCGCGCTTGAGCGCGATGCGCGTGGTGTTCTGCGGGAACAGGTGCGCGGCGCTGATCAGCTGCAGGCCGGCGTCGCGCTGTGGCTCGAAGGCCATGGCCGCGATAATGCCCACGCCCAGTCCGACCTGCACGTAAGTCTTGATCACATCGGCATCCAGCGCCGACATCACCAGGTCCGGCGTCAGGCCGGCGGCGGCGAAGGTGGCGTCGATCCGCTCGCGGCCTGTGTAGCCCTCGTGGTAGGTGATCAGTGGCAGTTCAGCGAGTTGCTCGATCGTCATCGGCTCTGGCTGCTGCGCGAGCGCGTGGCCCTGCGGCACGACGATCGCGTGGTGCCAGTCGTAGAAGGGAAACGTGACGAAGGCATGGTTCTTGTCCAGTGCCTCGGTGGCGATACCGACATCAGCCTCGCCGGAATCCAGCATCGCGACGATTTCGGCCGGGCTGCCCTGGTGCAGCACCAGGTGCACCTTGGGGAAGGCGGCCTTGAAGCGCGCCACCACTTGCGGCAGGGCATAGCGCGCCTGCGTGTGGGTGGTGGCAATCGTCAGCTGGCCGGTGTCGGCGTCGGAGAACTGGTCAGCCAGGCGCTTGATGTTGCGTGCGTCCTGCAGCATGCGGTCGACGATCACGGCCAGTTCCTTGCCCGGCTCGGTCAGCCCCAGCAGGCGCTTGCCGCGCCGCACGAAGAGCTCGACGCCCAACTCGTCCTCCAGGTCCTTGATGTGCTTGGAGACGCCGGACTGCGAGGTGAACAGCACCGCGGCCACATCGGTCAGGTTGAAGTTCTGCTGGACCGCCTCGCGGATGATGCGCAGTTGCTGGAAGTTCATGAACCCGGTGGCACCCTGTTACTTATGCGGCCTCGAACAGGCTCAAGCGCGAGGCTTGCAGGCGCACCGCCTGGCCGGACTGCAGCTGCAGCAGCTCGGCCTGCTCGCGGCTGAGCTCAGCTTCAAGGTGCTGGCCATCCGGCCCGGTCAGCTCGACACGCGCTGCAGCGCCGAAGCTCAGCACGCGCTCCACGCGTGCTGCGAGGCCCTCGGCGCCGGGCGTCGTGAGGATCTGCAGTTCGTGCGGGCGTGCATAGGCCTGCAGCAAGGCGCCGTTCGCCGGGGCCAGTTCATGCGCCTGGCCGTGGGTCAGCGTGTGCTCGCCGATGTGCAGCCGGCCGTTCTCGCTGCGACCCTCGAAGCGATTGACTGCGCCAAGGAAACCATAGACGAAGGGCGTGGCCGGGCGTTCGTAGACTTCCTGCGGTGTTCCCACCTGCTCGACGCGGCCGTGGTCCATCAGCACCACGCGGTCGGCCACCTCCAGCGCTTCTTCCTGGTCGTGGGTGACGAAGATGCTGGTGATGTGCAGCTCGTCGTGCAGGCGGCGCAGCCAGCGGCGCAGCTCCTTGCGTACCTTGGCATCCAGTGCGCCGAAAGGCTCGTCCAGCAGCAGCACGCGCGGCTCAACCGCCAGTGCGCGCGCCAGCGCGATGCGCTGACGCTGGCCACCGCTGAGCTGCGGCGGGAAGCGGTCGGCCAGCCAGTCGAGCTGGACCAGGTTCAGCAACTCATGCACTTTCTTCTTGATGGCCGCCTCGCTGAGCCTTTCCTTGCGCGGCTTGACGCGCAGGCCGAAGGCCACGTTGTCGAACACCGTCATGTGGCGGAACAAGGCGTAGTGCTGGAACACGAAGCCGACCTGGCGCTCGCGCACATGGGTGTCGGATGCGTCTTCGCCATCCAGCAAGACCTGACCCCGGTCGGCCGTCTCCAGCCCCGCGATGATGCGCAGCAGCGTGGTCTTGCCGCAGCCGGAGGGGCCGAGCAGCGCGACCAACTCGCCGGTGGGGAAGTCCAGGCTGACGTCGCCCAGCGCGGTGAACGCGCCGAAGCTCTTGTGGATGTTCCTGACTTGAATGCTCATGACAGCCCCTCGTCCGATGCGTGCTTCTTCTGATCCCCCGAGAGGATCTGGGCTGGCTTGGGAGCGGCCCGGCGCGCGGCCCGTTCCGCTTTGGTGGCGATAGTCATCATTGGACTTCCTTGATGGCAGCGGCGTGCCGCCATTCGACGATTTGTTTCAGCACCAGCGTCACCAGCGCCAGCAGCGCCAGCAGAGAGGCCACCGCAAAGGCAGCGGCGAACTGGTACTCGTTGTAGAGGATCTCGACATGCAGCGGCAGCGTGTTGGTCTGGCCGCGGATATGGCCGGACACCACGGACACGGCGCCAAACTCGCCGAAGGCGCGTGCATTGCACAGGATCACGCCGTACAGCAGGCCCCATTTGATGTTGGGCAGGGTCACTCGCCAGAAGGTCTGCCAACCCGAGGCGCCCAGCACGGTGGCGGCTTCCTCCTCGTCGCGGCCCTGGGCCTGCATCAGCGGGATTAGCTCTCGGGCGACGAAGGGGAAGGTGACGAACAGTGTCGCCAATACGATGCCGGGCACCGCGAAGATGACCTTGATGTCGTTCGCCTGCAGCCAGGGACCGAACCAGCCCTGCGCGCCGAAGATCAGCACATAGACCAATCCGGCCACCACCGGCGACACCGAGAACGGAAGGTCGATGAAGGTGATCAGCAACTGCTTGCCGCGGAAGTCATGCTTGGCAATGGCCCAGGCCGCGCTGACGCCGAAGACCAGGTTCAGTGGCACGGAGATGGCGGCCGCCAGCAGCGTCAGCTTGATGGCGGAGACGGCATCCGGCTCGATCAGTGCGGCCAGATAGGTGTCCCAGCCCTTGCGCAAGGCCTCGGTGAACACCGCCACCAGCGGCAGCACCAGAAAGAGGGCGAAGAAGGCCAGGCCCAGGCCCAGCAGCGTGCGCCGCACCCAGGGTGCCTCGCGCGTGGCCGGGTTGCTCTGGTAGCGGCCCTTGGCAGCGCCCAGTGAAGAAACAGCGCCTGACATTATTTGCGTCCTTCCTGGCCCATGCGCCGGCTGCTCCAGGCCTGCAGGCCGTTGATCGCCAGCAGCAGCACGAAGGAGAACAACAGCATCACCGTGGCAATGGCAGTGGCGCCGACGTAGTCGAACTGCTCAAGCTTGGAGATGATCATCAGCGGCGTGATCTCGCTGACCATTGGGATGTTGCCGGCGATGAAGATCACCGAGCCGTATTCGCCCACGGCCCGTGCGAAGGCCAGCGCGAAGCCGGTCAGCAGACTGGGCAGCAGGATGGGCAGCACGACCATGCGGAAGGCTTGCCAGCGCTGCGCGCCCAGTGAGGCTGCAGCCTCCTCAAGCTCGGTCTCCATGTCCTCCAGCACCGGTTGCACCGTGCGCACCACAAAGGGCAGGCCGATGAAGATCAGCGCCACCAGGATGCCCAGCGGCGTGAAGGCCACCTTGATACCCAATGGGGCGAGCAACTGGCCCATCCAGCCATTGCCGGCGTACAGCGCCGTCAGCGAGATGCCGGCGACCGCCGTCGGCAGCGCGAACGGCAGATCGATCAGCGCGTCGACGATCTTCTTGCCGGGGAACTCGTAGCGCACCAGCGACCAGGCCAGGACCAGGCCGAACACCACATTGATGCTGGCCGCCAGCAGCGCGGTGCCGAAACTCAGCTTGTAGGACGCAATCACCCGCGGCGCGGTGGCTGCGGCCCAAAAGGCGTCGAAACCGTGGCCGGCCGCCTTGAAGAAGACCGCCGACAGCGGGATCAACACCAGCAGTGACAGGTAGAACAGGGTGAAGCCCAGAGTGGGCGCGAAGCCCGGCAGCACGCGGCGCGGCTTGCGCCGGGGCGCAGCGGCGGCGGCGCCGGGCGCGCTCAGAACGGCAGCGTTTGTCATCGCGAAACCACGCTCAGCGCTTGAGGACCAATTGGTCGTAGACACCGCCGTCGGCGAAGTGCGTCTTTGTCACGGCCGTCCAGCCCCCCAGCAGCGAGTCCACCGTGAAAGTCTTGACCACAGGGAAGCGCGCTGCGTTGGCCTTGGCGACCGCCGCGTCACGCGGGCGGAAGTTGTGCTTGGCGATGATCTGCTGGCCTTCGGGCGAGTAGAGGAAGTCCAGATAGGCCTTGGCCGCTGCCGCCGTGCCTTTCTTGGTCACCACCTTCTCGACCACGGCCACCGGGGCCTCGGCCTCGATCGTGATGCTGGGGTAGACCACGTCGAACTTACCCTTGCCGACTTCGTTCTCGATCAGCTCGGCTTCGTTCTCGAAGGTCACCAGCACATCGCCGATGTCGCGCTGCGTGAAGGTGGTCGTCGCGCCGCGGCCGCCGCCGTCCAGCACCGGCACATTGGCCAGCAGCTTGGCGACGAAGTCGCGCGCCTGGGCATCGTTGCCGCCCTTGGCGATCACCGAGCCCCAGGCTGCCAGATAGGTGTAGCGGCCGTTGCCCGAGGTCTTGGGGTTGGGCACGATCACCGAGACGCCGGTGCGGGTGAGGTCAGCCCAGTCCTTGATGGCCTTAGGGTTGCCCTTGCGCACCAGGAAAACCGTGGTGGTGGTGTAGGGTGCTGCGCCATTCGGGAACGCTTTGCGCCAGTCGGCGCGGATCAGACCCTTCTCGGCTAGCAAATCCAGGTCGGTAGCCTGGTTCATCGTCACCACATCGGCTTCCAGGCCGCTGGCGACCGACAGGGCCTGGCGGCTTGAGCCGCCATGGGACTGGGTGACCGTGACGGTTCGGCCGGTCTTGGCCTTGTGCTGCGCCGCGAAGGCGGGATTGATGTCCTTGTAGAGCTCGCGGCTCACGTCATAGGACACGTTGAGCAATTGAATGTCCCCGGCCGGCTGTGCCAGCACGGCTTGCGGTGCGAGTGCGGCGCTGCCAAAGGTGGCAAGGGCGATCAGGAGGTGGCGGCGATCTGGCAGGTTCATGGCGGAGCTTCAACAAGAGTCAGGCCGTGAGAGTGCCAAGCGGAGCCAGTTTTGGGAACGATTGATTTCTTCTTTGCTTATTCGAGGCCGTGGCTTGTTGATGCCTCGTCTGACCGGCCGCCTGCCGTGCCGCCGGCGGTTGCAGGCCGGGTCGGGTGCTGTGGGCCGGTCTGGCCGATCAGCCGCGCAGTCGGCGGCGGCTGGCCCAGCCCAGCGCCGCCAGGCCGGCCAGCAGCAGCGCAATGCTCTGCGGTTCGGGCACGGCGTTGTTCGGGGGCACGAAAGGCTCGTGGCCCAACTCGAAGGCTTGCGAGACCGATTGACCGATCACCGTGCCTTCCACATGGCCCTGGCCGCGGAAGTCGGCCTTGGGTGCGAGGATGCTGCCCCACACAAAGGTGTTGATGGAGATCTGGCTGGCATCGGTGAAGTTGAACAGCACGCGGCCACCCAGATCATCGAACAGGCCTTCGAATCCGCCGGTGAAGGCGATAGCGCCGCTGCTGCGCACATTGATCACCGCCCAGGAGTCGGCTGCCACATCACGCAGCTCCAGCGTGCCGATGGCCAGCTTGCCGTCCCAGCCGGGCTTGGCCAGCAGATCGAAGAAATCGATCACACCGCTCCTGCCAGAACCCGTCAGGCGGGTATCGGACCACGGGGCCTCGACCTTGCCGGTGCCACGCTGGCTGCCGAGCTCCACGGACAGCTGGCCCAGCTGTGACTTGGCCTGCGCGAAGTCGATCACGCCGCTTTGCTGGCGCAGATCCATGCCGGCCGTTGCGCCGCTGAGGCGGCCGCCGTAGACGCCGTAGCCCGGCGCTTTCGCGTAGCCGGTGATCGGGCCGACCGATGCGTTGGTGTTGGTGGCAGCCGTGGGGCCGTTGAAGATGCCGCCATTGCTGTTGAAGTGGGCGTTGCCGCCGACCACCAGGCTAGGCCCGCTGGAGCCATGCGCGTTCCGGTAGCCGATCGAGCCATTACCGGTGAAGTTGCCGCCCACCGCCAGGCGCCCCTCGACGTCGTTCTGGGCTTTCACATCGCCGAAGAAGAAGCCGCTGTAGCCCTGGGCGGCGCCGAGGCTCAGGACCGGTGCAGCGAGCGCACGGGTGCTGGCCAGACCCACCATCAGAATTGCTACCAAAGAGATACCAATAGTTTTGCTGGTGAGGCCGAGTGCTTGTTTCATACCATGCTCTTCGTTAATCAGGAGGTGCGGATGGGCCTGTTTCATGGGCGCAGCGCATTCTTGAGCGATGGGGTGATCAGGGATACCCCGTGTGTGAGTGGTATTTGATTGGTTTGTGTCCTTGTTCACGCGCCAGCGTCGGGGCGTCTAGAAAAGTTGGCCCTGCCCGGCCGGCGTCTTGTCCTTGCGCACCGGGCGGCGCGGGCTGGGCGGCAGGCCGCTCTTTCTTGAGCCATGCTTGTGCTGGATGGCCTCGGCCTCGGCGCGGGCCTCGCCGGTGCGGCGCAGCGCGTAGAGCTTGTCCTTGATGGCCGCCAATGCGGCCCGCTCGTCGACGATCGGTGGCGGGTAGGCGGGGCTGCCGATCTCGGGCACCCAGCGCCGGACGTAGAGGCCTTGCGGGTCGTGGTCGCGTGCCTGCTTGGCGGGTGAGTAGATGCGCAGCGTGTTGATGCCGGTGGTGCCTGACTGCATCTGCATCTGGCTCCAATGGATGCCGGCCTCGAAATCGAGAAACTGCCGGGCCAGGAACAGCCCGGGCTCGCGCCAGTGCAGGCCCAGGTGATAGGCCGCGAAGCTGACCAGCATGGCGCGCATGCGGAAGTTCAGCCAGCCGGTGGCCCGCAGCTGGCGCATGCAGGCATCGACCATGGGATAGCCGGTGCGGCCTGCGCACCAGGCCTGTAATCGTTCCTGGTCGACCGGTTCCGGATGCCGTCCGTCACCGGCGCGCAGGCCATCGACCGAGCGCGCGACGTTGCGCCACTCGATGGCTGGCTCGTCTTCGAGCTTCTGCATGAAGTGGCAATGCCAGCGCAGGCGGCTGGCAAAGCCGCGCAGCGCGTAAGCCAGCTGCCGGTCCGAGGTGGTGGCGATGCGGGCCTCGGTGGCCTGGTGTACGCAGCGCATCGAGATGGTGCCGAAAGCCAGGTGCGCGCTCAGGCGGCTGCAGCCCTCGGCGGCGCTCAGCGGGCTGGACAGGGCCTGGCGGTAGTCTCGTCCCCGACCTTCCAGAAAGCTCGCCAGGGTGGCCCAGGCGGCGCGCTCGCCGCCAGCGGGCATCGCGGTCTGTGGCACAGGCAGTCCGAGTTCATGCAGGCTGGGCAGGGCCTTGGGCAGCAGGCTGGTGGCTGGCTTGAAGCCGCTCGCGTCGCGCGCCTCGGGTGCATTCATGCGCTGCGCCCAGCGGCCGGCCCAGCCAGCACGTGATTGCAGCCGGCGCACCACGCCGGTTTGCGGCGATTCGAGCCAGAGCACACCCTGGCTGCGGCACCAGACGGCCACAGCCCGATCGCGCGTGTAGCTCCAGCTCGGGCCGGTTTCCTCGTGGCTGAACAGATGCGTGAAGGGAAACTCGCGCCGCAGCGACTGCAGCACGCCCGGCATCTCGCCCTGGCGCACCAGCATGCGCAGCCCGCGCCTCGCCAGCTCGGCCTGCAGCTCGGCCGCACAGTCCAGCAGGAAGGCGACATGGCGCGGGTCGCACTCGGGGCTGCCCAGCCACTGCGGCTCGATCACCAGCAGCGCCAGCGCCTGCTCGAAGTGCAGCGCCTCGGCCAGCGGCGCGTGGTCGCGCACGCGCAGATCACGCTTGAACCAGACCAGGGCCGCCGGCTTCATGCCGGCAGGTCGTCGCCGCCTGACGCGCCCGGGGCTTGGTTTGGCAAGGCCGCCAGCTGTGGTTCTTCTGGGCCGATCGGTGCATGACACATCTTGATGCCATCCCACTGCTGGCCGCACCAGCAGCGGCCTTGCGTGTCGATGATGCATGTGCCGCTGCCGCAGCAGCGTGGGTCGTCGCTCATGGCGTTCTCCTTACTTCACCAACGGCCGGATGGTGGTGAATCCGCCGTCGACTGCGATCACCTGGCCGGTGACACGGGACGATGCCGCGCTCAGCAGCCAGGCCATCACATCGGCCACCTGTTCGGCGGATTGCAGGCCGCCCAGCGGGTATTGCCGCGCGGCGCCGTCGCGCATCGCCGGCAGCTTCAGCATGCTGGCCGTCATCGGTGTCTCGGTCATGCCGGGTGCGACCGCGTTGATGCGCAGGCCTTGCGCGGCATAGGTGGCGGCGGCGCTGCGCACCAGTGCCTCGACGCCGCCCTTGGCCGCCGCGATAGCCTCATGGTTAGCCACGCCGATGCGTGCCACCACCGAACTGGCGAAGACCGCCGCGCCTGGCCCACCCTGCAGCGCGCCCACCCAGGCCTGCAATATGAAGAAGGCGCTGTCGAGGTTGACGCGCATCACCTCCCGGTAGGCCTCGGCGCGGGTGCGATGCAGCGGCGCGATCAAGGTGCTGCCTACGCAATGCGCCAGCAGGCCAGGCGCGGCGCCGAGCGCCTCCTCGCAGGCCGCGAGGGCCAGCGCGGCGCCTTCGGGGGTGCTGGTGTCGGCGCTGATGCGCAGCGTGGCCTCAACCTCGGCCAGGCGATCGTCGTCGCGTCCGACGGCGACGACGCGGTGGCCTGTGGCCAGCAGTTGACGGGCCAGGGTGCGGCCGATGCCACCGCTGGCACCGGTGATGAGGGCAATGGAGTTCATGGGCGGATCGCTTTCGTGAAGAGGTGTGAGGCAGCTTGATCAGGCGGGTCGGTCGAGGTGGGCTGCCCAGCGCTGCAGCCGCGGCCGCAAGCGCAGGAACAGGCGATAGGCGCGCTCCATCGTCCAGGCCACACCGGGCAGGCGACCGAGCCGGGCCAGCCAGCGCCAGCCAGGCAGCGCGGCCCACAGCGCCAGAAAGGCGGCAGCACCGCTGAGCAGTTGGCCGTCGGCGGCGCGCACATGGAAGCGGGCCATCAGCTGTGCGCGCGTCGGGCCGCTCACGCCATCAGGTAGCGG
>NZ_JBILQK010000183.1:0-3947 GCF_044373315.1 Roseateles sp. | reverse complement strand
ACCGGCGAGGCCGGCTTCACTTTCGAGCAGGTCGGCAAGATCAACATCACCGAGTTCCACAGCTATGTGGCGGTGGAGCGCAGCATTGCCCGGGAGGCGGTCAAGCGCCTGTCGGAGGGGAAATTGAAGGGGCGCAAGGTAAAGGTGCGCCGGATGGCGGATCTGGCGGAGCTTTGATCCTTCGCGCTGCTGGCGGTGCCGCTACGCTCGAAGGGGACTGACTGCGGTTGAGAGAGCGCGCCGGGTCTTCGCCCCGGCGCGCGCTCTCGAAGAACTCAATCCCACCAGCGAATACCGGCACCCACAGCCTAGCGAGGGGAATTCACTTTCCCCACCCGTCCCTCAAGCCCGTGATCTTGTTGAACACAGGCCGATCCGCCCGGTGATCCTTGCGGTCCGCAATGAAGTAGCCATGCCGCTCGAACTGGTAGCGCGACTCCGCCGCCACCCCAGTCAGCGAAGGCTCCAGCCAGGCCTGCACCACGCGGCAGCTGTCCGGATTGATCTCGGTGAGGAAGTCTGCCTCGCCAGCGCCCGGCTGCGGCACGGTGAACAGACGGTCGTACAAGCGCACCTCGGCCGCCACCGCCTCATGCGCGCCCACCCAGGTGATCACGCCCTTCACCTTGACCGCATCCGAGCCTGGCGTGCCGCTCTTGGTGTCCGGCACGATGGTGGCCAGCACGGCGGTGATGTTGCCGTCGGCATCCTTCTCGCAGCCGGTGCACTCGACCACATAGCCGTACTTCAGGCGCGTCTTGTTGCCGGGGAAAAGGCGGTGGTAGCCCTTGCTTGGCACTTCCATGAAGTCCTCGCGCTCGACCCACAGCTCAGGGCCGAAGGAGAAGGCGCGCTGGCCCAGCTCAGGCAGATGCGGATGTGCCGGCGCAGAGCAGGGTTCGCGGTGCTCCAGCGAGCCGAAGATCTCGGCGAAGTTCGTCAGCTTGAGCTTCAGCGGGTCCAGCACCGCGCTGGCGCGTGCCGCCTTGCCTTCCAGGTCGGCGCGCAGATAGCCGTCCAGCACGCTGTAGTCGATCCAGGCGTTCTGCTTGGTCACCGCGGTGGAGTCCACCATCGCACGAATGCTCTCCGGCGTGTAGCCGCGCCGGCGCATGCCGACCAGGGTAGGCATGCGCGGGTCATCCCAGCCGCTCACATGGTTCTCTTCCACCAGCTGGCGCAGCTTGCGCTTGCTGGTCACCACATAGCTCAGGTTCAGGCGGCCGAACTCGTACTGGTGCGGCAGCGGGCGAGCTAGCAGGCCAGCGTCGGCCAGGTGCTCCAGCAGCCAGTCGTAGAAGGGCCGCTGGTCTTCGAACTCCAGCGTGCAGATTGAATGCGTGATGCGCTCCAGCGCGTCCTCGATCGGGTGCGCGTAGGTGTACATCGGGTAGATGCACCACTGGTCGCCGGTGTTGTGGTGCGTCGCGCGGCGGATGCGGTACAGCGCCGGGTCGCGCAGATTGATATTGGGCGAGGCCATATCGATCTTGGCGCGCAAGACCATCGCGCCATCGGCATGCTTGCCATCGCGCATCTCGCGAAAGCGCGCCAGGTTCTCTGCCGGGCTGCGATCGCGGAAGGGGCTGTTGGTGCCCGGTGTCGTGAAGTCGCCGCGATTGACGCGCATCTCTTCAGGCGTCTGCTCATCGACATAGGCATGGCCGCCCTCGATCAGCGTCTCGGCCGCGCGGTACATGAAGTCGAAATAGTTGCTGGCGTAGAACAGGTGCGAGGTGCCGTGCTGATCCCAGCTCCAGCCCAGCCAGGCCACCATCTCCTTGATGGCGTCGACGTACTCCTGCTCTTCCTTCTCCGGATTGGTGTCGTCGAAACGCAGGTGGCAGACGCCGCCATAGTCGCGCGCCAGGCCGAAGTTCAGGCAGATGCTCTTGGCATGGCCGATGTGCAGATAGCCGTTCGGCTCCGGCGGGAAGCGGGTACGCATCCTGGCCGGGTCCAGCGGGCCGGCCGCGTGGTGGGCGGCATCGCCCGGGCTGCCGGCGAAACGGCGCTCACCCTGTCGCTGTTGCTCGGCCGGGTCCAGATCGCGTTCGATGATGGTGCGCAGGAAATTGCTGGGCTTGAGCGCGTCGGCTTCGGGGGCGTTGGACATCGGCTGGGCAGCGCGGCGTGGCGCGCTGTCACTTGGTGGCTGAACAAGCGGCCGATTTTATCGGGCTGCGCGCGGCATCAGACGCACCGGCCGCAATCCGTCCTGCGCGGCGCGGGCGCGCAGCTGGCCACAGCCGCCATCCACGTCCTGCCCGGCGGAGTCGCGCAGCTTGGTCAGCACGCCGCGCTGGTGCAGCTGGCGCGCAATCTCGCGGGCCTTGTCCCAGCTGGGACGCTGGAAGGGCAGCTCGGGCACGCTGTTGTAGGGGATCATGTTCAGCACGCCGTACTTGCCCTTGAGCAGGCGCACGATGCCGTCCATCTCGTCCGGGCCGTCGTTGACACCTTCGATCAGCGTCCACTGGTACTGGATCGGATAGCCGGTTTCGCGCGCATAGCGCTCGCCGGCCTCGACCAGCTCCTCCGGGCTGAGGCGCGGTGCGCGCGGCAGCAGTTGCTCGCGCAGCGCCGGCTTGCTGGTGTGCAGCGACAAGGCCAGCGCCGGTTTCACCGGCCCTTGCGGCAGGCGCTCGAACACGCGCGGGTCTCCAACGGTGGAGAACACCAGGTTCTTGTGGCCGATATTGCCGGCGGTGCCCAGCAGCTCGATGGCCGCCATCACGTTGTCCAGGTTGTGGGCTGGCTCGCCCATGCCCATGAACACCACCTTCTTGACGGGGCGCAGCGAGCGCGCCAGCGCCACCTGGGCCACGATCTCGGCGCTGCCGACTTGGCGGATCAGGCCGTCCTTGCCGGTCATGCAGAACTGGCAGCCCACCGCGCAGCCGACCTGCGACGAGACGCAGAGTCCGTCGCGCGGCAGCAGCACGCTCTCGACCGTCTGCCCATCGGCCAGCGCCACCAGCAGGCGCGCCGAGCCGTCCTCGCCCGGATGGCTGGAGACCAGGCGGGCAATGCCTTGCAAATCGGCATCGAGCCGGGGCAAGTCTTCGCGGACCGCCAGCGGCAGGAAGTCCTGCGGCCGGCGCCGGCCCTGCTCATGCGGGCGGGCCTGGACCCAGTCGCGCAGCAGGCGTTGCTCGTGCTGTGGGCCGGCGCCCAGGGCGCGCAGGCGCTGGCGGATGGCGGCGATGTCTTGCATGGAGAAGAGGCGTGCGGGGGAAAGCGTGCAGCGGCAGCATTGCGCCGCGGGCCTGAAGTGTAGGCGGGGTCCCTAGAATGCCGGCCATGACGACCTTTCCCATCGGGCTGGAGCCGCGCTGCTATGCGCTGGTGCCGGCCGCCGGTGTCGGCGCGCGCTCAGGCGCCGACCGCCCCAAGCAATACGTGAATCTGGCCGGTCGCGCGATGATGGCCCACACGCTGGACGCGCTGGCCGCGGTGCCAGGTCTTGAGGCCACGCTGGTGGTGCTGTCGCCCGAGGACGATCAATTCGAGGCCGCGGTGCCAGGTTTTACCGGCGAGCGCGCCTGGGTGGCCCGCTGCGGCGGCGCCACGCGCGCCGAGAGCGTGGCCAATGGACTGATCGAGCTGCTGGCGCGTGGCGCGCAGCCGCATGACTGGGTGCTGGTGCACGACGCAGCACGCTGCCTGCTGCGGCCTGAGTGGGTCTCGCGCTTGATTGCCGCCTGCGCCGACGACGAGGTCGGCGGCCTGCTGGCGCTGCCGGTGGCCGACACGCTGAAGGACGCGACGGACTCTGGTCGCGTGGCCGCCACCGTGGACCGGCGCGGCAAGTGGGCCGCGCAGACGCCGCAGATGTTTCGCCTTGGCCTGCTGAAGCCGGCGCTGGCGGCTGGTACCGAGGGCGTGACCGACGAGGCCAGCGCCATCGAGGCCCTGGGCCACCAGCCGCTGCTGGTGGAGAGTCC
>NZ_JBILQK010000017.1:0-56234 GCF_044373315.1 Roseateles sp. | reverse complement strand
CTGCTGAACGACAAGGCCTTCTGATTTTCGTTTCGCCCCGACCGCACACACCCATTCCTCATGTCCCTGCTCAAGATCACCCCCACTGCCCTGCCCGAAGTGCTGATCGTCGAACCCAAGGTGTTCGGCGACGCGCGCGGCTTCTTCACCGAGAGCTGGAACGAGCAGCGTTTCAACGAGGGCGTGGGCTGCGCGGTGCGCTTCGTGCAGGACAACCACTCGCGCTCGGCGCGCGGCGTGTTGCGCGGCTTGCACTTCCAGCTGCCGCCGCATGCGCAGGGCAAGCTGGTGCGCTGTGTGGCCGGCTCGGTGTTCGACGTGGCGGTGGACATGCGCAAGAGCAGCCCCAATTTCGGCCGCTGGGCCGGCGTGGAGCTGAGCGCAGAGAACCAACGCCAGCTGTGGATCCCGCCCGGCTTCGCGCACGGCTTCGTGGTGCTCAGCGAGACGGCCGACTTCCTCTACAAGACCACCGACTATTACGCCCCGCAGGCCGAGGGCTGCGTGCGCTGGGACGACCCGACCATCGGCATCGAATGGCCAGACTTCGGCGGTGCGCCGACCCTGGCCGAGAAAGACGCGAACGCGCCGCTGCTGGCGGACGCAAAGCACTTCGACTGAGTGAGCAGCGCTTGGTGATTAGCGCTTAGCGCTCAGCGCCCGCGGGCCGGGCGCAGTTGCTTCAGCTGCTCCTGCTGCTGCTCCGGGCTCGTCACACCCCGGCGTAGTCGATGAAGCCCTTGTTGATGCTGGTCAGCTTGCGCGCGAGCCGGTAGACCCCGCCGCCTTCGCGGCCCTGGCTGGCGTCGGTGTTGCCTTCGATGGTGTGCACGAAGCCGCCTTCTACACGCTCGACGAAGCCGGTGTGACCCAGGCCGCCGCCGAAATCCATGATGAAGACCATGCCCGGCGTCACCAGCGCCGGGTCGGCCACCGCGTCCTTGGCGGCAATGCGCCGCGCGCCGCGGCTCTCGGCCTTGTTCCAGTGCATCAGGCAGCCGGCGGTGCGAAGCATCGGGTTGTCCCGTTGCACGTCGCCAGCAGCCTCATCAAAGCACCAGTAGGTGAACGCGCAGCACCAGGCCAGGCCGGGCTTCACACCGGCACGCCGCAGGTACTCATCCACTTCTGGGCCGCGGTTGCTGTTCCTGGGCTGCTCGCGCACGCCGGCATCGGCGGCCTCGCCAGCCTTGCCCAGCACCGCGCCGAGGAAGGCGTCCGCCACTGCATCGCTGCGCGGCACGCGCCACTGGCCAAACAGCGCGGCCCAGGTCAGCGCGCCCACCTCGCCATCGATCTTCAACGGCTGGCCCTGCACGTCCAGATGTCGCGCCTGGAACAGCTGCACCGCCTGCTTCATGCGCGGGCCAAAGCTGGGGTTGTCCGGGTCCAGCGGCACAGCCGCGTCGCCACGCAGCACCAGGGCCTTGTTGAGCGCCGTCTTCAGCGCCTTGACGACGGCGGCATCGCCCTCGCCCAGCTTGATCGTGCGGCCTGGGTATTGCATGTCGAACTCCCTGAGCTTCAGTAGTCGAGACGCTGCACAGCGACGGCCTTGCCGGCGATGTGGCTGAGCGCCACAGCCATGATGTCCACCGCGTTGTCGAAGCAGCCATGCGAGGTGCGAAGATCCCGGGTGCCGGTGGAGACGCTGCGCGCTTCCAGCACATGCAGGTTGGCGCTCTTGGCCGGGCCCAGCGTGTTCCAGAACTTCTGCCAGCCCTTTACATCGGCCAGGCGATCGGTGGACCAGATGTCGTCCTCGGCCTTGGCCGCAGCCGCCGAGAAGCACTTCTCCATGCCCAGCAGCGGCTCCTTGTGATAGTCCTCGAAGGCTCGGCTGACGAGATACAGCAGCGACTTCTGGTAGGGCCCCACAGTGTCGTCGCGTTCGTTCTGGTCAGACAGCAGATGGATGTGCAGCTGCTGCGTGTCCAGCACGCCGGCACCGACGGCCGGTGCGTAATGCTCCAGCGCAAAGCCTGCGGTGCAGGCCGGCGCGAACAGGCGCACGCTCGCGGCCTTCAGCCCCGCCTGGCCCAGCAGACCCAGCATGGGCCCCAGCACGATGGAGCCGGCCGAGTGGCCGACCAGATGAATCTCCAGCCCCGGGCGCACTGTCTTCAGTGCCCGCAGCCGCGCCACCAGCTGGCGCACGCCGCCGTCCTGGTGCTGGCTGGCGCGCACAGCATTGGTCTTCATCTGCCCCCACATCGCGCCGCCAGGGCCCCGCAGCAGTGGCTCCAGCATGCGGTCGGTGGTCTCGGCCACGCGATCCAGGAAGCCGCGCGCGGGCGCTGCCGCGCCGCCTGCGCCCAGGCCGAACTTGGCCAGGCACTCCTCCACCAGATCAGACAAAGTCTCCAGCGGCCCTGAGCGCCAGCTGATGAAGAGCGGATAGACGCCTGCGGCCAGGCAATAGGGCGCGATGGCGCGGATGCGCGTGATCGAGGCTTCCTCGCTGTTGAGGCCGCCATGCGCATAGATCATGAGCTTGTCGCTGCGCTGCTCGGCCATCCAGGCCTGCGGCCATTCCAGCGCAGCCCGGTCCAAGGCGATCTCGCGGTTGGGTGCGGCCACATCGTTGTTGACGAGAAAGCCGCGGTCGAGCACCACCGTGTGGCGGTAGGCCTCATCGGTATCCAGCGGCATGGGCGCCTGGCCTTCGCTGCTGCGATAACGCCGGCTCAGCGCGTCCTCGGCGGCGATCAGGCCGGCCGGCCGCTCCAACGCAGCGGCCGATTCGCCAGAGCCCGAAGGCACCAGAAAGCGCGGCGAGCGCAGCACGCTCGTGCTGCTCGCGGCGCTCTTTGCGGTTCTGCCGCTGCCCTTGCGGGCGCCGGCCAGCACGGCCTGCTGGCGCGGCACACCCAGCGTCAACACCCAGGCGTCGTTGCCATGCGTGACCCAGTCCTCATAGGGCAGCAGCGCGAAGCCGAGCGAGCCCCAAGCCGGCCCCCAGGAGTTCTGCACCACGAAGCCGAACTCGTTGTAGCCCACCAGCGCAAAAGCATGGCCGCCGGGCTGCTTGGGCTCAGCCACGGCGCGGATGCGCGCCAGGTCAGCATGGCCACGCAGCTTGGTGGGCGAATGAGTGTCGATGTTCCAGCCCTCATGCACCGTGGCCGACACATACAGCGCAAAGTTCTCGCGCAAGGCCGCCTGCATGTCCACCACGGAGCGGCTGTCCACGCGGTAGTACACGCCCAGGGTGCAGGCCAGCGCGTCGACGTCCCAGTTGCGATCCGGATCATCGGGCCGCTTCGGATCTTCCTTCGGCACGCGCGGCAGCCGGTTGCCCTGGGCATCGATCTCAAAAGGCCACACGTCGCTGCGGCAGACGCCGTGCCGATGCCAGCCTTTGAGCGCGCCGCGGCAGCTCGAGCCTTCATAGTCCTCGCCGGGCCACTCGTCATACAGACGCGCCAGCTGATAGAGCATCGCCGGGCTGACGCGCCAGGGCTTGGGCGCCTGCCGGCCGAGCTCAAGATCGTGCAGGAAGAGCTGGAAGTTGATCACCGCCGCCAGGCCGAAGCCGGTGCAGGCCCCGTCCACTCCCTGATCCAGCAGCAGCCCGGCGCCGGCGTAGCGCGGCAGCCAGTTCTTCACCTCGGCATCACTGGGAGACTGCGGCGGCAGATTGCGCAGCAGCGGCCGGTAAGGCCGGTCGCGCAGATCCAGGCGATCGGGACGGGCATCCAGCGCGATCTTGTGCTGGCCGATGGCAACCGTTTTGGTAGGCATGGCGGCGGGCTCCTAGGATGGTGTGCCGAACCATCCTAGGGGCCCGCCTGCTCGACCGCATCGCACTGCTTGGGGAGGGCCGCAATGCAAACAGGCCACCGCAAGGATGGCCTGTTGACGAAGCCGCCTCAGCGGCGCCCTGCGACGCTGCGCGTCAGACCTTGTAGTAGTCGCGGTACCAGGCCACGAAGCGCTCGATACCTTGCGGCACCGGCATCGCCGGACGGAAGCCGGTCCAGGCGGCCAGCTCTTCGACATCCGCATGCGTGGCCGGCACATCGCCGTCCTGCAGCGGCATGAAGTTCTTCACCGCCTCGCGCCCCACCGCCTTCTCGATCGCCTCGATGAAGGCCATCAGCTCGATCGGGTCGTGGTTGCCGATGTTGAACACGCGGTAAGGCGCGTTCGAACGCGCCGGGTCGCTCTTGACCGCGTCGTACTCGGGGTCAGGCGTTGCCGCCCGGTCCAGCACGCGGATCACGCCTTCGGCGATGTCGTCCACATAGGTGAAGTCGCGCACCATCTTGCCGTGGTTGAACACATTGATGGGTTTGCCTTCGAGGATGGCCTTGGTGAACAGGAACAGCGCCATGTCCGGCCGGCCCCAGGGCCCATAGACCGTGAAGAAGCGCAGGCCTGTGGTCGGCAGGCCGAACAGATGGCTGTAGGTGTGCGCCATCAGCTCATTGGCCTTCTTGGTGGCGGCATACAGGCTGACCGGATGGTCGACGCTGTGGTGCTCGCTGAAGGGCATCAGCGTGTTGCCGCCGTAGACGCTGGAGCTGGACGCATAGACCAAGTGCTGGATCTTGGCGTGGCGGCAGCCTTCGAGGATGTTGGTGAAGCCCGAAACATTGCTCTCGATGTAGGCATGCGGGTTCTCCAGCGAATAGCGCACGCCGGCCTGTGCGGCCAGGTGCACCACGCGGTCGAAACCGCCTTCGGCGAACAGCTTCTCCATGCCCGCGCGGTCGGCCACGTCGAGCTTGACGAACTCGAAGCCCGGCTTGCCGGTCAGGCGCGCGAGCCGGTCGTGCTTGAGCTGCGGGTCGTAATAGTTGTTGAGATTGTCCAGGCCCACGACCTGGTCGCCGCGCGCCAGCAGGAGCTGGCTGACATGCATGCCGATGAAGCCGGCAGCGCCGGTGACGAGTACTTTCACGCAATCTCTCCGTTGTGAGTGGCGGCCAGGCCTTGCCTCGCCGCCGGGTTTCATTGTCTCGCAGGCTGCAAGCCCTGGCTGGGCCCGCCCCCCTGATTCATGGGCTGCCGCCCGGCTGCCGCGGCAGCCAGCGCTGCAACAGCTGCTCGTATTCGCCCAGGATCTTCGGCCAGGTCAGCGCCGCCTCGAAGCGCACAAGGCTGGCGGCGCGCATCTCGGCCAGCGCGGCCGGGTCCGCCAGCAGTTCGCCCAGCAAGGCCTCCAGGCCGGCGACCGAATCGAAGTAGCGCCCGCCCTCGCCCGCCACCCAGCGGTTGAAGCGGTTGTCGTGCGCGATCACTGCGTTGCCGGCACCCAGGGCCTCGACCAGCGAGGGGTTGGTGCCGCCGACCTGATGCCCGTGTACATAGGCCAGGCTGTGGAATCGCAGCGCCTGCACCACGGTCTTGTCGTAGATGGCGCCCAGAAAGCTCACCTCGTCGCTGGCGGCCGCCTTGACCGCCTGTTGATAGGCCTGCCCCGGCGCATAGTTGCCCAGCACAGCCAGCCGCACGCCACGCCGCTGGCGCGAGAAGGCGCGGACGACCTCGAGGATGGAGTTCTCCGGCTCCGGCCGCGCGATCAGGGTCAGGTATTGCCCCGGCTGCAGGCCCAGAGCCTGCACCGGCGCCGCATCGGCCGCGTCAATGCGCTCGGCGCCATAGGCGATGGTGCTGATCTTGTCGGCCCGCACCCGGCTCGCCAGATGCGCCTTGATCTCGGGATGATCGGCCACCAGATGGTCGCCCAGCCAGCAGCCAGCCCAGTCGTTGAGCCAGAACCAGCTTTTGGCCAGCGGCCCCCACTTGGCGCGCGACCACTCGATGCCGTCCATATTGATCAGGTTGGGAACGCCCTTGACGCGCAGCAGCGCGCAGAACAGCGCGGTGTTGTAGCCCAGGGTCAGGCACAGCTCGCGGTGACGCGCCGCATGCTTGGTCGCCAGCCAGTCGAACACGATGGTGCTCTTGGCGCCGTTGCCGGCCACGGGGATGCGCACCCGCTCGACACCCTGCCAGATGTCCTCCACCCAGGGGCCGCGGCCCTCTTCCTGGCAGTAGACGATGACGCGCCAGCCCTGCGCCACCAGATGCAGCGCCAGCTGCTCGGCAAAGGTCTCGAAGCCGCCATGCGCAGCCGGCACGCCGCGCGTGCCCAGAATCCGCAGCACCGGCTTCGGCTGCGCTGACTGTTCCATCAAATCCTCACTCCCAGTTCGGCATACAGCGCCAGCATCTGCTGCAGATAGCCGGCGCGGTGGAAGCGCTGCACGCCCGCGGCCCGCGCCGCCCGGCCCATCTCGGCGATGCGCGAATCCGGCGTGGCGCGGATCTCGCGCAGGCGCTCGGCCAGCGCGGCCACGTCACCGCTGGCAAAGGTCCAGCCGCTCAGCCCGGCTTCGATCATCTCGGGGATGCCGCCGATCTGCGCGCCTAGCACCGGCTTGCCGAAGGCAAAACTCTCCAGCACGCTCATCGGTGCGTTCTCATACCACTCGGACGGCAGCACCACCGCACGCGCGCCGCGGATCAGCGCGTGCAGCGCCGCGCCGCTCTGGAAACCCAGGAACCGCGCATCCACGCCCAGCTCGGCCGCCAGGCGCCGCAACGCCTCGTCCTCCGGCCCGGTGCCAGCCAGCTTCAGTGCCACGCCGGCCTGCGCGGCGGCCCGCAGCAAGGTGGCCAAGCCCTTCTCAGGCGCCAGGCGGCCAAAGTACAGCAGATAGTCGCCCGGCTCGTACTGCGGCTCGAACGCAGCCGCGTCCACGTAGTTCGGGATGTAGCAGAGCTGCTCGCGCGGCCAGCCCCATTCGACCAGCTTCTCCACATAGAAGCGGCTCGGCGCCACCACGCGCGAGACATGGCGGCGGTAGCTGTCCAGCGGGCCGCGCAGCCCATGCAGGCCGCTCTCGACCGCCACGATGGCGCTGGCGCCTAGCGAATCTCGCACGCAGCGGTGCTTGATGACGTTCAGCACCGAGCCTGTCTTGCAGCGCTCGCAGACACCGCCGGCATTGAGCATCTTGTAGGCCGGGCAGGCAATCTTCAGGTCGTGTGCGGTCAGCACAACCGGCACGCCGGCCTCGCGCAGCACCGGAAGGATGGACGGCGAGAGGTGGTGGTAGATGCAGTGCAAATGCGCCACATCGGCCGGGAAGTCCTGCAGCAGAACGCGCAGCTTGCGCTGCGCCTCGAAGGAATACACCACCTTGGCCGCCATCGCGAGCTTCTGGCGCAAGCTGTAGCTGTGGCCGAACTCCAGCTCGTCGATGAAATAGCGCGACCAGGGCGTGGCCTCGTTCTTCGGGTGCTGCATCGAGAAGAAGCCGCTGTCCCAGCCCTGGCTGGCCAGCAGCGCGGCATGGTCGAAATACACCGCGTCCGAGCCGCCACGGCGGTAGTGGTAGCTGTTGACGTTGAGCAGCTTAGGCATGGCCATCCTTCGAGTCCAGGAAGGCCTCGATGCGGGCGGCGATCACCGGCCACTGCAGGCGTTCACCCGCCGCCGCCATGCCGGCCGCCCAGCGCTGCGGTTCAGCCAGCATCTGCTGCAGTGCATCGGCAAAGCGCGGCACGAAGTCTGCACCCAGCGGCACGGTCAGGCCGGCCCTGGCCGGAATCTCCTCGGGCAGATCGCCCACCGCCGAAGCCAGCACCGGGCGCTGGAAGGCAATGGCCAGCTTGAGCACGCCGCTGGTCGTGCCTTCCTGATAGGGCAGCAGCACCAGGTCGGCGGCCGCGAAGCAGCACTCCACCTCTTCAAAGGGAATGCGGCGCGGCTGCAGCAGCACGTTTGGCAAGGCCGCGCATTCGCTGGCGAGGCGTTGCTGCTCGGCCGCGCTCAGCGAGGGCGCGCCCGCGATCAGGAAGTGCAGCGGCGAGCCCGCCTCTTTCAATTGCCGCGCCACCGCCAGCAGCTCGAACAAGCCCTTGCGTGCTTCGAGATGGCCGAAGAACAGCGCTACCGGCGTCGCAGCCGGCAGCGCGGCCAGAGCAGGCAGGCGCGCGCGCGCTGAGGTGCGGTCCAGGCCGCTGAGGCAGAACAGGTCGTAGACACCATGCGGCACGACCAGGGCCGGCGCGCGCACGCCCAAGGCGCGAGCGCCATCCAGCGCCGCGTTCGAGTGCACGATCACGCGCTCGAAGCTGCGGTAGTAGAAGCCATAGGTCCAGCGGCTCCAGGGCCGCGGCACATGCGGCAGCACATCGTGGATGGTGATCGCACAGCGCAGGCCCGCAGCACGCAGCGCGCGCACCAGCAGCCCGTCCAGTAGCGCGAACTTCAACGGCCCCTGCCACAGCGTCCACTCGGGGCGGCGGCGCAGCAGGCTGGCGGCGAAGCGCAACACGTCCAGCGGGAAATGGCGGCTGCGCCGGAACGGTGTCTCCACCGCAAAGCCCAGCGCGCGAAAGCGCGACTCCAACGACTGCGCCGTCACCAGCCGCGCCCGTGTGCCGACGGCCCGCGCCAGCGAGACCGCGTAATCGGTCAGGCCGGAGTTGCCGGTGAAGCAGATGATTTCCAGCGACTTCATCAGGCGCGCCCCGGCTCGAACTCAGCGTAGACGCGCCGCAGCAGCGCATCCCAGCGGTAGCGTGCCGCACGCGCCTGGCAGGCCGCAGCCAATCCGGGATCGGCCGCGGCGCGGTCCAGCACCTCCAGCAAGGCTTGTGCGTAACGCTCAAGCGTGGCGTCCTGATCCAACTCGGCAGCAAGGGCCGTGCCGACGCTGGCATCCACCATCACTCCCGGACCGCCGAGCGCGAAGCAGACTACCGGAAGGCCCGCCTGCAGCGCCTCCAGCACGACGAAGCCGCCCGAGTCACGCAGACTGGGGCACAGCAGCGCGTCATGACTGGCATACAAGTCCTGCACCTGGGCCTTGGGCAGCCAGCCCAGCCATTGAACGGCCTCGGCCACACCCAGCGCCGCGGCCTGAGCCTGCCAGCGCGCCAGCTCGGGGCCGTCGCCGACCACGCTGAGGCGCAGCCCGGGGCGCTGGCGCTGCGCGCGCGCAAAGGCCTCCAGGCCGTAGTCCATGCCCTTCAGACCCAGCGCGCGGCCGACAAAGAGCAGGCGCTGACCGCCGCCGCTCGTGCGCACGCCGGCGGGCGTCGGCGCACTGGCGATCGCCAATTCCACCCGCGCCTTGGCCCGCGCGAAGGCCGGCAGGCGCCGCAGATGCGCCGGCGAGGTGACATACAGACGCGTCGCCGTGCGGAAGGTCTGGCGCATCAAGGGATCGAAGCGAACGCAGGCATTGAGTGCGGTGCGCGCTGCTTCCAACCAACGCTGCTTGGCCGAAAAGCGCCGCGCATAGCCGGGCGGAATCTCATCGCCGCCAGCCACCGGGCCAAACACGAAGGGCAGACCCAGGGCGCCCAGAAAGCTGGGTTGCCGAAAGCTCACCCAGGTGACGTGGTGCACCAGATCGAAACGCTCGCCCTGCGCGAGCATTTCGCGCGCCCGCTGCAGAGCCAGCCACTGCCAGAGGTAGTAGTAGAGATGGTTCCGGCGGTTGATGCGCGCCAGCAGCGCATGCACGCGCGGTGAATCGACGTACTCGAAGCGCAGCCCGGCCAGCGTGCCGCTGCGCGCCAGCTCGGCGTCGACGGCCTCGCGATGGCTGGCACGCGTCAGCACGCAGACCTGATGGCCCTGGCGCGCGGCCTCGACGGCCCAGCGCCAGCCCACCTCCTCGTCGGAGCCGAACTGCGGATCGCAGGCGAAGGCACTCAGCAGGATCTTCACGTGCGTGGCTGTCCTGTCATGGCTGGCCCAGCAGCAGCGAGAACACCGACTGCGGCGGCACGCACACCGCACCGCCAGCGCCCAGGGCCTCGCGGCCGTTGTGCTGCTGCATGGTGAAGCGATGCTTGTCCTCGTCGCTGTTGTCGCTGCCGCGCGCATCCGCCACCAGGCGGCGCAACTGCAGCCGCTCGGCGTCTGGCACGCGGCCGTCGATGGCGGGCTTCAGCCAGTAAGCCTTGTCGCTGCGGTTCACGCCCATCAGGCTGCGCGTCGCTCCGCTGCCGCGCATGGCCACCAGGCGCAGGTCGTAGCCGCCCCCGTAGCGCGTGCCGGCCACCAGCGCGGGCTGCACCGCCACCGCATCGTCCAGCAAGGCGTCGCGCAGCACACGCAGAGCCCAGTAGGTGGGGCTGGGGTAGAGGGTGTCGGTACGGCGGTCCCACTTAATCATCTGCCAGGGGCCTTGCACGCCCAGTGCATGCCACATGGCAGCGGCCACCGTGGGCTTGGGCAGCAGCGACAGCACGAAGTCGGCCGAGGACACCCCGCCGCCCGAGCCCGAGGCCTGGTACCAGTTGTCCTCCCAGCGCCCCACAAGCGGCTGGCTGGGCCAGCGGCCATGCTCGGTCACATAGACCTGCTGGGCCGGGTTGTGGGCGCGGTAGCGCTGGGCCAGGCGGTCGATGAACTCGTTCATCACCTTGACCGAATGGCCGTCGTAGTAGGGGTGAATGGTCACGCCATCGGACAGCGCCGCGAGCTGCGCCGCGAGCTCGGTGTCGAAGCCCGCCCGCTCGCGCGTCTGGCTGCGCGCATCCCAGGGCGCGGTCTGGCCCAGCACCACGAGCTTGGCCTGCGGCTGGACTTGCCGCAACGCCTTCAGCAGCGGCAGGGCCCGGGCGCTGTATTGCGCAGCACTCCAGTTCACCGGCGACCAGTCCAGCTCGTTGCCCAGCTCATAAGACACCGCATGGCAGGGGCCAGGCTTGGCACACAGGCGCGGCGTGTGGGTCTGGATCCATTGCGCGTAGTCCAGGTTGTCGCGCAGCATCTCCTGCGGCTCCCAGACACGGCCCTGCGCGCCGTGCAGATTCAACATCCACAGCGGCTGGCCTTCCACCTGGGACATCAGGCGCAGGAATTCTTCAGGCCCCAGCTCGGCCACAGCCTGGCCGCCGGGCACATACTGCTCGCTGATGCGGCCGCGCTGCGCCAGCGGGCCGATAGCACGCCGCCACTCGAAGCTAATGCTGCCGGCCGGGTAGCGGTACATCGCGCCCTTGAAAGGCTTGAGCCATTCCACCAGCTCGGGACGGATGGCGCCCTTGCGCAGATAGCCGATCTGCGCGTCATACCAGGGCAGGTCGAAGCCGAACAGCGCTGGCGGCACGGCCGCACGCAGCAGCTCGGAGCTGCGCACCTGCACCGGCAGCACGGTGGCGTCGGCCGGGCACATGGATGGCGCGGCAGCGGCCAGCGCTGGCACCAGCGCCAACAGCGCGCCAAGCATCGGGGATCGGGTGGTGTTCTTCATTGAGCTCTAGCCTCGTCGGCCTGCCGCTGCTGCACCGCGAGGCCGAAGCACAGCGCCGTCCAGACAAACAGGCGCGGGTCCTGGAAACTCGGCGAAGCCAGCGAGTTGCCCAGGATGTAGATCATGCCGAAACCTGCCCCGCCCCAGTAGACGCGCTGCAAACCCTGGCTGCCGAGGTAGTGGCGCAAGGCATAGGCGCTCAGCAACAGGTACTGCAAGACCTGCGCAACCAGCGCAAACCAGCCGCCCTCGCCCAGCGCGTTGTGCCAGAAGATGTCCAGGAGATAGTTGTCCTCGCCAAACCACCAGTGGCGGCCGAAACCCAGGCTCAGATAGATCGACAGATCGAATTTCGCCGCGCCCGCACCGCCGTAGGTGCCGAGGCCGCTGCCGAGCGGGAAATGCTTGTTGGCCAGATAGGCCGCGCCTTCATAGAGCTGGGCCCGCGGGTGCTCGATGGCCGAATGGCGCGCGCCGCCCCACTGGGCCGCCTCCTGCACCAGGGTGTCGCCATACAGCATCCAGTAGCCAGCGGCGAGCAGGGCCACCATCGGTAGCACCAGCACCAGGCGCGATGCCAGCTGCCCGCGCCGGTTCCAGAGGTAAAGGGCCGCCAGGCTGACCAGCATCGCCGCCAGCTCACCGCGCTCACCCGAGGCCAGCAGCAGGGCAAAGTAGATCAGCGCCAGCAACAGGCCCCGGCGGCGCTGCTGCGGCAGGTTCAGGCCGCGCAGCAAGGCCATCAGCGTCATCGCTGCGGTGAAGCTGGCCAGCACGCCCGGGTGCTCATACACCCCGAAGGCCCGCGAGGGCAGCAGGCCGCCCACATCCGAGGCCGGCCCATGCGGATAGGGAAACACCTGGGTGTAGGAGCCAGGCGCACCCCATTGCCAGGCGACCAGCGCCAGCAGCGGCAACCAGGACCAGTCATTGATCCACCACAGCGGCCGGCCCGGCGACGCCAGGCGCAGCAGCGCAAAGCCGGCACCCAGCATCAGCAAGGGTTTCAGCAAAGAGAACAGCTGGTAGGCCGCCGCCAGGCCCCTGGACTGGCCGGCCACCCCGGCTGACAGCAGCATCAGGGCCAGAAACAGGCCATAACAGATCAGGGACGCGCGCAGCAGGCCGTCGCGCCCAGCCTCCCGCGCCAAGGCCAACAGACCGGTCAGACCCAGGCCCATGGCCAGGAACTGCCAGTTGTTGACCCAGTTGATACCCTTGGTCTTCAAGAGCAGCGGCAGCAGCAGGTGCAGCAGCAAGAGCGCGGCGATGCCCATCTTCAGATAGCTCAGGCGCAGCATCGCGGCGGCCATCGCGGCGACGAAAGCCAGGCTGGGCACCAGCAGCAGCATCCAGGCCCCTGAACCCGCCAGGCCGGTGAACAGGCCAATCAGCAGCAGCAAGGCGAAAAGCGCGGCCAGGCCCAAGGCGGTGGGCCATGTCTCGCGGACGCGTTCGGCTGTGAGTCTCGGCAGGGCAATCATTGCGGCATCAGGGTCAAGGCGTCGGTCGCTGGGCCGCCTTGCGGGGACGATTGTGCGGCGGCCACATGACATCGGTGCGCTGAAAAACCGGCCAGCGCACGACCAAACGTTGCCGGGCGCCTCACCGCCCGCCTCCTGCCGTCAGTCGCCCCAGGAAACCGGCCAGGCCAGCCGGCAGCAAGGCCGCCAGGCGTGCACGCTCGCCAGCGTCGAAGTAGCTCCGCGCCAGCACGGCCAGCGTGCCGACACCACAGGCCATCAGGGCCAGACCCAGCTCGAGCGAAGCGGACAGCCCGCTGGCCCGGGCCAGCATCAAGGTCAGCCCAAGGGCCAGGCCGTTGGCAAGGGCCATCTTCAGCAAGGGCATCAGCGGCAGCCCCATGCGAACGCCTTGCCTAGCAATACGCCCATGCTGCACCGCCAGCGATGCAAGCTCCGCCAGCAACAAGGCCAGCAGCAAGCCCTGCACGCCCATCGGCAGAAGCAACAGCGCCGAACCGCCAAACACCAACGCAGCCACGACAGAACCAAACAGCGCGCCTTGGCCGTCCTCCAGCGCGGTGATCACCAGCGCCTGGCAGTTCTTCAGCGCCTGCACGATCAGCAAGGCCAGCAGCAGGCTCAGCACGCCGCCGCCCGCGTCGAACTTGCCGCCCGAGCTCAGTTGCAGCAACCGGTCCTCGTAGAGGCAGCTCAGCAGCAGCAGCGGCAGCAGCGGCGCCAGGTTCAGCTTGAAGAACAGCGCCGACAGCTGGCGCAGGCGGTCCGCCATATCGGCGCGCTGCCGCGCCACGATGAACAAGGGCCTGGCCATGCCGGCCAGCAAATAGGTGGGCAGATAGCGCTGCACTACCAGCACAAGGGCCAGGCAGAAACCCAGCAACGCCGCGGCATCCAGCCCGAAGCCGCGTGTCACCGCGATCTTCAGCGTGTCGAAGCTGGTCAGCAGCCACACCAGCTGGCAGCCAAAGATGTAGAGCCCATAGCGCCAGTAGCGGCGCCAGTCCAGCGCCTGGCCAGCCACCGGCGCTTTACGCAGCAGGCTGCTCCGGGTGGCCAGATACAGCCCCCCGCTCCACAGCAGCGCCAGCGCCATCAGCCCCAGCTCCAGCTGCAGCCAGTGCTGCAGGCTGAGGGTCTGATCGCCGACCGTCATGTACAGCAGTGTCAGGGTCTTGATGCCGTTGCGGAACAACACCGAGAACTGCGACTTGCGCTGCATCAGCAAGCCCTCGTGGAAGCTGTCCACCATGCGGCACAGCCCCTCGGCCAGCAGCAGCCCGTTGATGAGCCAGAAGACCTGCGCATAGTCCTGCAGACCCAGCAGCCCGAGCACCGGCTGCTGGGCCCACTGAAGCAGCGCAACCGTGCCGATCAGCAGCAGGCCGCGCCAGCGCAGCAGTGCCGAGGCCAACCGGGCCACCTCGCCATCGCGATGCTGCTCATGCAGCTCGGGAACAAATCGCTCCATCAGCTGTACGCTGCCCCAGGCGCTCAGCAGCAACATCACTTCGATGTAGGCATAGAAGGTGAAGTAAGCGCCGTAGTCCGCCTCGGGCATCACCCGCACCAGCGTGAACAGCCAGGCCAGGCCGATCAGGGCGCCGGCCGACTTCCCGAGGACAAAATGAAGCAGCGAGCGTCGTACCCGCTGCGCGCCATAGCGCTCAGGTGCCTGAGTCATCGCCGACACAGCGCCGCCGGGGCCACCGGCAGGCTCACTGACCCAGCAGGCGCGAGCGGGCCTGCCCGGCCAGCGCCGCCGCCATCTCGGAGGCAAAGCGCTCCTGCAGCGCAAAGCCGCTGGCGCTGTCGCGATCGATCGACGACACGCGGAACAGCAGGCCGTCGGGAATCAGGCCTTTGAAGCCATAGCGCATCTCGGCCAGCTTCTTGTCAACGCCGCCGCGCACGACGGTATCGCCGATGACCGTCCAGTAGGTCACGGGCTCGAAGCGCTGGTTGGCGTAGACGGTTTCCAGACGGCGCGCCGGGAGGCTCAAGCCACCGAGTTGCAACTGCACCGGCTGGCTGGACTTGAGCTGGAAGCCCTGGGCCGGATAGCAGACCTCGGGGTAGTGCATCTGCATGCTGTCGCGCTGGTCGTTGCCGTAGGCGATGGACAGCATGATGCGCTGGCCCTGGCTGTTGACGTAGCTGCGCGTCAGGATCTGGCTGTAGAGCTGCTTGAGCTGCGCCTCCTGCTGCGGATTGACCACACCGGCGATGGCTGCCGTGTCGAGCTGCCAATCGCCGAAGCGCTTTGGCACGACCTGCTCCAGCTGGAAATCGCCGTGCAGCGTGGCCATGCGCTGGGTGGGCGTGAGCTGCCAGGCGAGGCCTGCAGCGGCAAGCGCCAGCAGGAGCACCAGGGCGGCACGGCGCAGTTCGCGGGCGCCGGCGCTCATGCCGGGCTCCCCTGGCGACGCAGCTTGGACAGCACCAGACGCAGCAGGCCGTCGGTGGCGATGATCAGCAGCAGCGCACTGATGAACAGCACCATGCCGGCGAAACCATGCAGAAAGCCCTGCCCGGCCGCGTCGCCGAAGTGGTAGGTGATGAGCGTCAGCACCATCACGCGGATCACGTTGGCGCTGAAGCTGATCGGCACGATCAAGATGGCCAGCGCAATATTGCGGAACATCGACTTGGAGCGCACCAGGTTCAGATACAGCAGGCCCAGCGCTTCGAGCGTGAACAGCGTGTGCAAGCCGGCGCAGGCGTCCGCCACCAGCAGCTGGTAGGGGCCGATCTGCAGGATAACGCCGGTGCGGCTGATCGGATAGCCCACCGCGTAGAGGATGTTCTCGGCGACATAGGACACGGCCATCTTCATCGGCTGCGTCAGTGCATCCACGATGGCGCCTGGCAGCGGAATCATGAACAGCATGAAGAACAGCGCGAACGCGATCAGGCGCAGATGGCGCACCCCGCGCAGCAGCAACACGATGCCGGCCACCATGCCCAGCGAGGAACCGACCTCGAACAGCCAAATGCCTTGCGAACGCCCCACCGCATAGGCCAGCGCCGACAGCACCAGCAGGGGCCAGGCCAGCCAGGGCGCCGGGCTGGCATCCCGCGGATCCATCAGGGCGCCCCAGTGGCGGTAGATCAGCCACATGCTGACGCCCAGCACGATCGGGCCATGGCCCTGCTCGTCGGTGCTCCACAGGCCATTGAACAGACTCACCAAGGTCGGCAGATACAGCGCTGCCAGACCGGCACCTGCCAGCAACCAGGGCAGCAAGCGGGCACGCCCCTCGGCGTGCGTTGGCAGGGCCGGATTCGTCACGCCCACCTTAGTGCTCGTTCATCACCAAGCCCGCCAGCTTGACCGGGCTGTTGGCCAGCGTGTGGCAAAGCTCCTGCACCGCCGCCACCCGGGTGATGCCCTTGCGCGCCAGTAAGAGCGCCGCACCGCAGCGGGCGGCGATCACGGCATAGTCGGCACCGCTGCAAGCGGCCGGAGTGTCGACGATCACATGGTCAAACTTGCCCACCAGTTCCTTGATCAGCAGGCCGAAGGCGGGGCGCTCCACCAGTTCGGTCGGGTTCGGCGGCAGCGTGCCGACCGGCATCACGAACAGGCTGGGCAGATTGGGCACGGGGCGGATCACATTGCGCTCGGCGCGGCCGGACAGGATGCCCGACAGGCCGGCGCTGTTGTCCACGCCGAAGACCTCGTGCTGGCGTGGGCTACGCATATCGGCGTCCACCAGCAAGGTGCGCCCGCCCAGCTGACTGAAGGCGATCGCCAGATTGGCGGCGAAGAAGGTCTTGCCGTCGCCGTGCTCAGGGCTGACCACGGCCAGCGCGCGCCGGGGCATGTCAGCGCCGAACAGCAGCATATTAATCTGGCTGCGCAGCGTGCGGATGGCTTCGGCCTGGTGGCTGAAAGGCTTGTTGGCCAGCACCAGCTCCTCGCGGGTCTGCTCGCCGCTGCCAGGCGCATAGGGATAGTGGAACTGCTGGCTCAGCGCCCACAGCACGTCTTCACCCTTGGCCAGGCCCAGGGCCACCGCGGCCTCGCCGAATTTCAGGCCCTCGCTCTTCTGGTGCGCCAGGATGCGCTCGACCTGCTCGGCCGACAGACTGTTGGCCTCAGCAATGATGTCGCCGATGCTGCGGTCCTGCAGCGCGGCAGGCTGCTGATCCGGGTTCTCGCTGTTCATGGTGGACATGGATTCTTCAGCCCGCGTTCTTGGAGGAAGGCGCCGGGCCGATCAGGCGCCGGTGCATCGCGGAGTCGGCACGCCGACCGGCCGCACCGCCGGCATCAGGCCCGGGCAGGAAGCCGATCAGCGGCAGGCCCAGCAGGCCCTCCACATCGGCCACATCGCGCACCCGGCGGTCGCGCAGCTCGGCCCCCAGCACAACGCCGGTGCCCAGCAGCAGGCCCACCACCAGGGCCAGCAACGTGTTCAGCAAGACCTTGGGTGAGGAATGCTCCAGCGGCGGCACGGCCGAATTCAGCAGGCTGGCGCTGCTGGAGGTAGCCTGGCTTTCCAGGCTGGACTGGGTGAAGCGCTGGACAATGGCGTCGTAGTTCTTCTGCGCGATCTCGACATCGCGCTGGATCAGCGCGGCTTCGTCGCGCACCTGCTTCATGCGCAGCACCTTGTTGCGCTGCGCTTCCAGCTCGGCGCGGGTCTGCGCCTCGCGCTGGCGGCTGATGCTGCCGCTGACACCGACGCCGGCGGACAGGCGGCCCACCTCGCTGTCGATGCGCTGGCGCAGCTCGCTGATATTTGCCTTGAGCTCGACCACCTGCGGATTGCTGTCGCCCAGGCGCGAGCTGATTTCCTTGAGCCGGGCCTCCTGGCGCGACAAGTCAGCGCGCAGCGTCGAGACGACCGGATTGCTCGACACCTCCTGCAGTTTGTCGCCCGAACCGGCCGTGGCCTGGGCCTGGCGGCTGGTCGCCTCGGCGGCCATCGACTGCAGCACCACCAACTGGCTGGAGAGTTCGTTCAGGCGCTGGTTCTCGACATCCATGCGCTCATCGGTCATCAGCACGCCGGTCTCGCGCTGGAAAGCCGAAAGGCGCGTCTGGGCCGCCTCCAGCGTCTCGCGCGCTTCCTTGGCTCGGGTCTCGAAGAAGGCGCTGTACTGCTTGGCTGGGTCAACGCGCAGATCCACCGCGGTCTCGATATAGGCCTGCACAAAGGCATTGGCCATGCCGGCCGCGAAGCGCGCATCGGGCGCGCGGAACGAGATGTTGATGACGCTGGACTCGCGCGAGGGCTTCACGTCCAGCTCCTTCTGCAGGCGCTCGACCAGCCAGGTCTCGATATCGCCCACTCCCTTGGTGGCCGAAGTCCATTGCTCACGGATCTGCGGGTTCTCGCTGAGCTTGAGCATGCGCACCACGCGGCGCGCCACGCGGTCGCTCAGGATGATGTCCACCTGGGTCGCCATCACCGCCGGGCTGGTCATGGTCTGGAAAGCCATCGCCGAGAGCGGATCAGGCTTGGCATCGATCACGACGCTGGCCACTGCCGTGTACTGCTTGTCCAGCCACAGGCTGACCGCCAGCGCCGGCAGCAGCACCGCCAGCAGCACCGCGACGAACAGCGTCTTGCGCGCCAGCAGAATGGCCAGGAATTGTCGGAACGTCATCGCTCAGTCCTCAGAACAGGCTCTCGCGCACATAGACGACATCGCCGTCCTTCAGCACCTCGTCCATCGCCGGCTGCAGCACCTGCACCTTGCCGTCGGCGCCCTTGCGGTGCACGCGGATGCCTTTTTCGGTGCCGCGCAGGTTCAGGCCGCCACCGGCGGCCAGGCTCTGCATCAGCGTCATGCCACGTTCCAGACGCAGCGCGCCAGGACGCTGCACCTCGCCGTAGATGTAGACGATGGGCGCACGGTCCACCCACAGCACATCGCCGTTCTGCACCAGCAGGTCCTGACCCCGGCCACCGGGCGCGAAGATGCCCGGCAGGTCGATCTCAACGCGGTAGGGCTGGCCGTTGCGCGTGCCGCTCAGCACCATCACCTCGGCACCGCCGGCCGCCACGCCGCCGGCATTGGCCAGCAGATCAGTCAGGCGCATATCGGCCACTTCGATGGGAAAGCGTCCCGGGCGGTTGACATAGCCCAGCACGCTGGCCTGGTTGCCCTTGACCTGCAGCACGACGATGGTGACCTGCGGGTTCTTGACGAAGTTGCCGTTCTTCAAGCCATCGGCCAGCAGCTTCTCGGCCTGCGTCACGCTGATGCCGCCGATGCGCTGGTTGCCCAGCAGCGGGAAGGAGATCACACCGGCCTCGGAAACGCGGGTCTCCAGGCTCAGATCCGGGTTCTGATAGACCGAAATGCGGATCACATCGCCCGCACCGAGCCGGTACTCGGCGGCGCTGGCAGCCACCGGCGCGGAGGCCGCCGCTGCGGACTGCGCGTGCGAAAAGCCACTGGCCAGGACCAGCAGACTCAGCGCCGCAGCACGGCGGATGTACGCGGCGCCCTTCATTTGAGACCCATGCCCTTGGAGATGGAGTTGGCATCCAGGCCGCTGGCGGCCGGCGCTGCCGGAGCCGGCGGCACGGCCGAGGCCGCTGCGGCGGCCGGTGCGCCGGCGGCGAACTTGCCGACATACTCGATCTTGGCGTTAGCGCGCATTTCCTTCATCGTCTTCTGCACCAGTTCGGCCTTTCGCTGGTTGCTCAGGAACTGCTCGATCGCCGGCCGCGCCGCAGCCTCGTCCACCGGCTGCGCCCGCGAACTGACCAGATACAGCACCTGCACGCCCGCAGGCAGTGGGCTGAAAACAGAATCGCCGTCCTTCATCCGGGCAATGGCGTCCAAGTTGGCCAGCGGTAGCTGCTCGGCGGCACGCAAGGCCTGCGTGCCCTGGAAACGGAAATCGTTCGCCTTTAGATACTCAATGAATTCGCCCAGGTTCTTGGCTGCAGCGAGCCTGGTGCGCAGTTCGGCAAGCTGCTCGGGCTTGGCCTCGACGTTCAGTTCCTGCAGGTTGTAGATACGGCGCTCCTTAAAGAGTGCCGGCTTGTCGTTGTAGTACTTGCTGACCTCTTCGGGCGTGGGCTTGGAGACGCTCTCGCCCAGCCGCTCCAGATAGGCGCGGGCGATGATCTCGCGCTTGGTGGCCTCGATCTGCTGCAAGACGCGGGGGTCGCGGTCGAGCTTCATGTCCTCGGCCTTCTGCACCGCGAGTTCCTGCTCGATCAGACGCTCCAGCGCCTGACGCCCCGCCGCTTCGGTTGCCTCGGGCTTCAGTCCGGGCTGGCGCTGCAGCAGGTAGTTGATCTGGTGGACCGTCACCTCTTCCCGGTTGACCTTGGCCGCGGTCTGCGACGCCTGCTCGCCCTTGCCGCCCCCGCAGGCGGTCAGCAGCACGACACTGCACAGCAGGGTCAGGCTGCTCAGACGCAAGGCCCGGGCGCGGGCGTTTCGGGGGGGATTAGGGGTCCGGATCATGGCGATGATTCTCTCGGTGGTCGATGGCGCTGGCCTGCCCATTGGCCCATTGCCCATTGGCCGATTCCCCAGCCTTGCGGGCAAGCTCCAGCAGTGCCGGCCGAGTGTAGCCGCGGGACATGTCAGCAACCCCTTACTGACTGGGTTTCCCCGTGACATGCTGCCTGCGGGCCGCCCGTGTGTGGCACCCGAAATCCGGGGCGCGCGCCTTCAGGCCGCCAGCAGGCTCTCCAGCGCCTGCTCCCGCAGGCCGTAGAAGCGCTTGATCTCGGCTATCTGCGCCAGGATCTCCGCGCGCCGGGCCGCCAGCGCCGCGCCGGCCGCCCCCTGCTTCTTGACGGCCAGGATCATCTTGTTCTTGCTGGTGTGCTCCAGCGCGATGAACTCGAACACCTGGGTCTCGTAGCCCTGCGATTCCAGCAGCAGCGCGCGCAGGGAATCGGTCACCATCTCGGCCTCCTGGCCCAGGTGGATGCCATGCTGCAGCATCGGGCGCAGCAGCTTGGGCAGCTGCATCTGCGGGCGGATCTGCTTGTGGCAGCAGGGCGAGCACATGATGATCTGGGCCCCGGCGCGCAGGCCCAGGTGGATGGCGTAGTCGGTGGCGATGTCGCAGGCGTGCAGCGCGATCATCACGTCCAGCCGGGCCGGTGTGTAGCTGCGCACATCGCCCTGGTCGAAGCGCAGGCCGGCCAGGCCATGCCGCTCGGCCGCGCCGCGGCACAGCGCCACCATATCGTCGCGCAGCTCCACGCCCACCACCTGCGCGTCCTTGCCCTGGCTGCGCAGCCAGTCGTACATCGCAAAGGTCAGATAGCCCTTGCCCGAGCCGAAATCGGCCACGTGCACATCGGGGCTGTCCGCCAGCGCCGAGGACTTCAGGGCGGCGCCGAAGATCTCGATGAAGCGGTTGATCTGCTTCCACTTGCGCGCCATCGCCGGCACCAGCTCGGCCGTGCTGCCGTCCTTGCCCGCATGGGTCAGGCCCAGATCGCGCCAGAAGGGGCGGTCCAGCTCCAGCTGGCGCTGCTTTTCCTTGTCATGCCCCTTGCCAACCGTCTTGCCCGGCGCATTGCCGGCCGCCGGTTCGGCCGCTTCGGCGCGCGCCACGCGGAGGCTGGGCTTGCCCTTGCGGCTGAAGGCCAGCTGCACCTCCTGGCCGGCCGAAGTGCCCTCGGTGTGGAGATGGGCGTTCAGGAACTGAGTGCCCAGCAAGGCGGCGATCTGCGCCAGCCCCTCGGTCAGCACGTGGTTCTTGGTGACGTCCTTGGTCTGGTGCCGCCACAGAAAACTCAAATGCCGCTCGCCCTTGAGCTGCACTTCGCGCACCGTCAGCCTCTCGATGCTCTTGTCCTCGCCCACCGGCTTGGCCAGCAGCAGGCGGCCGAAGCTGCCATCGGCCAGCGCGGTTTCAAGCAGGCGCAGAAAGCGCTGCGTGGCGTCCGGCTGGACGGGCGGGTTGATCAGGTCGGTGAACATCGGCGGCGCAGGGAGCAAAGCCCGATTTTGCCGCCTGCGGGCCAGTTCCGCGCCGGCGGGCCTCAGGCCGAGGTCACCAGCGCGCTCAATTCCGGCGGGTCCAGGTGCGGCAAGCCATTGAAGGTCTGCAGCACATGGCGCTTGGGGTTGAAGCTGAACTCGGTCACCGCGCTGTTGCGGATGCGCAGGTTCAGCTCGATGGCAGTGTCACTGGGCGCCTGCAGCACCTGTGCCACGGCGGTGGAGATCGGCCCGCCGCTGGAAACGATCAAGACCTGGCCCTCGCAGCGCTCGCGCACATGGGCGAGCGCCTGCGCTACGCCGGCCGAGAACTCGGCGTAGCTGGGCATGCCCTGCGGTGCGGTCTCGCCACGCATCCAGGCCTGCAAGGCCGTGCGCAGCAGGCGGAAGTGCGAGCGCACCATCTCGGCATCGCGCGGCTTTTCGAGCGGGGCTGGGTGGATGGCGCGGATCAGCGCCTCGCTGTCGTATTCATTGAGCCCAGGCATCTCCGTGGGCGTCGGCACCTCGCCCAGCCCGGCGGCGATGCCGGCGAAAGTCTGGCGGTGGCGCTTCAGCGTGCCGGTCAACACCGCATCGAAGCGCTGGCCGCGCTGGCGCCAGTAGTCGCCCAACAGGCGGCTCTGGCGGGCTCCCAGCTCGCTGAGCTGGTCATAGTCGGCGGCCCCGAAACTGGCCTGGCCGTGACGGACAAGATAGAGCGTTCCCATGCCCTCATCATCGCCTTGCGCGCTGTTGCGAGGCTGTCACTCGCGCGACCGGCTAAAATCCCGCTCCAGGCCGGAAACCTTATGTCCGGCTTCGCATTCAATTTCATCGGAGCCACTCATGGGCAACAAGATCAAGACCGAGGCCGACCAGCGCGCCACCCCCCGTCCCATCCCCCCCACCGGGCTGACGTTCACGCACGGCCGCGGCCAGAAGAGCAGCCTGGAGCGTGGTTCGCACACCCGCAGCAAGAAGAACCCGGGCAAGCGTCCGCATTCGGGTTGATGTCCTGGCGGGCCTGTCCCGCCGACATCCCCCTCACAGGCCCTTGCCCAACAGCAGGGCCTGTTTTCTTTCCGCAAGCTGAGCCAGCGCGGAAGCCATCGGGCAAGTGTTTGGGCTCGTGTCCCCCGCCGCGGACACGCCGGGCCTCCTCCTTTACCTCGCCCAAACACTTGCCCGAGGGCTTCTGCAAGCACGGTTTGCACTGCCACCCCTTTCATGCCTTGATCACTCGACATGATCCGCATCACTGAACTCCGCCTGCCGCTGAACCACCGCGAGGACGAGCTGCGCCCCGCCGTGCTGGACAAACTGGGCCTCCAGGACACCGAACTGCTGGCCCTGCATGTCTTCCGCCGCGGCTACGACGCGCGCAAGAAGACCGCCATCGTGCTGAGCTACACGCTGGATTGCGAGCTGGCCAGCCCTGACGCTGAAGCCGCGGTGCTGGCCCGGCTGGTCAAGGACCCGCATGTCAAGCCCAGCCCCGACACGCGCTACAAGTTCGTCGGCCATGCGCCGGCTGACTTCCCGGCCGAGCGGCGCCCGGTGGTGGTGGGCTTCGGTCCCTGCGGCATCCTGGCGGCGCTGGTGCTGGCGCAGATGGGCTTGCGGCCCATCGTGCTGGAACGAGGCAAGCAGGTGCGCGAACGTACCAAGGACACCTGGGGCCTGTGGCGCGAAAGCCAGCTCAACCCCGAATCCAATGTGCAGTTCGGCGAAGGCGGCGCCGGCACCTTCTCGGACGGCAAGCTCTGGAGCCAGATCTCCGACCCGCGCCACCTGACACGCAAGGTGCTGGAGGAATTTGTCAAGGCCGGTGCGCCCGAGGAAATCCTTTACGTCAGCAAGCCCCACATCGGCACCTTCCGCCTGGTCTCGATGGTCATCAAGATCCGTGCCGAGATCGAGGCGCTGGGTGGCGAGATCCGCTTCCAGCAAAAGGTCACCGACCTGCTGGTCGAGCCGGACGCCAAGGGCCAACGCCATGTGCGCGGCCTGGTGCTGGAATCCGGCGAGCAGATCCGTGCCGACCATGTGATCCTGGCCCTGGGCCACAGCGCGCGCGACACCTTCACGATGCTGCACGGGCGCGGCGTCTACATGGAGGCAAAGCCCTTCTCGATGGGCTACCGCATCGAGCATCCGCAAAGCATCATCGACGCTGCGCGCTTCGGTCCCAATGCCGGCCATCCCATCCTGGGCGCGGCCGACTACAAGCTGGTGCACCACGCCAAGAACGGCCGCTCGGTCTACAGCTTCTGCATGTGCCCTGGCGGCACCGTGGTGGCAGCCACGAGCGAGCCGCTGCGCGTGGTGACCAACGGCATGAGCCAGTATTCGCGCAACGAGCGCAATGCCAATGCCGGCATCGTCGTCGGCCTCTCGCCCGAGGACTACCGCCAGGACGGCAAGACCGATGGCAGCCCGGTCAATCCGCTCGATGGCATGGCCTTCCAGCGCCTCTGGGAAAGCCGCGCCTACGAGCTGGGCGAAGGCGCCTACCGCGCGCCCGGCGCGCTGGTGGGCGACTTCATCAAGCGCCAGCGCAGCAGCGTGCTGGGCCGCGTCGAGCCCAGCTACAAGCCGGGCGTTACGCTGACCGATCTGCAGCAGAAGGGCTTCGGCAGCCTGCCCGAGTACGCGCTGGATGCGATCCGCGAAGCATTGCCCGCCTTCGAGCGCCAGATCAAGGGCTTCAGCATGAACGACGCGGTGCTGACTGGTGTGGAGACCCGCACCTCGTCGCCACTGCGCATCAACCGCGGCCGCGAGGACTACCAGAGCCTGAACACCCGCGGCCTCTACCCGGCCGGCGAAGGCGCGGGCTATGCGGGCGGCATCATGTCGGCAGGCGTGGACGGCATCGAGGTGGCCGAGGCGGTGGCGAAAAGCATGCTGGGCATCCGCTGAGCTGCACTAGCATTGCCGGCTCTTATCTAGCCTGACTGACCCTTTGCGCTTTCTGCACCACCTCATGCACCTCGCTCCCCTGCGCCTTGCCCTCTCGTCCTTGCTCGCTGCCTCAGCCCTAAGCACCCAGGCTGCCGGCCCAGAACCGCTGCGCATCGCCAGCTGGAACCTGGGCTGGCATGTCGCGCTGGCCGAGCAGCCCAACTGGGCGGCCAAGTGCGGGCTGCACTATGCACGCGACGAGGCCGCTGGCGTGTGGAAGCCCGTGGCCGCCGGCACGCCCGGCGCCACTGTCGGATGGGACGTGCGCGAATCACGTGCGCAGTTGCAGGGCGTGGACCTGTCGGTGATGCCGCCCTGCGGCGTCTACCAGGGCGCCAACCGCGAAGGCCTGGCGGTGACGCCGGGCGCTCTGGCGGCCCGCAACACGCGCATTGCCCGGCTGCTGGCCGAGACGGTCAGGCCCGATGTGATCGCCTTCCAGGAAGTCTCGGGCACAGCAGCTGTGCGCGAGGCGCTGGGCGCGCAGGCCGGGCAGTACGAGGTCTGCTCCTTTGATGGCCGCTACAAGGTACAGCGCCTGGCCTTTGCCTGGCGCAAGAGCCTGGGCGAAGGCCAGTGCGAGCTGGATGCCGGTCTGGTGCTGACGCAACTGCCGCCCGCCGAACAGCTGCGCCCGGCGCTGACACTGACGCTCAAGCGCCAGGGTCAGGTCGTGCGCTTCATGACTCTGCATCTGAAGTCCGGCTGCGTGACGCCGCTGGACGGCCGCGGCAAACTGGACCAGGACCAGGGGCCCAAGGACCCCTGCCCTGCCCTGCAGCAGCAGATCGCGCCGCTTGAGGCCGCCGTGGAGAAGCTGGGCCAGGGGGCGGACCACTTCGTCGTGCTCGGCGACTTCAACCGCAATCTCTGGCATGACGCGCAGGCGGTCGACGGCGCCAAGCCTATGCGCAGCGACGCCAGCACCGACCTGACGACGCCGCTGCCCGTCGGCGTGAAGACACAGAACCTCTACCGCGAAGTGTTCGACGGCAAGCCCGCCGCCACCGAGCTGGTGGCACTGGACTGTGCCGGCCCGGGCGGCGAGCTGTGCCAGCGCGCCAAGACCGAGGCCGTGGGCCGCCGCGATCTCGCGCCGCTGGTGGCCAATCTGGGCTGCCGCAATCCGATCGGCCTGGACCACTTCGTCGTGTCGGCCAGCCTGACGCCGAAACTGCGCGGCGCGCAGAAGATCAGCATCGGCGCCGAAGGCCAGAGCCGCGCGGCGGCACCCGGCGAGCAGGAGTCGGTGCTGGGAGTCTCAGACCACTGCCCGATCGTGCTGCAGCTGGGGCTCTGAGGCACGGACGCAGGCGCGGGCGCTTTAGCGCCCGCCGTCCAGGCCCCTGACCCTGGACAGGGCCAGTGCAGCCGCCGAGGTGCGGGTCTCGACACCGAGCTTCTCGAACACATGCTCCAGGTGCTTCTGCACCGTGCGCGGGCTGCTGCCCAGGATGTCGCCGATGTCGACATTGGTCTTGCCCTTGACCACCCAGTAAAGCACCTCGGCCTCGCGGGCCGTCAGCTTGAAGGCCTGCATCAGGCCATCGAGCAGGGCCGCATCGTCGGCCTCGCGCATCACGATCAGCCATTGGCCTTCGCCCAGCGCATCCGGGTCCACCGCATGCAGCGTGAAGGACAGGCGCTTGGCGCCGCGGCCCTTGGCGCTGTCGGGCGGAGCGTCGCTGCCGGGATGCGGCAGCACGGTCAGGCTGGCCGGCTCGGCACCTGCGCGGCGGCGCAGCGCCTCGCGGTGCAGCCAAAGCATCACCTCAGGCGGCAGGCGGCCACGTTCGAAATGGCCACCGGCGAAGTACTCGGCCATCAGGCTGCGCGCCAGCGAGGTCTGCCAGACGCAGCGGCCATCGTGTTCTCGCACCGCCAGGCTGGCGTGGCCGAAGGCGTCCAGCGCGTTGCGGGCCTGACGCTGCGCACGCGCGCCGCGCAGATGGGCGGCGATGCGGGCCAGCACCTCGCGCGGGCGGATCGGCTTGGTCACATAGTCGATGCCGCCGGCCGCAAACGCCGCCTCCACATGCTCGGTCTCCGTGAGACCGGTCATGAAGATGATGGGAATGCTGGCGGTGGCCGGGTCGGCCTTGAGCCGGCGCGCCACCTCGAAGCCGTCGATCACCGGCATCATTGCGTCCAGCACGACCACATCAGGCGGCTCGGCTGCGGCGCTGGCCAGAGCGGCTTCGCCGCTGAAGGCGACCAGCACGGTATAGCCGGCCTCATCCAGCGCGTCGTGCAAAAGCGCCAGGTTGTCGGGCACGTCGTCGACGATCAGCACCCGCTCGGCGTGCGCAGCCGCCTGCGGCCCGCCCGCCAGCGGGGCGTTCTCAAAATCGAGGTCTTGCTCGTCAGGTCCGGTGTTCATGCAGGAAGTCTCCACCGGGATGCTCTTGCAAGGCGCGTGCCACCAGCCGGCCCATGGCCTGCAGCTCGAAGGCGCGCGCCAGCGTACGTAGCTGCGTGACGAAGTCGCTGCAGTCGTGGTCGGCGTCCTGCATCAGGTCCAGCTGCTGGTGGATGGCCTTCACATGACCGCGCTGCAGCTGCGCATTCAGACGCTCCAGGCTGTCGCGCGAGGGCAAGCGCACAGGCTTGGCCGGGCCAGCAGGCTGCGCGGCTTCGGGCTCGCGCAGCCGCCACTCCAGCTGCAGGCGCTGGCCGAGCCAGTCCAGCAGTTCGTCCACCCGCACCGGCTTGACGATGAAATCCTCGGGGCCGATCTCGGGATGCTCGGCCAGCGCGCGATCGTAGGCATTGGCAGAGACGATGGCCACCGGCGCGCCAGACAGGCCCTGCTCGCGGATCGCCGCCAGCGTCTGCCAGCCATCCAGGCCCGGCATCGCCAGATCCATCAGGATGGCGTCGGGCTGCCAGTCGCCATCCGGCGCCAGCAGGGCCAGCGCCCCCTGGCCGCTGGCGGCCGTGCGAACCTCGAAGCCCAGCGGTTCAAGAATGGCCTGCAGCAGGCTGCGGTCGGCCTCCTCGTTGTCGACCGCCAGCACGCGCTGCGGCCGCCCCAGATAGCCGGTGCGCGCCGCGCGCTTGGCTTGCGCGGCCAGCGCGCCGCCCTGCAGCACAGGCAGGAACAGGCGCAGCTCGAAGCGCGTGCCCTGGCCGGGCGCGCTGCTGAGCTTGAGTTCGCCGCCCATCAGGTCGACCAGCATCTTGGCAATCGTCAGGCCCAGGCCGGTGCCGCCGGCGGCCGCGGCGCCGCGCTCGAAGGGCTCGAAGATGCGGGCCTGCTCGTCCTCGCTCATGCCGGGGCCGCTGTCCTCGATGAGGAAGCGCGCTATCTCGCGCCGGTGTTCCAGCGTCAGTCGCACATGGCCCGCCGGCGTGAACTTGATCGCATTCCCGACGATATTGATCAGCACCTGCTGCACTCGCTTGGCATCGGCGCGCACCCAGGGTGGCAGGTCGGTGGACGGCTCGTAGCGGAACTCCAGGCCCTTGGCAGCGGCTTGCAGCGAGAGCAGGCGCACCAGATCGTCCATCGCTTCGGCAAAGGCCCAGGGCCGCGGCTCCAGCGTGAAGCGGCCAGCCTCGATGCGCGCCAGGTCCAGCGTGCCCTCGATCAGCGACAGCAGGTGCTCACCACCACGCCGGATCACGCCGACCGCCTGCTGGCGATGGGCCGGCATGCGCGGGTCCTCATCGAGGATCTGGGCATAGCCGAGGATGGCATTCAGCGGCGTGCGCAGCTCGTGGCTGATGGTGGTGATGTAGCGGCTCTTGGCCTGGTTTGCGCCCTCGGCCACGGCCTTGGCGCGCTGCAACTCGGCGTCGGTCTTGCGGTGCGATTCGATCTCGGCATGCAGGGCCTGGCTCTGGCGGCGCGATTCTTCCTGCGCCACCTGGCGGCTCTTGTGCGTCAGCACCAGCCACCAGCCGATCACGCCCGACAGCAGCAGCAGGCCCACCAGGGCCTTGGCCAGGGTGTCGCGCAAATAGGGCGACAGCGTCGGCGCCGCAGCACCCAGGCGCCCGACCTCATGCTGGTACAGCAGGCCGAACAGCAGCAGCAGCACCGGCACGACCACGGCCATCAGCGCCAAGTACTGCATCAGCCCGCTGTCCAGCAAGGGCCAGACCCGCCGCGGCAGCAGGGCCTGCAGCCAGCCGCGCGCCTGCACGGCCAGGCGCGCATGCGGCTTGCACAGGTCTTCGCAGCGCGCATCGAGCGAGCAGCACAGTGAACAGATCGAGCCCTGGTAGGCCGGGCAATGGGCCATGTCGGGGCCTTCGTACTCGCGCTCGCAGACCACGCAGCGCAGGCGCCGCTGCCCCCCGTCGAGGCCGGAAGCCGCCGCCAGGCCGCCCCAGCTGTGGCGTGCCAGGTAGAAGCGTCCCTTGGTTGCCCAGGCAATCAATGGCGAGCAGACCATGGCCGCCACCAGCGCGATCAGCGCCGAGAAGGCCTGCGCCAACGGCCCGAAAACGCCCAGATGTGCCGAGATCGACAGCAGCGAGGCAATCACCATCGCGCCCACGCCCACCGGGTTGATGTCGTAGAGATGGGCGCGCTTGAACTCGATGCCCGGCGGCGAAAGGCCCAGCGGCTTGTTGATCACCAGATCGGCCACCACAGTCATGATCCAGGCGATGGCGATATTGGCGTACAGGCCCAGCACGCGATCGAGCGCATGGAACAGCTCCATCTCCATCAGCACCAGCGCAATCCCGGTGTTGAAGACCACCCAGACCACCCGGCCCGGATGGCTGTGCGTCAGCCGCGCGAAGAAGTTGCTCCAGGCCAGCGAGCCGGCATAGGCGTTGGTGACGTTGATCTTGAGCTGCGAGACGATCACCAGCAGGGCCGTGGCCGCGATGGCCCAGCCCGGGTTCGAGAACACGGTTTCGTAGGCCACCAGGTACATCTGGTTGGGGTCGAGCGCGCGCTCGGTCGGCACCATCAGCTGCATGGCCAGAAAGGCCAGCAGCGCGCCGCCCAGCATCTTCAGCACGCCCAGGATCACCCAGCCCGGCCCGCCGACGAACACCGCCAGGTGCCAGCGCCAGCGCTTGCCGGCTTCAGGCTCGGGCATGAAGCGCAGGTAGTCGACCTGCTCGCCCATCTGCGTGATCAGCGCGATGCCCACCGTCATCGCGGCGCCGAACAGCGGCAGACTGAAACCGGATCCGTCGCCCTGCGCGCCGGCGTAGTCGCGGATCTGCGTGCTCAGCTCCGGGTAGCGGCTGAACACATAGACATAGGGCAGGATCAGCAGGAACAGCCACAGTGGCTGGGTCCAGACCTGCAGCCGCGCGATAGCAGTAACGCCATGCGTGACGAGGGGCAGCACCACCAGCGCGCAGATCAGATAACCCCAAGCCGGCGGGATGTCGAAGGCCAGCTCCAGCGCATAGGCCATGATGGCCGCTTCCAGCGCGAAGAAGATGAAGGTGAAGCTGGCGTAGATCAGGCTGGTCAGCGTGGAGCCGATGTAGCCGAAGCCGGCGCCGCGGGTCAGCAGGTCCATGTCCACACCGTAGCGGGCGGCATAGATGCTGATCGGCCAGCCCGCCAGCAGGATGATCATGCCGGTGGCCAGGATGGCCCAGAAGGCGTTGATGAAACCGTATTCCACCAGCAGGGTCGCGCCCACCGCTTCCAGCACCAGGAAGGAAGCCGCGCCGAAGGCCGTGTTGGCCACCCGCGTACCGGACCAGCGACGGAAGCCATGCGGTGTGAAGCGCAGCGCGTAGTCTTCCAGCGTCTCGCTGGCCACCCAGGCGTTGTAGTCGCGCCGGATCTTGATGACGCGCTGCACCGGTTCGCTGGGGCTGGGGGGACTGCTGCTGGCGCTCATACACCGATCTACTATCAAGACCCGTGCCGGGCTGGCATGCCTCCTGCAAGCCTGTGTCCTATCGAACCGCGAGCCTGCAAATGGAACTGACGCCGCGAGCTCAGCCACAGGCTGCTCGGGCCAACAACAAGAATCGAGCGTAGCGAGATGGAACTCACTCCCCGAGAGAAAGACAAGCTGCTGATCTTCACCGCCGCGCTGCTGGCTGAGCGCCGCATGGCGCGGGGGCTCAAGCTCAACTACCCCGAGGCGGTGGCGCTGATCAGCGCCGCCATCATGGAGGGCGCACGCGACGGCAAGACCGTGGCGCAGCTGATGAGCGAGGGCAAGACGGTGCTGACGCGCGCCGATGTGATGGACGGCATCGCGGAGCTGATCCCCGACATCCAGGTTGAAGCAACTTTTCCTGACGGCACCAAGTTGGTGACCGTGCACCAACCGATTGCCTGAACCCAAGGGATGCACCAATGATGAACAAACCAAAACAAACCCTGGCCCTGCTGGCCCTGATCAGCCTGAGCGGCTTCGCCGCCGCGCACACCGGCAGCGATGGAAGCGCGGCCCACGCGCATGGCTTCAGCAGCGGGCTGATGCATCCCTTCACCGGCCTTGACCATCTGCTGGCGATGCTGATGGTGGGCGTCTGGAGCAGCAGCTCGGCGCGCCGGCTATGGATAGCGCCGGCGCTGTTCGCGCTGATGCTGCTCGCTGGTGCGCTCTTCAGCGCGAGCGGCCTGGCGCTGCCCGGCGTTGAGCCGATGATCGCCGGCTCGCTGATCGTGGTCGGCGCACTGCTGCTGTCGCCGCGCCAGCTGCCGCTGGCTGCCGGTGCGCTGGCGATGGGAGGCTTCGCTCTCTTTCACGGCGCGGCACATGGTCAGGAACTGTCGGGCAGCGCCGCCTTGGCCGGCATGCTGCTGGGCACCGTGATCCTGCACGCAATGGGCATCGCGCTAGGCTTGGCGCTGCGCCGCGGCGCGCACTGGCTGCCGCGCTTGGCCGGTGCCGGTGTCGCGTTGACGGGCCTGGGCCTGCTGCTGTCATGAACGGCGCTGCACACAGAGCGGCGAGCCGCGCTGCGCCGGGCCGCCACTGGCCGGAGTCCCGTGGCCTTCGCAGGCATCAACAGTCCTCAGGACTGTTGATGTCCGGGTTCTGCCCCAAGCAAGCGGCCGTTCCCTCGGGGGACCGGCCGGGGTACTCCACGGACGAGGGGCTGACATGATCCCAGGCGAACTGATCATCGACGATGAAACGGCCAGCCACGAGCTGAACCCCGGCCGGCGCACGCTGCGCCTGGTGGTCGAGAACGCCAGCGACCGGCCCATCCAGGTCGGCTCGCACTACCACTTCGCCGAGACCAATGCCGGCCTGCGCTTCGACCGCGCGGCCGCGCAGGGCATGCGGCTGAACATCGCCTCGGGCACGGCGGTGCGCTTCGAGCCGGGCCAGCAGCGCACGGTCGAACTGGTCGACTACGCCGGCGACCGGCAGGTCTGGGGCTTCCGCGGCCTCGTGCAGGGGGCTCTGCCACCAGGGCCGTGACATGCTGACGCTGTTCTTCGTCGCCTTCGGCCTGGGAATGATCTTCAACATCACCCCTGGCGCCGTCTTCACTGAAACCGTCCGGCATGGCCTGCGTGGAGGATTCCGCCCGGCCCTTGCCGTCCAGATCGGCTCCCTGGCGGGGGATGCCAGTTGGGCGATTCTGGGCCTGACGGGCATGGGTTTCGCCCTGCAGTGGGAGGCGCTACGCTGGCCGATGGGGCTTCTGAGTGCGCTCTATCTGAGCTACCTCGGCTGGGACAGCTGGAAGGCGGCCCGGTCGGTGCATGAGGTTGATCTCCGCCCCGGCGAAGCCTCGGGCGAGCGATCCGCGCTGCGCTCAGGCGTCTTGCTATCACTGACGAACCCGCAGAACCTTGCCTATTGGGGCGCGATCAGCAGCGCCCTGGCCGCATTCGGCATCGCTGAGCCGCAAGTTCAGCACTACGCGACCTTCTTCGCGGGACTGATGTCGGCCTCGCTGCTGTGGTGCTTCGTCTGCGCCGCCCTGGTCGCAAGACTGCTGGGGCAGGTCGGTACTCGCTGGGCTCGGTTCACCTACCGACTCTGCGCGGTGGCCCTGCTGACGCTGGCCTTGAACACACTGCGCGACCTGGCTCTGCCCAGCGCAGCGAGCACCCCACCCATGGCGCCCGCTGCTGCGGAACTGCGCTGACATCCCGAACAAGAAAGAGCAGAAAACCATGGCACAGATCGGAAGACGCGCCTACGCCGAAATGTTCGGACCAACCGTGGGCGACCGCCTGCGCCTGGCCGACACCAATCTGGTCATCGAGGTCGAGCAAGACCTGACCCTGCGCGCCGGCGGCTACGGCGAGGAAGTGAAGTTCGGCGGCGGCAAGGTGATCCGCGACGGCATGGGCCAGTCGCAGCGACCCAACGGCCCCGGTGCGGCCGACGCGGTGGACTGCGTCATCACCAATGCGCTGATCCTGGACCACTGGGGCATCATCAAGGCCGATATCGGCCTGCGCGGCCAGCGCATCTGCGCCATCGGCAAGGCCGGCAATCCGGATGTGCAGCCGGGCGTGGACATCGTCATCGGCCCGGGCACCGAGGTGATCGCGGCCGAGGGTCTGATCGTCACCGCCGGCGCGATCGATTCGCACATCCACTTCATCTGCCCGCAGCAGGTCGAAGAGGCGCTGATGAGCGGCGTCACCACCATGCTGGGCGGCGGCACCGGGCCGGCCACTGGCACCTTCGCCACCACCTGCACGCCCGGGCCGGAGAACATCGAGCGCATGCTGCAGGCGGCCGAAGGCCTGCCGATGAATATCGGCTTTCTCGGTAAGGGTAATGCCAGCCGCCCCGAGGCGCTGCGCCAGCAGATCGAGGCCGGCGCCATCGGCATGAAGCTCCATGAGGACTGGGGGACGACGCCCGCGGCGATCGACTGCTGCCTGTCGGTAGCGGAGGAGACCGACACCCAGGTGGCCATCCACACCGACACGCTCAACGAGAGCGGCTTCGTCGAGGACACGGTGGCCGCTTTCAAGGGCCGCACCATCCACAGTTTCCACACCGAGGGCGCGGGCGGCGGCCATGCGCCAGACATCATGAAGGTGGTCGGCGAGGCCAATGTGCTGCCCTCCTCCACCAACCCGACGCGGCCTTTCACCGTCAACACGCTGGACGAACATCTGGACATGTTGATGGTCTGCCATCACCTGGATGCATCGATCGCCGAGGACCTGGCCTTCGCCGAAAGCCGCATTCGCCGGGAGACCATCGCCGCCGAGGACATCCTGCACGACCTGGGCGCGATCAGCATGTTCAGCTCCGACTCGCAGGCCATGGGCCGGGTCGGCGAGATGAGCATCCGCGCCTGGCAGACCGCGCACAAGATGAAAGCCCAGCGCGGTGCGCTGCCGCAGGACAGCGAGCGCAACGACAACTTCCGCGTCAAGCGCTATATGGCCAAGCTGGCCCTCAATCCAGCGCTGGCGCATGGCATCGCGCATGAGGTCGGCAGCATCGAGGTCGGCAAGTGGGCCGATCTGGTGTTCTGGCGCCCCGCCTTCTTCGGCATCAAGCCCAGCCTGATCCTGAAGGGCGGCTTCATCGCCGCCGCCGCGATGGGCGACCCCAATGCCAGCATCCCGACGCCGCAGCCGGTCCACTACCGGCCCATGTTCGGCAGCTTCGGCAAGGCGCTGGCGCAGGGCAGCCTGAGCTTTGTCTCGCAGGCGGCACTGGCGGACGATGTGGGACAACGCTATGGCCTATCCAAGACGTTGGTCGGCGTAAAGGGCTGCCGCACCGTGAAGAAGGCCGACATGGTGCACAACAACTGGCTGCCGCGCATGGAGATCGATGCTCAGACCTACGAGGTGCGCGCGGATGGCCAGTTGCTTACTTGCGAGCCGGCCGTGGAGCTGCCGATGGCGCAACGCTACTTCCTGTTTTGATTGGGGGCCAGTTCCGGCCCTGATGTAGGCCTGTCGCCAGGTTTTGCCAAGGTAAGCTTCAGACCCTGAAAACGTGGAATTGTTCCGCGTAGCACGGCGTCGGACAGGGAGCGCATGGACAGCAGACTGGCGGATCAGCTGGTGGAGTGGCACAACCGCCACCCGCTGGCGCGGCACATCAGCATCTTCGATGTGCACACGCTTGGCGTTGTGGCCCTGCCCTTCATGCGCAGCGGCCGCCCGGCTGCGCACATCGAGCCCGGTTTTGCGCCCGAGGGGGCAGCCCCCGTCCCAGACGGCGAACACCCCGAAGCGGCAGCCGCTGGGGCTGCCAGCGCCGAACCCTTTACCGCCAAGCCAGGGCTGGGCGCACGCCTGCGATCCCTGCTGGCCAGGCGACCGAACAGCCAGCAAGGCTGGCCCCTGTTCAACGAGCGTTTCATCAACCGGCTGTCGCCCCGGCGCGTGGCGCGCTTTGCGCTCGCACATGGCCACAGCAGCACGCCCGGCGCGGCGGACTGGCCGCAGCGCAGCATTGAGATCGACGAAGACCTGATGGCCCGCACCGCCAGCAAGGCTGCGGGCGCCTGGCCGATCGAGCTGTATCTGATGACGGCCGGCATCGACGCCGGCCCGGCCCGCACCCGCGTGCTGATGGCCTGGGGCAGCGGCCAGCAACTGCTGGTGCTGGGCCAGCGTTGCCTCGATCCGCGCAAGCTGGGCCTGGCCCTGCTGGCAACGGCGCTGCTCGCCGCCGGCGCTCTTGCGCTCACATGGACCCTGAGCGGCAAAGGGGCCGCGCCCGACGAGCCAGCAGCGACAGCGCCAGTGGCCGCCAGCGCGGCGCCGGGCGTGCAGGCCGCGTCCAGCGCGCCGGCTGCCGCAGCCAGCATGCCGCTGGCATCGGCGGCTTCAGCGGCTTCAACGGCGGCGGGCCTGCCAGCGCTGCCTGCATCTGCTGCAGCCTCTGCCACTGTGGCAGATGCCGCCGCGTCGACACCCAGCCCCTTGCCAGCGCCAACCGCTGCGACGCCCGCTGTCGCCGGCGCTGCCTCAGGCGTGCCGTTTGCGCCGGCCATGCAAGGCATCCCTGACATTCGCCCACGCCTGATGCCGGTTCCGTCAGCACGCGCCGACAGTAGCCCCACCAATGCAGACAAGCCATCGGCGCCAGCCGAGCCCAAGGGCAAGGCCACCGACAAGCCGAAGGAAAAAGCACCGACCCAAGCCTCGGCCGACTCTGAACAAGCGCGAGCCAAAGCGAACAGCAGCAGCAAAGCCGCGCCGCCCAAAGACGAAGGCAAGAGCTCCAGCAAGCCCGATGAGAGCGTTGACGGACGCAAGGACAACAGGCCGCAGCCCGCTGAGGAAGTGCCCCGCTCCAAGACGCCGGGCAACGCCTTGGGCGAGTTGGCACCCAGACGGGGCAGTGGCAGCGGTTCGCCCGCCGCTGCCGCGGTGCCGGCCGCAGACCGTCAGGTCGCTCTGGTCGGGCCCAGCAGCCCCAGCAAGGCCCAGGCCGAAGCCACACTGACCCGCATGCGCAGCCTGCTCGGCCAGACGGTGCGCGATCCCGACCAGCTGCAGGCCCAGGTGTTCCAGACCAAGGACGGCTGGCGACCCGCGGTGTGGCCTTTTGCCAGCCGCGAACAGGCGCAGCTGGTCAATGCCACACTGATCGCCAGCGGCCTGCGCACGCGGGCTGTCGATTTCTAGACCGGCTGGCACGCTTCTCGCCTGTCCAAGCTTGTCACAGCTTCTACCGCTTCAACGATCCGAATCCTCAATGCTGACTGTCAACAAACTGATCCCCCAAGGCCAGGGCCTGGCGCCCGTGCTGCTCAAGCGTGCTGCCAGCGTCGAACTGGACTGGGACGTGCGCCAGAAAAGCCGCTTTGACGCGACCGACAGCCAGGGCCGCACGCTGGGCGTGTTTCTCCCGCGCGGCACAGTGGTGCGCGGCGGCGATGTGCTGGTAGCCGAGGATGGTTCGCTGATCCTGGTGAAGGCGGCAGCACAGGCGGTGATCGAGGTGTGCATCTGTGGCGAGCATGGCCAGCCCTTCGACCTGATGCGGGCCGCCTACCACCTGGGCAACCGCCATGTGCAACTGGAGCTGCAGCCCGAGCGCCTGCTGCTGGAGCCCGACCATGTGCTGGCCGAGATGCTTAGAAACATGCACCTGATCGTGACCGAGGCGCACTGTGCCTTCGAGCCCGAGGCCGGCGCCTACGGCGAGCATGGGCAGCGCCATGAGCATGGCAGCCATGGGCATGGGCACACTCACGATCATGGCCAGGCGCAGCAGTCCAAACCAGCCGGCAAGCCTGTCGGCATCGCCATCAAGGCCGCCGCCGTCCCGCATGTGCACGGCCCGGGCTGCAAGCACTGAGCAGCACAGACCCGCATGACTCTCGCAATGGCACCGCAGGCCTGGCTGGGCCTGATGCAGCTGGCCTCCCCCGCGCTGCCGGTGGGCGGCTTCAGCTATTCGGAAGGCCTGGAGGCGGCCGTCGAAACAGGACGGGTGACGAACGAGGCGCAGGCCACGAGCTGGCTGCTGGATCAGCTGCAGCTGTCGCTGGGCCGGGCCGACTTGCCCGCCTGCGTGGCGGCGATGCGCGCCTGGCGCGAGCAGGACATGGGCTCCGTGCAGGCGGTCAATGACTGGCTGCTGCAAACGCGCGAGACCAGCGAGCTGCGCCTGCAGGCCGAGCAGATGGGACGCTCGCTGCTGGAATGGCTGCGCAACAAGCCGCAGGATGAGCACAGCCGTGCGCAGTTGCAGGCCCTGGCCGCGCTACAGCCGGCGCCCAGCTGGCCGGTGGCATTTGCGCTGGCAGCCGCGCAGACCGGCGCGCCGCTGCGGGAGGCCATGCTGGCACATGGTTTCGGCTGGGCCGAGAACATGGTGGCCGCTGCGGTGAAGGCCGTGCCGCTCGGCCAGAGTGCCGGCCAGCGCATCCTGCAGTCGCTGTCAGCGGCCCTGCCCGGCGTTGTTGATGCGGCGCTGGCGATGGGCGATGAGCAACGCCAGGCCTTCACGCCGATGCTGGCGATCCTGAGTGCTCAGCACGAGGCGCAGTACTCGCGCCTGTTCAGGTCCTGAGCAGCGCGCGGCCGTTCGGCCTCAGCTGCGGTAGTCGGCGTTGATGCTGACGTAGTCGTGGCTCAGGTCGCAGGTCCACACCGTAGTGCGGGCCGCGCCGCGGTGCAGGTGCACGCGCACGCCGATCTCGCTTTGCTTCATCACGCGCTGGCCGTCTTCCTCGCGGTAGGCGGGGTGGCGTCCGCCCTTGGTGACCACATGCACATCGTCCAGATGCATCTCGATCAGGGTCTGGTCCAGATCGGCGATGCCGGCATAGCCGACTGCCGCCAGGATGCGGCCCAGATTGGGATCGCTGGCGAAGAAGGCCGTCTTGACCAGCGGTGAGTGCGCAATCGCGTAGGCCGCGAGCTGGCATTCCTGCTCATCACGACCGCCCTCGACTGTGATGCTGATGAACTTGGTGGCGCCCTCGCCGTCGCGCACGATGGCCTGGGCCAGCTGCTGCGAGACCTGGATGACCGCATCGCGCAAGACCTGCCCCTCGGCGCTGGAAAGAGAAGTGATTTCCGCATGCGCCGCCTTGCGGGTGGCGATCAGTACGAAAGAGTCGTTGGTGGAGGTGTCGCCGTCGATCGTGATGCGGTTAAAGGAAGCATCGGCTGCATCGCGCACCAGGCTCTGCAGCAACTCCGGCGCGATGTTGGCGTCGGTGGCCACATAGCCCAGCATGGTGGCCATGTTCGGGCGGATCATGCCAGCCCCCTTGGAGATGCCGGTGATGGTGACCGTCTGGCCCTGGATCTGCACCTGCACCGAAGCGGCCTTGGGCAGCGTGTCGGTGGTCATGATGCCTTCGGCGGCTTCAGCCCAGGCATCAGCGCGCAGCGCGGCAATCGCCGCCGGCAGGCCGGCGATGATGCGATCCACCGGCAGGGTTTCCATGATGACGCCGGTGGAGAACGGCAGCACTTGATTCGGCTGGATGCCCATGGCTGCAGCCAGCGCGACGCAGCTCTGGCGTGCACGCGCCAGGCCATCTTCGCCGGTGCCGGCGTTGGCATTGCCGGTGTTGACCAGGATGGCGCGGATACCGGCACCAGCCGCCAGATGCTCTCGGCAGATCTGCACCGGCGCTGCGCAGAAGCGGTTCTTGGTGAACACGCCGGCCACCGCACTGCCCTCGTCCAGCGCAATCACGCTGAGGTCACGTCGGTTGGCCTTGCGCACCCCGGCCATGGTGATGCCCAGGCGGACGCCGGGCACAGGATGCAGGGAAGCAGGATCGGGGGCGGTGAGGTTGACGGGCATGGCGGGCTCTGGGCAGCGGATGGGACGGCGCGATTGTAGAGACCTGAAACCGTCTGCCCTGATCTCGCCATGCCGCATCTTGCTTGCCCCAATGACAACGGGCCCGCGAGGGGCCCGTGATGCGAATGCGAAGCGGCGGCTGCCGCCTTGAGCCTTGCTTAGTGAGCAGCGGGGCTGGCGGTGCGGCGTCGCACCCAGACAGCGCCGCCCAAGGCAGCCAGCACCAAGGCCAGACCGGCGGGCTCCGGAACATCATTTGTCGGCGTCAGGTTGAGCAGGCCGCTGTAGCTGTAGCTGCCACCCTGAACGCCCTCGCCGCCCGCGACACCCATGACAAGCAGGTAGAAATCTCCGGTCACGTTCACGAAGCTTGACGTCTTGATGGTGATCCGGCTACCGCCAGCATCAACCGGATCGCCGGTGAGATCAGAGCCATCGATCTTGTTCTGGTTGGTGTCCAGAAAGTAGATGTCGTCGAAGGTGATGCCTTGCGTGTTCCAGGATGAGACATCGCCGATGTGCATCACCAGACCATTGAGCAGGCCGTTGCCAGCAAAAGAGAACTTGAATCGATGTTCGAAGGCGCCACTGCCAAAGAAAGTGACTTCATCCGAACCTGTCCCGCTACTCAAACCAGCAGTCAGATCGGCACCCCCACCATTGCTGACCAACGTGCCTGTGAACTGTATCGGCCCGGCCGAGACTGCTGACAGGGACAGCGCGAGAAGTGCGGCGGAAAAGAGGTTCTTCAGCATTGCTTGGTTCCAGAAAATTGGGGGCGTCGCTGCGGATCAGCGCGTGGGGCGGCGGCGCGAAAACCAGGCCAAAAGCAGGATTCCGGCAGCGAACATGGCGTAGCTGTGTGGCTCAGGCACGGCCGTGACGTTGATGGTTCCGCCATAGGAGCCGACCGGCGACGAATTGCCCACGCCAGCCGTGAAGGTGCCATTCACCACCAGGGTCAGGCTACCGTTGAAAGCGGTAGTCGCAAAAGTGGCCGTCTCGATGGCGTCGGAATTGCCCAGCAAGGGCGTGGTGGACAGCGAGAAGGGCTGCCCGTTGAGCGTGATGCTGGTGAAGTCGATGTCGTGACGGGCCGCTCCCATCAAGGTGCTGAGGACGCTGTTCACATTGAATGCGCCGCTGATGCCCGTGAAGTTGTAGGTATCCTGGAAAGCACCCGTCGCGGTCAGAGAGGTGGAGATCGACGCCGACTTGTTGCTGCCCGTACCCGTCAGGGGAACTTCATACACGGCAGCCATCGACGCACCTGAGACCAGGAGCGTGGCGACCGCAGCAATCAGTGACTTGACGATTTTCATGGCAGCTTCTTTGCTTAATTTCAGGATCACTCGGGCTCTTCAACCCCAATGCATCCGATGACCCACACTTTAGGGACCGGGTTTGCCCCTGGACACCCCCCATGCGCGTGGCGCGGGGACTTGCGTGCCAACAATCGCACGCCAAACGGGAGCCCGCAGGACGCTTGATGCAGAAATGGGCTGCCAAGGCAGCCCATTTGTTCGCACAAGCGCAAAGCGCTGGCTCAGCTCAGCTTGCCGTGGCAGAGCTTGAACTTCTTGCCGCTGCCGCACGGGCAAGGATCGTTGCGGCCCACATGCGCATAGTTCTGAGCATCGCCGGCGTCAGCGCGTTCCTGGGAAACCGACCCATCCTCATTCGGATGCGTATAGGTGACGTTGGAGACCTGCTCGGCACGCTCCTCGATGGCCTCGGCTGCACGCGCCGCCTCGTCCTGGCTCTGAATGCGCACGTTCAACAGGATGCGGGTGACCTCGATCTTCACCACGTCGAGCAGCTGCGAGAACAACTCGAAGGCCTCGCGCTTGTACTCCTGCTTCGGGTTCTTCTGCGCATAGCCGCGCAGATGGATGCCCTGGCGCAGATAGTCCAGCGCGGCCAGGTGCTCACGCCAGTGCTGATCGATGCTCTGCAGCAGCACCATGCGCATGAACGGGGTGAATTGCTCTGCCCCGACGCGTTCGACCTTCTCGTTGAACACGGCATCCGTGGCCTTGACGACGGCCTCCAGGATGTCGTCGTCGGTGAGGGCATCGCTCTTCTCAAGCAGGCCCTTCAGTTCGATCTCAAGCTGCCATTCGTCCTTCAGTACACGCTCGAGGCCGGCCAGATCCCACTGCTCTTCCAGGCTTTCAGCCGGAACATAGCTGCGCACGACATCGCTCATCGCGCTTTCGCGCAGATTGGCGATCTGCTCCACCAGGGCCTCGGCCTCCAGGATGTCGTTGCGCTGCTGATAGATCACCTTGCGCTGATCGTTCGAGACGTCGTCGTACTCGAGCAGTTGCTTGCGGATGTCGAAGTTGCGGGCCTCGACCTTGCGCTGCGCGCTTTCGATCGAGCGGGTCACGATGCCGGCCTCGATGGCCTCGCCTTCGGGCATCTTCAGACGGTCCATGATGGCCCGCACGCGCTCACCCGCGAAGATGCGCATCAGCGAATCATCCAGCGACAGGTAGAAGCGCGAGGAACCCGGATCGCCCTGTCGGCCCGAACGGCCGCGCAGCTGGTTGTCGATACGGCGGCTCTCATGGCGCTCGGTCGCGATGATGCGCAGCCCACCCTCGGCCTTGACCTTGTCGTGCAGGCCCTGCCACTCTTCCTTGAGCTGCTGGATGCGGCGCTCTTTCTGGTCGGCTGCGATGCTGTCGTCGGCCTCCAGGATCTGCACCTGCTTCTCGACGTTGCCGCCCAGCACGATGTCGGTACCACGACCGGCCATATTGGTGGCGATGGTGATAACGCCCGGACGGCCGGCCTGGGCCACGATCTCGGCCTCCTTGGCATGCTGCTTGGCGTTGAGCACCTGGTGCGGCAACTTGGCCTTGGCCAACAGACCCGAGATCAGCTCGGAGTTCTCGATCGAGGTCGTGCCCACCAGCACCGGCTGGCCACGCTCGTGGCAGTCGCGGATATCGGCGATCACCGCGTTGAACTTCTCCTCGTTGGTCTTGTAGACCAGATCGAGTTCGTCCTTGCGGATGGTCGGGCGGTTCGGCGGAATGACCACGGTCTCAAGACCGTAGATCTCCTGGAACTCATAGGCCTCAGTATCAGCCGTACCGGTCATGCCAGCCAGCTTGCCGTACATGCGGAAGTAATTCTGGAAGGTGATCGAGGCCATGGTCTGGTTCTCGCTCTGGATCGCCACACCTTCCTTGGCCTCGACAGCCTGGTGCAAGCCATCGCTCCAGCGCCGGCCCGTCATCAGGCGGCCGGTGAACTCGTCAACGATGATCACTTCGCCGTTCTGCACCACGTAGTGCTGATCCTTGTGGAACACATGATGCGCTCGCAGCGAGGCGTTCAGGTGGTGCATCAAGGAAATGTTCGCGGCGTCATACAAGCTCGCACCTTCGGCCAACAGCCCGGCCTGAGTCAGCAGCCTCTCGGCATTCTCATGACCATCCTCAGTCAGATGGATCTGATGAGACTTCTCATCGATGGTGAAGTCGCCCGGCTCGATCACACCTTCGCCGGTGCGCGGGTCACGTTCGCCGATCTGCTTGGTCAACAGCGGAGCGACCTTGTTGATGGCGAGGTAGACGTCCGTCTGGTCGTCGGCCTGGCCAGAAATGATCAGCGGCGTGCGCGCCTCGTCAATCAGGATCGAGTCCACTTCGTCGACGATGGCATAGGCCAAGCCGCGTTGCACGCGGTCCTTGGTCTCGTAGACCATGTTGTCGCGGAGATAGTCAAAACCGTACTCGTTGTTGGTGCCATAGGTCACATCAGCAACATAGGCAGCTTGCTTGTCTTCGCGGCTCATTTGCGGCAGGTTGATGCCGACACTGAGGCCCAGGAAGTTGTACAGCTTGCCCATCCACTCAGCATCGCGCCGGGCGAGATAGTCGTTGACGGTCACGACGTGCACACCCTTGCCGGTCAGCGCGTTCAGATAGACCGGCAGTGTGGCCATCAGCGTCTTGCCCTCGCCGGTACGCATCTCGGCCACGTTGCCGGAATTCAGCACCATGCCGCCGATCAACTGCACATCGAAGTGACGCATCTTCAAGGCGCGCTTGCTGCCCTCGCGACAGACCGCGAAAGCTTCCGGCAGGATGGCGTCGAGCGACTCACCTGCGGCCACGCGCTGCTTGAATTCCTCCGTCTTCGCTCGCAACCCGACATCGTCGAGCGCTTCGAACTGCGGCTCCAGTGCGTTGATCTGCTGAACGACGCGCCGATAGCCCTTGAGCAGGCGTTCATTGCGGCTACCGAAAATCTGGGTGAGAAGCTTGGGCAACATGCGGCGTGAGTTTCTTGGACTTGTTGGTCTGGCGCGTGGTCAGCGCCAGCCGGGCGGCAAACACCGGGCTCTTGGCCCGGGACGCAGCCCTTGAGAATAGGGATCGGTTACAGCTTCGGGCAGCCCCCTTGACCCTGCGCCTGAAGCAAGCTTCAGATGGGGTATCGGAGACGTTCCGCAAGAGCCTGCCCGATAGATTCCGCATCACAGCACGGAAGGACCGGCCTGGCCTATGAAAAACTCGCTGAGTTTAGCATCGGGGCCTGATCGAACCTTCGGCCGGACCTGGGGGCTAAACTGCGTCGTGATGCACGCACGCTACCTTCCCCCACCGAAATCGGCGCAGGTTCCAGATCCGATGCCGATTGCTCAGGCGCTTGCACAGCACAGCGGGCTGGCTCGCCTGGGCTATTTGCTACAAGAGTCGAATCGCAGGATGGAGATTGTGGCCGTCGCTCTGCCCGGGGCGCTGAAGCGCTTTGTCAAAGCCGGTCCGATCGACGAGGAAGGGTGGACCTTGCTGGTGGCGAACGCTGCCATCGCCGCCAAACTCAGGCATTTGCAGCCGAGATTGATGGAGTTGCTGGCTGAACAGGGCATCCCGGAAGGAAAGCTGCGCATAAAGATACAGCAGCCTTGAGCATTGCACTCAACGGGACCTGAAGGCTTTTGAATGGTGCCGGCTATCGGATTCGAACTGATGACCTACCGCTTACAAGGCGGTTGCTCTACCAACTGAGCTAAGCCGGCACGGCTTTGATTTCAAAGACAGCGCGCATTGTAGAGGCATTCAACACGGCGCTGAGGCGTTTTACGCGTCTTTTCGCAGGAAGATTCGAGCTACTTACTTGACGCGCTTGAGTGACGGGCGGCCTCCGCCTGCGCCTGGGCCGGCAGGATCATCGTCATCAGTGGCCGGGAGAACCAAGTCCGGTGAAGACTCGGCCGCCGCGCCTTCGGCTGGACCAGTCGCCAGACGCAAGCCTCCGCGCGCCGGACTCACCACCGGCTTGCCCGAGGGCTTCTCCGATGGATCAGCAGCCGCTGCAGGCACGGCAGCCACCGACCCGCGCCGCTCCGCGCCAGGCGCAGGGAAGGCCATGCCCTGGCCGTTCTCGCGAGCATAGATGGCAACCACATGGTCGATAGGCACGACGATCTCGCGCGCGACCCCGCCAAAGCGCGCCTTGAACTGGATGAACTCATTACCCAGCTCAAGCCCGCTGGTCGCATCGAATCCGACGTTCAACACGATCTCGTTGTTGCTAACGTATTCATTCGGCACCTGCACGAAACGATCCACGTGAACGGCAATGTATGGCGTGAAGCCATTGTCCGTGCACCAGTCATGCAGAGCCCTGATCAGATAGGGTCTGGTGGAGGTTCCCGAGGCGCCGACGGTCGAACCGCCTTCTGAGCTTTGATCCATGACGGGCCAGCCTATTACTTGCGCATCACCTTCTCGGACGGCGTCAGCGCTTCGATGTAGGCCGGGCGCGAGAAGATTCGCTCTGCATACTTGAGCAGCGGCGCGGCGTTCTTCGACATATCGATGCCGTAGTAGTCCAGACGCCAGAGCAGCGGAGCAATCGCCACGTCGAGCATCGAGAAATCGTCGCCCAGCATGTACTTGTTCTTCAGGAAGATCGGTGCCAGCTGAGTCAGCCGATCACGGATCTGCGAACGTGCCTTCTCAAGCTGCTTGTCGGTGGCCTTCACCGCTTGGCTGCGCCCTTCAAGCACATTCACATGCGCGAACAGTTCCTTCTCAAAATTCAGCAGGAACAGGCGGACTCGAGCCCGGGCAACCGGATCGCCCGGCATCAGCTGCGGATGCGGGAAGCGCTCATCGATGTACTCGTTGATGATGTGCGACTCGTAGAGAATCAAGTCACGTTCGACGAGGATAGGCACCTCGTTGTACGGATTCATCAGGGCAATATCTTCCGGCTTGGCAAACAGGTCGACGTCGCGGATCTCGAAATCCATACCCTTTTCGAACAGCACGAATCTGCAGCGATGCGAGTAAGGGCAGGTGGTTCCAGAGTAAAGCACCATCATGGCGGCAGGCTCCCGAAGGGGTTGATACGGCTACCCCGATGAAGGGCAGCACAGAAAAGGCAAACGCAGTGGGTGGCAAAGCCGGCCCACTGCGTACTCGGCCCGGCACAAGGCCAGGCCCGAATGCTTACTTCACGTCTTTCCAGAACGACGCATTCAAACGCCAGGCGATGATTGTGAAGACGCCGAGAAACAGCAGCACCCAAACGCCGAGACGGAAGCGCTGGCCCTGGGCCGGCTCACCCATCCACTGCAGATAGGCGACCAGATCGCCAACTGCGTCGTCGTACTGACGCGGGGTCAGCGTGCCAGGCGTGACCTGCTCAAAACCCTTGAAGACGTGCACCGTCTTCGTGGGATCGTGCGGATCCTTCTCGTCAACATACTTGGCCGTACGCACGCCCTGCAGTTCCCAGAAGACATGCGGCATTGCGATGCTCGGGAAAGCCAGGTTGTTCCAGCCGGTCGCCTTGGTTTCGTCGCGGTAGAAGGTCCGCATGTACGTGTACAGATAATCTGCACCCGAGCCCTTGGAAGCGCTCGCGCTCGAACGCGCGATCACGGTCAGGTCCGGCGGCGTCGCGCCAAACCATTCCTTGGCCTGCTTCGGGTCCAGCGCGATCTTCATCGTTTCGCCGACCTTCTCGGTCGCAAACATCAGATTGCCCTTGATCTGCGCTTCCGTCAGCCCGATATCGCGCAGCCGGTTGTAGCGCATATAGGCGGCCGAATGGCAGTTCAGGCAGTAGTTGACGAACAGCTTGGCGCCATTCTGCAGCGCAGCCATGTCCGTCAGCTTTTCCTTGGGGAACTTGTCCCACTCGATGCCGCCACCTGCAGCCGTCGCGCCGGAAACCAAGCCGAGGCCAAGGGCCATCGCGGTCAGCAGCTTCGCAAACAGTTTTTTCATTCTTGTAACTCCGGTGCTTAGTGGGCGCTGAAGGTCACGCGATCAGGCACGGGCTTGGGCGTACCCAGCTTGCTCCACCAAGGCATCAGCAGGAAGAAGCCAAAATAGAACAGCGTGCCGATCTGGGACACCAAGGTACCCGCATCAGTCGGCGGCTGAATGCCCAGATAGCCCAGCACCAGGAAGAAGACCACAAACAGGGCGTACACATACTTGTGCCAGTCCGGGCGGTAGCGGATCGACTTGACCGGGCTGTGATCCAGCCAAGGCAGGAAGAACAGGATGACCACTGCGCCACCCATGACCACCACGCCCCAGAACTTCGCGTCGAAGGTCTTAAGCAGGGCGACTGCCACAAAAGCCAGCACCAGCGTAGCGATCTTGCCCTTTCCGGAGAAGCTGCCCTTCAGCACAGCCAGCACCGCACCAATGCCGACCAGCGCCGCGAGCACGTTCACCATCGGGTCAGTCGTTGCACGCAGCATCGAGTAGTAAGGCGTGAAGTACCAGACCGGCGCGATGTGGGCAGGCGTCTTCAGCGGATCAGCCGGAATGAAGTTGTTGTATTCCAGGAAGTAACCACCGAATTCAGGCGCAAAGAAGATGACCGCCGTGAAGGCCATCAGGAACACCGACACACCCATCAGATCGTGGACCGAGTAGTAGGGGTGGAAAGGGATTCCGTCCAAAGGCTTGCCGGAGGCGTCCTTCTTGTCCTTGATCTCGATACCGTCAGGGTTGTTGGAACCCACATCGTGCAGGGCCAGCAGGTGGGCAACCACCAAGCCCAGCAGCACCAGCGGCACCGCGATCACGTGGAAAGCGAAGAAGCGGTTCAGCGTGGCGTCACCCACCACATAGTCGCCGCGGATCAGCAGAGCCAGCTCCTCGCCGACGAAAGGCACGGCCGCGAACAGATTCACGATCACCTGAGCGCCCCAGTAGGACATCTGGCCCCACGGCAACAGGTAGCCCATGAAGGCCTCAGCCATCAGGCAAAGGAAGATCGCGCAGCCGAAGATCCAGACCAGCTCACGTGGCTTGCGGTAGGAGCCGTAGATCAGGCCGCGGAACATGTGCAGGTACACAACGACAAAGAACGCCGAGGCGCCGGTCGAGTGCATGTAGCGGATCAGCCAGCCCCAGGGCACATCGCGCATGATGTACTCGACCGAGGCGAACGCCAGATTGGCATCCGGCTTGTAGTGCATCACCAGGAAGATGCCGGTGACGATCTGGATCACCAGCACCAACAGCGCCAGCGAGCCGAAGAAGTACCAGAAGTTGAAGTTCTTCGGAGCGTAGTACTCCGACATATGCACCTTGTAGGCATCGAACGCGGTCGGGAACCGGTTCTCAAGCCAGTTGGTGACCTTGGCGCCGACGGGGGCGCTGGCGGGGAGTTCCTTGAAAGTTGCCATGCTTGCCTCTTCCGTGCCGTCAGGCCTTCTTGTCCTCACCAATCAGCAGCTTGGTGTCGGACAGATACATATGGGGAGGCACCTCGAGGTTATCGGGAGCCGGCTTGTTCTTGAAGACACGACCCGCCATATCGAAGGTCGAGCCGTGGCACGGGCACAAGAAGCCGCCGTGCCAGTCATTCGGCAGCGAAGGCTGGGCGCCTGTCTGGAACTTATCACTGGGCGAGCAGCCCAGGTGGGAGCAGATGCCAACGCCCACAAAAACTTCAGGCTTGATCGAGCGATGCTGGTTCTTGGCGTATTCCGGCGTCGGGTAAGCCTTGCGGTCCGACAGCGGGTCGGCCAATTGCGTCTCCGTCGCCTTCAACGATTCCAGCTGCTCCGGCGTGCGGCGAATGATCCACACGGGCTTGCCTCGCCATTCGACGGTCAGCTTCTCACCCGGCTTCAGGGCGCTGATATCGACTTCGACAGCAGCACCGGCGGCCTTGGCGCGCTCGGACGGCGAAAAAGTACTGACAAAGGGCACGGCGGTGGCTACGCCGCCAACGGCGCCAGCGCAACCAGTGGCGATGAGCCAGGTGCGCTTGCCGTGATCCACTTGCTGGTCACTCATGAGTATCCTCAAACGAGACTTCTGATCGGGGGGCAGCCCCGGATTCTAGCGGACGCCACCGCCATTGAGCCCCGAAACCGCGGGCATCGCCACATTTGCGCGACTCACGGGCCTCGGAACGTCACGCGTTTTACCCGATTCGCAACGCAGACGCTCAGGCAAAATGCGCCCGCATCAACCAGGAGGAATGCATGAGCTTCATGTCAGAGTTCAAGGAGTTTGCCGTCAAGGGCAACGTGGTCGACCTCGCAGTCGGCGTCATCATCGGTGGCGCCTTCGGCAAGATCGTCGACTCGATCGTCAAGGACCTGATCATGCCCCTGGTGGGAAAAGTCGTGGGCGGCCTGGATTTCAGCAACTACTTCATCCTGCTTTCCAACCCTCCGGCTGACTTCAAAGGGCCCATGACTTACGAGGCCCTGGCCAAAGCCGGTGTGCCGATGTTCGCGTACGGCAGCTTCCTCACCGTTCTGGTCAACTTCATCATCCTGGCCTTCATCATCTTCTTGATGATCAAGCAGATCAACCGCCTCAAGCGTGACAGCGCGCCTGCGCCGGCCGCATCGACTGAGCCCGCCCCGACGCCCGAGGAGATCCAGCTGCTGCGCGAGATTCGCGACGCGCTGCAGACCTCCAAGTCCTGAGCACCGCAAGGGCGGGTAACCGCCGGTAACAGCCGCTTCAGGCGTCAGCTAATTCGCGTCTGCATAGCCCCGGCATGCAGGCGCTTGCTCTTGCAGACCTTGCTTTAAAGCGATACTTGCAAGCAAGGCTGTGGTGTGCACTCCACGGTCAAGCTTGCGAGCCATGAATTTGACCGACCCTCGCCTGAACCCTCATCTGGAAGCCGCGCTGCAACGCATCCGCACGGCTGCCGAGCAATCGGCTGAGCGCGGCGCCGAGGGCATGGGTATGGCGGCACTGTCGGCTGGCCAGCTCAAACGCCGCGACGCCTTGCTGTCGGCACAGTTCCTGTTCCGCAAGCAGCAGGCCCAGTTCGGCCAGCGCTTCTACCAAAGCCTGCGGGACTTGATGGCCGGCGAACAGCAGAGCAAGGCTGCTGCTGCGCCCACAAAGACGAAGGACTGGACCGAGTTGTCCTTGATGGACGACGATCAGGTCGACGCCATGGTGGCGGCCGACCGCATCGGTCTGGCGATCGGGCACCAGAGCGAGTGGGAGTTGCGCGAGGTTCAGGCCTATCTGCCCGAGCTCAGCCAAAGCGGCGAACGAAATCCGCTGCGACCGGAACTCATCGCTCAAGCGCTTCTCGACGCCATCCATGCGATCACCGACGACGAACAGACGAGGCAGATCCTCGTCGATGAACTGACGCGCGCGCTGTCGCAGGAACTGAAGTCTTGCTACGCCGACATCGCTGAGCTTTTCCGCAGCCGCGGGCTGAAGCCTCAGGACTTGCGTGTGCGTGCGGCGGAGTCCCCTGGGCACTCGGTGCATGGCGCCCATACCCAGGCTGGTGGTTTGTCGAGCCAGCACTCTGTCGCAGGGCAGGACGGCTTCAGCCGTGGCGGAAGCCTCAGCACCGGCGGTGGTCTTCATGGCGGCGCATCTGGACATGGCATTGCCGGGATGCCAAGCAGCGGTGGTTTTCCGCCAGCGCCGCGGCATACCCAGGGAGGCATGGGCTCGGTCGATGCTCAAATGATGGAGCTGCTGCGTCGCCTGGCACATATGCCGGCAGCAGCAGCAGGCGCAGGACCGGCAGACACCGGCTTCGGCGCAGAGATCGGCAGCTTCGGTCAAGGCTGGGACGACGGCGGGGCCAGCACCGCCTGGGCCAACCAAGGGGCGAGCTTCCTGCCGCCCAACCTGATTCATCAGCATCGCGACGCCCTACGCCAGGCGGCGACCGGGCAGCTGGATCACATGGTGATCGACGTCGTCGGGAGCCTGTTCGACCAGATTCTGTCCGACCCCAAGGTGCCGCCGCAGATGGCGCGCCTGCTGGCCCGGCTCCAGCTGCCGGTGCTCCGCGCGGCCCTGGGCGATCGCAGCTTTTTCTCGACAAGGCGCCACCCGGTGCGACGCTTTGTCAACCGCATCGCATCATTGGCATGCGCCTTCGAAGACTTCAGTGAAGACCCGGGGCGCGAGTTCCTGGGACAGGTACGGGAACTGGTGCAAGAGGTCGCGCTCGGCGACTTCGACCGGATGGACACCTACGAGAGCAAGCTGGATGCGCTCGAAGTCTTCATCGCTGAGCAGACCGCCAAGGGCTTGCAAGCCCAGGGCAACGCTGCCGCCGTGGTCGAGCGCAAGGAAATCGACCTGCGCCTGCAGCAGCGCTACACCCAACAGCTTCAGGCCTCGTTGGCAGCGGTGCCGATGCCGGACTTCCTGCGCAACTTCCTCGCCCAGGTGTGGAGCCAGGCCATTGTGCTGGCGTCGCGCGAATCTACGGGCGGCGGCCAGCGCGAGACGCGCTTGCGCCAGTCCGCGCGCGATCTCGTGATCAGTGTTCAACCCAAGGGCGGCACCGCACAGCGCCAGGCGTTCCTGAGTCAGCTCCCGGGCCTGATGCGCACGCTGAATGAAGGCCTCGACCTGATCCGATGGCCCGAAGATGCTCGCAAAACCTTTTTTGGCGAGTTGCTGCCCGCCCATGCCGACTCACTCAAGGGGCAAGGCCTCAGCCCCTTGGACTACAACCTGCTGGCGAAGCAACTGGACACGGTCTTCGGCTGCGCCCCGCCCTCGGAGCAAGACCTGCCCGCCGGGGGCTCCGTCAGCGTGCCGGCCGAGCTCGATATGGGAGAGCGCCTGTCACCCGAGGAAGCCAAGCGCCTGGGCTTGATGGATGAGAGCCGTGTGGACTGGAACGGGCAGGTCGATATCGACCTGGGCGCCGAAGCGCCGCTGCAGGCGGCCGACGTCAGCATCGAGGGACTGCCCGCTGCCGAGGCGCCTGAACCCAGTGAGGGAGAGTTGCTGATCGAGCATCTGCAGCTCGGCTTCGCGTACCAGATGAACACCGGCGATGCCTGGCGCAAGGTGCGACTGGCCCATATCAGCGCCGGCCGAAGCTTCTTCATCTTCACCCAAGGCAGCAAGCATCAGGAGACGGTCACGATGACGGCCCGGATGCTGCGAAAGATGTGCGAATCAGGGCGCCTGAAAGCCTTCGAAAACGCCTACCTGCTGGAGCGCGCCACCGCCAGGGCACGCAAGCAATTGGCCGAGTTGGGCAAAGGCCTGGAATCCCAGCACTGAGCAGCAGCTCTCAGCGCGGCAACAGCCGTCGTGCCATGCTGATCGCGGCCCGCATGCTGGCCGGGTCGGCGCGCCCGGTACCGGCGATGTCGAAAGCAGTGCCGTGGTCGGGGCTGGTTCGTACAAAGGGCAGGCCCAGCGTCACATTGACGCCCTCCTCGACGCCGAGATACTTCACCGGAATCAGGCCGTGGTCGTGCGTCATCGCCACCACCACATCGAACTCGCCTGGATGACCCGCCGCATCGCGGGCACGCATGAACACGGTGTCCGGCGCATAGGGTCCGCTTGCCAGGATGCCCCCGGCCTGCGCCTGCTGAATGGCGGGGGCAATGATCCGCAGCTCCTCGTCGCCAAACAGCCCACCCTCGCCCGCATGCGGGTTCAAGCCAGCCACCGCGATGCGGGGGGCATGGATCCCGAAGCGACGCAAGGCTGCGTCGCTGATGCGCAGCGTCTCGAGAACGAGCTCGGTGCTGAGCATGTCGATCGCCCGACGCAGCGACACATGAATGGTCACCAGCACGGTGCGCAACTCCGGATTCGCCAACATCATGCGCACCGGCGGCGGCACAGCGCCCGGTGGGGTGGCCAGCGCCTGCAGCATCTCGGTATGGCCGGGGTGATCAACCCCCGCCGCATGCAGCGCCTCCTTGTGCAAGGGTGCTGTCACCAGACCGGCGGCATGCCCGACCTGGATCTCCCGCACAGCCGCCTCGATGCACGCCGCCGCCGCTGCGCCGGCGCGTGCATCGATGCGGCCTTGCTCGCAGTGCAGCACATCGTTCGGCAGGCCTGGCGGCTGCCACACCGGAAGGCAATGCGGCGGCACCGATGCGAGCTGATCCACCGACTCGAGCTGTGCCACGGGCAGCTGCAAGCCCATCTGAGCCATCGCGCGCCGCAGCACGCCCACATCACCGACCAGGCACAGCCCGGCGCGCTGCTCGGCAGCCCAGGCCGCGACGGCGATCTCGGGGCCGATGCCGCAGGCATCCCCCATCGTGATCAGCAGGGTGCGGGTGGGAGCGCTCATGCCGGATTGCCAATCTCAATGAACTGCTGACTCAGGCCGAACTCGGTCGCCAGATGGGCACCCAAAGCCTGCACGCCGTAACGCTCGGTAGCGTGATGGCCGGCGGCGATGAAGGCCACCCCGGTCTCCGCAGCCAGATGTGCCTGCGGCTCTGAAATCTCGCCCGTCACGAACACATCAGCCCCGGCCGCAATCGCCGCTTCGAAATAGCCTTGTGCGCCGCCCGTACACCAGGCCACACGCCGCAAGGCACGGCCGTCACCGGGCGCCAGCACAGGCTCTCGCGCCAGGCTGGCGCGCAGCTGCGCAGCCAGACTCTCAAGGCTCTCGGCCTGCGCCAACGGCGCCGCGAAGCCAAGCTCCTGCTCACCAAAGCGCTGATCGGCCTCCCAACCGAGGCGCCGCCCCAATTGCACGTTGTTGCCTAGCTCCGGATGCGCATCCAGCGGCAGGTGATAGGCGAACACACTGATGTCATGCGCCAGCAAGCGCTGCAGCCGCTGCTTCATCCAGCCGGTCACGCGTCCGTCCTGGCCGCGCCAGAACAGGCCATGATGGACCAGGATGGCATCCGCACGCGCCTCGATGGCCGCTTCAATCAAGGCCAGACTGGCGGTCACGCCGCAGACGATGTGGCGAATCTCCTCGCGCCCCTCGACCTGCAGACCGTTCGGCCCATAATCTTTGAAGCGGCTCACCTCCAGCAACTGGCTGAGATGACGGTCGACGGTGTTGCGATGGAGCATGGCAAGGAGCGACGGTGCGCAGAATTTGGCTGATTTTCTCCCAGGCAGTGACGGTATTTCTGGCCCTGGGTTTCGTGGTCGCAACGCTCAAGCCGCAATGGCTGGCCCAGTTTCAGGCGCCAGCCCAGATCAGCCTCGGCAGCCACGCGCCTGCCGTCCCACCGGATGCCGCTGCTTCGCGTGCTGCCGAACCTCAGCGCAGCCTGCGAGGTGCAGCCCAGCGCGCCGCACCGGCGGTCGTCAGCATCTCGGCCAGCAAGACGCCTCGGCGCACGCAGCAGCCCGAAGGCTGGCAGCGCTTCCATCGATTTGGCAACGGCCAGGAGGCGCGACCCCAGGTCGGCCTCGGCTCAGGCGTGATCGTCTCCGAACAAGGCTATCTGCTGACCAACGCCCATGTGGTGGCGGGCGCTTCGGAAATCGAGGTGCGGCTCAGCGACGGCCGGCAGGCCCGGGCGGCCCTGGTCGGCAGCGACCCCGAGACCGATCTGGCCGTGCTGAAGATCAACCTGGACAAACTGCCCGTCATCGCGCTCGGCGCCACCGCCAGCCTGCAGGTCGGCGATTCGGTGCTCGCCATCGGCAATCCTTTCGATGTCGGCCAGACCGTCACGGCGGGCATCGTCAGCGCGCTGGGGCGCAATCAGCTGGGCATCAGCACCTTCGAGAATTTCATCCAGACCGATGCAGCCATCAACCCCGGCAATTCCGGTGGCGCCCTGGTCGATGCCGAAGGCCGCCTGATCGGCATCAACACAGCGATCTATTCGAACAGCGGTGGCAGCCTGGGCATCGGCTTCGCGATCCCCATCGATGCGGCATTGCAGGTGATGCAGGCGCTGCTCAAGGACGGCTTGGTGGCGCGAGGCTGGATCGGCGTGCAAACGCGTGAGCTGACGCCCGAATTCATCGAGGCCTTCAAGCTCAGCGTCAAGGAGGGCGTGCTGATCAGCGCCGTGGTGGTGGATGCGCCTGCGGCCAAGGCCGGCATCAAGCCAGGGGATGTGGTGACGCAGGTCGCCAACAAGACCGTGCGCAGCCCGGCCGAGCTGCTGGCCGCCGTGGCGGCCCTCACACCCAAGAGCCAGGCCGCCGTGGCCGTGCAACGCGGTAGTCAGGCGCTGGTGTTTCAGCTGGCGATCGGCCAGCGCCCGCTACCGCAAGCCGACGACGACGATTGATTACGCGAGTGCCGCAGTGCTCAGGCCTGCGGCTCGCTGTCCGGCGCCTTCGAGTAGCGCACGAAAAAGCGCGCCGCCCAGATGCCCAGTTCGTAGAGCAGGCACATCGGGATCGCCAGCGCCAGTTGCGACACCACATCCGGCGGCGTGATGATCGCGGCGATCACAAAGGCCAGCACGATGAAGTAGCCACGGAACTCCTTGAGCTTCTCGACCGTGACCAAGCCCATGCGCGCCAGCACCACCACCACCACCGGCACTTCAAAGGCCGCGCCGAAGGCGATGAACATCGACATCACAAAGCTCAGATAGGCCTCGATATCAGGCGCTGCCGTGATGCTCTTGGGTGCGAAGCTCTGGATGAACTTGAACACCTGGCCGAACACGAAGAAATAGCAAAAGGCCACGCCGAGCAGGAACAGCAGCGTGCTGGAGATCACCAAAGGCGCGACCAGGCGCTTCTCGTGCGTGTAAAGCCCCGGCGCCACAAAGGCCCAGACCTGGTACAGCACCAGCGGCAGCGCCAACATGAAGGCGGCCAGCAGGGTGATCTTCAGCGGCACCAGGAAGGGCGAGATGACGTTGGTGGCAATCATCGTCGAGCCCTTCGGCAGCTGCGCCACCAGCGGCGAGGCCAGCAGGTCGTAGAGTGCCGAGGGTCCGGGGTAGAGGGCCAGCACGCCGAAGGCGATGCCCACTGCGATGAAAGCCTTCACCAACCGGTCACGCAGCTCGATCAGGTGCGAGACAAAAGGCTGTTCTGTGCCAGCGAGTTCATCCTCGCCAGGCTTGCGGGAATCGGTCATTTGATTGGGCGGGGCGGGCGGAAACGGGCCACGCGCGCCGCACCCGACTGGGCATGGCGCCGCACGCCCTGGCGCTGCTTGTACCACTGCGGCACGGCACTGCGCTTTAGGCGCCAGTTCTTCTTGGGCCTGGCACTGCCGGGCGGCAGGCTCAGGGGCTGCGAATAGCTGTCGCCGTCGTAAGAGGAAGAGCTGAGGCCGCCGGTGGCGTCCTGCCAGCTCTCCTCGAAGCTGTCGCTGGTCTGCTTGATCTCGTTGTTGACGCTCTGCTCGACATCGCGCGCGGCGTCCTCCATCTGCGTCTTCATCTTCTTGAGCTCGTCGAGCTCGATGGAGCGGTTGACCTCCGCCTTGACGTCGGACACGTAGCGTTGTGCCTTGCCCAGCAGATGGCCGACCGTCCGCGCCACGCGCGGCAGGCGTTCTGGGCCGATCACGATCAAGGCCACAGCCCCGATCAGGGCCAGCTTGTCGAAACCGAAATCAATCATGCGGCGGACTCGGCAGGGTCACGGATAGGGCCGGACCGCAGCATCAAGACTTGGTCTTGGCTTCGACGTCGACCGTGTTGCTGTCAGCAGCCTTGTTGCTGGTGACCTGCTGGGCCGGCGCATCTGCACCACCATCCTTCATGCCGTCCTTGAAACCCTTGACGGCACCTCCCAGGTCGGAGCCCATGTTCTTGAGCTTCTTGGTGCCGAAGATCAGCACCACGACCAACAGCACGATGAGCCAATGCCAAATGCTGAACGAACCCATAGTTATCTCCTGCAAACGGAAGTGGGCATTCTAAGTTGCCCGTGTGACAGACGTTCCACAGCGCCAGATTGGCCCGGCGGAAAGCAAAACAAGTGCGGGTTTGCGATGAGCGGAGCCACACAGCACCGCCTTGAGCAGCGACGCCGCTAGCCGGAGCGCGCCGCTGCCGGACAAGGCCCCTGGCATGGCCGATGCGATCTCTCCAGCTAGCCCTTCAGCCACGGGCGGGGGCCGCCCATCACATGCATGTGCAGGTGATAGACCTCCTGCGCCCCGTCGGGTCCGGTATTGATGACGGTCCGGAAGCCGTTGCTGACACCCAGCTCGCGCATCAGGCGCGGCGCCAGCACTGCCATTTGCCCCATCACGCCGGCATGCTCGGGCGCGAGCTCCGCCATGCTGGGGATGTGCAG
>NZ_JBILQK010000016.1:0-56305 GCF_044373315.1 Roseateles sp. | reverse complement strand
TACTACTTCCTGTCGGGCTACGACCCCAGCTACACCGACCCGCGCGGCCGCTATGTCTACCTGAGCCTGCACTACGCGATGAAGTAAGCGCCATCAGCGCTGTACGCCAAGACAAAGGCCCGGCAATGCCGGGCCTTCTTGCATATTGAGCGCAGACACGAGCGCGCCTGTCGGCGCAGCAAGTCTCAGCACAGCGTGCTGGTGCAGGACGCCTTGGCGGCAGCCAGGCGCTGCTCGGCGCCGACGCTGCGTCCCTCGATCACGACTTGCGGCAGGCGCACGATCTGCTGCGTCTCTTCGGACGACGGCACAGCACGCTTGCCGACCACCACCACGCGCTCGAGCTTCACCACCGCAAGGTGGCTGGCGCTGCTTCCGTCCACCTGATGCGTCAGCGCCAGCGTGACAGCAGCGACGAGTGCGAGGACGACGGTGGCGACAAAAGTCTTGGTGGCGGTGCGGCTCATGGTGAACTCCTTGATGGCTTGGCTGGCTTGATGGCCTGTCTCAGTGATTGCAGTTTCGGCGCCCGGCCCCTGCAATTCCAGCCACAAGCGACGAGTTGCAGGCTGATGCGGATCAAGGGTCGCCACGGACGATCAACTGAACCCCAAGCCGATGCCACAGCTGCTGGTGTTCACCATTGACGTTAGCTTGCCAATGCTGGACAGCCGCTGAAATGCACAGAGCCCGGACCAGCCGGGCTCTGCTCAACGGTTTGAAACGATGCGACTCAGGCGCGCCCGGCTCGTACGCGCTTGCCGGCCGGCAGCTGCGCATGCACCGCGGTCGGCGCAAGGGCATTCGGAGCGGCCACCGGCGCTGGCACCGTCGGACCTGCGGCACGTGTCAGCGTCTGCACCGGTGTGGTCTGCTCCGCCAGCCAGAGGCCGATGACGGCAGCGCCGGCCACGGCGACGAGGGCAGTCAGGAAGGTACTGCTGCTGTGATTGCGGTTTCTCATGGCAGGCTCCGAAGATGGCCAGGCTGTCAGTGCGGCTCTACTGTGCAGAGGTCCGCAGACGCCTGCCAGCGGTGGGCGACGAACTGCGAATCCCGGGCGCCGGCTGGCGCATGGCTAGGACGAAGTGCAGGCGGCGCAGAGCCGAGTCAGGGGCGCAGGCTCGCTGCGCCCTTGACTCGGCTCTCGGGCACGATGCGGTCAACGGACTGGAACATCAGCCGACCTCAGATGCCCGGAGCGGACTGGGCAGCCGCCAGGCGCTGGTTGTTCAGGCTGCGGCCCTCGACGATGACGCGCGGCAGCCGAACCACGCGGGTTTCAGCGTGCACCGACTTGCCGGTGATGACGACCATCGGCAGCTTTTCGATGCGCTGTGCGGGCTGGGCGTGGGCGATGCCGGCGGTGGTCAGGACGACGGCGATGAGGGCTTGGATCTTCAGCTTCATGATGGACTCCTTGTCGGTGGACTCGAACCCCTGATTGGGTGTCGATGGAGTCAGTATCGGCAGCGCCTGCGGGCCTTGCCAGGCGCCTGAGACGAGTTGCAGGCTGGCTGCGTCGAAGTGCAAATGCGCCGGACGAACGTCCAGCCGCGCGGCGTCTGGAGGGCTTCAGTCAGCCGGCCCCAGCACCTGGGTCAGCAGCGAGGACCACACGCTGCGCACAGAAGCCGATGTCTGCGGCTCAGGCGTCATGCCCCAGTCGGCCGAACCCAGCCAAAGGGTCAGCAACAAGGTCAGGCCGAGCAGGGCGAGATGGCGCTTCTTCATCGCTTTCGGATGGCTGGGGCGGTGCGGGCGCGAGTATGGCGCAAAGCGGAGTGGCCTGCTACACCCGTCCCCCGGCACTCCCCCAATTTAACCGGCACGGCCGCGTCCGAGCGGTGCGGATCGCACCATGACGCCCGTGGCAGCGAGCTCGACGCCGGCCTCGGCTCTATCATGGACGGTTTTTCACGCTCGCCCCGGCCCATGTCCTCACCGCTGCCAGATACCCCGAGCGCCACCTCAGCGCCGACGATTCGCGTGCCGTTCCAAGAGGCACCGATGATCCGCGTGCGCGGCGCTCGTACCCACAATCTGAAGAACATCGATGTGGACCTGCCGCGCAACCAGCTGGTGGTGATCACCGGCCTGTCCGGCTCGGGCAAGTCCAGCTTGGCCTTCGACACGCTCTATGCCGAGGGCCAGCGCCGCTACGTGGAAAGCCTGTCGGCCTACGCGCGGCAGTTCCTGCAGCTGATGGACAAGCCCGACGTTGATGTGATCGAAGGGCTGTCGCCAGCGATCTCGATCGAGCAGAAGGCGACCAGCCACAACCCGCGCTCGACCGTCGGCACGGTGACCGAGATCCACGACTACCTGCGCCTGCTCTATGCGCGCGCCGGCACGCCCTTCTGCCCTGACCACCACCTGCCGCTGGAGGCGCAAAGCGTCAGCCAGATGGTCGACGCAGTGCTGGCCATGCCCGATGAATCGAAGCTGATGTTGCTGGCGCCGGTGGCGCGCGACCGCAAGGGCGAGTTCGTCGAGCTGTTCGAGGACATGCAAGCCCAGGGCTATGTGCGCTTTCGTGTCGACGGCCAGACAGTCGAGGCACCCGACGTGCCAGCCCTGAAGAAGGCCGAGAAGCACGATATCGACGTGGTCGTGGACCGGGTCAAGGTGCGTGCCGATTCCGCCGACCAGCTGCGCCAACGCCTGGCCGAAAGCTTCGAGGCCGCGCTGCGCCTGGCCGAGGGTCGCGCACTGGTGCTGAACATGGACACCGGCGCCGAGACGCTGTTCTCCAGCAAATTCGCCTGCCCGATCTGCAGCTACTCGCTGCCGGAACTGGAACCGCGCCTGTTCTCCTTCAACTCGCCCGTGGGCGCCTGCCCGAGCTGCGAGGGCTTGGGCCAGCTGACGGTGTTCGACCCGGACCGTGTGGTGGCCTTCCCAACGCTCAGCCTGGCCAGCGGTGCCGTCAAGGGCTGGGACCGGCGCAATGCCTACACCTTCTCGATGCTGGAGAGCGTGGCCAAGCACTATGGCTTCGACATCGAGCTGCCGTTCGAAGAACTGCCCGAGCAGGCGCGCAGCGTTCTGCTGCAAGGCTCAGGCCTGGACGAGATCAGCTTCACCTACGAAGCTGAAGGTGCCAATGGCAAGAAGCGCTCGGTCAAGCGCTCGCATCCCTTTGAAGGCATCCTGCCCAACCTGACCCGGCGCTTCAAGGAAACCGATTCCAGCGCGGTGCGCGAGGATCTGGCGCGCTATATGGCCGCCAAGCCCTGCCCGCACTGCGAGGGCTCGCGCCTGCGCCGGGAAGCACGCCATGTCGTGCTGCAGCCTGCCGACGCCGCGCCCGGCTTCAAGGGCCGGCCCATCTATGAGGTGGAGCATTCGACGCTGGCCGACTGCCTGCACTATTTCGAAGGTCTTAAGCTCAAGGGCGCCAAGGCCGAGATCGGCGACAAGGTGATCCGCGAGATCGCCTCGCGCCTGCGCTTCCTCAACGACGTGGGCCTCAACTACCTCAGCCTGGACCGAAGCGCCGACACGCTGTCAGGCGGCGAGGCACAGCGCATCCGCCTGGCCTCGCAGATCGGCTCAGGCCTGACTGGCGTGATGTATGTGCTGGATGAGCCCAGCATTGGCCTGCACCAGCGCGACAACGACCGCCTGATCGCCACGCTGCGCCATCTGCGCGATCTGGGCAACTCGGTGCTGGTGGTCGAGCACGACGAGGACGCAATCCGCGCCGCCGACTATGTCCTGGACCTGGGTCCCGGCGCCGGCGTGCATGGCGGCCGCATCATGGCCCAGGGCACACCGGCCGAGGTGGCGGCCAACCCGGCCTCGCTGACCGGCCGCTATCTGTCCGGCAGCGCCAAGATCGAGGTGCCGACCAAGCGCCACAGCCTGGCCGACATGAAGGAGCCGCGCACGCTGAAGATCGTCAACGCGCGCGGCAACAACCTCAAGGGCGTGAGCGTCGAAATCCCGGTGGGCCTGCTGACCTGCGTCACCGGCGTTTCCGGCTCGGGCAAGAGCACGCTGGTGAACGACACGCTGTATGCGGCGGTGGCCAAGAAGCTCTACCAGAGCCACCAGGACCCGGCGCCGCATGACGAGATGGAGGGGTTGGACGCCTTCGACAAGGTCATCAACGTCGACCAGTCGCCGATCGGCCGCACGCCGCGCTCCAATCCGGCCACCTACACCGGCCTGTTCACGCCAATCCGCGAGTTGTTCGCCGAGATGCCCACCGCGCGCGAGCGCGGCTACGGCCCCGGCCGCTTCAGCTTCAACGTGGCCGGCGGCCGCTGCGAGGCCTGCCAGGGCGACGGCGTCATCAAAGTGGAGATGCACTTCCTGCCCGATGTCTACGTGCCCTGCGATGTCTGCCATGGCAAGCGCTACAACCGCGAGACGCTGGAGGTGCTCTACAAGGGCAAGAACATCACCCAGGTGCTGGGGATGACGATCGAAGATGCGGCGGAATTCTTCAGCGCCGTGCCCAGCATCTCGCGCAAGCTGCAAACGCTGCTGGACGTGGGCCTGGGCTATGTGAAGCTAGGCCAGAGCGCCACCACGCTCTCAGGCGGCGAGGCGCAACGCGTCAAGCTGGCGCTGGAACTGTCAAAGCGCGACACCGGCCGCACGCTCTACATCCTGGACGAGCCAACCACCGGCCTGCACTTCGCCGACATCGCGCTGCTGCTCAAGGTGCTGCACCAGCTGCGTGACGCGGGCAACACCATCGTCGTGATCGAGCACAACCTGGACGTCATCAAGACCGCCGACTGGCTGGTGGACATGGGTCCGGAAGGGGGCTCAGGCGGCGGGCAGCTGCTGCTGGCCGGCACACCCGAACAGCTGGCTGACTGCGCAAGCAGCCACACGGGCCGCTATCTGAAACCCTTGCTGGTCAGGTAGGGCGGCGGCGCTTGGCGACCCAGGCCACCACAGCCAAGCCGGACAGCAGCAGCGCCCAAGTCTCGGGCTCGGGCACGGGAGGTGTGACGGTGGGGATGCCGGGCGGCAAGGTCGGCACCAGAGGCGGCGCGCCTGGAATGAATCCTGGGCCGGGAGGTGCAGCCGTCACCGTCGTCGTCGGCAAGGGGCTGGACAGTTGCGCAAAACTCGGCCCGGCCGGAGATGGGGTGCTGCCTCCGGGCACACCGGCGCCCGGCGGCTCGAGTTCCAGTTCAGTCTGAGGATCAGCAGCCGGCGGAGCGACTGCCACGATCGTGGGCTTTGCCGCGGCGATGCGCTGGATGCGGCTGACGTTGCGGCACACAGTCGGCACCAGAATGCAGTGGCCGTCTTCGCAATAGACCAGACCGCGCTCCTGCATCTTCGCAGTCCACTTGCTGCGGGTCACGGTGCGGCAGACGCTGCCGGCGCCGAAGTGCATGTCGCGGATCTCGGCGCCGTACTGAGCCTTGCCTTCGATGCCGTCACGGGTGATCAGCGCGATCTCGTCGTACTGGCGCGCCTGCATGCGGGCCTTGAGCTTGGCACGCACCGGCGCCGGAATGTCCTGATAGCGGTCAACCGCAGCCACCACATCACCCATGAAAGGATTGACGCCGGGCTTGTCCCAACTGCATTGGGGCAAGGTCGCGGTTGAGGCGGCCAGTGCGATGGAGGCGAGGATGGACATGGTTTTGCTTTGGGTTCCGCTCCAGATCCATAGACCTGGCGAGTACCTACAGTTTACGGACTGCTGGGGGCAACCCTAGGCTGCCGCCCCCTTGATGAGGGGTTGTCCAAAGCTTGCATATGTCACGCTTTTGGACACTTCGCTGCGTTCATGGCGAGCTGCAGCGGAAATCGGGCACATGCACAGCCGGAACAACACAGCGCCGGTGATTCGCTGCTATCGTGCGCGGCGCGCTGAGCCGTGCTGCTGCTGCGCTTTCCGTGCCTGCCTGTCCGCTGCCATGTCAGATCTCACCACTTCACGCCTTGTGCTTTACGTCGAAGACGACCGCATCAACATCGTGTTGATGGAAGAGGTGTTCCGCCGAATGCCAGGCTGGCAGCTTGAGTGCGCTGAAGACGGCAGCCAAGCCTTGCACATGCTCACTGAGCTGCAGCCCGATTTGCTGCTGGTCGACATGAACCTGCCGGACATGAGCGGCCTGGACTTGCTGGCGCAGCTGCGGCGCGATCCGCGCCACAGCGAATTGGCCTGCGTTGCGCTGTCCGCCGACGCCCTGCCCGAGCAGGTGCAGGCGGCGCTACAGGCCGGCTTCAAGGAGTACTGGCTCAAGCCTATTGATGTGCCACAACTGACCCGCGCCCTGCAATCGCTGGATATTGCCTGAGCCTGGCTGAGGCCATGCAGCCTGCAGCTGGCAGGCCTGTCGAACCCAGACAAAAAAAGGCCCGGAAATTCCGGGCCTTGTGCACATGAAGACTTGCAGCACCGAAGTGCTGCAAAGCCAGCATCACTTCAGGTGGCTGTTGATCAGCTTGGTCATCTCGAACATATCGGCCTTGGCCTTGCCGAAGATTTCCTTCAGCTTGGCATCGGCAACGATGATGCGCTTCTGCACTTCGTCCTGCAGCTTGTGCTTCTTGATGTACTCCCACACCTTCTTGGTCACATCGGTGCGCGGCAGCGGTGCCGAGCCAACGATGGCGGCCAATGCAGCGCTGGGGGTCAGCGCCTTCATGAAGGCCGCATTGGGAGTGCGCTTCTTTGCAGGAGCCGCAGCCTTCTTGGCCGGTGCAGCCTTCTTGGCCGGTGCAGCGGCCTTCTTTGCCGGAGCTGCCTTCTTGGCCGCAGGAGCCGCCGCCTTCTTGGCCGGAGCGGCCTTCTTGGCCGGGGCCGCCTTCTTGGCGGGAGCAGCCTTCTTCGCAGTTGCCATTTCGATTCTCTCCATCAAAGGTTGTGTTGATGTGCCGGGGTCCGGGTGAAGGTCTGAGCCTTCGATACTCTCTGGCGCCCTGCGCGAGCAATGGTACTGCGCGCCTCTCTCATTGAGAAGGCTCTCATAGAGGAGATTTGCGTCAGGAGCGCGAGATTTGCCCGATCAACACCCCTGAATGTCGCGGCTGTGCATCACTCCTGCGATTGCCACAGCAGATGCGGCCCGATCTCGTCGCAACTGCGGCAGCCACTGAGCGCCATAGCGATCTCGAATTCATCGCGCAAAAGGCGCAGCGCATAGGCCACGCCATGCGCGCCGGCGGTCGCCAGCGCATGCACATAAGGCCGGCCCAGCAGCACTGCATCGGCACCCAAGGCCAGCGCCTTGAGCACGTCGGTGCCGCGCCGGATACCGCCATCGACCAGCAGCGGCAGCTCAGGCCCCACCGCTTCGCGCAGGCGCGGCAGCAGCGCTGCCGTTGGTGGCAGCGTGTCCAGCGTGCGGCCGCCGTGGTTGGAGACCACGAGCCCGGCCACATCGCGGCGCTGCGCTTCGCGCGCATCGTCCGGGTGCGCGACGCCCTTGAGCAGCAGCGGCAGGCGGCTGTGCTCGCGCAACCAGTCGACCTGCGCCCAGGTCGCCGCGCGCGGCATCAGGCCGTCGAACAGCAGGCTCTGGCCGAGCTGAAGTTCCACCGGTCGTTTGAGCCCGCCGAGGTTGACGGCACGGATCTGCGGCGGCAGCTTGAAGCCGGCGCGGCGCTCGCGATCGCGCGCGCCGTGCACGGGGGCATCGACGGTCAGCACCAGCGCCTCGTAGCCCGCCGCCTCCACACGGCCCAGCAGTTCGCGCATGAAGCCCGGGTCGTCGCGCCAGTAGAGCTGGAACCACAGCGGCCCGCGCTCAGCTTCGCTCGCCATGGCCCGGGCCACGACGTCCATCGCGACGCTGGACTGCGCGCTCAGCACCAGGCCCACACCCTGCGCCGCAGCGGCCAGCGCGCTGGCCAGTTCGCCCTCCGGATGGGCCAGCTGCTGATAGGCGATGGGCGCCAGCGCCACCGGAACCGGCCAGCGCCGCCCCAGCAGCTCGATGCGGGTGTGGCCGCCGGACAGATCGCGCAGGACGCGCGGCCACAGCCGGATGGCGTCCCACGCCGCACGGTTGACGCGCAGCGTCAGCTCGTCGGCCGCGCCACCATTGAGATAGGCGAAGGCCTCGGTGCTCATGCGTTCGCGCGCATGTGGCTCGAAGTCGGCCAGATTCGCCACATCGGGCGGAATCTGCTGCAAGGCGCCGCCGCTCATGTGTCGGCCCACATGCGCAGCAGGTTGTGATACGTGCCCGTCAGCTGCACGGTAGCGGGCGACTCGCCATGCTCGGCGCGCAGGCGCAGCAAGCTCATGTCCAGCTCGTACAGCAGACGACGCTGCTCATCGCTGCGCACCATGCTCTCGACCCAGAAGAAGCTGGCCAGGCGCTGGCCGCGCGTCACCTGCGTCACGGCATGCACGCTGGTACCGGGATAGAGCACCATATCGCCGGCTGCCAGCTTGATGCGTTGTTCGCCGAAGGTGTCGTGGATCAGCAGCTCGCCGCCGTCGTATTCATGCGGCTCGGCCAGGAACAGCGTGCAGGAGATGTCGGTGCGCACACGCTGCGTGCCGCCGGGCAAGTAGCGCACGGCCTGGTCGACGTGCGCGCCGTAGGTGTTGGCGGCATCGCCATAGCGGTTGAACATTGGCGGCAGCACCCGCTTAGGCAATGCGGCCGAGAAGAACAGCGGATGCTGCTCCAGCGCCTGCAGCACCAGTGCCTGCAGCGCCAGGGCCTCACGACTGTCGCGCGGCAACTGCTCGTTGTTCTTGACCTCGGCAGCCTGCGCGCCGGCCGTCTTGCGTCCATCTTCCCAAGACGCTTGCGCCAGCAGTGCGCGCGCTCGCGCCAGCGCTTCGGCACTCAGCACTTGCGCGATCTTCAGCAACATCATGGACTCCTTGGCGAGCAGTGCTCGGAATCGAGTAGGTGCGCCCTGCCGGGTGCACATGAAAAATGGCCCGGGGACGAGCCCCGGGCCGTAGAGGCCTTCTCGAAAGAAGGTAGCAGATCAACCCGTTGCTGGCCTTAGAACTTGTAGCTGCTCGTCAGCGCGACGATGCGGCCGGTGCCAGGGATGTAGTGGCCGCCGGCATACAGCGACTCGGCATACAGCTTGTTGCTCACATTGCTGACGTTGAGCTTGAAGCTCAGCTTGTCCTGGATCGCTGTGTACTCGGCCATCAGATCGCCCGTCACGAACTTGGGCGCAAAGAAGCCTGGGTTGCGGTTGGGCTGCTGGCCGCTGCGGCCGTTCAGACCCGCGCCCAGGCGCCATTGCGGCGTCAGCTGGTAGGTGGTCCACAAGGTGCCGGAGTAGCGCGGCGTCAGCGAGGGCCGCGTGCCCTGGCCTTCCGAGCCGGCCACGCCGACGTCGATCTTGGCCACCGGCATCCACATGAAGGAGGCAAAGACTTCCCAGCCCTGGGCCAGTCGGCCGGTGAAGTCGGCTTCAAAGCCGGCGGCATGGCGCTTGCCCGACAGCGTCACCAGGTTGACCAGCGGATCGGTGTTGCGCTCGTGCAGCTTGGTGCTGCGGAAGACCGCAAAACGGCTGGTCATCTTGCCGTCCGCCGAATCGAGCTTGGCGCCCAACTCCACATTGATGGACTTCTCGGGCGGCGTGCTGGCATTGTCGGCACCCAGCGAGTAGGCATCGCCCGAGGTGTTGAACGACGTCGCTGCGCCCAGATGGAAGGACATCAGGGCATTGGGCTGGAACAGCACTGCCGCGCGTTGGCTCCACTCCGAGATCTTCATGCGGTAGCTGGTGGTCGTCACCGGTGTCGCGGCGGCGTTGGGAATCGCGTAGGTGCTGTAGTCGCCGTCCAGGCTGTCGTAGCGCAAACCGGCCAGCAGCTTCCACTGCGGCGCGATCGTCACCAGATCCTGCGCATAGGCGCCCCAGCCCTTGGAGCGGTACTCGTTGGCCAGGCGCAGGCGGCGCAGGCTCTCGTCGACGGACGCGCCATCGTTGGGCGTGCCCACCGTGGTGGTCGGCTTGGCCGGCACGACGCCGCCCTGCGCGGCGCTGAGCTGGCTGTAGACCTGCTTCTTCTCGTCGGCAAAGTCGACACCGGCCTGCAGGCTGTGCTCAAGGCCGATGGCCTTGAACTTGGAGGCGAAATCGCTCTGCGCGGTCAGCGTCTGCATGTCCTGGATCTTCAGATGCGTGCCCCGGTTGATCACGGTTCTGGGACCGAAGGTGGCAAGCGAAACGGCTGTCCGGTCGGGCTGCGCGGCAGCTGCCGCGAAGCGCACCGTGCCGGAGCGCTGGTCACGCGTGTAGTCCGCCTTGCGCACCTTGGTGATCAGCTCGGCGTTCTGGCCAAAGCGGTGCGTGTGGGTCAGCATGCCGTAGTTCGCCGATCCCTTGTTGTAGTCGCTGGCTAGGCCGTAGTAGGCCGTCGGGTCCAGCGGCAGCAGCCTTGTTTCGCTGACGGCAGACGTGGTCGTCGGGCGGATCCAGGGCATGCCGTAGTTCATGCCGTTGTCGTTCTCCAGCGCATAGATCGTCGCGCTGAATTCGTCGCGCTCACCGATGCCCCAGCGGTAAGTGCCAGCCAGGCCGGCCTTGTCGATCTTGCTGCCGGCGCCGTTGTTGTCGGCATAGCTGTACATCGTGCCCACGCGCAGCGCCGAGGACTCGCCCGTCTTGGCATTGAAGTCGCCCACCGCACGCACGCCGCCGTGGCTGGACAGCGTCAGGTCGATCTGGTTCTCATTGAGCAGGCGCGGGGTCTTCATGACCTGGTTCACCGCACCGCCTGTGGAACCACGGCCGAACAGCATCGAGGCCGAGCCGCGCAGCAGTTCCAGGCGGTCGTAGAAGAAGGTATCGCGCTCATAGAACGCCGGGTCACGCATGCCGTCGATGAAGACGTCGCCCGTGGCCTGCAGCGGGAAACCGCGCAGACGGATGTCCTCCTCGCCGCCCTCAGCCGCCATGAAGGTGATGCCGGCGGTGTTCTTCAGCAGCTCCTTCATGGTGTCGAGGTTGCGGTCGTCGATCAGTTTCTCGGTGACGACGGTGATGGACTGGGGAATGTCACGCAGCTCCTGGCGCCCCTTGCCGATGCGGGTCTCGGTGGCCTGGTAGTCCGCCTTGCCGGGTTTTTCGGCGCTTGCCTTGCCGCGCACCACCGGCAGCGTGGCTTCAGCCTTGGCAGGCTCGGCCGGCTGCTCCGGCACGCCCTGGGCCAACGCGGCGGATGCCAAGCCGAACCCGGCCGCCAGTGCGCCCAGCGGCAGCAGGGCCGTGTTGCGCTTGCCCGATGCCGGGCTCTTCTTGTGCGTCTTTTTTGAAGACATATCTTCTCCTCGTTAGAAATTCTGGGCATGGCTCTGCCCGGTGAGCCGCCCATTGATGGCGTCCCACTTGATGGGGTTGCGTCAGCTCACGCGGGGGCCGGCAGCCTCAGCGTGACTCGGGCTGGCTCACGAAGCCGACCTTGCTGAGCCCCGCCTTGGACGCATCGGCCAGGGTCTCGGCGACCACGCGATAGGCCACGTCCTGGTCGGCGCGCAGATGCACCTCGGGCTGATCCGGTTTGGCACCCTCAAGGGCGAAGCGGCTGATGGCGTCGGCACGGCTGATCGCCTCGCCATTCCAGAAGCGCTGGCCCTGGGCGTCGATGGCGAACTCGATTTTCTGGGGCACCACCGCCTGAGCGGTCGAGCTCACCTTGGGCAGGTCCAGCTTTACCGCATGGGTCAGCAGGGGCGCGGTAACGATGAAGATCACCAGCAGCACCAGCATCACGTCGATCAGCGGCACCATATTGATTTCAGCCACCGGCGCGCTTGCGCGCTTGTTGTCGAAGGAAGCGAAAGCCATGGCTCTGGTCCTCAGGCCGCCGCGGGCTTGAGCGGCCGCACATTGCCTGCCTGCTGGCCGCCGGCGCCCGGCGCTTCGCCCAGGGTCAGGAAGCTGTGCAACTCGTAGGCAAAGGCATCGAGCTGTGCGCTCAGCACACGGTTGCTACGGGTGAAGGCGTTGTAGGCGATCACCGCCGGGATGGCCACAGCCAGGCCGACGCCGGTCATGATCAGCGCTTCGCCGACTGGACCCGCCACCTTGTCCAGCGTGCCGGCGCCACTGACGCCGATCGCCAGCAGTGCGTGATAGACACCCCAGACCGTGCCGAACAGGCCGACGAAAGGCGCGGTGGCGCCGACCGTGGCTAGCGTGGTCAGGCCGGACTCCAGACGGGTCGTCTCCTCATCCAGCACCTTCTTGATCGTGCGCGTGATGAAGTCATTGGCCGAGCCGGCTTCGGCCAGACGCGAGGCACCATGGCGGGCGTGATGGGCCTGGGCATGCAGCGCGTGGGCGCTGAGGTGCGAGAAGGGATCGCGTGCGCCGTGCGTGTTCAGCTCGGCCGTCACCGCATCAAGGGAGCGGGCGTTCCAGAAGAACTCAAGGAAGCTGGCGCTGCGCTTAGATCGCAGCCACTGGCTCAGGCCCTTGGCCGCGATCAGCGCCCAGGAGGCCACCGACATCAGTACCAGGGTGGCAAACAGGAACTTGCCGACCGCGTCGGTCTGCATGATGAAGTGGCTGAATCCCAGGGTGGGGGTGGCGGTGACGTCCATGTTCTCGCTCGGTAATGACAAAGTGTTCAGCGGTCCAGCTCGTAGGACAGCAGGGCCGTGGCCTCCCACTCGATGGGCTGGCCGTTCTCAAGATGCGGCGCAAAGCGCGCGCTGCGGATGTCCTGCAAGGCCTGCTGGTCAAGTCGGGCGAAGCCCGACGATTTCTTTAGGCTGACCTCCTTCAGGCGGCCGCGCACATCGACCAGCACGCGCACCTGCACCAGGCCCTGCTCGCCCAGACGGCGCGACAGCAGGGGCACCGTCAGCTGGGGCTCGACGAGATAGCGCACCGCACTAGACGGCAATTGCTTCGGCGCCGGTGGGGCCGACACCGCCGGCACCGGGGCGGGCGCCACCGGCTCGGCCGACACGGCCACTGGCGCCGCAACCGCTTCGACGGGAGGGGCCACAAAGGTCGGAGGAGCCGGGGTCGCCGTGGGCGCGGCCGCGATCAAGGGCGCAGGCGCAGGTGCCTTGACCGGCTGGCGCGCCGGGGCAGGCGCAGGGGCGGGTGGCTTCGGCAGGGGTGCCGGCGCGATCAGGCTCACCATCAGGGGCGCGACCTCGACCACCGCTTCCCTCACCGACTGCACCTGCATCAAGGCCCAGCCGCCCGCCAGATGCGCCAGCAAGACGCCACCGATCAGCAGATGCCGGCCGCTGCGTCCAAGCTCATCGGCGGCTCGCGCGGGCGGCCGCGGGGCGGTGCCGCTTCGTAAGGGCAGCACGGCAGTGTTGGGCGGGACGAGTGGTGCGGTACTCACGTGACTTGTGCTGAAGTGGGGCCATCCGGCAGGCCCCGCTCGAAGCGAGGCCTGCCGTGTTTGCGTGAGCGAATAGTAACACTAATGCGAACTATTCTTATTTAACAAACGGAGCCTGTAGGCCTATTCAGGGGCAAAGTCGCGCACAAAGTGAAAAGCCCCCGCAGACCAGTCGGTCGGCGGGGGCTTGATCGGCCCAGCGTGGCGGCGCCATGCGCCGCGCAGCAGAACTTATTGGCCGCGGATCTTGGGTGCGGTGCGCACGCTCAGGATCATGGTGAAGGCCAAAACAACCACCACCACACCCAGCGACACCAACACCGGGATCTTGTAGATGTCGATCAAAATCATCTTCGTGCCGATGAAGGCGAGCACCACTGCCAGCCCGTAGCTCAGCAGGTGGAACTTCGATGCCATCGCTGCCAGCAGGAAGTACATGGCGCGCAGACCCAGGATCGCGAAGATGTTGGACGTCAGCACGATGAAGGGGTCATTGGTGATGGCGAAGATCGCAGGGATGGAGTCCACCGCAAAAATCACATCGGTGATGCCCACCAGCGCGATGACCAGCAGCAGCGGCGTGGCCAGCTTCTTGCCGTTCTCCACAGTGAAGAAGCGCTCGCCATCGAAGTTCTGGCTGACCGGCATGATGCGGCGCAGCAGCTTCAGCGCGGGATTGCTTTCCAGATCAGGCTCCTGCCCGGCCGCCCACCACATCTTGATGCCAGTGATCAGCAGGAAGGCGCCGAACACGTAGAGGATCCAGTGGAACTGCGCGATCAGCCAGCTGCCGACCAGGATCATCACCGTGCGCAGCACGATGGCGCCGATGATGCCGTACATCAGCACCCGCTTCTGGTAGGCCGGCGGCACCGAGAAGTAGGTGAAGATCATCAGGAAGACGAAGATGTTGTCGACTGCCAGCGATTTCTCGATCAGGTAGCCGGTCAGGAACTCGAGCGATTTGGTGGTCGCGAGTTGTGAATCGCCGGTGCTGTCCTTGATGGCCCACCAGAACAGGACATTGAAAGCCAGGCTCAGGCCAACCCAGACGAGCGACCAGTTGATCGCTTCCTTGACGCCAACCTCATGCGCGCCTTGCTTGCGCAGCACGACGAAATCGACGAACAAGGCCACCAGCACGCTGGCGACAAAGAAGATCCACAGCCAAAGTGGCGCGATCGTGGTCATAGGCAAACCCCGCAAGAACAGAAAAAAGACCGGCACAGCCGATAGCGAACCGAAAGGTCTTGCGGGGCGGAGCCGGCGCATGACCGGCAGCTGCGAGGCCCGGGCGCGTACTGTCGCAGCACTCGCCGTATTGACGGACCTTCGCCACGGCCGCGGCCGCGTAGCTACTCCCCCTTCGGAACCCGCGATTGTGCCAGCAAGCCCGACTTCTGCAAAACCTGGGGGAGTCACGTACAGCATCCACGGCGTGACTCCGTTCACGCGGCGCCTGTATGCTTGACGCATGAAAACCTTGACGCGATGGCTGCTGCTGGCGGGCGCCCTCTTGCTCGTGGCCTGGCTTTACCCGGGCGTGGTGGTGACCAGCTATGGCTCGGCCCTGATCGCCGCCCTGGTGCTGGGGCTGTTCAACACCTTGTTGAGGCCGATCCTGGTGTTGCTGACGCTGCCCGTCACGGTGCTGAGCCTGGGCCTGTTCCTGTTTGTCATCAACGCCCTGCTGTTCTGGGCCGCGGCCTCGGTACTGGAAGGTTTCGCGGTCACCGGCTTCGGCGCCGCCTTGATCGGCTCGCTGATCTACAGCCTCTGCGGCATGGTCATCGACGTGCTGATCGAGCGCCTGTTCCCGACGCCCGAATAGCTCAAGCCGCGCGTCGGGTCAGCTGCCCAGCCGTGGCGACAAGGGCCGGCCCTGCAGATTGGGCAACTCGGCGCCCACAGGGGCGCCGCGCGGATACATCTCGGCCAGTAACTGACGACGCTCATAGATCAGGGCGCGCAGCCTTGCATCGATGACGGCCGCCTCCACTTGATCCGCCTCGCGCCCGCGCGACTGGCTCAGGCCCGAGCGCATGCGGTCGATCGCGCCGTTGAGATCCCCAGCGGCGGCCCGCGCCTCTCCCAGGGCCCGCACGGCCCGCAAGGGATGGCCGAGGCGCTCCCACAGCTGGGCCAGCAGACTCCAGGCACCAGCGTCCTGGGGATTGAGGCTGACGTGGGTCTGTAGGGCTTCGGCGGCCTGCCTCGCCGGCTCGATGGCGCCGTCCACCATCGCCAGCTGACCACGCTGCATCAGCAGCACGCGCGATTGATCCGTCTGCAAGGGCGCCAGGGCCGCCCAGCCGCCAGCAGCCTGGCCGCTGGCCTGCGCCAGCTCTGCACGCAAAAGCAGCAACATGCGGGATGAGCGTTCGTCCGGACCGATCAGCTTGAGGATCATCTCGGCCTGGCGCAGCGCATTCTCCGCACGTGGCCACTGGCGCAGCTTGATCGAGGCCAGTGCACTGGTGTAGCGCGCCGCCAGCTGTTCCATGCCATCCGCACCGGCTTGCACGCTGCGGGCCCCAGCGTCCAGCTCCTGCAGCTTGCCCAGACTCTCGGCCCGGGCATCCATCAGCACCCGGGCGCGCGCGCCCATCAACAGGTGCTCGGTGCGGCTGACCGGCCGCTGCCAGGCCGCGGCCCCGAGGCGCGCGCGCGCATCCCCGATACGCTCGGTCGTCAGGGGGTGCGAGCGCAGATAGGGGTAGCTGCCTGAATCCATCAGGTGATAGGCCTGCTCCATGCGCTCGAACATGCCCAGCATGCCCGAACCGGCGAATCCCGCCTGCGTCAACACATTAAAACCCACACGGTCCGCCTCGCGCTCCATGTCGCGCGAGAAGTTGAGCGAGGCCTGCTGTGCCGCCGCTTGGCTGCCGACGATGGCCGCATTCGCCATATCCACGCTATTGGTCCGGGACGCCGCAATCAAGCCCAGCACCAAGCCGGCCATTGCCAGCACGCCGGTGCGCGAATCGCCGACGATGCGCCGGGCAATGTGGCGCTGCGTGATGTGCGACAGCTCGTGTGCCATCACCGAGGCCAGCTCGTCACGGGCGCCCGTCATCGCAATCAGGCCCAGATGCACGCCGACGAAGCCGCCAGGCAGCGCGAAGGCATTGACACTGCGATCGCGCACGAGAAAGGTCTCCCAGGCGAAGCGTTCCACCGTGTCGTCGCCGATATGGCCCAGCTGCTTGGCTGCAGCCACCAGCGGGTCCCAGATGCCCAGCACGTACTCCAGCAGCAGCGGGTCGTCCAGGTAGTCGGGGTCCAGGCGGATCTGCCGCATCACCTGATCGCCAAGGCGGCGCTCGGCACCAATGCCGACGTCAGCTGACACGGCATCACCCAAGGAAGGCAAGTTGACCTGCGCCAAGGCCGGCTGCGCCAGAAAACTGGCGGCCAGCAGAGCGCACAGCAAACGTTGGGATGGTTTCAAGGTTCTCGAGCTCAACAGCGGTCTCCGGTGCACAGCCTCACTATGATGGCAGACAGCAGGTTTCCCGATTGTTTCCGCAGCAAACAAACCATGAGTTCAGCCAGCAATCCGCTCACCCATTTTGATGCTCAGGGTCAGGCCCATATGGTCGACGTGGGGGCCAAGGCCGAAACACATCGCGTGGCGCGGGCCAGCGGTCGCATCCGCATGCTGTCGGCCACGCTGGCGCTGATCCAGGCTGGCAACGCCAAAAAAGGCGATGTGCTGGGCGTGGCCCGCATCGCGGCCATCCAAGGCGCCAAGCGCTGCTCGGAGCTGATTCCGCTGTGCCATCCGCTGCCGATCACGCGGGTCGCGGTCGAATTCGAGATCGATGCCGCAGCGAACGCCGTCATCTGCACGGCCCAGGTCGAGACGCTGGGCCGCACTGGCGTGGAGATGGAGGCGCTGACCGCGGTGCAGATCGGCCTGCTGACCATCTACGACATGTGCAAGGCGGCCGATCGGGGCATGGTGATGGAGCAGATCCGCGTGCTGGAGAAGCAAGGCGGCAAGTCGGGCGACTGGAAGGCCGAGGTCTGAGGCGCACTCAGCCAGCCACGCAGCCCTTCTCTGAGCCGCGTGCGCGTCTTCAATCGACCTTGGCGCCGGAGACCTTGACGACCTGCGCCCACTTCTTGGTCTCGCTGGCAATCAGTGCGGCGAACTCGGCACTGCTCATGCCGCTGGCGATCGCGCCCTGCGAGGCCAGGCGTTCCTTGATGGCCGGGGTGGCCAGGGCCTTGGCAGTCTCCCGCTGCAAACGCGCCACCTGCTCGGCCGGCATGCTGGCCGGCGCCAGCAGGCCGAACCAGGAGCTGGCCTCATAGCCCTTCAGCGCCGGGCCGCCGACCTCCTCGATCGTGGGCAGCTCAGGCACTGCCTCGCTGCGCCTGGCACTCGTCACGGCGATGGCCTTGAGCTTGCCTGACCTGATGTGCGGCAGGGCTGAGGGCAGGTTGTCGAACATCAGATCGGTATCGCCGCCCATCAGGTCGATCAGGGCAGGGCCCGAGCCACGGTAGGGCAGATGCAGCATGAAGGTCCCGGTCATGCTCTTGAACAACTCCCCGGCCAGGTGGATGGAGGTCCCGTTGCCGCTGGACGCCATGTTCAGCTTGCCCGGATTCGCCTTCGCCGCCTTGATCAGGTCAGCCACCGAGTTGATACCGTAGTGCTGCGCCTTGGCCGGGTTGAGCACCAGCACATTGGGCACCGCGGCCACCAGCGTGATCGGCGCAAAGTCCTTCACCGGGTCGTAAGGCAGCTTGGGATAGAGCGACTGGTTGATGCCGTGCGTGCCCACCGTGCCCATCAGGATGGTGTGCCCGTCGGTCGACTTGGCGACTTCGGCGGTGCCCGGATTGCCACCGGCGCCGGGCTTGTTGTCCACCACAAAGGTCTGGCCGAAGGCCTTGGACAACTCAGGCGCCAGGGCCCGAGCGAGCAGGTCCGTCGTACCACCGGCTGCAAACGGCACGACGATGCGCACCGGTCGGCTGGGCCAGCTGTTCTGTGCTTGGGCCGCAGCCATCGGTAGAACGCTCAGGCACGCCAGGGTCAGGCAGGATGTCAGCGCGCGGCGACGGGTCAGGTGATGCCTCATCGTTGTCTCCGGATCAAGTGCTTGTTGTCGCACCAGTATGCGGCAGGCCGATGTCGGGCTGGATGCGGGCTCACCCCAGCGGTGGGCGCGCTGCGCACGCGCCCAGGCACGGCAGTTTCAGGTCGGCCCGTTGATGTGCTTCAAGCGCACCTGTCCCTTGCTGCACGCAGACTCCAGGTCCCCCTGAATCGCCTTGAGCGCCTGCGGATCGGGCGCTTCCACGGCTTCAATACCGACCGCGCGATTGCGGCCCTGGGACTTGGCAATGTAGAGCGCCATATCGGCGCATTCCACCGCCTGCTCCCAATGCAGCGGCAAGCGATTGGCCGGCAAAGGGAAACCCGCGAAGCCGATCGAAACCGTGACGCGCAGCTCGCCGGACTCGGTGCGCACGGCCGAGCCGCCGACGCTGTTCAACACCCGTTCGGCCAGCAGCTGCAGCTGCTCGCTGCTGACATGCGGTGCGAACACCAGGAACTCCTCGCCACCCCAGCGCACCACCAGATCCTCGGCACGCACGGCATGCTTGACACGCCGTCCCACTTCGCAGATCACCGCATCGCCGGCGCCATGGCCGTAACGGTCGTTGACATGCTTGAAGTGGTCGATATCAATCATCATCAACGCGCCATCCAGCCGCTCCGGCGCCTGCTCGGCCATCACCGCCTGGAAGTGCCGGCGATTGGCCAGATCCGTCAGCGGATCGCGCTCGCTCTGCGCGCGCAACAGCCGCTGGTTGGCCTTGAGCTGGCGATTGGCAGCGCGCACGCGCTTGAGCATCACACCGACCAGCACGACCGACAAGAGGAGCAACAGCCCCAAAGCCAGGCCCGCCTTGCGCGCCAGATCGTGATTGAGCAGCTGCTGGTCCTTCAGATGGGTTTCACGCGTCAGCAGGTCCAGATTGCGCTGCTCGCGCTCGCTGTCGAACTTGATGCGAAGCGCCTGCAGCTGCGCATCGCGGTTGAGCGCATGGGTCTTGGCCGTGAGAGCGCGCTCCTGATGGAAGATCGCAATGGCCTCGCGGGGCTGGCCGGCAGCGGCCCAGGCCTCGCCGACCTCGCGCAGTTCCGCGGCACGCCTAGCCGGCTCCTGCTGCGTCTCGCCCAGCGCCTGAGAGCGTGCCAGTTCGCGCCGCGCGGCCTCGAGCTGCCCCAGCATGATCAAGGCCACGGCCGTGTTGTGGCGCAGCGTACGCTCCAGACGCAGGTCCTTGAACTCCAGCACCACCGGCAAAGCCAGGCGTGCCATGGCCAAGGCTTCACTGGCGCGACCGGCATGCATGTGCAGGTCGGTGAGGTTGGTTTGTACTTGGGCTGCCACACGCTTGGCGCCGGCAGACTGGGCTAGCTGCAATGCATCTTCAAGGCCTCTGCGCTGCGTCACGCTGTCGCCACGCACATTCGCCACGCCCGCCTCGAAGACCAACATGCGTGACAGCAGCAGCGGCTCGCCTTCGGCCAGAGCGCGCCCTTCGGTCAGCCAGCGTCGGGCCTGGCCGGCTTGATCAAGTTGCTGATTCAGCACAGCCAGCGCGCCCGCGCTGATGACGGCACGCGCCACGTCCTGCACCGAAGATGCCAGATTGAAGCCTTGCTGAGCCAACCTTGCGGCTTCAGCCAGCGCGCCCGCCGACTCACGTTCTCGCTGCAACAGCCGCAAGGCGCTCCAGGCCGCAGCCACGTCACAGCCAATCAGCCGCCCGGGCTGCCCTGCCAGCTGTGAAGCTGTCGGTTGCTCGCAGCGGCTCGCCACCAGGCTCCAGGCCTGTTTCGCCGACTCGACGGCCTGGGCAAAATTGCCACGCCGATCGGCCACCACGGCACGCACTACCGCCGCACGCGGTCGCCCTTCCGGCAAGCCGTCCAGCTTGCTTGCCAGCGCAAGCGCAGATTCCAGCCGCCCGGCCTCCGTCAACACGATCGCCTGGGCATGCAGCTGGCTGACCTCGGCTGCGCCGCCCGGCGCTTCGGCGTGCAAGGTCTTGAGCACGTCCTCCGGCTGGTCGAAGGCCCGCAGGAGCAGCATCGACAAGCGGGCTTCCGCCTGCGCCTGAGTGTCCGGCAGGGTCTGAGCCTGCAGCGCGGGCACCTGCAAGGCGGCAATCAGGCAAAGGATCAGCGCGCCGCGTCTCATGCAGCCTCCTGCAGCGGCTTGGGGCCATGCAAGGTCACCACTTCGGCACGCCCTTCTTGCCAGGCAGCCTCAAGCCTGGGCATCAACTGCAGCAGCTCAGCCTCGTTGCTGGATCCGACCCCCTGCACACCGTAGGCACGGTTGCGCCCATGCGCCTTGGCGACATACATCGCGGTATCCACAAGATCGATCGCACGCTCCCACGTCAAGGCCAGACCGTGCGGGCCCAGCGGGAAGCTGGCGAAGCCGATGGACGCGCTGACCGCGACCTTCTTGTCACCATGCAGCACCGGCTCCTGGCCCACGATGTCCAGCAAACGCTGGGCCAGCAGCCGCGCCGCTTCGGCATCGCGCTCGGGAACGACGATCAGAAACTCCTCCCCGCCCCAGCGCACCACCAGATCATCCTCGCGCAGAGCGGCGCGCAAACGCCGCGCCACCTCGACCAGCACGCTGTCACCCGCGGCATGACCATGCATGTCGTTGATGCGCTTGAACAAATCGATGTCCATCAGATAGACGGTCGCCGTCAGGCCGCCTGCGGGCGTCAGGCGCTGAACGGCCTTCTGGAAGTGCCTTCGGTTGGAAAGACCGGTCAGAGGATCGCTCTCGCTTTGAAGTTTCAGATGCTCGTTGCTGTGCTTGAGCGCTTCGTTGGTGCGGCGAATGCGCTGGTAGGCCAGGCCAAGCAGCACGGCAGAAACCACCACACAGCCCGCCACTGCGGCCCACAGGCGCAGCTGCAGATCCTGGGCGCGGATCTGCTCGGCCTTCAGGCTGTTGTCGCGCGCCAGCAGCTCAATGTCCTTGGCGCGCCGCTCGGCCTCGAAACTCTCCTGCGCCTCCAGCACCGACTTGCGCGTTTCGTCGCGCAGCACCTGATCGATCAGGCGCCGATAGTTGTGATGCGCATCGATCGCCCCCGCCCAGTCACCGGCGCTCTCCAGATACTTGCCGAGTTCGGCCCAGCCTTCGGCGGCATAGGCAATCGCCCCCTGGTCCAGATCAAGCTTGATGGCCATGCGCACATCGCGCGTGCCTTCGGCCAAGCGCTTGAGGCCGATCTTGGCGATGCCCATATTGTGCAAAGCCAGCACTTCCGCGCTGAGCAGCTGTTGGCGCTGCGCCAGCGGCAGCGCCTGCTCGGCCAGCTTCAGCGCCTGCGCAAAATCGCCGCGCCTCAGGTAGTAGTCGGCAAAATTGCCCAGGCCCAGCGCCAGCATGCCCTGGCCACCAGCGGCTCGCGCCTGCTCCAGCGCTTCGGCATAGGCTTTCTCGGTGATTCTGGTATCCGCATGGTCGGCATAGACATTGCCAAGAATGGTCAGTGCCGCATTCAAGGTCTCGGGGTCCGGGTCCTGCCGCGCTCGCTCCAGCGCCCTGTTGGCAAGCTCCCGGGCGCGCTCGCCCTGCTCGGCGCGCAGATAGACCCAGGCCATGTCGGACAGCGCCAGCGCCTGCCGCCAGCTCTGGCCGAGTTGGTCCGCCAAGCGCATGGCCTCCTGACCGGACAGCAAGGCCGCATCGAATTCGCCACCATCCGCCAGCACGACCGAGCGCAAGCCCGCGGCCCGATAGCGTTGACGATCAGTCAATTGCGCGATTGATTCATCCGTCAGGCTCAACAGCGTCTTCTTCGCGTCGCGCAGCTGGCCCTGATCCTGCTGGAAGCGCGCCAGCGTCAAGGTCGCCACCACCTCAGCTTCCGGCCGTCCATCGAGCACCGGCCAGTTGCGCAACTCAGACAGGATGGGATCCAGCATCGCCCGGTCACGCAGGCGTGCCGCCATCGCGCCGCGTAGACTCAAGGCCTCCAGGCGCTCGGCACTGCCGGGCAGCGTCCGGCTGTAGAGCTGCTGCAACTCACGCGCCTGTTCTGCCGGCCGCGCGCGCGCCGCGCGCTCGATGCGCTCGAAGTCCGTCCACAGGGTCTCGGCCTTGGACGCGGCGGGCGGCAGCGGTGCGCTGGCGGGTTGGCACGCACCGAGAGACATCAGCACCAGAAGCGCTGCAAGGCTCAGCCCGATTCGACAGGCAAAGCCACGCCACAGCCCGACCAGGGGCGGCAACGTGCGGACCTGACTGTGGACAGTCTTGCTCATTCCTCACTGTATCGACCGGAGACGAGCGCGCTTGAGCAGGAAAGCCGGTACGCACTCGCATGCGGACCGGCCCGGTGTGGAGAAATTGGCGGCGAGTGCGGCTTTGCCACGCGCGCAGAATCGCGCCTCGCCAGCAGGGCGCCTCAGGTCTTGAAGCGCGACAGACTGCCGACCAGATGTGAAGCCTGCGTCCGCAGCGACTCGGTCGCCGCCGTGGCCTCTTCCACCATCGCAGCGTTCTGCTGCGTCGATTTGTCCATCTCGGCCACGGCACTGTTGACCTGCGCGATGCCGTCGGCCTGCTCGGCCGCTGCACGGGTGATGTCACCCACCATCTGCGACACCTTCTGGATCGAGTCGACGACGCGCGCCATGGTCTGACCCGCCACTTCAACCTTGCCGGTGCCGGCATCGACCTGCTCGACCGATGCGCCAATCAGGCTGCGAATCTCCTTGGCTGCATCGCCACTGCGCTGCGCCAGCGTGCGGACCTCACTGGCCACCACGGCAAAGCCGCGGCCCTGCTCGCCAGCACGGGCGGCTTCGACCGCCGCGTTCAGCGCCAGGATGTTGGTCTGGAAGGCGATGCTGTCGATGGTGCCGATGATCTCGGCAATCTTGCGGCCTTGGGTATTGATGGCATTCATCGCGGCCACCACTTCGGACACTGCCGTGCCGCCCTGCACCGCCACGGCAGCGGCCTGGCGGGCCAGCGCGTCGGCGGCGCGGGCGTTCTCGGCCGTGCCGCGGATCGTCGCCGACAGTTCCTCGACCGAGGCGGCCGTCTGCTCCAGCGCGGACGCGGTGTTCTCGGTGCGCGAGGACAGATCGGCGTTGCCGGAAGCGATCTCGCTGGCTGCGGTGTTGATCTCATCGGCCGTCGAGCGCACGCCACCGACGATCTGGTTCAGGTTGGACGCCACGTTCTGCAGCGCCGCGAGCACCTGGCCCGTCTCGTCGCGCCCGGCCACAGCGTCGCGCCGAGTCAGGTCGCCATCGGCCAGAGCCTGCGCCTGCACGACTGCCTCACGAAGCGGTGCGGCAATGGCACGCGCCACCAGGAAGGCAAAACCGATACAGGCGATCAAGGCAATCGCCGACACCAGCAGAGAGACATTGGAGGCCTGCTTGCCAATGCTCTCGGCCTTGGCCACCGCCTGCTCGCTCAATTCGACCTCACGCTTGACGAATGCGCTCAGCTGGGTCTGGATGGCTTCGTACTGCTTGTCCACCGTCACAACATAGCTCGCAGCCGTCGCAACGCCAGCCGACTTGATGTCCAGCGTGTCCTTGGCTGTCTTGGCATAGAGCAGGTAGTCCTTGGCGACCTGCGCCAGCACCTTGCGCTGCTCCTCACTGATCTCTGCATCATCCGATGCCGCTTGCAGCGTCTTCGCCAGGGCTTCGAGCTGCTTCAGCAAGGACTGGTCCAGCGCGGTGATCGCCTCCGCGCGGTAGCCGATCGCCTCCCAGGTCAAGGACTGGTAGAGCTGCTGATGGATCCGCGAGACATCGGTGATCATGGACTCAGCCGCGACGATGCGCTGGACGCCAACACCGCCCACTTGATGCAGCTCATCCGTCAGCATCCGCGTCGAAGACCACCCCATGGCCGCGACGACCAGGATGCACAGAACGGCGAATGCCGGCGCGAGCGCGACCTTGATGCGGATGGAAGCGTTGCGAAGGAGCTGATTCACTGCGGTCTCCTGCAGAAGTTCTTCTAGGCTCGGGCGACAACAAGCGTCACCATGCCTGACCAAGCAGCAGAGGCGCCGGGGCGCCTCTGCTGCGGAGTTGCGATCGTCAGGCCGGCATCAGCGGTAGATGCCCACGCCAATGAAGCCATCGCCATTGGGCTGCTTGATGGCGTAAGTCGTCTTGGGAGCGATTTTCTTGGTGACGGGGTCCGGCCAGTCGTAGTCGTACCAGCCGCCGCCCTTGGCAGCGACACTAATCAGACCCAGCACGACCGGGTTGCCGTTGGCATCCTTGACGGCGCTCATGTCCTTGCCCACCAGCTTCTCGTTGGCGCCATGCGCCAGCGCCACGGCCTTGCTGTCATAGACCATCACATACAGATCCTTCTTGACCCAGGCGGCCTTGTCGCTGGTGAAGTCTTTGTAGGCCTTCTCGGCGCCCACCTTCTTGATGTGCTCGAAGGCCGCCTTGGTCATGGCGATCGCCTCTTCCTTCGTGCCGCGCTCCTGCGCCAGGGCGGAGCCCATCAGGCCGACACTGGCGACACCTGCAGCCAGCCATTTCATCCAAGTCTTCATGTACGTCTCCTTGCGTTGAGATTCAGCCTCGTGACGCAGCCAGCCGGCTCAGCCTTGCGCTGCGATATCACAGACTTCGGCACAGAATGCACCAACTTAAGGGGGGGCGCGCGGCAACAATGCACGGCAGGTCGGCGCTGGTGCGCCAGCTTGGGTCGTGCCGTCTTCACGGCGCCACAGTGCCGGGCCGGCCAGACGATCGAGCTCGGGTACTTGGCACCAGCGCACGGCTTCACTGCCGGGCTGCCCGGCCGGGCAGGGCTCAACGCAGGGGGACGGGTGGCCGGCTCACTTGCAGCTGAAGCTGCGCGTGCTGACTTCCTTGACCTGGCCTTCGCCGCAGGTCTTCAGCGCCTGCTCGCTCATGCGGGCCAGTTCGGCCGAGTCGTTGATGCGCACCGAGCTGGGCGGCGCGAAGACGCAGGCGGCGGTCAGCAGGCTGGCGCACAGCGCGAAGGTCAGGGCGGCATATCGGTTCATCACAAGTCTCCGGTCAGAGCGGTTCGACAAAGGCTGGACTGTACGAAGCACCGCGTCAGAGGCCCTGCGGCAATCGATAGACTGCAGAACGGCAGCCCTCGAATGCGTCTGGGCGAAGCTGGACCGACGCTCGTCCGACTGCTCAGCCGAAAAAAAAGGGCGCCTTGCGGCGCCCCTCGCGAATGAGCTCGGCAAGCTCAGGCCGCCGCCGCCGAGGCCTGCGCCTGATAGCCGCGCGGCACCGCGCCGAGCAGGCGGCGCGTGTACTCCTGCTTGGGCGCGGCCAGCAGGCTCTGGGTCTCTGCCTGCTCGACCACATCGCCGTTCTGCATCACCAGTACCTCGTCCGAGATGAACTTCACCACCGCCAGATCGTGGCTGATGAAGATGTAAGACAGGCCGAACTCGTCCTGCAAGTCCTTCAGCAGGTTCAGCACCTGGGCCTGCACCGAGACGTCCAGCGCCGATACCGCTTCGTCCAGCACCAGCACCTCGGGGTTGAGCGTCAGGCAGCGCGCGATCGCGATGCGCTGGCGCTGGCCGCCGGAGAACTCGTGCGGATACTTGTTCAGCACCGAATCATCCAGGCCCACCTTGACCAGCAGGGCGCTGGCACGGGCCATGCGATCCGCCGTGTCCTTGCCGATGCCGTGGATCTCCATCGGCTCGACCAGGGTCTGGCCGATGGTGAAGCGCGGGTTCAGCGAGGCATAGGGGTTCTGGAACACCACCTGGATACGGCGGCGCATCTTCTGCCAGTCATTGCCGCTCATCTTCAGGAGGTCCTGGCCTTCGAACAGCACCTCGCCACCGCTGGGCTCGTGCAGGCGGAGCAGCGTCAGGCCCATCGTGGTCTTGCCCGAGCCGGACTCGCCCACCACGCCCAGCGTGTAACCCTTGCGCAGCTTGAAGTTCACGTCCTTGACGGCCTTGAACTCCTTCTTGCTGAACAGGCCTTCCTTGAAGAAGAAGCTCTTCTTCAGGCCGCGCGCTTCCAGGATGACGGGAGCGTTCGGATCCTTGGCCTTGGCCCCATTGCTGGCCGCGCGACCGGCGATGTGGTCGTCGATCACCATCAGGCGCGCCGGGTTCTCGGTGAGGGACGGCCGGCAGGCCAGCAGCGCCTTGGTATAGCCATCCTTGGGCGCATTGAAGATGTCGGCCACCGGCGCCTTCTCGCGGATCTCGCCGTGGCGCATCACCACCACATGGTCGGAGATCTCGCCCACCACGCCCAGATCGTGCGAGATGAACAGCAAGCTCATCTTGTGCGATTCCTTGAGCTTGGCCATCAGCTCCATCACCTGGCGCTGGATGGTCACGTCCAGCGCCGTGGTCGGCTCGTCGGCGATCAGCAGCTTGGGCTTGCAGGCCAGCGCGATGGCGATCATCACGCGCTGCTGCTGGCCACCCGACATTTCGTGCGGATAGGCCTTCAGGCGGCGCTTGGGCTCGGGGATGCCCACTTCATTGAGCAGTTCCTCGGCGCGCACCAGCGCCTGCTTGCGGCTCATGCCCATGTGCTTGATCAGCGGCTCCATGATCTGGTCGGCCACGGTGAACACCGGGTTCAGCGAGGTCATCGGATCCTGGAACACGCAGGCGATCTCGCGGCCGCGGATGCCTTGCAGCTCCGGCAGCGAGGTCTGCAGCAGGTCACGGCCCTGGAAAAGGATCTTGCCCTGGCGCTCGGCGTTGTCCGGCAGCAAGTTCAGGATGGACATGGCGGTGACGCTCTTGCCCGAGCCCGACTCGCCCACCAGGGCGACCGTGCTGTTCTCGGGGATGTCGAAACTGACACCCTTGACGGCCAGTGCGCGCTGCATCTCGCCGTTCACCTTGCCCATCCGGAAGGCGACCTTCAGGTCTTGAATACTCAAAAGCATGTCTTTACTCCAGGCCGCGCAGCTTCGGGTCCAGCGCATCGCGCAGTGCGTCGGTGAACAGCGCGAAGGCCGTCACGAACACTGCCATGAAGGCGGTCACGGCAGCCAGCTGCCACCAGTAGCCTAGGATCAGCTCGCTCTGGCTCTCGGCCAGCATGGTGCCCCAGGAGACCTGGTCCACGCCCACACCCAGACCCAGGTAGGACAGGATCACTTCGCTCTTGATGAAGGCCACCACATGCAGCGAGAGCTGGACCAGCGCCACGTGCGAGACGTTGGGCAGGATGTGCTTGAACATGCGCGAGAACTTCGAGGCGCCAATGGCCTCGGCCGAACGCACGTAATCACGCACCGAGTGCTTCATGAACTCGGCCCGGATCAGGCGGTAGATGCCCGGCCAGCCCGCCAGCCCCAGGATCAGCACCACCGAGGTGACGCCCTTGCCGAAGATCACAGCGAAGGCAAAGATCAGCAGGATGCCGGGGATGGCGGTGAAGACGTTGTACAGCCACTCCAGGAAGTCACCGATCTTGCCGCCGAAGAAGCCCGACAGGGCGCCGAGCACGGTACCGATCAGCGTCGCAACGATGGCCGCCAGCACGCCCACCGTGATCGAGACCTCGGCGCCCTTCAGCACCTTGGCCAGCACGTCGCGGCCCAGACGGTCGCCGCCGGCCGGCAGGGTCTCGGCCTTGACCGTGTCCACGGTCTTGAACTGCTTGGCGCGCTCTTCCCATTCCTGGTACTTGGGCGCCAGCGGGTCGATATCGCTCAGGTCGACGTTCGGTCCCTTGGGCTGCTCGACCGTGCCGATGGCCTCGGCTGGGGCCGGGCCCATGAAGGTCGGCGGCGCATTGGGAACGCCCACTTCCTTCTGCCAGTCGGCGGCGATCAGGCCGCTGCCCGAAAGCGTCACCAGCACCAGGAAGAAGGCCACGATGGTCATGCAGACCATGCCCACCTTGTCGGAACGCAGGCGGCGCCAGGAGGCCGCCCACACGCCTTCGGAGCGCTGCGCCGGCTTGGCCGCAGCGGTGTTGTTGGAGAGAACCGCGCTCATTTCAGCACCACCCGTGGGTCGACCAGCTTGTACAGCAGGTCCGTCAGCAGATTGACCACCATGGTCAGGAAGGCGATGTAGATCGCGAAAGCCTGGATGACCGGGTAGTCACTGCGGTTCACGGCCAGCAGGATCTCGCGACCCAGGCCCGGAATCGAGAAGAACACTTCCAGCAGGAAGGAACCGACGAACACGCCGGGCAAGGCCACGGCCACGTTGGTCAGGATCGGGATCATCGCGTTGCGCAGCACATGCTTGAGCAGGATGGTGCGCTCGGTCAGGCCCTTGGCACGTGCGGTGCGCACGTAGTCATGGCCGATCTCGTCCAGGAAGAAGGTGCGGTACAGACGCGTGTAGGGCGCCAGCGCCACCGCCACCGCCACAATGATCGGCAGCGGCGCGTAGGTCGTGAGGTTGGTCCAGACACTGTCCGTCCAGCCCTGCACCGGGAACCAGCCCAGGCGGAAGGCGAAGAAGTACTGGAACACGATCACGTAGACCAGCAGCGAGATCGACACCGCCACCGTCGTCACCACCATCACCGCGCGGTCCGTCAGGCTGCCACGCACATAGGCCACGGCCAGGGCGAAGGGGATGGCCAGCATCACTTCCAGCACCAGGATGGGCAGCATCACCGTCAGCGTCGCCGGCAGGCGGGTCGCGAACAGATTGGCCACCGATTCATTGGTGGCCCAGCTCTTGCCCCAGTCGAAGGTAACGATCTGCTTCAGGAAGATCCAGAGCTGTTCCCAGACCGGCTTGTTCAGGCCAAGTTGCTCGCGGATGGCGTCAATCTGTTCCGGGCTGGCGTTCAGGCCGCCGAGGATTTCGGCCGGATCGCCACCAAAGTATTTGAAGAGGAAGAACACCAGCAGCACGACGCCCAACAGGGTGGGAATCATTTGCCACAAGCGCCTTATGAGGTATGCCGCCATCGCTGTCGGATCTCCATGCCAAGCGTCTTGAGTAGACAAAAGCGAGACCCCGCCCACTTGTGGTGAGGGGGGTCTCCGTATTGAAAGCAGGCGCGAGTCTAATGGACAGAAGACCACAATTCACCCGCGTTTGCCCTTGATCTGGGCTTGGAACCCCGGCAAATACGGGGGCTGGCGGCAGATTCGGTCCGATCTGCGCCACAATGCGCGACCCGTCGGGGCCGACTTCACTAGGGGTTGGCGTGCATGGATTCGGGCGCGGCGCGACACTAGACTGCGCGCTCCAAACGAGTCGCCGCCGACCCCGGCGCGCCCCGGAAGATTCATGGTGCTGCGCCCACGAGGCCCGCAGCACCCTGTCAAAAGCAAGGATTCTGATCGTGATGCGAGCTGGCTTCGCACGTGCGGCAACCGCCGCGCTGCTCATTAGTGGTACTTCTCTCTCGGCCCATGCCCAGCCGGCCACGCCAGCCCCAGCCGACGCCAAGGTGCTTCGCTACTCGTTCCGGGTTGCCGAAACCGGCTTCGACCCCGCGCAGATCAGCGACCGCTACTCCAAGACCATCGCGGCCGGCATCTTCGAAGCGCCGCTGGAGTTCGCCTACCTGGCCCGCCCGTACCAGATGCGTCCGTCCACCGCGGCGGCCATGCCCGAGATCTCGGCCGACTTCAAGACGCTGACCTTCAAGATCAAGCCCGGCATCTACTTCGCCGACGATCCGGCCTTCGGCGGCAAGAAGCGCGAGCTGACCGCGGCCGACTACATCTATTCGATCAAACGCCACTACGACCCCAAGCTCAACAGCCGCAATCTCTACCTGCTGGAGAACGTGCAGATCCTGGGCCTGTCGGAGCTGCGCAAGGAGCTGATGGCCGCCAAGAAGCCCTTCGACTACGACCGCGAAGTCGAGGGCCTGAAGCTGCTGGACCGCTACACCTTCCAGGTGCGCCTGGGTGTGGGTGATCCGCGCTTCATCAACCAGTTCGCCGATTCGGCCTTCCTGGGCGCACTGGCGCGCGAAGTGGTCGAGTACTACGGCGACAAGATCATGGACCATCCGGTGGGCACCGGCCCCTACCGCCTGACCGAATGGCGCCGCAGCTCGCGCATCGTGCTGGAGCGCAACCCGGCCTACCGCGAGGAGCTCTACAACGAGCAGCCGCCGGCCAATGCCGATCCGGTGCTGAAAGCCCAGGCCGCCAAGCTGCAGGGCAAGCGCCTGCCGCTGACCGACCGCGTCGAGATCGCCATCATTGAAGAGAACCAGCCGCGCTGGCTGAGCTTCCTGAATGCCGAAGCCGACGTGATGGAGGAGGTGCCGGCCGAGTACGTCAGCATCGCCACCCCGCATGGCAAGCTGGCCCCCGGCCTGGCCAAGAAAGGCATGCGATCGGTGCGCTTCCCCTACCCGGAAGTGGCCTTCACCTACTTCAATATGGAAGACCCGCTGGTGGGCGGCTACACGCCCGACAAGGTGGCGCTGCGCCGCGCCATCTCGCTGGCCGTGGACGTCGACAAGGAAATCCGCCTGCCGCGCCGCGGCCAGGCGATGGCCGCACAAGGCCCGTTCGCTCCCGGCACCTTCGGCTACCGGCCGGACTTCAAGTCCGAGATGAGCGAGTACAGCCTGCCCAAGGCCAAGGCCCTGCTGGACCTGTATGGCTATGTGGACAAGGACGGTGACGGCTGGCGTGATCTGCCCGATGGCAAGCCGCTGGAGCTGATCTACGCCACCCAGCCCGACAGCCAGAGCCGCCAGCTGGTGGAACAGTGGCAGAAGAACATGAACGCGCTGCAGGTGCGCATCGAGTTCAAGACCGCCAAGTGGCCTGAGAACCTGAAGGCGGCCAATGCCGGCAAGCTGATGATGTGGGGCGTCAGCTGGGTGGCCACCGCGCCGGACGGTGACACCTTCCTGGCGCTGGGCGACGGCCGTGCCAAGGGCCAGGCCAACAAATCGCGCTTCGACCTGCCGGCCTACAACGCGCTGTACCAAAAGCAGAAGCTGCTGCCCAACGGGCCCGAGCGCCAGGCGGTGATGGAAGAAGCCGGCAAGCTGATGGTGGCCTACATGCCCTACAAGATCACGGTGCACCGCCTGTTCACCGATCTGGCCCAGCCCTGGGTGATCGGCTACGACCGCAACATCTTCCTGCGCGACTTCTGGCAGTACGTCGACGTCGACAACACACTCAAGCCCAAGTCGGACTGAGTCGGCACGCGCTGCAGATTCACCCCCCCAGCTGAAAGCGCCCCGCCATGCTGAGTCCCCTTCTGCGACGCCTGGCCGGCGCGGCCCTGCTGCTTGGCTGCAGCACCATCAACGCAGCATCGCCTGCCGAAACAGTCCAGCCGCCCAAGGTGCTGAAGTACGCCTTTCTGGTGGCCGAAACCGGCTTCGACCCCTCGCAGCTCTCGGACCTGTACTCGCGCACGATCACTGCGCATATCTTCGAGACGCTGTACCAGTACGACCATCTGGCGCGGCCGGTCAAGATCAAGCCGCTGACCGCGGTGGGCATGCCCGAGGTCAGCGCCGACTTCAAGACCTACACCATCCGCATCAAGCCCGGCATCTACTTCGCCGACGATGCGGCCTTTGGCGGGAAGAAGCGCGAGCTGGTGGCGGCCGACTATGTCTACAGCTTCAAGCGTTTCGCCGACCCGGCGCTGAAGAGTCCCGTCTGGTCCACCTTTGAAGACGCCGGCATCCTGGGCCTGAAGGCGCTGCGCCAGCAGGCGCTGGAAAGCAAGAAGCCCTTCAACTACGACCGCGAGATTGAGGGCCTGCGCGCGCTCGATCGCTACACGCTGCAGATCCGCACCGAGCAGGGCCGTCCGCATCTGCTGCAGTCGCTGCTGGCTGGTTCCGACCTCTACGGCGCGCTGGCGCGCGAGGTGGTCGAGCATTACGGCGACAAGATCATGGCGCACCCGGTCGGCACCGGGCCCTTCATGCTGAAGAGCTGGCGCCGCAGCTCGCTGATGGTGCTGGAGAAGAACCCCAACTACCGCGAACGCTATTACGACGCCGAGCCCGCCGCCGACGATGCCGAGGGTCAGGCCTTGCTGGCGCGCTTCAAGGGCCGCCGCATCCCGATGGTGGACCGCGTCGAGATCGCCGTGATAGAGGAGGCGCAGCCGCGCTGGCTGTCCTTCCTGAACGCTGAGAAGGACTTCCTGGAGCGCGTGCCGGCCGACTTCATCAGCCAGGCCCTGCCGCATGGCCAGCTGGCGCCCAACCTGGCCAAGCGCGGCATCCAGGGCCTGCGCATCGTCGGGCCCGAGTCGACGATGACGGTCTTCAATATGGAAGACCCGGTGGTGGGCGGCTACACGCCCGACAAGATCGCGCTGCGCCGCGCGGTCAGCCTGGCCATCGATGTGCAGCGCGAGATCCAGCTGGTGCGCCGCGGCCAGGCCATCCCGGCGCAAAGCCCGGTGGTGCCGCACACCACCGGCTACGAGGCGCAGTTCAAGAGCTCGATGAGCGACTTCGACCCGGCGCGCGCCAAGGCGCTGCTGGACCTGTATGGCTACAAGGACGTGGACGGCGACGGCTGGCGCGAACTGCCCGACGGCAGCCAGCTCACGCTGACGCGCAACACCCAGCCCGACAACGCCTCGCGCCAGCTCGACGAGATCATGCAGAAGAACATGGCGCAGATCGGCCTGCGCCTGGCCTTCAAGACCGCCAAGTGGCCCGAGAACCTCAAAAGCGTGCGCGGCGGCAAGTTCCAGATCTGGGGCGTGGCCTCCTCGGCAGACAAGCCCGATGCGCAGGCCGCGCTGCAGCGCCTGTACGGCCCGGCCACCGGCGGGCAGAACCTGTCGCGCTTCAAGATGCGCGAGTTCGATGCAATCTACGAGCGCATGCAGACCCTGCCCGACGGCCCCGAGCGCCTGGCCCTGATCCACGAGGCCAAGCGCATCGCCGCCGTCTACCTGCCTTACCGTAACCATGTGCACCGCCTGCTGACCGACCTGGCGCAGCCCTGGGTGATCGGCTACCGCCGCCCGCTGTTCTGGCAGGAGTGGTGGCATATGGTGGATATCGACGAGAGCAAGAAACGACCATGAGCATGATGACGAACAAGCCCAAGCGACAGATCCTGCGTGCCGCGCTGGCCAGCCTGCTGGCGATGCAACTCGGCGCTGCAGCCACGCCAGCGCAAGCTGAGGACGCCAAGCTGCTACGTTATGCCTTCGTGGCCGGTGAAACCGGCTTCGATCCGGCGCAGATCAGCGATCTGTATTCGCGCATCATCACCGGCCACATCTTCGAGGGCCTGTACAAGTACGACTATCTGGCGCGGCCCTTCAAGGTGAAGCCGAATGTCGCGGCCGCGATGCCCGAGGTCAGCGATGACTTCAAGACCTGGACCGTGCGCATCAAGCCCGGCATCTACTTTGCCGACGACCCGGCCTTTGGAGGCAAGAAGCGCGAACTGGTGGCCGAGGACTTCGTCTACTCGCTCAAGCGCTTCTTCGACCCCGCCACCAAGAGCCCGGCCTACACTGCCTTCGCTGGCCTGGGCATCATCGGCCTGGACGAGCTGCGCCAGGCGGCGCTGAAGGACAAGAAGCCGTTTGACTACAACGCCCCGGTCGAAGGTCTGCGGGCGCTGGATCGCTACACGATCCAGTACCGCCTGAAGTCCCCGCGCCCGCGCCTGATCTACAACATCACCGGCGGCGACCAGTACGGCGCCGTGGCCCGCGAGGTGATCGAGGCCTACAAGGACAAGACCATGGAGCATCCGGTGGGAACCGGACCCTTCATGCTGAAGAGCTGGCGCCGCAGCTCGCAGATGGTGCTGGTGCGCAACCCCAACTATCGCGAGGTGTTCTACGACGGCGAGCCGAATGCCGACGATGCCCGCGGCCAGGCCTTTGCCGCGCAGTTCAAGGGCCGTCGCCTGCCGATGATCGACCGCGTCGAGGTGTCCATCATCGAGGAGTCGCAGCCGCGCTGGCTGGCCTACCTGAACCGCGAGCTCGACCTGGTGACGGTGCCGCTGGAGTTCAGCAACATCGCCGCGCCCAAGGGCCAGCTGGCACCGAACCTGGCCAAGCAGGGCATGCAGATGGAGCGCGTCGTCAACACCGACCGCACCATGTACTACTTCAATATGGAAGACCCGGTGGTGGGCGGCTACACGCCCGAGAAGGTGGCGCTGCGTCGCGCCATCGGCCTGGCCACCAACATCAACCGCGAGATCAACACCGTGCGCCGCGGCCAGGCGGTGATCGCGCAATCGGTGGTGGCGCCCAGCACCTGGGGCTACGACCCCATGTTCAAAAGCGAGAACAGCGACTTCGATCTGCCGCGCGCCAAGGCCTTGCTGGACATGTACGGCTACAAGGACGTGGACGGTGACGGCTGGCGCGAGCTGCCCAACGGCAAGCCCTTCGCGATCGAATACGCCAGCCAGCCCGACGCGCTCTCGCGCAGCTTCGACGAGCTGTGGAAGAAGAACATGGACGCGATCGGCATCAAGATCACCATCAAGGCTGGCAAGTGGCCCGAGCAGCTGAAGGCCGCGCGCGCTGGCCAGCTGCCGATCTGGGCGCTGGGCTATTCGGCCAGCGACCCTGATGTGCAGGCCGGCCTGGAAATCCTCTACGGCCCGGCCTCCGGCGGCCAGAACCTGGCGCGCTTCAAGCTCGATCGCTTCGACGAGGTCTACCGCCGCATGCAGGACATCCCCGATGGCCCCGAGCGCCTGGCCCTGCTGCGCGAGGCGCAGAAGCTGACCACCGCCTACATGCCGCACAAGTATCAGGTGCACCGCATCGTCACCGACCTGGCGCAGCCCTGGCTGCAGGGCTACAAGCGCCCGCCCTTCGGCAATATGTTCTGGCAGTACGTGGACATCGACAACGCCAAGCGGCCCGCCAAGCCGTGACGATGCGCAGGCGCGGCTGGCTGCAGGGCTCGCTGGCGCTGGCCGCCAGCCCCTGGGCGGCAGCCCAGGCTGACGGCAGCCGCAGCGGCAGCAAGAAGATCCTGCGCACTGCCTTCAACACAGGCGAAGTGGGCTTCGATCCGCCGCAGGTGTCTGACCAGACCTCGGTCATCATCAACGCGCACATCTTCGAGCCGCCGCTGACCTACGACTGCCTGGCTCGCCCGGCCCTGCTGCGCCCGCTGACCGCCGCTGCGCTGCCCGAGGTCAGCGACGAGGCCCGGCGCTTTGTCTTCACGCTGCGGCCCGGCATCTTCTTCAGCGAAGACCCGGCCTTCAAGGGTCGGCCGCGCGAGCTGGTGGCGCAGGACTATGTCTACAGCATCAAGCGCTTCTTCGACCCGCGCCTGAAGACCGAGCACCTCTACCAGTTCGAGAACGCGCAGATCCTCGGCATGACTGCGCTGCGCCAGCGCGCGCTGAAGGCCAAGACCGGGCTGGACTACGACAGCCCCGTCGAAGGCCTGCGCGCGCTGGACCGCTACCGCTTCGAGCTGCGGCTGGCGCAGAGCGACCCACGCTTCATCCATGTGTTCGCCAATGCCGGGCTGACGGGCGCCGTCGCGCGCGAGGTGGTCGAGGCTTACGGCGCCGATCTGATGGCGCATCCGGTGGGCACCGGGCCGTTCCGTCTCAAGTCCTGGCGGCGCGGCTCGCTGACGGTGCTGGAGAAGAACCCGGGCTTTCGCGAGCAGCGCTTCGACAGCGTGGCGCCCGCCGGTGATGCGCAGGCCCAGGCCATGGCGCAGCGCCTGGCCGGCCAACGCCTGCCGCTGGTGGACGAGGTGCATGTCAGCATCATCGAAGAAGAACAGCCGCGCTGGCTGGCCTTTGCCGGCGGTGAACTGGATGTGCTGGAAATGCCACCCGGCGTGGCGCCGATGGCCTTGCCCGGCGGCCGGCTGGCGCCGAATCTGGCCGCACGCGGCGTGCAGGCGCGCCAGACCGTGGGCGCCGACGTCAAGCTAAGCTACTTCAACTTCGAGGATCCGCAGATCGGCGGCTTCACGCCGGAGAAGGTGGCGCTGCGTCGCGCCATCGCGCTGGCCTATGACAACGCGGCCGAGATCCGCCTGGTCTTCAAGGGCCAGGCCGTGCCGGCGCAGTCGCTACTGCCGCCCGCCGTGTATGGCCACGACCCGCAGCTCAAGAGCGAGATGAGCGCGGCCGACCTGCCACGCGCCCGCGCGCTGCTGGCCACCTATGGCTACAAGGACGCGGATGGCGACGGTTATCTGGAGAACCCCGACGGCTCGCGCCTGACGCTGCGCATGGCCGGCGTCAGCAACAGCCGCCAGCGCGCCCTCAACGAGCTGTGGAAGAAGCGCATGGACGCCCTGGGCCTGCGCATGGAGTTCGAGACTGGCCAGTTCGGCGAGCTGATCAAGAAAGCCCTGGCCGGCCAGCTGATGATGTGGGGCTACAGCTGGAACAGCTCATCGCCCGACGGCGACTTCTTCCTGGGCATGGCCTACGGCCCCAACAGCGGCCAATCGAACGATGCGCGCATGCAGCTGCCGGCCTATGACGCGCTGTACCGGCGCCAGCGGGCCCTGTCCGACGGCCCCGAGCGCCAGGCCGCGATGCGCGACGCCAACCGCATGATGCTGGCCTATGTGCCCTATCTGGCGCACTGGCATGCGATCCGTGTGGACCTGAGCCAAAAGCGCGTGCACGGCTTCTGGCGCCACCCCTTTGCGCGCGACTGGTGGCGCTTCGTCGACATGGGCGACTGAGCCCCAGGCTGCATCCGGCCTGCGTGTCCGGAAGCGGCGAGACAGCGTCCCCCGGCCTTGCTTCAATGCCGGCAGCGGCGAGACAGGCTCGCTGACGAAAGGGACGCTCGATGAAGACAACGTTCGTGGTGCGCGGCATCGAATCCGTCTGGGTCGACCAGGTGCGCAAGGGCGGCGGCGACGCCAACGGACAGGCGGCGCTGCGCAGGTGTCGGTTCTCACTCAGCTTTGAACTCTCTGCGGCCTGTCATAGGTGATCGAGACGCTTTGTTGATCGAGGCGTGTGCAAATGAAGGCGAGTGGGTACACCGCTCTGAGCGGTCACCGACTTGCAGCACCCCCCTTCCATTGAGTTAAGGCGACGCTGAATAAGTCCCCGCGATACGGCGAGCCCTGGTTTGGGATGAGCTGCAAGGCGCGAACCGCAGCCGTAGCGTGGGCTACGGCGAGGATTTGCAACGCAGCAGATCGCCCAAAGCAGGGATTCTCCGTGCGCGAGGGACTTGTTCAGCGTTGCCTTAAATGCAGTACAAAAATCTACAGCATGCAGGCCGATGTCGAGGAGCTGTACCGGCTGTGAGTGCGCCGTCAGCGGGAGGAGGTGCGCGGTGCTACGCCGGTGCGCGCTGAGCTGGATCTGGATCGGCTGTGGAGCTGGTCCAGCGTTGCCCGCGAGCGGGCCCAGGATGAGAGCGGCCGGCCGGACATCGACGGCCGGAGCTCTCGACCTTGCCGACAGTCTTGATGGTCAGGTCCCGACAAACTGCCCGCTGGCCGGCGCTTTCCTGATGCAGACCTCGGCTCGATCACCGAACCCCGGCGTCCCGCGCCAGGATGTCGTTCAGACACGCGGCGAGTCTCGCGATGTTCTCGCCGCCGATGATGCCGGGCGCCATGCGATTCATCATGTAAGCCAGGGTCGTCCGTCGGTCGGCATCGTTGATGACCATCGAACCGCCCCAGCCTCCCCAGAAGCAAACCCGACCTTGGGGCACGTACGGAACGGTTGCCGGTTCGGGCAGGCCCCAGCCGAGGCCCATGTGCACGGGTACGCCGAACACCAGATCGACACCCCGGCTTCGGGTTTCGAAGATGCGCTCCACGGTTTGCGAACTGAGGAGACGCACGCCGAATGCCTCACCGCCGTTGCTGACGAGGCTCTGCACGCGTGCGACCGAACGCGCGTTGCCGTGGCCATTTGCAGCACCGATGTCGGCCGCACGCCAGGCGGCCGTGTTGGCAGCGCCCGCGTCTGGCAGCGGGCCCGTGAAGGTGCGGTAGACCGGGCTGCTGGGGTCCAGGGTCGAAAAGTCGACAGGCAGCGGCGGCGGCGGCACCACGGGGCTGCACCGATGGAGTTCGCTCTCGGGCAGGCCGATGTGGAAGTCCGCGCCGAGCGGGCGCGCGATCTCATCGTCGAAGAACGCCTTCAGACCCCGCCCGGTGATCCGGCGCACCACTTCGCCGACCAGGTGTCCGCTGTTCAGTGCGTGGTAGCCACTCGCCGTCCCAGGGGGCCACCAGGGCGCCTGTGCCGCCAGGCGCGCCGTGCTGCGCTCCCAGTCGTACAGGTCATCCAGCACCACGGGTGCATCCCAGCCGGAGACACCCGAGGTGTAGGACAGAACCTGTGCCAGCGTGATGGCCTGCTTGCCGGCTGCGGCGAACTCGGGCCAGTAGCGAGCGATCGGCGCATCCACGTCCAGTTCGCCGCGGTCGACCAGCAACAGTGCAGCCAGCGACGTCATCGTCTTGGTCGTGGACCACACGTTGACAACCGTGTCCTCCTCCCAAGGGCGGGTGCGCGCTTCATCCGACCAGCCGCCCCACAGGTCGACCTCGAAACGACCGTCGACGGTCAGTGCCAGCGAGGCGCCGAGGTCGGCATCCGAGCTCAGCAGTGACGCGAACAAGTGCCGCAGGGGCTCGAAGCGTTCGCTGCATCGGCCTCGAACGGGTGCCATGGCTGGGGCTGGGGTTGGGGTTGGGGTTGGGGTTGGGGTTGGGGTCATGATCACGGAGACTGTGGGTTCAGAAGTCCATCGAGGCCCCGACCGCCACGCGACGCGGCGGTGTGTAGTTCACCTGACGCGACCCCCCAAGTACTGGGCTGGCGATGTTCATGCTGGTGATGGCCGTGCTGTTGCCGACGTTCAGCAACTGCGCGTACGCCTTCCAGGCCCCTTGGCGTGGCCGCAGCACCACGCCAAGATTCAAGGTGCCGTAGGCCGCCTGTTCTGCATCGGGTGTGTTGAACTCGGTGAAGCAGTACTTGCTGCGCCAGGCATAGTCGGCGCGGAACAAGGCCCGCAGATCACCCAGGGTCTGCGTCCATTCGGCGCCGAGGCTGGCCTGCTGCTTGGAGACTTGGGCCAGCTGGCGGCCGCTGACATCCACCGTGACCCCGGGGCCATTGCGCAGGTCGACGTTCAGGAAGCGCGTGTATTTCGGGTCCATCAGCCCGAGCGTGGCCGAAAGCGTCAGCGCCGATACCGGCCGCATCGACAGCTCCAGTTCCAGGCCGTTGATCTTGGCCGCCGAGGCGTTGGTCAGGATCGCCGAAGCCAGACCCACTTGCGAGACCTGCATGTCGCGGTACTTGCTGGAGAAGACCGCGGCCGAGAACGCGCCGCGACGCTCCAGGAAGCCGGTCTTGAAACCGAGTTCGGCGCTGTTGACCGTCTCCGGACGCACCGCGGTGCTTTGCAGGGCGCCCAGGTTGATGGCACCGGACTTGAAGCCCCGCGACAACTTCCCGTAGATCAGCGTGTCCCGTGCCAAGGTGGCCTCGAAACCCAGGCTGCCCGGTGTGCTGCTCCAACTGGCTGACGGTGCGCCCGTGCCGTTCAGGCCAAAGGCGGCCACCGTCTGGTACTCCTGGGCCTCCTTGGTGTCGCGGCTGCTGCGCAGGCCCGCGAGCACGGCGAACTGCTTGCTCAGTGCGTAACGCAGGTCAGCGTAGGCCGCGGTCGAGCGGGTGTCGACCTTGCCGCCCAGCAGAAACCTCACGCCGCCCGGGAACGGCACGTTCACGGGCTGGCCAGGCGCCAGGAAACCCAAGGGAATCTGCGTATCGACCTGGATGTCCTGGCGCTGGTCGAACTGCAGCCAGCTGGCGCCGACAAGCCACTGCAGTGCACCCTCGCCGCTGGCCACGTGCACGTTGATGCTTCGGTCGCGGCTGCCCGTCTTGAAGCGCGTGGTCGCCATCAAGGCCTCGGTCGCGTCGCCGTCCCAGAACATGTCGGCGTCGCTCTTGCGGTGGCTGGCGACCACGCTCAAGGTGGCGTCTCCCAGCGGTCGCTCGTAGACGACCTGGAGCGCCTTCACGTCGACCAAGTTCGACGCCCCCTGGCTCTTGGTCGCGCGGGGGTCGGCCACCGGCCTGGCGTTGTACAGCAGGATCGGGATCGTGACCGGATCGACGAGCTGCTTGTTGCCGGGCCCGGCTTCGTCCTGGCGGTAGCTGCTGGCAATCAGGCGCAGCGTGCCGGCCGCACCCAGGTCGGTCAGTGTCTGCAGCCGCAAGGCACTGGAATCGAGGTCGTCCAGCCGCTCAGGGCCCATCGTGTCAACCCCGCCCGGCAACACCGGCCCCGAGCGCACGCCCGCGAGCTGGTTGACGATGTAGCCGTCGAGCTTCTTGACCTGGTACGACAGCCGCGCACTGGTGTTCGCGAAACCCAGCCCGCCTGAGACGAAGCCTTCGCTCTCGCGGCGACCGTACTGCCCCAGCAAGGCGCCGAACTGCGCCTTGAAAGCCTGCGTAGGCAGGGCCGAGATCAGGTTCATCGCACCGCCAGTGGCGTTGCGCCCGTACAGAGCGCCCTGCGGGCCGCGCAGCACCTCGACGCGCTGCACGTCGAACAGGCTGGCATTGGAACTCGTCTGGTCCGAGATGTAGGCGCCGTCCGTGTAGAGCGCCACCCCAGGGTCGCCACCCGCGGTGAAGAAGACGTTGCCGATACCGCGGATGAACAACTGGCTGGCGCCATAGCCCGTGGTGAATGACATGTTCGGCACCAGTGTGACCAGGTCGGCCAAGCCGGTGGCGCCGGATTCGGCCAACCGGCGACCATTCAGCACCGAGATCGCCGACGGTGTCGTGTCCAGCACAGTCAGTCGCTTTTCAGCGGTGATCTCCACGCGCTCCAGCACCAGCGCACCTTCGGTGCCGCTGGCCTGGGCCAGCACGGGCATTGAAGACAGTCCGCCCAGGGCGGAAAGAACGGCGGTGGCGACGGCGTGTCGGTGGTGCGAGTGCGATGCTGGCATGTGGTGTCTCCTGGCAGGTGTACACAGGGTGCCAAGCCAGCCCGCAAGGGCCACTCGGTACCGCGTGGAGACAGTGTCCGGCCGGTGCGCGCCCGCGCGCCATCGAGAATCGGTACCCTGCAGTCGCAAAACGGAACACGTAGGGAAACCCCCGGCGGCTGCGAGGCTTCAGCCGCGACCCTTGCGTTGGGTCTCCGAAGGCAGCTCGCCAAACCGATTGCGGTAGCGAGCCGCAAATTGCCCTGCGTGGGTGAAGCCCCACCGGTGCGCGACCTCAGTCACATTGCCCTCCCGACCATGGGCCTGCAATTGCTGGCGAACACGGTCGAGGCGCAGGTTGATCATGTACTGCAGCGGCGACGTGTTCAGGTGACGGGCGAACCCCCTGGCCAGCGCACGCACGCTGACGCCGCAATGGCGCGCCAGGTCACCCACCGTTGGCAAGTCTTCGCAATGCTCATGCAGATAGTCCCGCGCCCTGCGCGTCGTCTCGGGCAGGCTGGCCGGCTGCGCGAGGTACCCGCTGACCGCACTGGGCCATGCCAGCAGCAACTCGAACATCACGGCCTCCTGCAGGCTGCGTTCGAAGCAGACTGAGGCCGCATGCGCGTACTGCGGCGTGTTCGCCAGCAGCAACGTGATGCGGTGCAGAGCCTCGGAAGCAGCGCTGCCAGCCGGCAGGTGGTCGTCGAAACCGAGGCTCCCCCCGGGCTCGACACCCGAGAGCGCATGGCACGCCCTGATCATGTCCTCATGCGCGATGCGCAGGTTGATCAACTGCATGTCGGCGGACAGGTGTACTTCGTGGGTTTCGCCAGGCGCCAGCACGCTGGCATCGCCGGCACCAAAGGTGCGCCCATGCCGACCGCGCGTCGCCGTGCCTCGCTGCAGCCGGGAAAACACCCAGTGGGCCTGCTGCGGGGCCAGCTGTGCGATCACGGGGCTGCCGTAGCTGATGGCACCCACATGAATGTGACCGAACTCGAAGCCGCCGAGTTGCATGTCGAATCCATCGACGCGGCCGACACGAAGCGCATGCGGCGAGTACAGCCTGCCCACGAAGTCGGCGGCCCGCTCGGGCACTTGCGTCCGGAAAAGGCTGGCCCACCGAGTGGTTGCCGCACCCAGAAACTCCGATGAACTAACGTACGACAGCGTTTCAACCATGCCGGCATTGTCGTCATCGGGCAGGCTTGACCAAACAATACAAACCCCATCCGCGCCAGCAAGAGTCGCCCAGCACCGCAGCACGCCCTTGACGGACGGCCCCGTCAGGCAGGTCACGCCTGGTCGCCTACGCGCTTGTCGCTGTTGGGTGACGCCTGCCTGAATCGGAGCGGATGGCTTGACACCGGCGCGGGCGAGCGCTTTGCGGCGATCAACCCTGGGGGCTGAGGGTCGCTGAAGGGTCGATCAGAGACAGTCGCGCGTTACATCTGCGGCCGTTCAGGCAGCCGCGGCACCAACGCAAGCGGCGAGAGGCCGGCATGCGAGCCGAAATTGCCGGCCAAGCCGCCTACGCACATCGCCGAAGTGCCCGCTCAAGACCGGCGAAGCTGGCAAGCAACGGATCCGCCCCCACGGAAAATCGATGCGGATCTGCGGGGAAGTCCAGTCGACCTTGTTCGGTCGCAGCAGGCATCAACGCCGCCAGGGCGCCGACACTCCCCACCGCCTGACGCCGATGCTGAGCGTCAAGGCTTGCTCAGGGAGTCGCCATCTCGACAGGCAGCCGCTCGGCATTCCAGCGCAGCATGCCGCCGGCCATATTGGCCACGCGCTTGAAACCGGCGCGCTGCAGCAGCACCGTGGCCTGGGCCGAGCGGGTGCCGGAGCGGCAGACGGTGATGACGGGGCGCGCCGGGTCAAGCTCAGCCAGGCGGGCCTGCAGTTCGGCCAGCGGCAGCAGCCGCGCCTGCGCGATATGGCCCAAGGTGTTGTTGAACTCCTCGGCTTCGCGCACGTCGAGCAGCTGGATGGCGGCGCCGTCGGCGCTGCGCAGCTTTTCCTGCAGCGCCGCGGGCTGGATCTCCCAGATGCCGCCGAAGGTGAAGCTCAGCGGCGCCCAGTCGGGCTCGTCGCCGCTGCCCTGGCCTTCGGACTCGGGCCGGCCGCAGCGCAGATTGGCCGGCACGGCGATGTCGATCAGCTTGGGGTGCGGCAGGCCCAGCGCGTTCATGTAGCCGGCGAAATCGCCCTCGCTGGCGTCGCCGCCCAGGCGCGGGTTGTAGCGCAACTCCTCGGCCACGCTGGTGACCGTGAGACCGCGGTAGTCGTGGCCGGGGTAGAGCAGGCAGGCCGGTGGCAGCGAGAGGATCTGCTCGCGCACCGAGCGGAACAGCCGGCTGGCGCTGCCCTGCTGGAAGTCGGTGCGACCGCAGCCGCGGATCAGCAGGCTGTCGCCGGTGAAGGCCATGCTGTGGTCGTCCAGCACATAGCTCAGGCAGCCGTCGGTATGGCCGGGCGTGGCGCGAACCTCAAGATGGCGCGTCCCGAACGCCACATGCTCGCCATGCTGCAGCAGGCGGTCGGCATTGCCCGCGCCCGAGGCGGCGGACAGCAGGATCTGGCTGGCGCAGCGCTGCTTGAGCAGCCAGGCGCTGGTGACATGGTCGGCATGCACATGCGTGTCCAGCGTGGCCACCAGGCGCAGGCCCAGCTCGCGCAGCAGCGCGCTGTCGCGCCGCACCTGCTCGAACACCGGGTCGATCAGCAGCGCCTCGCCGCTGGCGGGGTCGCCGAGCAGATAGGTGTAGGTGGATGAAGCCGGGTCGAAGAGCTGGCGGAAGATGAGGGGGGCAGCAGACATGGGACGAGCGGGTGTGCAGTGCGTGTCGTCGAATGATCTTAGGGCAACGCCCACCTACAGCCGGGTCCACTCTTTCACCGCCGGGTGGAAGAAGCCCGACTGCGTGTAGGCGCGTTTGAGCTGGCCGCTGCGGCGCAAGGCCTGCAAGCCGGCATCCAAGGCCGGCGCCAGCTGCGCGCTGGCCGGATGCTTGGCCGACAGCACATAGTGGCGGGTGCCGTGCATCGAGATCTTCAACCCTGGCACCGGCACCAGCGTGATGCCCTCCACTTTCAGCACCATGCCCTCACCCGGCTGGAACGGTGCCAGCAGCACATCGGCCCGGCCGCTCTGCAGCATGCGCGGCATCAGCGACCAGTTGCCCACATGCTGCAGGCGATCCTGCAGGCCGAGCTGGATCAGGGTCTGCCAGTCCACGTGCCAATCGCGGTTCGAGAGCAGCCGCAGGCGCCGCAGATCGTCAAGGCTGCGCGCCGCCAGCGCCAGGCGATTTGAAGGCACGGTGTAGAGCCCGGCTTCGAACTCACCGTCTTCGACCAAGGGCAGGCTGAACAGCAGACCGGGCTCCTTGTCGGCAAAGTCACCGCGCCAGTAGGTGGTGGCGGTGCAGGCGGCGAGCCCGGCCCGCAGGTCCAGTTTGAGACGCGCGTCGGTCGGCCGGGCCAGCATGTCCAGCGCGCTGGCGAAGGTCGCCTGGGCCAGGGCCTGATGGATCAACACCACCTCGGCCACATCACGGCGTGCATGCGCGCCGCCAAAGTCGGTGACCTCAGCCGGCGGCCGGCCGCCGAGGAAGCGTTGATAGTCCAGCAGAACGTCATCGGGCACCAACGCTGGCAGCTGTGCCGGCGGGCGCTTCACCGCAGCAGGCGTGGTGAGCAGCTTGTTGCTGGCCAGCACGGCCCCTGATGCAGCCAGCCCCATGGACAGGCCCGCAAGAATGTCCCTGCGCCGCAGTGCATGAAGCTTGGGGCCGGGCTGGACGCTCGGGGAAGTCATGGCTCAGTTTAGCCTCGCGCCCAGGGCTTCGGCAGGGTCGAACCGTCCCTTTCGCAGGGGGATTCATGCAGCGCCACCGACTTCGCTGGCGCCGTCACCTTCAGGACTCGACATGGCCGGCTTCGGGACCAGAATGCCGCTTCACAGAGCCCAAGAAAAACCGGAGACCCACCCATGACGACGCCTGTGGCACAGCAGCCCCACCAGATCGAACGCTACCAGGCCTTCCTGCAGCAGCGCCTGGACCTGCGCTTCGACAGCTACGACGCGCTGTGGCAATGGTCGGTCAGCGAGCTCGGTGCCTTCTGGCTGAGCGTCTGGGACTTCTTCGAACTTCAGTCATCGACCCCATTCAAGCAGGCGCTGTGCGAAGAACGCATGCCCGGCGCGCGCTGGTTCGAGGGCGCCACGATCAACTACGCCGCCCAGGCGCTGCGCCATGCCGCCGCCGCCAGCGCCGCGGGCCGCCCGGCCATCGTCCACGCCAACGAGGCCATGCTGGCGCGCGGCGAGCTGGCCGAGCTGTCCTGGCCCGAGCTGCAGCGCCAGGTCGGCACGCTGGCCGCCGCGCTGCGCGGCATGGGCGTGCGCCGCGGCGACCGCGTCGTCGCCTATATGCCCAACATCCCGCAGACGGCGGTGGCCTTTCTCGCGGTGGCCAGCCTGGGCGCGATCTGGTCGGTGTGCTCGCCCGATATGGGGCCGGTGGCGGTGCTGGACCGCTTCACGCAGATCGAGCCCAAGGCGCTGATCTGCGTCGATGGCTATGTCTACGCCGGCCAGGCCGTGCCGCGCCTGGCCTTGCTGCGCGAGATGCTGGATGCACTGCCCACGGTGGCGCATGTCTTGCTGCTGCCGCAGCTGGACGCCGCCGCCGACGTCCAGGCCCTGGCCCGCCCCGGCCGCCAGGCGCATCACCTCGGCGCACTGCTGGCGCAAGACCTGGCCCCAGCGCAGTGGGTGCAGCCCGAGCCGCTGCCCTTCGACCACCCGCTGTGGATCGTCTACTCCAGCGGCACCACCGGCCTGCCCAAGCCCATCGTGCACGGCCATGGCGGCATCGTGCTGGAGCAGCTCAAAGGCGGGGTGCTGCACAACGATCTGCGGCCCGAAGACCGCTTCCACTGGTACAGCTCCACCGGCTGGATCATGTGGAACTGCCAGATCAGCGCGCTGCTGGCTGGCTGCACGATCTGCCTGTTCGACGGCAGCCCCGGCGGCAGCCGCGAGCAGGCGGACTGGGCCACGCTGTGGCGCTTCGCCGCGCTGAGCAAGGCCAACTTCTTCGGCGCCGGCGCGGCCTTCTACGCCAGCTGCCTGAAGGCCGGCGTCGAGCCCATGGCCGAGGGCGATCTGTCGGCGCTGCGCGCGGTCGGCTCGACCGGCAGCCCGCTGGCCGATGAGTGCTATGACTGGATCTGGGCGCATTGCCCCAAGCCCGGCGGCCGAGACATCTGGATCGCCTGCATCAGCGGCGGCACTGATTTCGCCGGCGCCTTCCTGGGCGGCCATCCACTGCTGCCGGTGCGGCGCGGGCAGATGCAATGCCGCTGCCTGGGCGCCGCGGTCTATGCCTACGGCCCGCCGGACACGCAAGGACAAGGCCAGCCCTTGGTCGACGAGGTGGGAGAGCTGGTCTGCACGCGGCCCATCCCATCAATGCCCCTGCGTTTTTGGAACGACGCAGGCGACCAGCGCTACCTCGACAGCTACTTCGACATGTACCGCGGCCCCAGGGGCGAAGGCATCTGGCGCCACGGCGACTGGCTGCGCATCACGCCCGAGGGCGGCGCCATCATCTACGGCCGCTCGGACGCGACCATCAACCGCCACGGCATCCGCATGGGCACGGCCGAGCTGTACCGCGCGGTGGAGACGCAGCCCGAGCTGCTGGACAGCCTGGTGGTGGACCTGGAATACCTGGGCCGCGAGAGCTATATGCCGCTGTTCGTCGTGCTGCGCGAGGGCCTCGCGCTGGACGAGGCGCTGAAGCGCCGGCTGCGCGATGCGATCAAGGCCGCGCTGTCGCCACGCCATGTGCCCAGCGAGATCCTGCAGGTGCAGGCCGTGCCGCGCACGCTGTCGGGCAAGAAGATGGAACTGCCGGTGAAGAAGCTGCTGCTGGGCGCCGCGCCCGAGACGGTGTTCAAACGCGACGCAATGGCCAATGCCGGCTGCGTGGACTGGTTCGTCGCCTTTGCCGCCAGGCGGCTGGCGCAGGGCTGAGAGCGCCCGGGCCGTTCAGCGCCTCTGCTGCTGCATCAGCCACTGCAGGATCTGCGGTGCCTGCATCGCGCCGGAGATGCGGCCCTGCTCCTGGCCGCCGCGGATCAAGAGCAGCGTGGGCAGGCTGCGGATGCCCCATTGCTGCGACAGGCGCGGGTTGGCATCGCTGTCGACCTTGACGAACAGGGCCTGGCCCTTGAGCTGCTGGGCGGCCTGCGCGAAGTGCGGCGCCATCATGCGGCAGGGACCGCACCAGGCAGCCCAGAAATCCACCACCACCGGCAGCTCGCTGCCGGCGATGACGGCGTCGAAATTGGCCTCGGTCAGCACCACCGGATCACCGGTCAGCAAGCCGGCCTTGCAGTGGCCGCAGACCGGGTCCTGCGCGGCGCGCTCGGCGGGCACGCGGTTCTTGGTGAGGCAGTGGGGACAGGTGATGATCATGATCGGCAAGCACTCCTTGCCGATCAGATGGGGCGCGGCCTGAGGCTTTCAAGCGTTCACAAGTCAGACCAGCCCGAGGCGTGGCACTCAGCCGCGGCCCATTCGGCAATCTGGTGGGCGGCCATCGCGCCGCCATGGCGCTGCAACTCCTGCCCGCGCAGGAACAGCAGCATGGTGGGCTGAGTGCGCACCGCAAAGCGAGTGACCAGACGCGGGCTCTTGTCCACATCGACGCGGAACACCGCCACCCGCCCCTTCATCGAGCGCGCCGCCAGCGCCAGCTGCGGCCCCATCATGCGGCAGGGCCCGGCCCAGCTGGCCCAGAACTCCACCAGCACCGGCAGGCCATGCGGCAGGACTGCGGCATCGAAGTTGGCTTCGCCCAGCTCGCCGACTTCGCCGCTGAGCAGCGCATGGCCACATTGCGGGCAGGTCGGGCCCGACAAGGCGCGAGCCTCGGAGACCTGGCTCTGGCCCAGGCAGGCGGGGCAGGGAATCAACAGCATGGCGGACCTTTCCAGGCCCGCATCAACAACTCGGGCCTTTGTGGCGCGATTCTGCGCAGCCGGGCCACGCCCAGGCGTTTCAAAGCCTGCCAGGGCGTAACAAGCTATAGCGGCAGCTCGGTGTAATAGCGCCCACCGTGAAAAATCAACGGTTGCGCCGCCGGATTGAAGGCGCAGCGCTCGACCTCGCCGACAAAGATGACGTGATCGCCTTCCTCATACTGGCTGCGGTTGGCGCATTCGAACACCGCGGCCACACCGTCCAGAACCGGCGCACCGCCGGCGCCCTCGCGCCAGGCCACGCCGGCAAAGCGGTCGATATCGCGGGTGGCGAAACGTTCAGCCAGGGCTTTCTGATCGGCCGCCAGGATGTTGATCGCATAGTGCGACCCGCGGCTGAAGACCGGCATAGAACCGGCCCGCATGCCCAGGCTCCACAGCACCAGCGGCGGCGCCAGCGAGACCGAATTGAAGGAGTTGGCGGTCAGCCCGACCAGCACACCATCAGCCCCGCGGGCGGTGACGATGGTGACGCCGGTGGCGAACATGCCCAGGGCCGAGCGAAACTCGCGGCTGTCGGGGCCGGGCAGGGCGGAGGGGTCGGAGGCGCTGGACATGGCCCGTATTGTCGACCACCCACCGGCTGCGCTGTGGCACAAGGAATGGCGCGCTTGCCGCAAAATGCAGGCCATGGTCGATACAGCTCACTTCGAAGTCCACGCCGATCCCCACCTGCCCAGCGCGCCGAGCTATGGCTTCGGCCGCTGCGACTGCGCACGCTGCGGCCCGCCCTCCCAGCCGCAGCGGCGCCTGTTCACGGGCTTGCTGGCCGGCGGCGCGGCACTGTCCAGCCTGCCCGCCTGGGCGCAGCAGCAGCGTGAGGGGGTGGATGTCGGCGAGCGCAGCAAGCTGGCCGGCCTGGTGCCCGCCGAGCAGATTGAGTCCGCCGGCGCGCAGCAATACCAGCAGATGATGCGCGAGGCGCAGGATCAGCGCGCGCTGGCGCCGGCCGATCATCCGCAGGTCAAGCGCCTGCGCGCCATCGCCAACCGCATCATTCCGCAGTCCTACGGCTGGAACCCGCGGGCGCGCCAGTGGAAGTGGGAGGTCAACCTGATCGGCAGCAGCCAGCTCAATGCCTTCTGCATGCCGGGCGGCAAGATCGCCTTCTATTACGGCATCCTCGAAAAGCTCAAGCTCGACGACGAGGAAGTCGCCTTCATCATGGGCCACGAGGTGGCCCACGCGCTACGCGAGCATGCGCGCGAGCGCATGGCCAAGACCACGGCGACGCGCATCGGCGCCAACCTGCTGTCCAGCGTACTGGGTCTGGGCAGCCTGGGCGATGCGGCACTCGGCATGGGCGCGCAGCTGCTGACGCTGAGGTTCAGCCGCGAGGACGAGACCGAAGCCGATCTGGTGGGGCTGGAGCTGTCAGCCCGCTCGGGCTACCGGCCCGAAGCCGGTGTCAGCCTGTGGCAGAAGATGGCCGAAGCCTCCAAGGGCGCGCCGCCGCAATGGGCTTCCACCCACCCGACCGGCCCGACCCGCATTCGCGACATCGAGACCAACATCCCCAAGGTCGAGGCCCTCTACGCGCGCGCCGAGAAGCCGCAACAGCGCTTCGAGGTGGCGCAGCCGCTGCGCCGCCGCGACAGCTGAGATGCCTACCAACGCGCCGGCAGCGCCTTGAGAAGGACAAAGCGCCCGCCGGCCTCGCGCTGGACATAGCCGCCCAGCTCCAGGTCCTTCATCAGCTTTGAGACCATTTCGCGCGAGCAACCCAACTGGCTGGCCATCGATTGGTGCGTCAGCCGGCCGTCGGGCGGGTTTTCCAGCAGGGCCTTGAGGCGGCCGTAGACATCGTTGAGCGCCAGCTGCTTGGTCGACAGCGTGGCAGCGCGCGCCCGGCGTATCACCTTGGTCAGCAGCTCCAGCGCAAACTCGGGATGCGCGGCGATATGCGCCAGCAGGCTCTGGCGGGTCAACAGCACGCAGCGGCTGCTTTCCTCGGTGATCACGCTGGCCGCACGCGGGCCGCCGTCCAGGCTCATCTCGCCGACGTAGTCCCCGGCGCCATAGCTGCCGTAGGTGACTTCGCGGCCCCGGCTGTCGCAACCGAACACGCGCAAGCGCCCGGAGACCACCAGATACAGGCTGTCGCCTTGCGAACCTTCCTCGATCAGCAGCGTGCCCTTGCGATAGCTGCGCAGCACGCCGCGCTCGGCCAGCAAGGCGAGTTGCGGCGGCAAGGCACTGAGTGCAGGATCGGTGGCGAGGGCGGCAGGCGAAGGCTTGGGCATCGGGCGCGATGGCGCGGCCCCGATGGCCGCGACAAGCGCCGGATGTTAAGGGCTCGCTGGCCTCAGTTGCGCAGCGCCGACACCAAGGGCGGCAGCACCGCCAGCTGACGCAGCAGTTCGCGGATGCTGCGCGCGCCGGACTTGGCGCGGATGCTCTGGATCTGGGTGCGCACGGTGGAGATGGCCACGCCTTGGCTCTCGGCAATGCTGGTGGGCCGGGCACCGCTGCTCAGGCCCTTGAGCACCTCGGTCTCGGCCGGCGTGAGGCCATAGCGCAGCGCAAACCACTGCGCGGCCAGCGCGCCGCACAGCTCCTGGCGCTCCAGCACCAGCAGCACCGCCGCTTGCTCGACATCGCGGTTCAGCGGCACCACCACCACGTTGGCGCGGTCCTGCTCCTCGCCCAGACGCAGCAGGCAGCGGCGATCATCGCGCTCGGCCTGCAGCAAGGCGTCGAACAGCGGCTTGATGTCCTGGCTGAAGCGGGCGCGCAACTGGCCGCCCAGCAGCTGCAGCGGGTGGTGTTCGTTGAGCACCTGCCGGGCCGCGCGATTGCTGTGCAGCAGCCCGCCGCTGGCATCCACCAGCAAGAGCCCGTAGTCGAGCTCGTCCAGCACCAAGGCCAGCCAGTGGCTGCTCAGGGACGCCGCACGCCGGCGTTCAGCCAGCGGCGGCGCAGAACTGAACCGGCGCCCTGCAGTGGTTTCGTTGACCAGCATTTTTATACTCCCTCATCACGCTCGGATCGAGCAACAACAACGCGGATGACAGCGTGTTGCTCTGAAGCTTAGAGGGATCAACCCCGGGTGCTGGGTAAATCCTGGGGTCTGTCTTTGTGAACTATTCACCCTCGGCGGGCGGCCGGCGCTCAGGTGCCCAGCACGTGGGGGTTGCTGCGGCGCTCGCGGCCGAAACTGCTTTCCGGGCCGTGGCCGGGGATGAACACCGTTTCGTCGCCCATCGGCCACAGGCGCTGCGTGATGGAGGCAATCAGCGTGGCGTGATCGCCACCCGGGAAATCGGTGCGGCCGATGCTGCCGGCAAACAGCACATCGCCGACGAAGCAGCGCTCGATCTGCGGCGCATGGAACACCACATGGCCGGGCGTGTGGCCCGGGCAATGGCGCACCTGCAAGGTCTCGCGGCCCAGCGTCACCGTGTCGCCATCGGCCAGCCAGCGCGTCGGCTTGAAGCCCTCGGCGGCTGGGAAGCCGAACATCGCGCTCTGCTGCGGCAGGCCGTCGATCCAGAACTGGTCGCCCGGATGCGGCCCGACGATGGGCAGGCTGTGCTCGCGCGCCAGCTGGCCGGCAGCACCGGCGTGGTCGATATGGGCATGGGTCAGCCAGATCGCCTTCAGCGTCAGGCCCCGCTCGGCCACCGCCGCCAGCAGCCGCGGCAGCTCGCCGCCCGGGTCGATCAAGGCGGCTTCGTTCGTCTCGTCGCACCACAGCAGCGAGCAGTTCTGCTGAAAAGGTGTCACGGGCAGGGTCTGGTAGCGCAAAGTCATCTGCGGATTATCCCGGGCCCGCTGGCACGGCATCGCTGGTGAACGGATGAGCCACCGCACAAACCCGCTGCAGTGCAGCAAGTTGCTTCCGCAACAATGACGATGTCTACCACCAAGAACACAACGAGCATGCGCGGGCAAGACACGCCGGGGGAGGCCTGGCCGGAGTTGACGAGGAGCACCAAGACCATCGTCGTGGTCGACCTGGTCGAGTCCGTGCGCCTGATGCAGCTCGACGAGGCCGGCGTGATCGATCGCTGGCGGCGCTTCGTCCACGAAGTGCGCAGCCAGGTGCTGCCCTCCCTCGAGGGGCGCATGGTGAAAAGCTTGGGGGATGGGATGTTGCTGGAATTCGAGACGGTGCCGAGCGGCGCGGCGGCAGCACTGGAGATCCAGCGCCGGCTGTCGGCCAGGCAGCCGCGGGCGGCGCACGAGGTGCCGCTGCAATTGCGCATCGGCATGCACCACTGCGTGGTCGTGCATGACGAACTCGACATCTACGGCAGCGGCGTCAACCTGGCCGCACGGCTGACGACGCTGGCGCAACCCGGCGATATCGTGGTGTCGCCCGAGGTGCGCGAACAGCTGCTCGACGGCATCGATGCCGGTATCGAAGACATGGGTGAGTGCTGGCTCAAGAGCCTGAGTGAGCCGATCCGCGCCTGGCGGCTGCGGCCGGCGGCCCAGCCGGCTGGATCTGGCGGCAGCCTGTCGCTGGACCGCACCGAACTGCGTGCCAGCGTGGCGGTGCTGCCGCTGCGCACCCTCGCCGGCGAGCAGCCGCAGCTGATGCTGGGCGAATTCGTCGCCGAGGAACTGACCGCCGGCCTGAGCCGCGTGCCCTATCTGGCGGTGATCTCCAGCCTGTCGACCGCCACGCTGCGCCAGCGCGTGCTGCCGGTGGCCGACATCGCCCGCAGCCTGGGCACGCGCTATCTGGTGCAGGGCAGCTGCGCGTTGCTGGACGCGCAGCTGCGCATCCATGTGCAGCTGGTCGACAGCCACAGCCAGGCCGTCGTCTGGGCCGGCAGTGCCACCGGCGGCATGGCCGAGCTGCTGCAAGGCCAGAGCACCGCCATCGCCGAGCTGTCCAGCCAGCTGGCGCAGGCCCTGGTCGGCGCCGAAGCATTGCTGGCCGACACCCGCCCGCTGCCAGCGCTGGAGAGCTACACGCTGCTGTTCGGCGCGATTGCCAAGCTGCACCGGCTCTCGCCCGACGCCTTTGCCGACGCGCGCCGCATGCTGGAGCACCTGGCCGAACGGCATCCACGCTCGCCCATTCCCAAGGCCTGGCTGGGCAAGTGGCATGTGATGCGCATCGGCCAGGGTTGGTCGCCTGATCCGGCCGACGACGGACGCCAAGCCGCCTGGCAGACCGGCAATGCGCTGGACCTGCATCCCGAACATCCGCTGAGCTTGACGCTGGACGGCTTCGTGGCCGGCTATGTGCGCAAGGATTTCGCCACCGCCGAACAGCGCTACGACATGGCGCTGCAGGCCAACCCCAACGAGAGCCTGGCCTGGCTCTTCAAGTCGGCGATGCTGGGCTATCGCGAAAGCACGGCCGAGGCCATCAGCTGCGCCGACCGGGCGATGAGTCTGTCGCCGCTGGACCCGATGCGCTACTACTACGAGCATTTCTCGGCCCTGGCGCGGCTGCTGGCGGGCGAGTATGGCGAGGCCATCCGCCTGGGTCAGAAATCCTTGCAGGGCAACCGCACGCATGCCTCGACGCTGCGCGTACTGGTGATGGCGCAGGCGCTGGACGGGCAGATCGACGCCGCGCGCGCCTGCGCAGCGCAGTTGCGCAGCATCGAGCCGCAGCTCACCGTCAGCAGCTTCCAGGCGCGCTACCCCGGCCAGCGGCAAGGCCAGGTCGATCGACTGAGCTACGCGCTGGCGCTGGCTGGCATCCCGCCCTAACCGCTGCCTTGGCACCGGTTCGACAACAGCAGACGCAAAACGGAGGACAAGCCCATGAGCGGAAAGACTGGAACCACAGGCACCACCGGGACCACAGGAACGACCGGTACTACGGGTACTACTGGCACGACGGGGACGACCGGAACAACAGGCACCACCGGCACGACAGGGACGACGGGCACCGTCGCCGGGCCGGGGCATTTCAACGGCTATTCGGGCTATGCGGGCACCGTGATGAATCCGACGCTGGCACTGGCCGTGGAGGCCATGCGCAAGGAGCTGATTCACGCCATCAAGCCGCAGCAGAACGGGCCCTACAGCCCCGGCCGACGCCGCCTGTCCGAGCTCGATGACCCAGCCAATCTGGCGCGCTGGCAGCCGGCGGTGCGCCTTTCGACACTGGGCTGGGAGCTGGGCTCGGGCCTGAGCGTCCACACCACGCCGGCCAGCTCGGTGGAGCTGCATGCCAACGGCCAGTTGATGGTCAGCCTCGTGCGTCCCACGTTGGACGAGCTGCGCAAGCAGGCGCTGCGCACGTTGGACTTCCGCGAGAAAGCGGTCGGCTCCGAAGTGCTGACGTCTGGCCTCAACGAAGGTCTGACCCAGCTCACGCCGGCCATCGCCTTCTGGAGCGCGCTGCTGCCGCTGCACCCCGACCGCACCGGCCGCACGCTGGAGCTGATCGAGCTGACGCTGCAGCTGGCCTCGGCCGCCGTGCTGCGCATCAAGCATGCACTGGCGGTGCCGCGCCCTTATGAGGTGAACATGGCGATCCAGCCGCTGATCCTGACACCTGCCCATGGCGCCTTCCCCAGCGGCCATGCGACCGAGTCCTCGGCGGTGTCGACCCTGCTGGCCTATCTGGTCTCGGACAGCGGCCACGCGACCTCGCCCGACTATGCCGACGCGCTGCGCGTGCTGGCCCAGCGCATTGCCCGCAACCGCGTCGTGCTGGGCGTGCACTACGAGATCGACAGCATCGTTGGCCAGTTGCTGGGCGAGACCCTGGGCTCCTATGTGGCTGGCGTCTGCACCGGCGCGGTCGAGACGCCGGCCGGCGCCTTCAACGGCCAGGGCGAGATCGACGATCTGTGGATGGTGCGCACGGGCGTCCCCGCCTTGCAGCAGATGGGTTGCCGCGCACTGGACGGGCAGATCCGGCCGGCGCTGAATCGCCAGCTGGCCTGGCTGTGGCAACGCGCCCGGGCCGAATGGGGCTACACCGGCGCCTGAGCGGGGGCAGGCATGACAACAACACACCAAAGACCGAATTGGCGGGACGTTCCCAGAGCTGAGCTCGACGCCACACCCGACCCCTGGCTGCAATGGGCCAGCCGCCGCCGTGGCGACGAGCTATTGCAGCACCGTCTGTGCGAAGGCGAGCGCCCCGCTGCGGCAGGCACGCAGGCGGGCTGGCAGATCCCCGCCGTCTACCCGGCCGGCTGCGCCTTCTTCACCGCCCACTGCGCCAACCGCCAGACCCTGCCTCCGTCCGTGCCGGGCGCGCGCCGCAGCGTGCTGAGCTCCGGCACGCTGGCGCTGGCCAGCGCTGCGCAGCCGCCCTGCCAGACGCATCAGGCCGACAGCCCGCCAGCCAGCCGTGCAGCGCTGGCCTCTGGCACCCCGGTGCTGGGCATCATCGACGCTGATATCGCCCTGCTGCACCCGATGTTCCGCGCCGTGAACGGCCGCGCGCGCATCCGGCATTTCTGGGACCAGGGCCAAGGCCCCTTGCGGGCGCCCTGGCGCACCCCGCCCGAGCTGGGCTATGGCCGCGAACTCGACGGCGCTGCGATCGAGTCATTCGGTCCGCTGCCCGACACGAGGGCGCAGGCGCGCGCCTACCGCGGACTGGGCCTGCCGATCCCGCGCTGGGGCCATGGCACCCAGGTGCTGGCCCTGGCTGGCGCTAGCGCTGATCCGCTGACGGGCAAGGCCGACGCCGCCGGTGCGCTGGAGATCGTGGCGGTGCAGGTGCCTGGCCCGGTCTTTGCGCAGACGCATGGCAACTGGCTCAACAGCTGCGTGCTGGACGGGCTGCGCTACCTGCTGGCGCGCACCGCGCCTGAATCCCCGCTGGTCGTCACCCTGAGCCTGGGCGCCCACAGCGGCTCGCACGACGGGCAGGGGCTGCTGGAACGCGCCATCGATGCGCTGATCGACGAGCAACAGGGGCGGCTGACCGTGGTGATCGCCGCCGGCAACAGCCAGCTGGCGCGCGCCCATGCCAAGTTCATGCTGCCGCCGGCCCAAGACGGTGCGGCGAGCGAGCAATCACTGTGGATCAGCATGCCCTACGACGATCCGAGCCCGAACTTTGCCGAGTTCTGGATCGATGGCCT
>NZ_JBILQK010000182.1:0-3972 GCF_044373315.1 Roseateles sp. | reverse complement strand
TCCGAATGGCTCGCCACGCGGGCGGACTTGTCGAAGTCCGGCCAACGGACAAAGTCTTGCTGGATGGTGTCGGCGAGTTCGCCTCCTAAGCGGCAAATACAGGTTCGATTCCTGTCGGAGGGACCAATGCAGGTTTTCAGAAGATCTCGCAAGGCATCAAGCCTCTAAGCAAATCAACGGCTTAGGGGCTTTTTCTTTGTCAGGACGACTCAGAACGGGGCTTTACAGCGCAGAGAAGACCGGGGAACATACCGGGGAACAAGCCGGGGTAGCGGGGCAAATCGGGGTAGTTGCTCCCCGGTTCCTTGATCCCGGACACCGGGGAACGCCAGATGCTGACCGATGCCGACTGCAAGAACGCCACCTGCCCGCCCGAGATGAAGCGCCGCCGGCTGACTGATGCGGCCGGGCTGTACCTGGAGGTCTCGCCTGCCGGCGCAAAGCGCTGGTTCTGGAAGTTCTACCCGGACGGCAAGGAATCCCGGCTTGCGCTGGGCAGCTACCCCGAGGTGACGCTGAAGGCCGCAAGGCTGGCCCGCGATGAGGCCCGCAAGGTCCGCAGCACCGGTACCAATCCGGTCCAGGCCCGCAAGGCCGCAGTGATCGCCAAGCGAATCTCAGCCGCGATCACCTTCGAGGCCGTGACGCGCGAGTATCACCAGATCAAGGCCGAGGCCTGGAGCGACAGCCACGCGGCCCAGTTCCTGCGCTGCTGCGAGAAAGACCTGTTCCCCTGGATCGGCACCCTGCCCCTGCGCGATGTGTCGGCACCGGTGCTGCTGGACACCCTGCGGCGCGTGGAGGCACGCGGAGCCACCCAGCTTGTGCGCGACCTGCGCGAGTTCGCTGGGCAGGTGTTCAAGTACGGCATCCACACCGGCAAGTGCGACAACAACCCGGCGCGCGACCTGACCGGCGCTTTCAAGGCCCACACGGTGCGCCACGCAGCCGCCGTGCTGACGCCAGTCAAGGCGGGCGAACTGCTGCGAGCGATAGCCGCCTATCAAGGCCAGCCGACCACGCGCGCGGCGCTGCTGCTGTCTGCGCTGCTGTTTCAGCGGCCGGGCAATATCCGGGCGCTTGAATGGGCCTGGATCGACCTGGACGGCGCGATGCTGACCATCCCCGCCTCAGAGATGAAGCGCCAGAAGGCAGGCAAGCTCAACGGCAGGCCGCATTTCGTGCCGCTGGCGACTCAGGCGCTGGAAGCGCTCAAGAGCATCCGGCCGCTGACCGGACACGGCAAGTATGTGTTCCCCAGCCTGCGCACGGGCGACAAGCCGATGAGCGAAAACACGGTGAACGCTGCCCTGCGCGGCATGGGCTACAGCAGCGAGGAAATGAGCGCCCACGGCTTCCGTGCGATGGCGCGCACGATCATGGTGGAGCAGATCGCAGGCGTTGACCCGGAAGTGATCGAGGCGCAGATGGCCCACGCCAAGAGCGGTGCGTTGGGCGGTGCCTATGACCGCGCCGAGTACATGAGCAAGCGCAAGGCCTTGATGCAGACCTGGGCCGACTACCTGGACCAGCTAACGGCTGGCGGTAAGGTACTTGAGTTCCGCGCAGCATGAAGCGCGCACTCATCCCTCTTGGCCTGCTAGTGTTCCTGACAGGCTGTGCACAGCACTATGCACCGGGCGCAGTCGCAGACCCGTACGGTTTCTTCTCAGGGCTGTGGCATGGCCTTGTGTCCCCGTATGCCGTTGCGATCAATCTGCTGTCCTGGGTGCTCAGCCTAATGGGCCTGGACTTGCTTAGCAGCATTCAGATCATCGGCAAGCCGAACACTGGATTCGGTTACTGGTGCGGCTTCCTAATGGGCTTGGCTTCATACAGCGGCGCAGCAATCAGCCGATGAACGCGCGCGTCATGCGCGTTCAATGACAATCGGCTTGCTGCGCCTAGGCTGATCCCCGAAAACCCGTTTCCCTGACGGGCTGGCGCGGCACCTTCTTCGGGGCTGCATGGGGGATGCATGACGGATCAATCAAGTCACGAAGGTGGAGACCCGACTGGCGAGGATCCCAGAGAAGCGCTAGCCGAGGCTAAAGAAGCCTACTTAGATCGGCTCAATGGGCTCCTGCAATCTGACCCAGAAAGGTTCTTGCTGCTCATCTGCCACGCAGTCCTTAACCGGGACCTTGGCGACCGGTCTGCTGCTGACTTGCCCATGCGCCCAATCGGCGACGAATCCGGCGTCGAAGAGCACTGTAGGCAGCGGTTCTCCTACATCGCAGACTTGCTGTTGCGTCGAAACGCCGGAAGCACGCTGCTGCCAGACGCGCAATTTGTGAGCCTTGCGCAATGGGTTGAGCGCGACGCAAATCTCAGCGAGCAAAACATATGGATTAACTGCAAGTTCAAGCACGTTCGCCCAATGGACATCTGGCGCGAGTATTTCTCGAACTTCGAGGGTGCGATTGGAATGTCGGTCGCGTTGTGCACGTTGCTTGTCCATCAAGGCGTTCCGCTCTATCAAAAGTCTCAGGTTTCAGAAACGTATTCCCTTTTGGAACGAGACACCCCCCTCTACCACTACCTTGACTACCGGGGCCGAGCATTCGATGTTGTTCCCGCATTGGAACTACCTGACTGGGCGCACAAGCTCCATTTCTGCAAGGAGCATCTGAAGTGGCATCGCGTGTTCTTTGACTCGCTTGAGTCAGACGATCCCGCTGAGGTGATATTGCGGCGGACAGCACTACTCAACCACTTGGGATTGCCGGATGTAGCCGGTGACAACCAACGCCCTTCGTCCTGCCGCTGGCCATGGGGAGATAGAGAGACTGTCTTGCTTCAGCATCTTGCGGAAGCAGCCGCGAAGTGGTGGACGAACTTTGACCCTGGCGACAACACCACAGCGCCGACAAACGAACAAGTCTCTGCATGGCTTCAGTCTCGTGGAGTTGCTAAGTCCATGTCAGACAAGATGGCAACGATTCTTCGCGCAGATGGATTGCCATCAGGGCCACGCACATAGTTCCTGACACCCACCCAATCCCAATAACAGCGCGGGTTTGCACGCGACCAGAACCGAGCGCGAGGTAGTCCCCGCAGTTCACTTTCTCTATTCTTTACTTCAGACGCCATCTCAAATTCGCCCATCCAACCAGGAGGGCGCACATGCAGCCAGTTACTACCGAAGCCGCTCGCGGCAACGACCGCAACCCGCAACCGCTCCACGCGGTGCAACTCGCTGATGCGCTGCTTCGCATCGCCACCGTGGCGCAGGCCACCGGCCTTTCATCGGCAACGATCTACCGCAAGTTGGCGGCTGGCGAATTCCCGGAGCCGGTCAGGCTGGGCGCACGCTGCACCCGCTGGAAGTCGGCTGATGTGAGGGCCTGGATTCAGGCTCAAGGGGCCGACCAATGAGCGCCCCAAAGACAGAAGCCCCGACCGTTGGCGCGGTGCAGGGCTTCGGAAAACAAACACAATCAGACAGCGCTGATTCTGGCACCGATGGCGGCGCCTTGGTACTGACCGCCTGCAACGATGAAGCGCGGCTGGACTCGCGGCTGCTGGCCGGCCGGCTGGGCGTGCAGCATCAGAGCTTGTTCGAGCTGGTCAAGAAGCACCGCGCCGACTTCGAGCAACTGGGAAAGGTCCGGTTTGAAACCGGAGCTTCAAGCGGCAGCCGCACCGGGCAGAGCGTGAAGTTCGCGCGGCTCAATGAGGATCAGTGCTATCTGCTGCTGACCTACAGCCGCAACATCCGGCACGTGCGCCAACTCAAGCTGGCTCTGGTGAAGGCGTTTCGTGATGCCCGCAGCGCGGCGGACCTGCATCGGGTCGAGTATCTGCCGGGCTATCACCAGCTTCATGACGGCATTCAGGCGCTGGCGGCTGGCTCGCCGAATGAACGCTTCGTTCACCAGAACGTGAACAAGCTGATCAACAAAGTGGCCGGGCTTGCGGCTGGAGAGCGGCGAACTGCCCCGGTGCCGCAGCAGGCCATGCTGATCATGG
>NZ_JBILQK010000082.1:0-16240 GCF_044373315.1 Roseateles sp. | reverse complement strand
CTGGTTCGACAAACTGGGCTTGCCCAGGCTCTCATAACCTCAAGCGCTCGAACCGCCTGGTGCGGACCCGCATGCCCGGTGGTGTGGGAGGGGTGGAGTCGATAATGGCTCACCCCTATCCCGATTTCTTGCCGGCATCTGCCCGGCTGTTTGCGCTTCTTGTCTGCTGCCTGCGGTTCAGCTGACGTCCAGCACGCGCAGAATTTCGCGCCCGTAGGCTTCCAGCTTCTTGCTGCCCACGCCGCTGATGCCGGCCAGTTCGTCCAAGCTGTGCGGATGCTGGCGCGCCATCTCAGCCAGCGTGACGTTCTGGAAGATCACATAGGCCGGCAGCCCATGCTCCTTGGCCACCTCGGCGCGCCAAGCCTTGAGTGACTCGAAGCGCTGCTGGGCCTCGAAGTCCAGGTCCGACGCGTCGGCCGTGCTGCGCGTCTTACCACTGGCGACGCGGGTCGTGCGGCCCTTCTTCGGTGCGGCGCTGGGCACGCGCAGCAGCAGCTGAACCTCGCCCTTGAGCACTGAGCGGGCCGTGTCTGCCAGCGCCAGCGTGTGGTACTCGCCTTCAGTGAACACATGGCCGAGCGAAATCAGCTGGCGCAGCACCGCGCGCCACTGCTGCTCGCTCAGCTCGGCGCCGATCGCCCAGGTGGACAGCTGTTCATGGCCGTACTGCGTGACCTTGTCGGTGACCTTGCCGCGCAGCACATCGATCAGGTGGCCGGCGCCGAAACGCTGACCGCCATTCTGGTGGAAACGGTAGATGCAGGAGAGCAGCTTGCGCGCCGCCTCGGTGCCGTCCCAGGTGGCGGGCGGATGCAGGCAGTTGTCGCAGTTCCCGCAGGGCTTGCTGTCTTCGCCAAAGTAGCCCAGCAGGCGCACGCGCCGGCAATCGGTGGCCTCGGCCAGCGCCAGCAGTGCGTCGAGCTTGCCGCGCTGGATGGTCTTGAATTCTTCACCGGCCGGGCTCTCGTCGATCATGCGGCGCTGGTTCACCACATCGGCTAGGCCATAGGTCATCCAGGCCTCGGCCGGTGCGCCATCGCGGCCGGCACGGCCGGTCTCCTGGTAATAGCTCTCGATGTTCTTGGGCAGGTCCAGGTGGGCGACGAAGCGCACATCCGGCTTGTCGATGCCCATGCCGAAGGCGATGGTGGCCACCATCACGATTGCGTCCTCGCGCAGAAAGCGGTCCTGGTGGCGCTGGCGCACCGCAGCGTCCAGGCCGGCGTGATAGGGCAAGGCGCGCAGGCCCTCGCTCTCCAGCCAGGCGGCGGTCTCCTCGACCTTCTTGCGGCTCTGGCAGTAGACGATGCCGGCCTCGTCCTCATGCTCGTCGCGGATGAAGCGCAGCAGCTGCTCGCGCGGCTTCGCATCCTTCTCGACGATGGCATAGCGGATATTGGGGCGGTCGAAGCTGCTGATGAAAACGCGCGCTTCTTCCAGCTTCAGGCGCTCGATGATGTCGGCGCGCGTGATGTCGTCGGCGGTGGCGGTCAGCGCGATGCGCGGCACGTCGGGGAAACGCTCGTGCAGCATCGACAGCGCCAGGTATTCGCTGCGGAAATCGTGGCCCCACTGGCTGACGCAATGCGCTTCGTCGATCGCGAACAGGCTCAGCAGGCCGCGTTCGTTGAGCGACTCCAGCTGCGCCAAAAAGCGCGGGTTGGTGATGCGCTCGGGGGCCGCGTAGAGCATCACCAGCCGGCCGCTCATCATCTCGCGCTCCACATGCTGGGCCTGCTCGCTGCTGAGCGTGGAGTTCAGGAAGGCCGCATGCACGCCAGCCTCTTCCAGCGCGCCGACCTGGTCGTGCATCAGCGCGATCAACGGACTCACCACCACACTGACGCCCTGCCCGCCGCGATGCCGAGCGATGGCCGGGATCTGGTAGCACAGGCTTTTGCCGCCGCCGGTGGGCATCAGCACCAGCGCATCGCCGCCGCCTGTCACATGCTCGACGATGGGCGCCTGGGCGCCGCGGAAGGCGCTGTAGCCGAAGATTTCTTGCAGGATGGCCTGCGGGGCGGGAGTGTGGTCTGGCGGGATCATGAAGGGCGCCATTGTCCAGGAGAAGGCCGATGCGCTGAAAAGTCCCCGCCGCGCGGCGCTGCGCGTCCCCGGATTGCGGCACAGTCGGGGCTGACGGTCTGGCTGGCCTTGTTCCGGGACAGAGCGACAATGCGGCGAGAAGGTTTTGCGACATCTGTTCAGACCGACGATGCTGAAAGCTCCAATACCCGGCAATGAGGCGCAGCGCCTGGCCTCATTGCGCGCGCTGAATGTGCTGGACACGGTGCCCGAAGAGCGCTTTGACCGGCTCACCCGCATGGCCAGGCGCCTGTTCGGCGTTCAGACCGTGCTCGTCAGCCTTGTGGATGAAAACCGCCAATGGTTCAAGTCCGCGCAGGGCCTGGACGTGTGCGAGACACCCCGCGACATCTCCTTCTGCGGCCATGCCATCCTGCAAGACGGGCCGCTGGTGATCCCGGACACCTTGCTGGACCCGCGCTTTGCCGACAACCCGCTGGTGGCCGGCGAGCCGCATGTGCGCTTCTACACCGGCCACCCGCTGGCCGCTCCCGATGGGCAGCGGGTTGGCACGCTGTGCCTGATCGATGCCAGCCCGCGCACCCTGGACGATGAGGAGCTGGCGATGCTGGCTGACATGGCCAGGATGGTCGAGCATGAGCTAGCCATGGTGCAGCTGGCCATGATTGACGAGCTGACCGGCCTCAGCAACCGGCGCGGCTTCGAGTTGCTGCTGGACCAGACCCTGGCACTGTGTCATCGGCTGAATCGATCAGCGTCGCTGCTGTTCTTCGATCTCGACCGCTTCAAGGACATCAACGACCAGCACGGGCATGCGGTCGGTGACCGGGTGCTGGCCGACTTCGGCAAGCTGCTGCAGCAGACCTTCCGCAGCTCCGATCTGCTGGGGCGCCTGGGCGGCGATGAGTTCGTCGTGCTGCTCACGCATTGCCGAACTGGCCGAACGTGAGAGCGCGCTGAAGCGGCTCGACTTGGCGGTGCAGGCCTACAACGCCGAGGGTGCTCGCGGCTGGCAGCTCGCCTACAGCGTGGGCATCGCGGATGCGTCGCCGGAATCCGGGATCCGTGGCGCTGACCTCGTGGCGCAAGCCGATCGCCGCATGTACCAGCAGAAGCAGCAGCACCGGCAAGGCCAGTAGGGCCTGCCTCAGCGCTTGTCGCCCAGGGCCTTGATGCTGGAGATGCCGCTGGAGGCGCGCTGCACCTCGGGTTGGCCCCAATATTCGACGGTGCCGATGCCCGAGACGTTGACGCGCAGCTCATCGCTGACCCACAGCCTGGCATTGCCGATGCCGCTGATGCTGACGGTGGCGCGCGTGCTGCGCAGCTGATCGGCGATCAGCTTGCCCTTGCCGGACACCTGCAGCTGCAGATCGTGCACCTTGCCGCTCAACTGGCCGTCGCCGGCACCCGAGATCGAAAAGCGCAGCTGCTCGGCAAACAGCTCGTCAAAACGCGCCTGGCCGGCGCCTGAAATCTGGATGCTCAGGCGCTCCGCCTGCAGGTGGCCGGGCACATGGACATCGCTATTGCCCGAGATCACCAGCTGATTCAGCTGGCGCACCAGCACCTCGATCTGCAGCCGGGAGCTGTTCCAGAACTTCCAGCCGCCGGCCGGGCGAATCACCAGCCGGTTCTTGCTGAGCGCGAGTTCGATGCTCTTCTGCACCTCGGGGCCGCCGACGATGAAGACCTGATCGCGGTCGCCCTGGGTCAGCCGCACATGGGCCGAGCCGGCGACTTCAAGGCGATCAAAGTCGCCCGGTGTGTAGATCTGGCCCTCGACGCCTGCGGGCGTCGCGACCGTCTGTCCGCTGACCAGCGAGGTCCAGGCCGCCAGGGCGCTGAAGCCGAGCCAGCGGCCAATGCGTAGCAAAGCAGCGGCGGTGCTCACAGCGATTGCTCCCGCAGCTTCTTCGAGACCTCGCGGCTGGCGGTCAGACGGGTGCCGTCGCGCATCCGCACCACCAGTTGCGAGTTCTCGTCCGGTGTCATCGACTCAACGAAGTCCAGATTGACCATGCTGCCGCGCTGCAGCTTCAGAAAGCGCGCCGGGTCCAGGCGCTGCTCGAAGCTGGCAATCGGCAGGCGCACCAGGAAGCTGCGTCCGCGGCTCGTCAGCGCGGTGTATTTGCTGTCCGAGCGCAGGTGCTCGATGTCATCGACCCGCAGCGGAAAAATCTTGCCCTGATCGCGCACCAGCACGCGTGTCAGGGGCTCGCCGCTGTCCTGCTGCTGCAAGGCTTCCAGCGCGGTGCCGACCGCGGCTGGTGCACTGTTGGCCAGGGCATGCTCGACGGCGTCGACAAAGCGCTCGCGCGAGAAGGGCTTGAGCAGATAGTCCAGCGCATGCAGCTCGAAGGCGGTCAACGCATGCTCGTCGTAGGCGGTGGTGAAGATCACGGCCGGCCGCAGGCCCTCGTCGGCCAGCGCGCGCAGCACCTGCAAGCCGGTCATGCCGGGCATCTGGATGTCCATCAGTACCAGTTCCGGCCGCAGCGCGCGGATTTGCGCCAGCGCGCTGGCGCCGTCCGCGCACACCGCCAGCAGCTCCAGCTGCGGCATGCTGCGCACCCACTCGGCCAGGCTCTCGGCCGCCAGGGCCTCGTCCTCGGCGATCAGCGTGGTGATGGACGTCTTGGTGCTTGGGTTCATTGCGGTATCCAGAGATCAACTCGAAAGCCTGCGCCGGGGGCTGTGTCGATGCGCAGGCGCGCCCGGCCTTCAAAGTCCAGCGCGAAGCGCCGCCGCAGCGCCTCCAGGCCGATGCCGCGCCGCGCGCCTGCATTCGCGGCAGCGGGCTCCAGCGTGCGCGGGTCGCAGCCGGGGCCGTCGTCCTCCACGCGCAGCTCCAGTCCCTGGTTGAGGACGTTGCGGCTGCTGCGAATGCGTATGGTGCCGCCTTGGGTGCGCGGCGCCACAGCATGCAGCACGCTGTTCTCCACCAGCGGCTGCAGCGTTAGCGGCGGCACCTCGTCATTCAGCGTGGCCGGGTCGATCTGCCAGTCCAGCTGCAGCCGGCTGCCCAGGCGCAGGGCCTCCAGGGCCAGGTAGTCGCGCACGAAGTCCAGCTCTTCGGCCAAGGCGACACGGTCGCTGGTTTCGCGCTTGGCGGCCAGCACATAGCGCAACATGCCGGCAAAGCGCAGCAGCGCGGTTTCGGCCGCCTGCGCGTCCTTGCGTGTCAGCGCGATCAGCGAATTCAGGGCGTTGAACAGAAAGTGCGGGTTGAGCTTGCCGCTGATAGCGGCCAGCTCGGCGCGCGCCAGCGCGGACTCGGCCTGCGCTGCAGCCAGGGCCGCCGAGCGCGCCCGCCGCGCCTGCAGGCGGGCGTTGAAGCCCGTGGCGATCGCCGCATAGGCGAACACCCCCCAGATGGCCCGCCACAACACGGTCTGGCGCAGAACCGCCCAGGCGTGATCGGGGCCGAACAGCAGCCAGGCGACCACGAAGTCGCCCGCTTGCCAAAGCGTGCCGAACAGCAGGGCCGCGAAGGCGTGGGCCAGCAGCAGCTGACCCACGCCGGCCTCGGGCGTGCGGCGCTGCAGCCAGCGAACCCAAGGGTAGACAGCCGGCCCCATCAGCATCGGAGCCCACAGGCTCAGGCTGGCCTGGTAGATGGCCTCCCACAGCTGCCACAAGCCGGGCTGGAACTCCGTGCCGGCCAGCACATAAAGCATCCAGGCCAGCAGGCAGGCGCCGCCATAGCCCAGCCACAAGGCGCGGTCGCTGCCGTCGCGCCGGGCCTGCTGAGGTGGGGTGGGATGCACTGTCATGAGTCCATCTTAGGGAAAGCCGTCGCCTTGCTGGATGAGCGGGCGACCGGGTGCGGGAGCCGAGGCCTCAAATGCGGGCGTCTGGGGGTGACTTGTCGGGCTCGTTGCGATGTCAGCGACATGGGCTGCAGGGCGAGGGGCTTGTCCGCCCGCATCAGCACTCATCGATGTTGACCGACAGGTTTGGCTCAAACCCCCCGCCAGCGCCTCCTGCCGCCCCGACTTAGTCGCCCGGCACTGTGCGCATCGGCCCGTTGCTCTCGACCACCGCGTGTGGAACCAAGCGTGTCCACAGTGCTTGCATACAAGCCAGCTGTGCCTTGGCATGGAAGCTGCCATACCCAGGGCATGGGTATCTCCGCCACCGACATCAGCCAGCGCATCGGCGAGGCGCTGGCCGAGGAGGGCATGACGCTGCTGATGGTCACGCACGAAAGGAATTTCGGCCGCAAGGTGGCCGACCGCGTCATCTTTATGCATCAGGGCGCGCGCCCGTCCCGCGCTCTGGAGCCGAGGGCACATGCAGTATGCTGTAGGGATCAGAACGTGCTCTGCGCGCGCAGCTTGATGTCGAGATGGGCCGCAGTCCGCGGGTCCGTGCGTCCTTCAGCAGCGTTTACGCGCGTTCTCGCAGCATATAGGTCTTGGCTCGGTTCAGGGGGAACGGCAGCCTGGCGGGAAAAGTCGGACTGGACTTTTGCCCCGAAGACAGAGTCAATATCCCCTGGACACGAGTGGAGCGCAGCATGGCGTCGGTCAACAAAGTCATCATCATCGGCAACCTGGGGCGCGATCCCGAGGTGCGCTACACGCCCAGCGGCGCCGCGGTCTGCAATGTCTCGGTGGCGACCACCCGCAACTGGAAGAGCCGCGAAGGCGGCGAGCGCCAGGAAGAGACGGAATGGCACCGCGTGGTGTTCTATGACCGTCTGGCTGAGATCGCCGGCGAGTACCTGAAGAAGGGCCGCCCGGTCTACGTCGAGGGTCGCCTGAAGACCCGCAAGTGGACCGACAAGGAAGGCAAGGAACAGTACACCACCGAGATCATTGCCGAGCAGATGCAACTGCTCGGCGGCCGTGAAGGCGGCGGCGGTGGCGACGACATGGGTGGCGGTGGCGGCTACAGCCGTGGCAACCGCGGTGGCAACAACGACATGGGCGGCGGTGGCGACTTCGACGCGCCCGCCCCGGCCCCGCGTGCTGCAGCCCGCCCGGCCCCGGCACCGCGCCAGTCCCCGGCCGCGAAGCCGGCGACAGGCTTCGACGATATGGACGACGACATCCCGTTCTGACCGGCAGCTGGCGGCCCATCGGCCCGCCACCAAGCAAAACGGCCCCGCGGGGCCGTTTTGCTTGGCGGATGCGGACGATTCAGCGCAGCAGAGCGCCGCCGCTGCCGCCGCCGAGCTGGCAGCGCTGTGCCTTGCATTGGGCACCGGGGTCGACCTCGAACATGCAGTTTGAGACGGCACCGCTGCGCATGTTTTCAGCCATGCGCTCGGCCTTGTAGCGCTCACCCAGCGCGGCCAGCTTGTCGGCCTTGCTGCGCGCGGTGGACCAGGCGATGTAGCGATCCGGTCCGCCGCAGGCCTTGGCACCCAGTGCCAGCGTGCGGCACTGCTGGTCACTGCTGCAAGCCGCGTCGCCGATCTCGGTCTCGATCTGCTTGAGCAGGGTCTGGCTGCTGTTGGCTGGGGCCTGGGCTTCGCTCGCGCAGGCGCTCAAGGCCAGGGCCAGCAAGCCGGCGGCTGCGCCACGCAGGACGAGCAGGCGCTGCCAGGCCGAAGCGGTGTGACGTGAAGTGCAGTTCATGGCCCATGCTCGCCCAAGCTGGCGTGCTTGGCAAGCGCGCCGGGGCGACGCTTGGTGCGGCGATCTTGCCGTTCTGAACCGGCATCTGCACGCTTGGTCGCAAGTGGCTGGTTCTAGCCGCCGTTACGACTTACGCTTCAAGCCATCCCATCCATCGAGCCCTGAAGGAGCGCGATATGTCCGATAGCGAAGAACTGGCCCGCCTGGCCGACCTGCATCAGCGCGGCGCCTTGAATGACGAAGAGTTTGCGCGCGCCAAGGCACGCCTGCTCAATGGCGAGGCCACAGCCCGCAGCAGCGCGGCGGCCAACCCGGCGATGAACGTGATCAACAGCCTGCGCCGCAGCCGCGAGGATCGCTGGCTGGGCGGTGTCTGCGGCGGTATCGCGCAGCTCAGCGGCATCGCTGCCTGGTTCCTGCGCCTGGTGTTCGCACTGCTGCTGCTGTGCGGCGGCACCGGCCTGCTGATTTATCTGCTGATGTGGGTGTTCGTGCCTTTGGACGAGCCGCCGGTGATCAGCCAGCGAACGGCCTGAGGGCGCGGCTGTGGCTGTGTTCTGGCGCGTGCAGGCCCGCCGCAGAGGCCTCTTTCGCACGCCGGCGCAGGCGCCGTGCGGCGGACGACAGCCCGCGCTGCAGGGCGCTCAACGTCCATGCGACAGCATCGCTGATGGCTTCGCGGCGCAGCTGCGCCGCATGCCGCTTGGCAGCGTCAATCAGCAGCGTGTGCTGTTGCGGGCTGAGTCCCAAAGGGTGGCGGTAGGGTGTCATCGTGGGCTCCTTTGAATCGGTGGCTCGACTCTAGGCAGCACCCGGCCGCGGCGAAACGGCGCCCGCCACAAAGCGGCCTTGCACCGGCTGCAAGACCGCTGCGCCTACCATGTGGCCCATGGATGAACTGGCCATCGATGATCTGAAGCTGTTTGGTCGTGTCGCCGCGCTGGGCTCCTTGTCCGCCGTGGCGCGCGAGCGCGACGTGCCGGTGAGCCAGGTCTCGCGCGCGCTCTCGCGCATCGAGAAAAGCTGTGCGGCGCGGCTGGTGCATCGCTCCACGCATGGCCTGACGCTCAGTGTCGAGGGCGAGACCTTCCTGGCCTACTGTCAGCGCATCATCGGCACCTTCGACGAGTTGCAGGGTGAATTCAGCAGCCGTGCCGGCGCGGCCAGCGGCCGGGTTCGCGTGGCCGCCAGCACCGTGGTGGCGCAGTATCTGCTGGTGCCCAGCCTAAGCGAGCTGCACCGGCGCCACCCGCGGCTGAGCATCGATCTCGAGGTCAGCGATCGCATGGCCGACCTGGTCCGCGACGGTCTCGACATCGCCATTCGCACCGCAGCCGCCTTGCCCGAGCATCTGGTGGCGCGGCGCATTGGCACGCTTGGCCGTGCGCTGTATGCGGCACCGTCCTACGCCCAGGCCATCGGGCTGCCCGCGCGCCCCGATGAGCTGGCTGCGCACCGCCTCATCACCAACAGCGCTGCGCCGCATCTCAACCACTGGCCTTTCTTGATCGAGGGCCAGGCGAGCAAGCATGTTGCCGAAGGCTTCTGGTGCTGCAATGACACCGGCCTGGCCGCCGAGATGGTGCTGCAAGGGCTCGGCATCGGCCGCCTGTCGACCATTGTGGCGGCGCCGCTGCTGGCGCGCGGCCTGCTGGTGCCGGTACTGGCGGATTGCGTCGACCCGCAGACGGTGCCGCTGTACGCGGTGATGAGCAGTGCGCGTCAGCGTCTTCCCAAGATCCGCGCCTGCATCGATTTCTGGGCTGAGCGGCTGGGGCAGGCCTGAGCTCTGCGCCAGCGCTGCATTAGATCCACCCCAGGTCGATCGCCCGCAGCACCGCCTGCGTGCGGTCGCGCACGCCCATCTTCGAGAAGATGGCCGAGCAGTGGTTCTTGATCACGCCTTCGCTATTGCCCAGCAGCGCGGCGATCTCGGTGTTGCTGCGGCCGCTGGCCACCAGGCGCAGCACCTGCAGTTCCTTGGGGCTCAGCGGATCGGGCTGCTCGGTGGCCACAAAGCCGCGCTCCAACTGGGTCGCATGGCGTTCCATGCGCTCGGTGATGCCGGGTCGCAGCGCGGTGCCGCCGGAGGCCACGTCGCGCAGGGCCTGCAGCAGCGTGTCGGGGCTGATGGCCTTGAGCACAAAGCCCTTGGCGCCGGCGCGCACGGCATCGTCGAAGGCCTGGGCATCGTCGAAGGTGGTCAGCAGCAGCACCGGGATCGGCCAGCCGCGCGCGGCCAGCGCGCGGATCAGCCCCAGCCCGTCAAGGCGCGGCATGCGCATGTCGGACAGCACCACATCTGGCATGTCTTCAGGGGCCAACTCGGCGAGCAGGGCCACGGCCTCGGCGCCGTCAGCGGCTTCGCCGATCAGGCGCAGCTCGCTGTACAGCGCGAGCAGGCCTTTCAGTCCTTCGCGCACCAGCTGCTGGTCTTCGACCAGCAGGATCTTGATCGGCAGGGACTCGGTTTTCATGATCATCACGCGCTCCTCGGGCAACGCAGCTCCACGGTCAGGCCGGTAGGTCCGGGAAGCAGCTGCATGCTGCCGCCCAGTTCGTTCATGCGCTCTGCCATGCCTTTGAGCCCGTTGCCGGGCACGGCCTGGACGGCGCGGTCGCCATCGTCTTCCACCCGCAGGCAGATCTGCTGGTCGTCGGCACATAGGCCCAGCTTGATGCGCAGTTGCCGCGCCCGCGCGTGGCGCACGGCATTGGTCACGGCTTCCTGCACGCAGCGCAGCAGTGCATGGGCCAGGCGTGGGCTCAGGTCGCGCACGCTGGCGTCCAGCTCAAGGACGATGTGCGGCCGGCTGATGCCTTCGGCCAGCGCCTGCAGCGCCGCACTCAGATCGATGCGCTGGGAGCTGCGTTCTGCCGATACGGCGGCGCGCACCTCGCTGAGCAACTGGGCTGCCACGCCGCGCGCCTTGTCCACCGCCTGGCCGGCGCCGGCGCTGTCGGCGCGTTCGAGCAGGGCGCTGCCCAGCTGCAGCTGCAGGTTCAAGGCGGTCAGGTGATGCCCCATCAGGTCGTGCAGCTCGCGTGCCATCAGCTGGCGCTCGGCGTAGCGCAGCTGTTCAGCCTGCAGCTGCTCGGCGCTGCGCTTTTCGGCCAGCATGGCCTGCAGCCAGCGGCGCTTCTCGGCTTCCGCGGCGGCCATGCGGCCCAGGCCCAGGGCCATGCCGTGCAGCGCCACCATGGCCAGCATCAGGCTCAAGGTGTTGGCCCACCATGGGGTGTTGCTGGTCAGTTGTTCGAGGCGCTGGCCGCTGCTCGGCAACAGCCAGTAGAGCGCCAGGTTCAGCAGCACCTGGACCACGGCAAACACCATCGCCGGCCGCGCACGCAGCAGCACAGCAGCCAGCGCGGTGACCAGGAAAGGCAGGCCGGGCGTGATCAACAGCGCCAGACCAGCCAGCAGCATGATCTCGCCGAGCGCGCCGCGCGGAGGCTGATCAATGCGGTTGTGGCTGGCTAGCCGCCAGAAGCGCCAGACGAACAGGCATGCCAGGCCCAGGCCGATCAGCAGCAGCAGGCGATCCTGCGGCTGGCCACCCAGGCGCGTGTAGAGCGCGGCCACCAGGCCATCGTAGGGTTCGGTGGGACGCCCCAGCAGGCCGCTGAGTGCCGAGCCCAGCTCCAGCGCACACAGGGCCAGCGCGGCAATGCGCAGCACCACACCGGGCTGGGCCAGGCGTTCAAGCAAGCGGGGCTGAGGCGGCATGTTCATGGGCGTCCGGCGAGCGTGCCACAGGCGTGCGCAGCCTCCATGTGCCCTTGGTCATGCGAGGTCCGATCCTCAGGCGATGGCCTCGGCGATCACGCCGCCGCCCAGGCAGACCTCGCCGTCATAGAGCACCGCGCTTTGCCCCGGCGTTACCGCCCATTGCGGCTGCACGAAATCGAGGCGGATCGAGCCCTCGCCGGGCAGCAGCGCGCAGGCCGCGTCAGCCTGGCGGTAGCGGGTCTTGGCGCCGTAGCCTCCGAAGGCGGGCATCGCGCCGCTGCACCAGCTCAGATCGTCGGCGATCAGCGAGCGGCTTTGCAGCAGCGGATGCTCGTGGCCCTGCGCGACGACCAGGGTGTTGCTGTCCAGATCCTTGCGGGCCACAAACCACGGCTCATGCTCGCCACCGCCGCGCGGCGCGCCTTTTTCCTTGATGCCGCCGATGCCCAGGCCCTGGCGCTGGCCCAGGGTGTAGAAGGACAGGCCCACATGCTCGCCGAGTTTGCGGCCGCGATCATCCTTGATGGGGCCGGGCTGGTGCGACAGATAGCGGTTGAGGAACTCGCGGAAGGGCCGCTCGCCGATGAAGCAGATGCCGGTCGAGTCCTTCTTCTTGGCATTGGGCAGGCCGATCTCTTCGGCGATGCGGCGCACCTCGGTCTTTGCCAGCTCACCGACAGGGAACAAGGTCTTGGCCAGCTGGGGCTGGTTGAGGCGGTGCAGAAAGTAGCTCTGGTCCTTCAGCGGATCGAGCCCCTTCAGAAGTTGGAACTCCCCGGCAAGCTCGCGCACGCGCGCATAGTGTCCGGTGGCGATCTTCTCGGCGCCCAGGCGTATCGCATGGTCAAGGAAGGCCTTGAACTTGATCTCGGCGTTGCACAGCACATCGGGGTTGGGCGTGCGGCCGGCCTGGTATTCGCGCAGGAAGGCGGCGAACACGCGGTCCTTGTAGTCGGCGGCGAAATTGACATGCTCGATCTCGATGCCGATCACGTCGGCCACCGCGGCGGCGTCGACGAAATCGACGTTGGACGAGCAGTACTCGCTGTCATCGTCGTCCTCCCAGTTCTTCATGAAGATGCCGACCACCTCATGGCCGGCCTTCTTCAGCAGATAGGCGGAAACGGCGGAATCGACACCGCCGGACAGGCCGACGACGATGCGTTGTTTCGGGGAACTCATGGGCCCGATTGTCCCGCAAGCGCCAAGGCCGGGCCGGGCTCAGGCCTTGATGAGAGGCTGACGCACCGAGGGGTCGACATGGATGGCGTCCAGCGGCAGGCGCCGGCCGGCCACATAGTCCTCCACGCACTGCAGCAGCAGCGGGCTGCGATGCCGGGCGCTGCTGGCGCGCAGCTCGTCCAGGCTCAGCCACAAGGTGCGGACGATGCCCTTGTCCAGCGCCTGGCCCGCCATCGCCTCGCCCGCCTGTCCGCAAAAGGCCAGGCGCAGATAGGTGACATCCTCATCGCGGCTGGGGCGTTGGAAGCGCGCCATGTAGACGCCCACCAGCGCCTCGGGCACGAAGGGGCGGGCGGTCTCCTCCAGTGTCTCGCGCGCGACAGCAGCAAGCGGCGACTCGCCCTCGTCCAGGTGCCCGGCCGGCTGGTTCAGCATCAGGCCTTCCGGCGTTTCCTCCTCGACCAGCAGGAAGCGGCCGCCGGATTCGATGATGGCGGCTACTGTCACCGAGGGTTTCCAGCGTTCGTGTTTCATTGAGTGTCGCTTTCGTGCTTGCCCGGGTACTGAGGTGTGGCTCTATTGTGTAAGCTGAATGCAAGCAATCCAACGAGATCCGAGGAGGATTCCATGCTGATCGGAGTTCCGCGCGAAAGCGCGGCCGGAGAAAGCCGTGTGGCGGTCACGCCTGAAACGGCCAAGAAGCTCAAGGCCCAGGGTCACGTCTTGCGCATCGAGACGGGCGCCGGTCTGGCGGCCAGTGCCACCGACGAGGCCTATCTGGCCGCAGGCGCCGAGATCGTGGACCGCGCGGCGGCTCTGAGTGCGGAGCTGGTCTTGAAAGTGCGCAGCCCGGATGCCGCCGAGCTGGCGCTGATGAAGCCGGGCACTGCGCTGGTCGGCATGCTCAACCCCTTCGACCGCGAGGGCCTGCAGGCGCTGGCCACGGCGGGGCTGACCAGCTTCGCGCTAGAAGCCGCGCCGCGCACCACGCGGGCACAGAGCATGGATGTGCTGAGCTCGCAGGCCAATATCGCCGGCTACAAGGCGGTGATGATCGCGGCCGACAAATACCAGCGCTTCTTCCCGATGCTGATGACGGCGGCCGGCACGGTCAAGGCCGCGCGCGTGGTGGTGCTGGGTGTCGGTGTGGCCGGCCTGCAGGCCATTGCGACGGCCAAGCGCCTGGGCGCGGTGATCGAGGCCAGCGATGTGCGTCCGGCGGTCAAGGAGCAGGTCGAGTCGCTGGGCGCCAAGTTCATCGATGTGCCCTACGAGACGGCCGAGGAGAAGGAAGCCGCCGAAGGTGTGGGCGGCTACGCCAAACCAATGCCACCGAGCTGGCTGGAGCGCCAGAGGGCGGAAGTGGCCAAGCGCGTGGCGCAGGCCGATGTGGTGATCACCACCGCCTTGATTCCCGGCCGCGCCGCGCCGACGCTGGTGAGCGAGGAGATGGTCAAGAGCATGAAGCCGGGCTCGGTGATCGTCGACATCGCCGCAGGCAAGGGCGTCGCGAATCCGGATGGCAGCGTGGGCGGCAACTGCCCGCTGACTGAGGCCGGCAAGACCGTGGTCAAGCATGGCGTGACCCTGGTCGGCGAGACCAATCTGCCGGCGCTGGTGGCGGCTGACGCCTCGGCCCTGTATGCGCGCAATGTGCTGGATTTTCTGAAGCTGGTCATCACCAAGGAAGGCAGCTTCCAGGTGCCGATGGACGACGACATCGTGGCGGCGGTTCTCGTCAGCCGCGACGGACAGATAACCCGGGCCTGAGGAGTAACCGAGATGGACGCCATATCCCCAACAATCATCAATCTGATCATCTTCGTGCTGGCCATCTATGTGGGCTACCACGTGGTGTGGAACGTCACGCCCGCGCTGCACACGCCGCTGATGGCGGTGACCAACGCGATCTCGGCCATCGTCATCGTCGGCGCGATGCTGGCGGCGGCACTGACTGAAACGGACCTGGGCAAGGTCATGGGCACGCTGGCGGTGGCTCTGGCGGCGGTCAATGTGTTCGGCGGCTTCCTGGTGACGCGCCGCATGCTGGAGATGTTCCGCAAGAAGGACAAGAAGGCAGCTGTGGAGGTCAAGCAATGAGCCTCGACGTCGTCACGCTGCTCTACCTGGTGGCCAGCGTCTGCTTCATCCAGGCGCTCAAGGGCCTGTCGCATCCCACCACCTCGATCAAGGGCAACCTCTTCGGCATGGTCGGCATGACCATCGCCGTGTTCACCACCGGCGCGCTGATCCTGAAGCTGGCCCATGGCAATGCCTTCGGCCTCAGCTATGTGCTGGTGGGTCTGGTGATCGGCGGCGGCCTGGGCACCTATATGGCCAACAAGGTCGAGATGACCAAGATGCCCGAGCTGGTGGCTTTCATGCACAGCATGATCGGCCTGGCCGCGGTGTTCATCGCCATCGCCGCGGTGGCTGAGCCCTATGCCTTCGGCATCAGCGTCAAGGGCGCGCCGATTCCAGTCGGCAACCGCATCGAACTGTTCCTGGGCGCAGCCATCGGCGCCATCACCTTCAGCGGCTCGGTGATCGCCTTCGGCAAGCTCAGCGGCAAGTACAAGTTCCGCCTCTTCCAGGGTGCGCCGGTCAGCTTCTCGGGCCAGCACATGCTGAATCTGGTGCTGGGCGTCACCACGCTGGGGCTGGGTGCCTACTTCGCTTACAGCGAGAGCTGGGCCGCCTTCATGATTTTGCTGGCCCTGGCCTTTGTGCTGGGCGTGCTGATCATCATCCCGATCGGCGGCGCCGACATGCCGGTGGTGGTGTCGATGCTGAACAGCTACTCGGGCTGGGCCGCAGCGGGCATCGGCTTCTCGCTGAACAACTCGATGCTGATCATCGCCGGCTCGCTGGTTGGCAGCTCGGGCGCCATCCTCTCGTACATCATGTGCAAGGCGATGAACCGCTCCTTCTTCAACGTGATCCTGGGCGGCTTCGGCGGAGAGGCTGCGTCTGCGGCATCCGGCGGCGGCGAGCAGCGTCCGGTCAAGAGCGGCAGCGCCGACGATGCGGCCTTCATCCTCGGCAATGCCGAGACCGTCATCATCGTGCCGGGCTACGGCCTGGCGGTGGCGCGCGCGCAGCATGCGGTGAAGGAGCTGGCGCTCAAGCTCACCGAGAAGGGCGTGACGGTCAAGTACGCCATCCATCCGGTAGCCGGCCGCATGCCGGGTCATATGAACGTTCTGCTGGCCGAGGCCGAGGTTCCCTACGACCAGGTCTTCGAGATGGAGGACATTAACGCCGAGTTCGGCCAGGCCGATGTGGCTATCATCCTCGGCGCCAACGACGTGGTGAACCCGGCTGCGCATGTGAAGGGCAGCGCGATCTACGGCATGCCCATCCTGGAGGCCTACAAGGCCAAGACGGTGATCGTCAACAAGCGCTCGATGGCGTCCGGCTATGCGGGCCTGGACAACGAGCTGTTCTACATGGACAAGACCATGATGGTGTTCGGCGACGCCAAGAAGGTGGTCGAGGACATGGTCAAGGCAATCGAGTAGACGCCACGCTCCAGCGCTGGGCACCGCGGCGAGCGGTGCCCTTTTTTTGGTTCATCGAGGATTTCCGGGGAAGGCGGCTCGGATTTTGAGGAAGAAGTACTCCTCGTCGCGGTAGCCATAGGCTCGTCGCTTGATGACCTTGATCGTGTTGTTGATGCCTTCGACGACGC
>NZ_JBILQK010000181.1:0-4047 GCF_044373315.1 Roseateles sp. | reverse complement strand
CACCGCATCCAGAGCTGGCGGCCTACTTGCTTGGCCAGGGATTGAGAAGTGTGATCCGCTCGCTGCTGGAAGACAGTCCGGCCAAGCTTGAATCCGTCGCCATGTTGGACTGCCTGGTCGCCATGGCGCTGGGTTGCCTGCATCCGATGGCTGCGCAAGAACGAAGAGCCGCACACTGATCAGGTGGAGGGCTTCAGATAGGGCAAGAGCGCCGACGCGGCTACGGCGTTGAAGGCTGGTCTGGTGCATGAGGTCGTCCCCAAGGCCGAACTGCTGGCCACGGCCAAGCGCTGGCTGCTGGACGCAGGGCGCTGCGCCCCAGGCCTGCCATCGCCACTGTCCAGCCCTTGGTGGGCCTCCCAGCGCTGCAACGTGCGGGCGCTGATACCCACCACCTCACAGGCCTTGTGCAAGCGGGCTCGGTGTGTGGGGCTCACTGAACCTTCACCGGTTTCGCGAAGCTGCTTGGGAGGGGCAGCAAGAAGCTCAGTCGGAGCGCGTTGCGCGCGGGCCATGGCGCCGACTCGTTGTGTGTCGTTCTGGGGCGCTCTGGGCGCTTGGCGCACAAGCGAATCAGGTGCAGCTTCAGCTGCGTTAGCATGGTGCTCAGTCTCCCGGCAGACGCAAGCCTGCCATGCCATTACCCCATCTGTTCAGGATCCAATCCGCCACGTCAACCGCCCATAGATTTGAGGCCTGGCAGCCGCTCGCAATCGGTCGAGTGCGCGGAACCAGCCCAGACCGTTTTCCAGTTGCTACACAGCGGATTCGTGCCTCTGTGAATGCGGGACGGCTCAGCTCAACAGCGCATTCTTTCTGCGGCACATCCCGCCATCGAGTTGAAGCCTGGCACCTGCGCTTTGCCCCGCACTGGATATGGAGCGCACGTCTCAAGACAGGCGCGCATCGCATCTGCCCGCGCGCCGAAGTTCACAACGCCACACCCCCCAGAATGAAAAGAAAGACACTCACTTCCAGCGGCACCCGCCGCACCGGCATCGTCTTTGGCACGGCAGCGATGGCCTTGGTTCTGGCTGGCTGCGCCAGCGTGGCGACCCAGCCTCTGACGGCTGCTGAGGTCCAGATCCAGGCGCAGCGCGACCGCCTGGAGTCGCAACGTGGCGTCGAGCCGATTCCGGCCGTGATTGGCCTGGAAGAGGCCATTGCACGCGGCCTGAAATACAACCTCGAACGGCGCACGCGCATGATGGAAGAGGCCATCGCGTTCAGGCAGTTCGAAGCCAGCCGCTACGACATGCTGCCCAAGCTTGTGGCCGCTGCCGGCTACAGCTCGCGCAGCGAATTCGCCACCACGCGCGCGGTCGATTCAGTCACCGGCAAGCCCTCGCTCGCAAATCCCTTCATCTCCAGCGACAAAAGCCATGGCACCGTCGACCTGGGCCTGAGCTGGAACGTGCTTGACTTCGGCCTGTCCTACTACGGAGCGCGCCAGAACGCAGACCGTGCGCTTATTGCGGTCGAGCGCCGCCGCAAGGCCATGCACAACTTGATCCAGGATGTGCGCACGGCCTTCTGGCGCGCTGCCAGCGCGCAGAAGCTGCGCAAGGAAGTGAAGGATGTGATCGCGCTGGCCGAAGAAGGGTTGGCTGATTCACGCAAGGCGGAGAACGAGCGCCTGCGTTCGCCGATTGATGCGCTGCGCTATCAGCGGCAACTGCTGGAGAACCTGCGCCTGCTCGAAACCATCGAGCAGGAACTGTCCACCGCGCGGCTCGAACTTGCGAGCCTGATCAATGCGCCGCTGGCCGTTGAACTGAAGGTCGCAGAACCTGCCCAGGGGCTGAGCGCGCGCATCTTGTCGGTGCCGCTTGACACCATGGAAGAAGTGGCAATTGCCGGCAACGCGGACTTGCGCGAGCAGTTCTACAACACCCGCATCGCGACCGAGGAAACCCGCAAGATCCTGCTGCGCATGTTCCCCGGCCTGAGCCTGGGCTACAGCATCAAGCGCAACGACGACCAGTACCTGATCCACAACCAGTGGAACGAGGCAGGCGCGCAGCTCTCCTTGAACCTGCTGAACTTGCTCTCGCTGCCAACGCAATCCCGCCTGGCCGAGGCGGGCGTGGCGCTGGCGGACCAGCGCCGCATGGCCGCCCAAATGGCGGTGCTGGCCCAGGTGCATATTGCGCGCCTGCACTTCAGCAATGCGCTGCAGCAGTACCAGCGCAGCGCCGACATTGCGGCTGTTGACGAACGCCTTGAAGGCCATATGGCCAACCGCGAACTAGCCTCGGCGTCGAGCAAGCTGGAGCGCGTTTCGAGCCGCACGGCCGCCATTGTCAGCCAGCTGCGCAGCTACCAGGCCCAGGCCCAGGCGCATGCGGCCGCCAGCAAGCTGCAAGCCTCGCTCGGCATGGAGCCGGACATCGGCAGCGTGCAAGACATGAGCCTGCCCGAGCTGCAAGCCGTCGTGGGCCGCGCGATCACGAAATGGGAGAACGGCGAGCTGGCCGCGCCCGCAGCCCCAAAGCGGGAGGCACAGCCATGACCACGGCCGTCACGATGGGGCGCACCACGCTGGCCCTTGCCTTGTTGGCCTGCGCAGCGCCTGCCTTTGCAGCCGACGCTCCGCGCGGCACGGCGGCAGCGGCGGGCCTGGCGCCGCTCAAGCCCAGCCTGGAGCAACGCGAGATCCGCGCGCAACTGGCACCGCACCGCTACACCACGCTGGCCGCCGAGATTGGCGCCAAGATCAGCCGCCTTACGGTGGCCGAAGGCGGCGCATTTCGAGCCGGGCAGTTGCTGGTCAGCTTCGACTGTTCGCTGCAGCAGTCGCAACTGAAACGTGCCCGCGCGGCGCTCGACGGCGCCGAGACGACCTTGGCGTCGAACAAGCGCCTGGCGGAATTGAACTCGATCGGCAAGGTCGAACTCGACCTGTCGGCCGCTGAGGTGTCGAAGAACCAGGCCGAGCTTGAGGCCATGAACACGATGCTGGGCAAGTGCGGCATCAACGCACCATTTGCCGGGCGCGTGGCCGAGCAGAAGGTGCGCGAGCAGCAGTATGTGCAGCCCGGGCAGGCCATTCTCGAGATCATTGATGACAGCGTGCTGGAGCTCGAGTTCTTGGTGCCGAGCAAGTGGCTCGCCTGGGTCAAGGCCGGCACCCGGTTTCAGGTTGATATCGACGAAACCCGCAAGTCCTACCCGGCGCGGGTGCAACGCATCGGCGCCCGGGTGGACCCGGTGAGCCAGTCGGTGAAGCTGGTCGCCACCATCGATGGCCGCTTCCCCGATCTGATCTCGGGCATGAGCGGCCGCGTGAACATGCAGCCGCCGGCCGGGCTCTGAATCCTGGCAGCCGTGCCCACCTGTTGTACCCATCAAGCCTGCCCCGTGGCGGGCGCCCCGCTGGTTCGCTTCATCCGTGCTTGCTCGACTTCCGAACTGCGTGGGCCCGTGCTGAAGGCCCCGCGCTCGGCTTGAGCTTGCCAGCAGCGCCGCCGCAAGCACCGATCTGCACCAACACAGAGCTTCCCCCATGAACCGAATTTTTCGAAGCGTTTGGAGCGAGGTCACTCGCACCTATGTGGCCGCAGCCGAGACCGTGAAGCGTAGCAACAGATCAGCGGGCGGCAGCGCCGTCGATGCGCCGGCCCTCATGCCGTCGGGCGGTCCGTCCGCAGCACAGCAAGGCATCAGCCGACCGCGGCCGATGTTGCTGGCGCTCGAGGCGCGGCTGATGTTCGACGGCGCTGCGGTGGAAACCGTCGCTTCGGCCGCTGGTGCAGCATCGATGTTCGACAGGCCGGTGGACACCGTGTTCGTGCCCGCAGCTATCGCCGCGCGGGAAGCCGGCGCCAGCACGACCCCGCTCGCCGCGGCGAAGGTGCTTCCCGCCGCTGTTGCGGAGGAGGCCCTGGTGACGGATGGCGCTGCGCGCCTCGAGGTGATGTTCGTCGATCCGAGCGTGGCGAACTACGAATCGCTGCTTGCCGGCGCTCGGCCTGGGGTGGAGGTGGTGGTGCTTGATGCCTCGCGCGACGGGCTGGCACAGGTGGCCGAGTACCTGAAGGGCCGCTC
>NZ_JBILQK010000081.1:0-16556 GCF_044373315.1 Roseateles sp. | reverse complement strand
AGCCTCAAGTGAACTCCGATGCCTCCGGTGCTTCCTACCGGATAGACCCGAATCCCGAGCAGCACGTCTTTCAATCTGGGTGGAACGGAATAGGAGTCCCAGTAGGCTCCCTCGAGTCGCAGTTCGGCGCCCGGCGCCAGCGGAAAGCAAGACTGCAGTTTGGCGCCAAAGGTCCGAACTTCGCCTTCGCTAAACCAGGCCGCGCCAGCTCCCGAGAAGTGGCCACAACTGGCTGAAGCGCAGAGCTCACCCGTTCCATCGGTGTCCGGTTCGAAGCGAAGTTCAAGCTGGTGGTTCATAGGGCTGGGGACAAACGCGAAAGCTAAGCGGACTAGCCAGCGTAGCTGGCGCAGGTCCACTGCAATGTAGTGGTTAGCCTGACCTGCCCCCTCCTATCCGCGCTCATGGCTAGACAAGAGCATATTGACCTGCAGATTTGGCCGAATTCGCGCCGTGGCGGCCTCGCAGGCAAGGACTATTCAACTGACCGCCAGTTTGGGCATGTCGGTTGAGAACTTATTGCATCAGACAAGAGGCTGCTTAACCGGAAACACCGGCGCGCCACCCGAGCTTCAAATCGCCAACGCCGTCGTGCTCTTCACCTCTTCCATCACCGCATAAGTGCGCGTCTCGCGCACGCCGGGCAGGGTCCAGATCACGCTGCCGATGAATTCGCGGTAATGGGCCATGTCGGCCACGCGCGTCTTCAGCAGATAGTCAAAACCGCCGGCCACCAGATGGCATTCCAGGATTTCGGGGCGGGCCTGCACCGCGGCCCTGAAGTTGTCCATCACGTCGTGCACCGTGCGGTCCAGCAGGATCTCGATGAACACCAGCATCGAGGCGCCCAGCTTGTCGGGGTTCAGCCGCGCCTCATAGCCCAGGATGTAACCCTCGCGCGTCAGGCGCTTCACCCGCTCCAGCACCGCGGTGGGTGACAGGTGTACCGCCTCAGCCAGCTTCAGGTTGGAGATGCGGCCGTCGCTCTGCAGCACGCGCAGGATGCGGGCGTCGATCTTGTCCAGGCCTTCGGGCGGCATGGTGCTGGCCGCGGTGGTGCTGCTGCTGGTTTTCGAGCTGGGCATGCTGGATTTCTTTCGGTCAATCTTCAGATCTTCGGAATTTAATCCAAGCGGCAAATCCATAAAGTTCAGGTCTTCACTAGCATCATCGCCAGAGAGTGCCCTCATGAGCCACTTTGCCCTCCCGCCGGAAACCGCCCGCCTGCCCAGCCCGTATCGCGAAGAAAGCGCCGTGGTGCAGGCGCTGGCCGCCAGCCTGGGCCAGGCCATGGATTGGCCGGCCGTGCTGGCCACGGCGGCGCCCTGGGTGGAGCAGGTGCGGGCCAAGCCGGCGCCGTTCTGGGCCATGGAGTCGCTGCTGCGCGAATACCCCATCACCAGCGCCGAGGGCCTGGCCCTGATGCGCCTGGCTGAGGCGCTGCTGCGCGTGCCTGATGCGCCCACCGCCATCGCGCTGACAGCCGACCAGCTGGGCCGTGCCGACTTTGATGCCGCCGGTGGCGATGGCCCGCACAAGATGCTGGCCAGCCTGTCGGCCAGCGCCATTTCGCTGTCCAAGAAGTTCCTGCCCGAGGCCGAGAACGAAGGCGGCCTGCTGCAGCGCCTGGGCGCGCAGACCGTGGTGGCTGCCACCGTGCGCGCCATCCAGCTGCTGGGCCGGCAGTTCGTGCTGGGCCGCAATATCCAGGAGGCCATGGACGAAGCCGCCAGCGCGCGCCGCCAGCAGGCCCAGCTGCGCTTCAGCTACGACATGCTGGGCGAGGGCGCCCGCACCGAAGCCGATGCCCAGCGCTACCACCAGGCCTACCTGACCGCCATTGCCGCCATCGCCGGGCGCGCCCGCGCCGAGTCGCCCGAGGGCGCGGATGGCATCTCGATCAAGCTCTCGGCGCTGTTCTCGCGCTATGAGGTGCTGCAGCGCGAGCGCGTGTTTGCCGAGCTGCTGCCGCGCGTCTGGCAGCTGGTGGAAAGAGCCGCGCAGGCCAATATCAATCTGACCATCGACGCCGAGGAAGTCGACCGCCTGGAGCTGTCGCTGGATGTGCTGGAGGCGCTGGCCCAGCGCATTGCCGGGCACTTTCCGCAATGGCGCGGCTTCGGCCTGGCGGTGCAGGCCTACCAGACCCGCGCGCTGGCGGTGGTGGACGAGGTGGCCGCCATCGCGCGCCGCCACGGCCTGCGCTTCATGGTGCGCCTGGTCAAGGGCGCTTATTGGGACGGCGAGATCAAGCGCGCGCAGGAGCTGGGCCTGAACGAATACCCGGTGTTCACGCACAAGCAGCACACCGATGTGTCCTACCTGGCCTGCGCGCAGCGCCTGATCGCGCATGCCGATGTGATCTACCCGCAGTTCGCCAGCCACAACGCCGGCACCATCGCCGCCATCGTGCAGATGGCCAGGGCCGCCAATGCGCCCTTCGAGATGCAGCGCCTGCACGGCATGGGCGAGGGCGTTTACCGCGAGGTGCTGAAGGACAGCAGCATTCCCTGCCGCGTCTACGCCCCGGTGGGTGAGCACCGCGATCTGCTGGCCTATCTTGTGCGCCGCCTGCTGGAGAACGGCGCCAATTCTTCCTTCGTGCACCAGCTGGCCGACCCGAGCGTGGCGCCTGAAGAACTGCTGGCTTCGCCGCTGAGCCTGATTCAGCCCGCCGGCTCGCTGCCGCTGCCGCCCGCGCTGTATGGCGCCAAGCGCCGCAATTCAAGCGGTGCTGATCTGGCCGATCTGGCCCAGCGCACACCGCTGCTGCAGGCGCTGGAGACTTGCCGTATTGAGCCTGTGGCCGAGGCTGACGCCGCCGCGGTGGACGCCGCGATGAAGCGCCTGCAAGCCGGCTTTGCCGGCTGGAACGCCACGCCGGTGGCGCAGCGCGCCGCCGCGCTGCGCCGCGCTGCTGATGCGCTGGATGCGCGTCTGCCCGAGTTCTGCGCGCTGCTGGTGAAGGAAGCCTACAAAACCCAGGCCGACTGCATTGCCGAAGTGCGCGAAGCGGTGGACTTCTTGCGTTACTACGCTGATGAAGCTGAAACCCTGGGCTCTGGCGCCCAAGGCCGCGGCGTCTTCGTCTGCATCAGCCCCTGGAATTTCCCGCTGGCGATCTTTGCTGGCCAGGTGGCAGCGGCACTCGTCACCGGCAACACGGTGGCTGCCAAGCCGGCCGAGCAGACCCCGTTCGTGGCGCAGCAGATGGTGGCCTTGCTGCACGCCGCTGGCGTGGCCGCCGATGCGCTGGTGCTGCTGCACGGCGCTGGCGAAACCGTGGGCGCCGGCCTTGTGGCCCATGCGCTGACGGCGGGCGTGTGCTTCACCGGCTCCACCCAGGTGGCGCAGCTGATCAACCGCAGCCTGGCCGCCACCAAGGCGCAGCCGGTGCCGCTGATCGCCGAGACCGGCGGCATCAACGCGATGCTGGTGGACTCCACCGCGCTGCCCGAGCAGGTGATCGATGCCGTGGTGCAGAGCGCCTTCCGTTCGGCCGGCCAGCGCTGCTCGGCGCTGCGCCTGCTGTGCGTGCATGAGGGCATTGCCGATGGCCTGATCGAGATGCTGGCCGGCGCGATGCGCGAGCTGCGCGTGGGCAAGCCCGCCGAGCTGGCCACCGATGTGGGCCCGCTGATCGACGACGAAGCCCATGCCGGCATCAGCGCGCATGTGGAGCGCCTGAAGCGCGAGGCGAAGCGGCTGATCGCCGAGGCGCCGGTGTTCGAGGCCATGCCGCGCCAGCAGCGCCCGGTGGCTTTTGAGATTTCGCGCATCGAAGACCTGGGCGCCGAGATCTTCGGCCCGGTGCTGCATGTGCTGCGCTGGAATGGCGAGCCGGATGCGGTGGTGGAGCGCATCAACGCGCTCGGCTACGGCCTGACCTTCGGCATCCAGACCCGTATCGACAGCCGCGCCCAGCGCCTGGCGGACGCCGCGCGCATCGGCAATGTCTATGTGAACCGCAACATCATCGGCGCGGTGGTTGGCGTGCAGCCCTTCGGCGGCGAAGGCCTCTCAGGCACCGGCCCGAAGGCGGGCGGGCCTTTCTATCTGCGCCGCTTCATTGCAACGGCAGCGGCCAACGGTGCGGCTGGGTCGCCCGTGCCGCTGGAAGCGGGCGCGGGCTCTGATGTGGCCCAGGCGCAGGCCGCGCTGGCGCCGCTGCAGCAGGGCGCGCTGGCCTGGAGCGACACGCCGCTGGCGCAGCGCGCGGCGGTGCTGCGCCGCGCTGCAGCCGGCCTGGATGGCGCGGGCGGCGCGCTGGTTCAGGAGCTGTGCACCGCGGCCGAGCGCGAGCTGGCTTCGCACAGCCTGCCCGGCCCCACTGGCGAGAGCAATGAGCTGCGCCTGCATGGCCGCGGTGTGTTCCTGCTGCTGGGCAACGGCCTGCCCGGCGCGCCTGCGCTGGCCGCCTCGATCGCGGCAGCGCTGCTGGCTGGCAATGCCGTGGCCTTGCTGACCGACAGCGCCGCGGGCGAGGCCGTGGCTGAGCCGCTGCTGCGCGCGCTGCGTCTGGCCGGCCTGCCGGAATCGGCGCTGCAACGTGTTGGCGGCGGCGTGGCTGCCTGGCTGGCCGCTGAGGGCCTGGCGGGGGTCTGCGTCGCCGGCGAACTGGCGGCTGCGCCCTTGCAGCGCCAGCTGGCCGCCCGCAAGGGCGCCATCCTGCCGCTGGTCAGCGCCGCCGAGGCGATGGATGCGCGCCAGCTCTTCCGCTTCGCAGCCGAGCAGACGCTGACCATCAACACGGCTGCAGCCGGCGGCAACGCGGCGCTGCTGGCGGGCGAGCGTTGAAGCGGGGGCGGGGTCGGCGGAAGGCGGCGCGAGTCGCCTTCTACACTTGGTGCCCATGAGCACAGCACCTCAACCCACTCTGGCCTTCATCGGCGGCGGCAATATGGCCGGCGCCATCATCGGCGGCCTTTTGCGCGCCGGTCGCCCGGCGGCCTCCGTCATCGTGGTCGAGCCCTTCGAGGCGCAGCGCGCCAAGCTGGCGGCCGAGTTTCCCGGCCTGCGCCTTCTGCCTGCGGCTGATGCCAGCCTAGGCGAGGCGGCGCTGCTGGTCTGGGCCGTCAAGCCGCAGCTGTTTGCTGAAGCGGCCGCACCCTGCGCCGGCGCGGTGGCTGGGGCGCTGCAGCTGTCGGTGATGGCGGGCATCCGCAGCGATTCCATCGTGGCCGCCACCGGCTCACCGCGTGTGGTGCGCGCCATGCCCAACACGCCGGCGCTGATCGGCCAGGGCATTGCCGGGCTGTTTGCGCGCGAGGCCGTCACGCCCGCGGACAAGGGCCTGGTCGAGCAGGTGCTGGCGCCCACCGGGCAAACGCTGTGGGTGGCGGCCGAGGCTGATCTGGATGCCGTCACCGCGCTGTCTGGCTCGGGCCCGGCCTACTTCTTCTACATGGTCGAGGCCATGATGGCCGCTGCCGTGCAGCTGGGGCTGAGTGCCGAACAGGGCCGCCGCCTCGCGCTGGCCACCTGCGGCGGCGCGGCGGCCTTGGGCCTGCAGTCGGACGAATCGCCGACGGTGCTGCGTGAGCGTGTCACGTCGAAAGGCGGCACCACCTACGCGGCCATCAGCAGCCTGCAGGCCGATGGCGTGGGCGAGGCGGTGCAGCGCGCCGTGCAGGCCGCCGCGCGCCGCGCCAAGGAGCTGGGCGACGAGTTCGGCGCCGTTGCGCCTGGCAGCGGTAACAGCAAGACCTGACCCCCGGCTCGTACACGACGGAAGACACCGCATGGGCATTGCAAGCCGTCTGGGCCTGCGCGACTGGCTGCGCGCGCCCGGTTCGCTGAGCCGGCGCCTGGCCGCGCTGGGCCAGCGCTTCGAGGTGCAGGTTTTGCGCCAGGCGGTGACGCCGCTGCGTGCGCCCGAGCGGCGCGCGCTGGGCCTGCCGCGGCGCGGCTGTACGGTCGTGCGCGAGGTGCTGCTGCGCGTCGATGGCGAGCCGCTGGTGTGGGCCCGCTCCGCCCTTCATGCCAGCGCGCTGGCCGGGCCATGGAAGGCGCTCAAGGGCCTGGGCACGCGGCCGCTGGCGCATCTGCTCTATGCCGACCCGCGCGTGCAGCGCAGCGAGCTGCAGCCGCGCCGGCTGGCCCGCCATGGCCATACGCGCCGCCACATGCAGCGCCAGTGGCATGCGGCCACCGGTGAGGCGGTCGCGGCGCAGATGCTCTGGTCGCGCAACTCGGTGTTCCACCGCAAGGGCGCGGAGCTGCGTGTGATGGAGCTGTTCGCGCCGCAGCTGGCCTGCCATCGGCCTGGCCCGCTGGGCAAGAAACAGAAGCCCCGCGGCCGGCGCTGATATGGGCCGGCGGGCATCATCCGTCGCAGTTCATTGATGGAGTGCTACGGCCATGCCTGTTGTGAACCGACGCGACTGTCTTGCGGCGCTGGCTGCGCTGGGATTGCCCGCGGCCACCAGCCCGGCCAGGGCCGATGACGCGGCCCTGGGCCTGTTGCGCCGCGGCGGCGCGGTGCTGGCGATGCGCCATGCCCTGGCACCCGGCACCTTCGACCCGCCCGGCTTCAAGCTGGGCGACTGCAGCACGCAACGCAATCTGGACGATGCCGGCCGGGCGCAGGCGCGCGCCATCGGCCAGCGCCTGAAGGCCGCCGGGCTGGTGCCGGCGCGGGTGCGCAGCAGCCCCTGGTGCCGCTGTCTGGAAACGGCTGAGCTGGCCTTCGGCCGCGCCGAGCCCTGGGCGGCGCTGGGCTCACCCCACGGCGGCGCGGAAGCCACCAATGCCCAGTCGCTGGCGCAGCTGCGCGCGGGCGTGCAGGCGGCGGTGCAGCAGGGCGGTGGCCGCTTCGAGGTCTGGGTCACGCATATGTTCGTGCTGAATGATCTGGTGGGCGCGAACACCGCCTCGGGCGAGGGCCTGGTGCTGGGGCTTGATGCGCGTAGCCAGCCGCACGTGCTGGCGCGCTTGGCGGGCTGATCGATCAGCCGCGGCCGGCCAGCGGGTGGCCGATGCGCCACAGCACGCCGGCGGGGTCGAGCAACGCAAAGTCGCGCAGGCCCCAGGGCTGGTCGGCCGGCGGGTCGCAGCGGGTGCCGAAGCGCTCGGCCACTGGCGCCGCATGGCGCCACCAGGCATCGGCATCGTCCACCAGCAGGTGCATCTGGAAGTTGGCGGCGAAGGCTGGCTCGTTGAAGGCCTGCAGCAGAAAGCGCGCCGGCCCCTGGCGGAAGTAGGCCAGCTCGTCGGTGGACCAGATCAGATCCATGCCCAGCGCCATGTAGAAGCGCTTGCTCAGCGCAAAGTCCAGCGCCGGCACGAAGGACTTCAGCTCGCGCGAGGCCGGTGGCGGCGGGCGCTCCTGGCCTTCCGGCGTCAGCGGCGCCAGGTAGAAGGCCAGCCGCGCGGTCTCCTTGAAACCCAGTGCCAGGTGCATGGCCTGGCTGTCGGCGTTGTCCAGCGTGGTGTCTGAAGCGAACTCGCGGCAGCCGTGGCTGGCGCCCCAGGTGGCGGCAGCGGCCACCAGCTCGCGCGCCAGGCCGTGGCGGCGCGCCTCGGGCTGCACATAGATGCCTTCCAGATACAGCACCGGCGAATGGTCGGCGCCGGGCACATAGTCGCGCCGCAGCGCCACCTCGATCAGGCCTTGCGGCACACCGTCGATATCGCGCGCCAGCCAGGCGCCAAAGCGCGCCGGCTCGGCCAGCTGTTGCTCGATCTCGCGCCGGTGATCGTCGACAGGGCAATCCGGCCACAGCTGCAGGCGCAGCTGCAGCCAGGCATTGCGGTCGAGGTCGGAGCAGGGATCGATCAGATGCATCGGGCGGGGTCCTTGCGGGGCAGCTTACCCGAGCGCGCAGCGCTTGAAGCCGAGGGAAAGCATCAGTTCTTCCGCCCTCATGCCCAGTCTGTCGTCGCCGTGCCCTGATGGAAGCGCATTTGCCAGCCCAGCGGCGTGTGAAGCCACAGCGAGCTGCGCAAGGTGTGGCGCTGCAGGCCGCCAGCGGCCGCGCGGTGGGCCGAGCGGTAGTTCAGCAGCGCCACGCCCGGCGCCAGCAGGCTGAGCGCGAAGGCGTCGGCCACGATGGTCACCGGCGGCTGTGAATCATCAGGCTCCAGCAGCAGCGCCACCATCTCGGCCCGCGTGTAGGCGCGGCCCGAGCGGCCGATCTCGGCGAAGTCGGCATGCAGCAGGCTGGCCAGCGCGGCTGCGTCGCTGCGCACGGCGGGCTGGTGCAGCTGCAGTTCGAGGGCGCGCAGCTCGGCGAGCAGGGGCTGTTGGCTCATGCGCCCTCCGTGCCAAGCCGGCGCTGCTCAACCCAGCCGCCGCCCGCGCCGTTGAAGTGCAGCCGGGCCAGTCCGCCCTGCAGCAGCGAGAGCTGCGGCGGCACATGGCCGATGTCCAGATCGATCAGCACCGGCATTGGCAGGTCGCCCAATACGTCCTGCAGCACCTGGCGCATGCTCAGATCGCCCTGTGTGGCGGGGCCGGCGCTGCGGCCGAGCAACAGGCCGGCCAGGCCGTCGAACCAGCCGTGCAGGCGCAGGCTGCTCAAGGCCCGCAGCAGCTCGCAGGGCGACATCTCGCAGTTCTCAAGGAACAGCAGCGTACCCTCGCTGCCGCAGGCGCGCACAAAAGCGGGTAGCTCGCCATACGGCGTGCCGGCCAGGCGGGCGAGGGTGTCCAGGCAGCCGCCCGTCAGCCGTCCCTCAAGTGTCAGCGGCGCCGAGCTGCCATCCAGCCGCGCCCATTGCGTGGGCTCGCTCAGGTTGAAGCCGGCGGCCGGATCGACGCCCCAGTCCACATGCTGGCCGGCGCCGCGATAGGCCTTCGATGCCGACTGTCGCAGCGTCTCGCCCGGTGCGGCGGCCAGCAGGGGCCAGACGCCGGCGGTGGTGGTGTCGACCTCGGCTGCGCCATGCTCCATCAGATTGGGGCCATGCAGGCTGCTCCAGCCCGCGCGCAGCAGCAAGGGAAGCTGCAGCGTGCTGAGGTCCGAGAAGCCGACCAGCCATTTGGGCGGCAGGGCCGCCAGGGCCTCGAAATCCAGCAGCGGTAGCAGTTCGATGGCGCGCTCGCCGCCCCAGGGCGGCATCACGGCGGCCACCTCGGGGTCGCGCAGAAAGCGCATCAGCTCGGCGGCGCGCTGCGCGGCCGGTGCGCTGGCCTGCTGGTGCTCGGCGCGCAGGCATGTGCCTTCCACTACCCGGTAGCCGCGCTGGCGAAGTGCGTCCGACGCGCGATCCAGCCTGGCATGGCGTGAAGGCTGAACGCCGGAGGAGGGCGCGGTGATCGCGATCAGGTCTCCGGTGGCCAGGGGTTTGGGGCAGCGTGGCGGGAAGCGGGGATTGGTGGTGGCTGTCATCGGTTCTGCGGGGCTATGACGAATGAGCTTAGCTCAGGCGGCTCGTGATAATCGCGCACCGCCCAGCGAGGACGTTTTTTATGCGCCGCCAGACACTGACCCTCCTTGCCATCGGCTGCAGCGCGGCTGCCTTTCTGCCGGCAGCTGCCAGCGCCGCCGACACGCTGCTCGAAGGCTGCGATCTGGACTACCGCGTCAAGGCCCGGCCCGATCTGCAGCCGGCCGCGCTGGAGGTGGAGCTGCGTTTCGCCGCCGCGGGCCGGCGCGAGAGCGTGATCCGCGCGGTGCCGGCCTGGGCCGGCGTGACCGATTACGTCGCCAGCTATGGCGACTGGCAAGCGCTGCAGGCGGGCCAGCGCATCCAGCCGCTGGCCGAGCCCTTCCGCTGGCAGGTGCAGCATGGGGCGGACGAGCTGGTGCAGCTGAGCTGGCGGGTTCGCAGCGCGCTGGCTGACCCGGAAGCGATCAAGCCGCAGGACCCCACCGAGATGTACCGCACCCAGGTGGGCGCCCGCGGTTTCCAGTTCTTTGGCCATGGCGTGCTGCCCAGCGTCGAGCATTGGGGCGACGACCGGCTGACCAGGCTGTGCCTGACGCTGCAGCCCTTCGATGCGCAGAGCCCGGCCTTTGGCACGCCGGGACTGTCTGCGCCAGGCCAGGCGCTGATCTGGAGAACGAGCGGCTCGCATGCGCAGCTGCGCCATGCCTTCTATGCCAGCGGGCCTATGTGGCGCCTGCAGCAGCGGCCGGTGCAGGGCGGTGTGCTGGATCTGGCAGTACGCGGCAGCTATGCGCAGCTCAGCGATTCCGAGTTCGCCGATGCCAGCGCCCGGCTCGTGGATCTGCAGCGCCGGTTCTGGGGCGATGAGCAGGGCCATGCCAAGCATCAATGGCTGGTGCTGACGCCCAACCACCTGCCTGGCAACAACAGCGGCGGCACCTTGGTGGAAAGGGTGGCGGTGATGCATGTGCCGCAGGACTTCAGCGCGCGCGATGGTGCCTTCGAATTCCTGGTGGCGCATGAGAACCTGCACCAGTGGTTTCCGCGGCGCTTCGGCGCGCATGGCGCCGGTCGCCGGGCCAAGGCGGAGGCAGGCAGCGAGGCGGTCGATGTGCCGCACTACTGGTTTTCCGAGGGCTTCACCGATCACTACAGCTACCGCCTGCTGCTGGCTGCCGGACTGTGGGACCTGGACCGCTATGCCGACAGACTGACCGAGCGGGCGCGCGCCTATCTTCGCTCACCGGCGCGCGGCCTGAAGGCGGCCGAGATCGCACCGCGCTTCTTCAGCGACCGCGAGGCCGGCAAACAGATGTATAGCCGCGGCGAGCTGCTGGCGCTGCGCTGGGATGCTGCGCTGCGCCAGGCCGGCCGTGGCAGCCTGAGCACTCTGCTGCAAGGTCTGCTGCTGCCAGCCGGCACCCGCGACGATCAGAACCCGGCCTCCGAGCGGGTGCTGCAGGCGCTGTCCCAGGCGCTGGCCGGCACCGGCATCGATCCAGCTGACGAATTGCGGCGTCATGTCGCCCAAGGCGAGCCGCTGCCTCTGACACAGCCAAGCTGGGCTGAGGCGATGGGGCCTTGCCTGCAGCGCATCGAGGAATCGGTGCCGGTCTGGCAGCTGGGCTTTGACCGCGCGTCGTTCCAGACGCGGGTGCTGCAGGGCGTCGATCCTGAGGGCCCGGCCCATGCCGCCGGCCTGCGCGACGGCATGGCGTTGGCGGGCTTCTCGGTGCATGGCGGCGATGTGCGGCGCGATGTGCAGCTGCAGATTCGCGAGCCGGGTGTGGACGGTGCGCCAGGCAAGGTGCGCGAGGTGGTCTACCGGCCTGTCTCGCGCACGCCGCAGCAGCTGCCGCGCTGGCAGGCCAAGGCCGATGCCGCCAGCCATGCAGCCTGCCGGGCCTGGATCAGCGCTCGCTAGACCCGTCCGCCGGCAGCGGCTCCCAGATCACCAGCAGCAAGGTGGCGATGGGGCCGACCAGCAAGGAGATCAGGAACCAGTTCAAGCCCTTGCGGCGCTTGGACTGCGCCAGGCCGGCATTGATCAGGGCCAGGGTGAACCAGCCGACGTAGTAGTCGACGCCTGTGGCGGCCTGGGAGGAGAGGTTAAGCATGAAGAGGGTCTGCCTGCTCGCTTGAAAAGAATGAACCCGCCGGCGGCGAGTCGGTGGCATGTTAGCGGCTAAGGCCCGCCCGAGGCTTGTGCGCAATGTGTCCCGTTGGCGCTCTTGGCTGATCCAGCCCCAGCCTGCCCGGCCCACAATCGAGTCCAGTGAACCGGAGTTGCTGCATGACGGATACCGCTTCCCGAAGCGCCGCGCTTGAACAAGCGATCGCGCTGGCCCAAGCCCATGAGACCCCCTGGCCGCGCGACCCGCATGCGGTGCCCGGCCCGGGCCAGCAGCCCTTTGGCGTGCATCATGATGACCCGTCGCCGTGGAATGTGTTGCGCGGCCCGGTGCATGAGCGCGGGCCGCAGGGCGGGGTGATCCTGCAGCAGGGGCGCGAGATCGCGGCCTGGGGCGAGCCTGATCGCGCCGACCTGACCTTCAGCGTGGCCAAGACCTATCTGTGCCTGCTGGCCGGCGTCGCGCAGCGCGAGGGCCTGCTGCCCGATGTGCACGCACCGGTGGCGGCCAGTCTGCCGGGCATCGGCTTTGACGACAGCGCGCACAACCGGGCCATCAGCTGGGCCATGCTGCTGGAGCAGACCAGCGAGTGGGAGGGCGAGTGCTTCGGCCTGTCGGAGCAGGCGGACCGCTGGCGCAAGGTAGCCAACGATCCGCGGCCAGCCGGCGGCCCGAAAGGCGGCGCGCGGCCGCTGCAGGTACCAGGCAGCTACTGGGAATACAACGATGTGCGCATCAACCAGCTGGCGCTGGCGCTGCTGCATCTGTTTGGCAGGTCGCTGCCCGAGGTTTTTCTGGACGAGATCCTCAAGCCGCTGGGCGGAGGCTCAGGTTTTTCCTGGCGCGGCTATGACGAGGCCTGGCTGACGCTGCCGGACGGCCGGCGCGTGCAGTCGGTGCCGGGCGGCACGCACTGGGGCGGCGGCGTGTCGATCAACGCGCGTGACCAGGCGCGTTTGGGCCAACTGCTGCTGGATGGCGGCCTGCACCAGGGCCGGCAGATCCTGCAGCGCGACTGGGTGGTCGCGCTGCAGCAGCCCTGCGCGATTGCGCCTTTCTACGGCCGCCTGGTGTGGCTGAACCGCGATGGCAAGGCGTTCCCGGGCGCATCGACCGAGGCGTTCTTCATGATGGGAGCGGGCGGTCATGTGGTGTGGGTGGAGCCGGCGCTGCAGGCGGTGGTGGTGCTGCGCTGGCTGGACGGCAGCTGGCTGCCCGGGGTGATGAAGGCGCTCGCGCAGGCTCTGCGTTAGCCCGGCATCGGGGCCACCCGCGGCAGCTCGATGCTGACGGTCGTGCCCTCGCCCACGCGGCTCTCCACCTTAATGCTGCCGCCCAGTACATGGGTGACAAGGCTGTGCGAGATGTGCAAGCCCAGGCCGGTGCCGCCACGCCCCATGCGGGTGGTGAAGAAGGGGTCGAACACGCTGGCCAGCGCTTTCTCGGGGATGCCCTGGCCATCGTCGCTGACGCTCAGGCGCAGCTGATCGCCGGGCAGCGCTTCGCAGCGGACCTCGATGCGGCCATGGTCGCGCTCGTCGAAGCCGTGGATCACCGCGTTGTTGATCAGGTTGGTCAGCACCTGACCCAGCGGCCCGGGATAGCTGTCGAGCTTCAGTCCAGGCGGGCAGCTTGATGTGATGATATAGGGCGTTCGCTTGAAGCTGGGCCGCAGCGTCAGCATGATCTCGTCGACCAGCGCGGCCAGGTCGAACTGCCGGCGCTGTGCTGTGGACTGGTCCACCGCTACCTGCTTGAAGCTGGTGACCAGTTCGGCGGCGCGGGTCAGGTTGCGCAGCACGATCTGCTGCCCTTGATCGACGGCGGCGACGAAGTCCTCCAGGGTTGAACGCTTCAAGCCGCCGCGCAGCGCGGCCTTGATCTGATCGGTATGGTCAGCCAGCGTCGAGATGGCCATCAGGCCGTTGCCGATCGGCGTGTTGAGCTCATGCGCGACACCGGCCACCAGCTTGCCCAGCGCGGCCAGCTTCTCCGCCTGCACCAGCTGCTGCTGGGTGCAGGTCAGGGTTTCAAGATTGCGCGCCAGTTCGGCGTTAGCCAGCGACAGCTCCGCCGTGCGGTCGACCACGCGCTGCTCCAGCTGGGTGTTCAGTTGCCGGATCTCTTCCTCAGCCTGGCGCTGTTCGCGGATGTCTTCCAGCGCCATCAGCAGCAGGCGTTCGCTGCCGATGCTGGCCAGGCGCGCCGAGATGCGGCACAGCACTTTGCGGCCGCGCCCGTCCAGCAACTCGGCTTCCATCGACACGTCTTTGCGGTGGCTGTCGAGCTGATCCAGGAAGCGCTGCCGGTCGGCTGGGTCGGCCCAGAGGCCGAAATCGCGACCATTGCGGCCGCGTACCTCGTCGGCGCTTCGCTTAAGCAGGCGTTCCCAGGCGGCGTTCACCGAGGTGACACGGAAGTCGTCGTTGGCGTTGCCGACCGAGAGCGCGATTGGCGAGGCGCTGAAGATCAGCTCCTGGCGCTGTTCGATGGCGGCCAGCGAGGCCAGCGCCGCATTGCGCGCGGTGACGTCCACATCCATGCAGGCGATCAGGCGGCTGCCGTCGTCGGCCGGTATCGCGAACAGCGTGGCCAGCACGTCGATATAGCGCCCGTCGGCGTGGCGCAGCTTGAATTCGGCCGGCCCGAAGGCACCGCCGCCGCGGTCGATGTCGTCGAGGATCTTGCACAGCGCCGCCACCTGCTCGGCATCGACATACATCAGCGGTGCTTCCCGTACCGTGAGGCCCAGCGCTTGCTCGGCGGTGAAGCCGTACATGGCCTCGGAAGCCGGGTTCCAGTAGTGGATGCGGCCCTCGCGGTCGTACCACTGGATCGCGATGCTGGGCACCGACTCCAGCGTCGCGCGCAGCCGCTCGGCACCGCGACGCACATCCTGTTCGCGGCTGTGCACCTGCGCGGCCATCTGCTCGACCTCATGCGCCAGCTGGTTGAGCTCGATCACGCCGGTGCTCGTCGGCCAGGCTGAGTGGGCGTCGCCCTTGGAGAAGGCGCTGACGCGGCGGATCACCGCATGCATCGGCCGTGCCATGCGCCCGGCCCACAGCGGCGCCATCAGTAGGGCCAGCAGCACCACCGCGAGCAGGCCTCCGCCGACCAGCATGACGGTGGTCCGGTAGGTGTACTCGCCCAGGCCAGTGGTGCTGAAGGCCAGCACCACCCAGCCGAGCTTGGCGGAGCGTGCGGCCCCGACGGCTACTTTCTTGCCGTCCAGTAGCTCATGGCCCATTGGCAGCGGCTGCGCACTCAAGGCAGCCTGCACCGCCGGGCTGAGCGCGTAGTTGGCGAATCTGGCCGAGGACTCGTGCAGCTCCGAGGCAGCCAGAAAGCGACCGCCGCTGTCCACCACCAGCAGCTGGAAGCTGGTGGCGGGCTGCACCGCGGTGATGATGTCCAGCAAGCGGGCGGGCGCGAGCTCGAAGATCACGATGTGCTCGCCAGCGCGCAAGCCCAGCGCCACCGTGTTGCGCCCGGCCAGCACCGACAGGTACTCGTCGCTCCACAGCACCTCGCTGGCAGGCTGCGCGCGCAGCCGACGAACCAAGGCGTTGCTGGACAGATCCAGCCCGATCATCGAAGCGCCGGCGCTGCGGGTTCGCTCATGCAGGCCGAGCGCCAGCACATGGTCGCGGGCGTCCAGCACATAGAGGCCGTCCAGCATGTCGGCGCCGTTGACCAGGGATTGAACCAGTGGCTGCAGCTGGCCCTGAGGCAGGCGGTCGGTGGCGGACGCCACGCCTTTCAGCTGGGCTTCTACCGCGATCGAATAGTGATCGAGCACGCGTTCAGCGGTGCTGGCCCGCTCCTGCAGCTGCACTCGGGTGCGCTCTTCCACCTGCGGCAGGCGGTACAGCAGCAGCACCGCGCCCACCAGCCCGAAGATGACGGTGACCGCCAGCAGCAGCAGCAGGGTCATCGAGTGCCGCAGCCGAAGCGCTCGCATGCCGGTTCAGCGTGGAACCATGAACTTGCCGTCGCGCACTACGGCGATGCGGACCTGGCGCTGGGTGTCCCCGGTGGCATCGAAGCGCCATTCCTCCTGCAGGCCGGGGTAAGGGCCGCCGTCGATCAGGGCCTTCTTCAGCGCGGTGCCGCCAGCCGGCGCCTTGGCGAGGCCTTGCAAACCGGCGAGCGCGGCATCGTAGGCGCCAACGCTGGCGAAGCCGGGCTCCTGCTTGAAGCGCTCGCGATAGCGCTGGGCGAAGGCCTGGTAGCGCGGCTGCGGGCTGTCGCGGTCGAACAGCTGGGCCGTGGCCATGCCTTCGACGGCCCGGCCGCCCAGCTGGATCAGCACCTCGGTGCCGGCCCAGGACGAGCTGCTGACCCGCTGATTCAGGCCGAGCTGCCTGGCCTGCTGCAGCAGGCGTACCGTGTCCACGGCACTGGCGACGATCATCAGGCTGTCTGGCAAGGCGCTGCGCACCGCCTGCAGCGCGGCGGCCTGCGTGGCTTCGTCGCCGGAGCTGAAGCTCTGCTCGGCCACCACCTCGGCGCCCAGCTGCTTGATCGCTGCGCCGTACTGCTTGGCCCAGTCGGTCGAGAAGGCCCGGTTGCCCAGGTCGTAGACGATGGCGACGCGGCGCGTGCCCTTGTCGTGGTCGAGCTTGGCCTGCTGCATGGTGTAGCTCTGCACCGAGGGCGCCACCCGCAGCAGCATGTCGTCCTTGCCGGCGAGCGAGCTGGCGGTGGCTGTGGGGCTGAGGGTCACCAGGCCGGCGCTTTCGATCTCGGGCAGCATGGCCTCGGCCATGGCGCTGGTCATCGGCCCGATCAGCAGGCGCGCCTTCTCGTCGACCAGCTGGCGCACCGCGGCCTTGGCCATGACGGGGTCCTGCGCATCGTCCACGTAGGATACGGTGACTGGCCGCCCGCCCACGCCGCCCGCAGCATTGATGTCATCAACCGCCAGCATCACGCCATTGCGCCCGGCCTCGCCGAGATCCACCACGCGGCCGCTCAGGCCGCCGACGAAGCCGATGTGCAAGGGTTCCGGTGTGGGCCGGCAGGCGCTCAGGCTCAAGCCGAGCAGCACGGTGGAGGCGGCCACCGCCGCTTTCATCGCAGCCCTTC
>NZ_JBILQK010000080.1:0-16568 GCF_044373315.1 Roseateles sp. | reverse complement strand
AGATGCCCACCCAAAGCTTGCCATCCGGTGCGATGCATACCGAGCGGCCGAAGGAGGTGCCGGTGCCGATCGGTGCAATCCAGGCGACGCGCTCGTCGCCGATGCCGGCATTCGTATTGGCGCTCAGCGGCTTCATCTCCGCTGCCTGTATTCCGGTAATTGCGTTGCTTTCCTCCGAGGTGTCGATGAGACCGTTGCTGTTTCGATCCAAGGCCGTGTCGACCAGGATCTTCATCAGGTAGGGCGGTGCGTTGATACCGGTCATTCGGTTCAGCACGTACGCGTTGCCGTCAACGTCGATGGCGATTCGCGAGGGCTGTCCGCCGTTGCTGGCGCCAGGACTGCCCGCATATGACTTGTATCGCGCGACCTCTTTGCCGGGTGCCAGGACGTTGCCTCCGGGGCCCTTGATGGTGCGGGTATCGAACTTGGACACGGAGTCTTCGTTGTGGTTCGCAACGAAGATGTACTGCGAGCCGACGCCGACCAGGTTCACCTGCAACTGGTTGGGAACCGACAGGTAATTCAGGTTCTCCAGCAGGCCAAGGGAGAAATCAACGTTGAGCGTGTAGGTCTTGCCGGCCGCATCTGCGGCAGGGCTGAGCATCGCCATGCCTGCAGCGACGACGGCCCAACGGGTGGCCGAGCGAGTCGACCGGACTTGACTGCACAGAACTGGCTTCATGAAACCTCCGACAACAGATGTAAGGTGTTCAAAAGTGGGCGCGGCTTGCCGGCCCTTGGCTGCTAGCGATCGAGCGTCGCCCGGGCCTGGTTGCAGCAGACTTCCAGGCCGGTGTCGGCCCCGCTGTCATCGGAAAGGCGCTGGGGCAGCAGCCCCTGTGTGTCGACGGAGAAGATCTTGCTTCCGTCAGCGCTCAACTCGACGAACACGATCCGTTCTCCCCGTTCAGACCAGCGAGCCGTCAGCACCTCGCGCGCACCGCCATAGACCTTGCGGGAGTTTTTGCCGTCCGCATCCATCACGTAGATGCTTTGAAACATCGCGTCCGCTGGCACGGCCGTGTAGAGAATGCTCTTCCCGTCAGGTGACCACTGCGGGCTGTTATGTCGGGCCTCTGCCTGTGTCAGTTGCCGGCGGTCTGAACCATCGGCCCGCATGCTGACGATCTGGCCCGTGCCACTCTTGATCACACTGAATGTGAGCCTCTGACCATCGGGCGACCACGTTGGCGGTGTCTCGAAGCTGCCTATGGGCGTGTTGCTGACGATGCGGGCCACGCCAGTCTGCAAGTCAGAGACGCTGACGCGAGGGGTTACCTTCTCGTTTGCGGCCATGTAGGCAAGTCTTTTGCCGTCCGGCGAGAAGCGCGGGGCGATCTCATCATCGCCATCGTTCTGGGTCAGTCGCCGCTGCTGGCTGCCATCGGCAGCCATCAGATAGATCTTGCGGCTTCCCTCACGCATGGAAACGAAGGCAATCGTCTTCCCGTCTGGCGCCCAGACTGGCATGGCGCTGGGTAGCGCGTCGTGGGTCAGCCGCTGCGTGCTGCCGTCAGCCGTGGAGGTGACGTAGACGTCCACCTTGCGGTCCCGGCGCGCGACGTAGAGCACTTTGCTGCCGTCGGGTGACCAACTCATGTCGCTCGCTTCACCACGCTCTGGCGTGATCCGACGCACCTGCGCGCCGTCAGCCGCCATTCGATAGAGCTCGAAGCTCCCGCCGTGGCGATTGGATGTGAACAGGATCTCGCCCGTCGACGCAAAGGCAGTGGAGGGCAATGCCGCGAGCTGGAGCAGCGCCCCGAGCATGAGGCTGACTTTGAAGTGATGCATCTCGTGCTCCTCGTGATCTCGCCTGCTTCAGGGCAGTGCAGCGAAGACGGCGCTGACAAGGGCCTTGCCGCTGCTGTCCGTCACGGTCAGCGTGTAGGCGCCGCTGTTCTGCGGGACGATTCGGTAGCTCAGCGATCCGTCAGCGGCGACGACGGCGCTGTACCCGGAGGCCTGGCCCTTGGGGTCTTTCACCATCACAGTCACTGAAGAGTTAGGAACGAAGCCCTTCCCGGAGAAGCTGGTTTCGGCCGCGACCTTGGTGACCGACGGGCCGCTGAAGAAGGGCTGGGCTGCAACGGCCAGCGTGCAGAAGAGCAGTCCTGTCGCGAGCGCTGAAGCTGACTTCAGCTGCGAGACGAGACGTTGGCGGATCAAGGACATCTTCATCATGAACTCCGACGTTGCAAAGAACCTGGGGCGGATGCTGTAGCGGACTGGCTTGTCTCGGTGCCTCGCGTGGAGGGGATCCGGAGCCAGCCGTCGATGCAGCTTTGAACCTTCGTTGACAGTAGGGCTTGTGGGAATCACTCTGTTGATCCAGCGCAATGAGAACGGGCGGTCGACGAGTGAATGGCGTCCGACGGCTCATCAACCCGTGGGAGGCGTGTTGCCGGATTGAGGCGCTGACACCTAAGGTTGGGGGGGTAGAGCTTCGGCGGACGTCGTCGCCTCCGGCGTCTGACCGCGTCGCAGTCGCTTGTCCAGGCCGGCATGCATGGCATGCAGGCGACTGCACAATCCACGGCCATGGTCAGAACCACCCAGCTCGAATCCCTCCCTGCCGAGTGGCTGCGCCTGACGGTGCAGGGCGTGCCCGTCGGCTGCCTGAGCCCGCATCGTGCGGCACTTGCAGCGCGCTGGCTGCCGGGCGCAGCCCTGAGGTCCGATGAACTGTGCTGGGCCGGCGAATCACCTGGCGAGGCGATGGCGGCACTCGCCCTGTTGTTGCGAGAGCGCGGCGAGATCTCCGGCTGGCGCAATGAGGCCTATGCCTGCGAGCGTCCGGTGTCTGATCCTTGTGCCGGCTTTGGCAGTGAGCTGTTTCGCCTGGAGCGAGCCGCCTTTCGCTTCTTCGGTCTGATGAGTCGCGCCGTGCATGTCAACGCCTGGCTGCCGGACGGTCGCATGGTCTGCGGCCGTCGCGCCTTGCACAAGGCAACCGACCCTGGCCGCTTGGACAACTGTGCTGCTGGCGGCCTGGCAGCCGGCGAGTCTTTGCTGGACTGCGCCCGGCGCGAGCTGTGGGAAGAGGCCGGCGTTCCAGCAGCGCTGTCGCTGGGCCTGCGGCCCACTGGCGCCTTGCGCAGCCGGCGCATCGAACCAGAAGGCCTGCATGACGAGGTCCTGCATGTGTTTTCGCTGGAACTGCCGCCTGGCTTTGAACCCGGCAACCGCGATGGTGAGGTCAGCGAGTTTCTCTGCCTGTTGCCAGATGAGCTCAGCGAGCGCCTGGATGCTGGCGAGTTCAGCCCGGACGCTGAGGCGGTGATCCGGCAGTTCGGCCGCAAGGGCTGAGCGGCATTCGGGTGGGCGCAATGCGAATCATCGGCGTCCGGTGCGCTTGAGCGGGCTTGCACAATGCAGCCATGGATACAGTGGATGCAGTTGTTGTGGGCGCCGGGGTGGTGGGACTTGCGGTGGGCCGGGCGCTCGCGCAGCGCGGCCTGGAAACTCTCGTGCTCGAGCGGGAAAACGCGATCGGCACGGGCGTCAGCTCGCGCAACAGTGAAGTCATCCACGCCGGCATCTACTACCCCGAAGGGTCCTTGAAGGCGCGCTTGTGCGTGCGTGGCAAGCAGCAGCTGTATGCCTTGTGCGAAAGCCATGGCATTGCCCATCGCCGCTGCGGCAAGCTCATCGTGGCGACGGATGCATCACAACTGGCCGGTCTGAGAGCCTTGGCCGACAAGGCGGCGCGCAACGACGTGAATGATCTGCGCTGGCTCTCCGGTGACCAAGCGCGTGAACTTGAGCCAGCGCTGGCCTGCGAGGCCGCCTTGCTGTCGCCGTCCACCGGCATTGTCGACAGCCATGGGCTGATGCTGGCGCTGCAGGGCGATCTCGAACGCGCGGGTGGCGCGGTCGGGCTGGCGTCAACCGTGCAAGCCATCGTGGCGAGCGCTGAGGGTCATGTCTTGCGCGTGCGCAGCGAGGGCGTCGAGATGGAGCTCCAGGCGCGCATCGTGGTCAATGCGGCCGGCTTGTGGGCGCCCGCCGTGGCCGCGGCCACTGAGGATCTGGATGCCCGATTTGCACCACCGGCGCATTTCAGCAAGGGCTGCTACTTCTCGCTCGCCGGACGCGCGCCGTTCGGGCGGCTGGTTTATCCGCTGCCGCAGGACGCCTGGCTGGGCGTACATCTGACGCTGGACCTGGGCGGGCAGGCGCGCTTCGGCCCGGATGCGCAGTGGCTGCCGGCTGGCACCGACCCCGCGGCCATCGACTACCGGGTGGACGGGGCGCGTGCCGAGGCTTTCTATGCCGATGTGCGGCGCTACTGGCCGGGCCTGCCAGACGGTGCGCTGCAGCCGGCCTACAGCGGCGTGCGGCCAAAGATCCATGGGCCGGATCAACCGGCGCCTGACTTCCGCATCGACGGCCCGGGCGCGCATGGCATCGCAGGGCTGGTGAATCTGCTCGGCATCGAGTCGCCGGGCTTGACCAGCAGTCTGGCGATTGCCGACGAGGTGCTGGCGCGGCTGGGCGTTTAAGTGCCGTCCGTTGGCAGCTGCTCCTGCCACTGCCCGTCGACCAGCATCTGGTGCGGGCGGAAGCGCGCCTTGTAGGCCATCTTCGGGCTCTCGGCGATCCAGTAGCCGAGGTAGAGGTGTTGCAGGCCGAGCTGGCGCGTCTGCTGGATCTGCCACAACACGTTGTAGCTGCCGTAGCTGGCCTCGGCCTCCGGCTCGTAGAAGGTGTAGACGGCCGAGAGTCCGTCGCTCAGCATGTCGAGGATGGACACCATCTTCAGCACGCCGGCGCCGCCATCTGCTGCCGGCTCGCGGAACTCCACCAGGCGCGAGTTGACCCGGCTTTGCAGCAGGAATTGGGTGTACTGGTCGACGCTGTCGTGATCCATGCCGCCGCCGGCATGGCGGCCGGCCTGGTAGCGCAGATAGAGCTGGTAATGCTCTTCGGTGTAGTCCAGCCGCATCACGCGCACCTGCAGGTTGCTGTGCTGGCGCCAGGCACGGCGCTGGCTTCGGTTGGGCACGAAACGCGCCACCGGCACCCGCATCGGCACGCAGGCCTTGCAGCCATCGCAATAGGGGCGGTAGGTGAACAGCCCGCTGCGGCGAAAGCCCGCATCCACCAGGCTTGAGTAGGCGTCCGCGTGGATCAGGTGGCTTGGCGTGGCCACCTGCGAGCGCGCCTGCCGATCCGGCAGATAGCTGCAGGGGTAGGGTGCTGTCGCATAGAACTGCAGCTGGGTCAGCGGAAGCTCTTTGGGATGCGTCACGGGGCAGTGTCTCGCTGGGTCGGGGTGGATTCTTCAGTGCCGGATTCTGCCTGCAGATGCCGCCACAGTTTGGGGTGGAAAGCCCAGGAGGCCGGTGCGACTTGTGCAACGGTGCGCGCCAAATGGGCCTCGAATGCTGAGCGAGGCATCTCGAACGCACCTAGCGAGGCCAGATGGCCGGTGTTCTGCTGGCAGTCGATCCATTCGACGCCATGTTCCCGGCACAGGCAGACCAGGGCCGCCAGTGCGATCTTGGAGGCGTCAGTGCGCCGCATGAACATCGATTCGCCGAAGAACATGCGGCCCAGGTTGACGCCGTACAGGCCGCCAGCCAGCTCGCCATCGATCCAGGTTTCGATGCTGTGCACCACGCCCAGCCTCGCCCAGCGCAGATAAGCCGCCTGCATCTCGGGCAGGATCCAGGTGCCCGCCTGGCCTTCTCGCGGGGCATTGGCGCAAGCGGCCAGCACCTGCTGCGTCGCGCTGTCCACGCGGATCTCGCAGCCGGGTGTGGCGGCAAAGCGATTGATGGTCTTGCGCAGCGAGCGCTGCAGCTTGAAGTGGCGCGCCTGCAGCACCATGCGCGGGTCCGGGTACCACCACAAGATGGGTTGTCCGTCGCCGTACCAGGGGAAAATGCCACGCGAATAGGCGGCCTGGAGTCGGGCAGGGCTCAGATCGCCGCCCGCGGCCAGCAAGCCAGGGGCGTCGGAATCAGGCCCCAGCGCCTGGGCGCTGGGCGGGAAGTCCAGCGAAGCTTCGTCAAGCCAGTCAATCATCGGCTTCATGGTAGCGTGCCGGCTCCGTTTAATCTGTCGAAGCAATGATCACCGTCTACGGCATTCCCAACTGCGATACCGTCAAGCGCGCCCGCGCCTGGCTCGACGCCCATCACATGGAATACCGATTCCATGACTACAAGAAGGCCGGCGTCCCGGTGCCTGAGCTGCAGCGTTGGCTGAGCGAACTCGGCTGGGAGAAGCTGCTCAACCGAGCCGGCACCACCTGGCGCAAGCTGGACGAGGCGAGCAAGGCTGCGGTGGTGGACGCAGCCAGCGCGGCGGCGTTGATGCAGGCCCAGCCCAGCGTCATCAAGCGCCCGCTGGTGCAGTGGGCCGATAGCCGCCTGACGGTGGGCTTCTCGGACGAGCTGTTCGCTGCACAGCGTTGAGTGCTGCCGGAGGGTGGATTGACCTCACCCTCTAGGCACGAGGCCGATCGCGAAGCCAACTGGTAAGCTGCCGGCCTTGCTTCCAAGGCTGAGCTGGTCCCCATGTTTACAGGCATCGTTCAAGGCATCGCCACTGTCGCCGCTATCACCGACCGCCCGGGTCTGCGCAGCTTCACGCTGCAGTTCCCCAGCGGCTTTTGCCAGGGGCTGGAGATCGGCGCCAGCGTCGCCAGCGACGGCGTGTGCCTGACGGTCACCGCGCTGAAGGGGCCGGACCAGGCCGACTTCGATGTGATGCAGCAAAGCCTGGCGCTGACCACGCTGGCCGAGCTGACGGTCGGCAGCCGCATCAATGTGGAGCGCGCGGCCCGCGACGGCGCTGAGATCGGCGGCCATCCGCTGTCAGGCCATATCGATTTCATGGCCACCATCGCCGAGATCCGCCGACCCGAGAACAACCATGTGATCCGCATCGCCGTGCCCGCGCCGTGGATGCGTTATGTCTTCGCCAAAGGCTATATCGCGATCAACGGCGCCAGCCTGACGGTTGCCGATGCGGATCGCCAGGCTGGCTGGTTCGAGGTCTGGCTGATCCCCGAGACGCTGCGCATGACGACCTTCGGCGACAAGGATGTCGGCGCGCGCCTGAACATCGAGATCGAGCGCCAGACGCAGGTCTTCGTCGATACGGTGCGTGATGCGATCGAGGAAAAGCTGGGGCCGCTGTTGCCGGCCTTGGAGAGGTTGTTGGCCCATCAGGGGCAGACGCTGGACGGGCTTCTTGAAGCCCCGCGCCTGACGCCCTGACCGAGCCGCCCTGTCTCAGCCCGCCAGCAACTGCCGCAGCACGAAGGGCAGGATGCCGCCGTGGCGGTAGTAGTCCACCTCGATCGGCGTGTCGATGCGCAGGATCAGCGCGTGCTCGCTGCTGCTGCCGTCGCTGCGCTGCACGATCAGGCGCACTTCGCGCTGCGGGCGCAGCGCACCGTCGATCACGATATCGATCAGCTCGTCTCCCTTCAGGCCCAGGCTCTCCCAGCTTTCGCCCGGCTTGAACTGCAGCGGCAGCACGCCCATACCGACCAGATTGGAGCGATGGATTCGCTCGAAGCTGCGCGCCACCACCGCCTTGATGCCCAGCAGCTGTGTGCCCTTGGCCGCCCAGTCGCGGCTGGAGCCGGTGCCGTATTCCTCGCCGGCGAAGATCACGGTCGGCGTACCGGCCGCCATGTACTGCATGGCGGCGTCGTAGATGAAACGCTTCTCGCCGCCGGGTTGCTGCAGGGTCAGGCCGCCTTCCTCGCGGCTGCCGTCAGCGCCGGCCGGCAGCATCAGATTCTTGATGCGCACGTTGGCAAAGGTGCCACGCATCATCACCTCATGGTTGCCGCGGCGCGAGCCGTAGCTGTTGAAGTCGGCCTTGCCGACGCCCAGGCTCTGTAGATATTGGCCAGCGGGTGAGCTGTCCTTGATCGAGCCGGCCGGCGAGATGTGGTCGGTGGTGATGGAGTCGCCGAACAGCGCCATGATGCGGGCGCCCTTGACACCGTCCTGACCCTCGGCGGCGAACACAGGCTGCTGCGTGAAGTTCTTGAAGAAGGGCGGCTGCGCGATGTAGCTGCTGGCGGGCCAGCTGTAGACATCGCCGCTCGCGCCGCCGATCTGCTGCCAGAGCTTGCCGGGCTTGCGGTCGACCTTGGCGTAGTTCTCCCGGTAGGCCTTCGGGTTCATCGCCACCTTCATCAGGGCGTGCACTTCCTCGCTGCTGGGCCAGACGTCGCCCAGATAGATGTCGCGCCCGTTCTTGCCCTGGCCCAGCGGCTGCGTCATCAGGTCCACCCGTACATTGCCGGCGATGGCATAGGCCAGCACCAGCGGCGGCGAGGCCAGGAAGTTGGCCTTCAGGTTCGGATGGATGCGGGCCTCGAAATTGCGGTTGCCCGACAAGACCGCAGCGCAGACCAGCTCGTTGGCGGTGATCACCTCATTGAGTTCGGGCGTCAGATCGCCGGCGTTGCCGATGCAGGTGGTGCAGCCGTAGGCCGCCACGTTGAAGCCCAGCTTCTCCAGATAGGGCAGCAGGCCAGCCTTCTCCAGATACTCGGTGACGATGCGCGAACCCGGCGCCAGCGATGTCTTGATGTGCGGCTGCACGCGCAAGCCTGCCTTCACCGCCTTCTTGGCCAGCAGTCCGGCCGCCAGCAGCACGCCGGGGTTGGAGGTGTTGGTGCAGGAGGTGATGGCGGCGATCAGCACGTCGCCGTTGCGGATGGCCTGGCCGCTGCGGGTGCTGAAGACCTGATCCAGCTTGGGCGCAGGCTGGTTGAAACCGTTGGCCGCCGCTGGTGCGCTGAACAGGCGCGCGAAGGTGGAGGACAGGTCGGTGATCTCGATCCGATCCTGCGGCCGCTTCGGGCCGGCCAGCGAAGGCACGACCGTGCCCAGGTCCAGCGTCACCAGTTGGCTGTAGTCGATGCTGCCGGGCTTGGGCACGCCGAACAGACCCTGGGCCTTGAAGTAGGCCTCGAAGGCCTCGATCTCGGCCTTGCTGCGGCCGGTGCCGCGGAAATAGTCCAGCGTCTTGTCGTCCACCGGGAAGAAGCCCATGGTGGCTCCGTACTCGGGAGCCATATTGGCAATCGTCGCGCGGTCTGGCACGGCCAGACTCTCGGTGCCTTCGCCGAAGAACTCGACGAACTTGCCGACCACCTTCTCGCGGCGCAGGATCTCCGTCACGGTGAGCACCAGATCGGTGGCAGTCACGCCTTCTCGGAGCCGGCCCTTCAGCTCGAAACCCACCACATCCGGCGTCAGGAAATAGACCGGCTGGCCCAGCATGCCGGCCTCGGCCTCGATGCCGCCCACGCCCCAGCCGACCACGCCGATGCCGTTGATCATGGTGGTGTGGCTGTCGGTGCCGACCAGGCTGTCCGGGTAGTAGAGCCGCGCACCCTTCTTGCCGCTCTTGTGCACGCCACGGGCCAGGTATTCCAGATTGACCTGGTGCACGATGCCGAAGCCCGGCGGCACGACGCCGAAGGTGTCGAAGGCCTGCATGCCCCACTTCATGAACTCGTAGCGCTCGCGGTTGCGCTCGAACTCCAGCTTCATGTTCAGGTCCAGCGCCTGCTTGTTCCCGTAGTGGTCGATCATTACCGAGTGATCCACCACCAGGTCTACCGGCACCAGCGGCTCGATGCGCTTGGCATCCAGGCCGGCGGCCTGCGCCACATTGCGCATCGCGGCCAGATCGGCCAGCAAGGGCACGCCGGTGAAGTCCTGCAAGACCACGCGGGCGACGACAAAGGGAATCTCGGCGCTGCGCTCGGCCACCGGCTGCCAATTGGCGAGCTGGGCCACATGCTCGGGGCTGACCTTCAGGCCGTCGCAGTTGCGCAGCACCGACTCCAGCACGATGCGCAGCGACACCGGCAGTCGTTCGACATTTGGATAGCGCCCGGCCAGGCGCGGCAGTGAGTAGAACCGCCCGCTGCGTCCGGAAGCGGTGCTGAATTCGCTCAGCGTGTCGTCGAAGGGGTGCGAGCTGGCTGCGGACATGGGCTTCTCCTGGTTCGGGATGCAGGCATTGTGCGCAGCCCCCGGCCGGATTTCATGACAAGGGGCAATCCGGCAAGGTGTAAACCTTGGTTTCAGCGGTCATCGCCAGGCTGCTTGGTGCGTTGAACAGGCGGACCAAGGAGATGTTCGATGGCGATCAAGAACTTGCTGGTGATGCTGGGTGGACTGGGCATCGGCCTCGCAGCCTGCCTGCCTGGCGCGCAGGCTCGCGATCTGGATGTCGGTGTGTCGGTTCAGATTGGACAGCCGGGCTTCTATGGCCGCATCGATCTCGGTGACGCGCCACGACCGCGCCTGATCTATGCCGAGCCGGTGCTGATCCACCGGGCTCCGCGGGTGGTCTATGCGCCGGTCTATCTGCGCGTTCCGCCCGGTCATGAGCGCCACTGGCGCAAGCATTGCAGCCGCTACGACGCTTGCGGCCGGCCGGTCTATTTCGTGCGCGAGGACTGGTACCAGCGCGACTATGTGCCGCATTACTACGACCGTCATCCGGAGTACCGCCGTGATCGTCGGGATGAGCGCCGCGGTGAGCGCCGCGAAGACCGCTGGGATGATCGCCGCGACGGCTGGCGAGACGGCCACGGTCGAGGCCATGGCCACGGGCGTGACTGAGTCAGGCGCCCGGCACGCCAGCCCGTTCCAGCATCGCATGCAGCAAGACATTGCAGCCAGCTTCGATGTGTTCGGGCTTGGCGTCCTCGATCTCGTTGTGGCTGATGCCGTCCTTGCAGGGGATGAAGATCATGCCGGCCGGTGCCAGCCTTGCCATGTAGACGGCGTCGTGTCCGGCGCCCGACACGGCCGGCATGGCCGAATAGCCCAAGGCCTGTGCGGCCCGGGCCACCGCATCCACGCAGCCTGCATCGAAGGGTTGGGCCGGGTAGGCTGACACGGGCTCGATGACGATGGGCAGGCCGGTTTCGGCAGTGAGCCGGGCCGCCACGGCGCGGATGTCGGCATCCATCGCCTCACACAAGGCATCGCTGGCATTGCGGAGGTCGATGCTGAACTTCACGCGGCCCGGAATCACGTTGCGGCTGTTGGGGTGCACCTGCACCATGCCCACCGTGCCGCGGCCATGCGGCGGATGGCGGTGCGCGCAGGCCACCACCTCCTGCATCAGCCGGCTGGCCACCTGCAAGGCATCCTTGCGCAGCGCCATCGGCGTCGGGCCGGCATGGGCTTCCATGCCGGTGACGGTGCAGTCGTACCAGCGTATGCCCAGCACGCCGGTGACCACACCGATGGTCTTGTCGTGGTCCTCCAGCACCGGGCCCTGCTCGATATGGGTCTCGAAGTAGCTGCCGATGGGGTGATCACCGGGCTCCTCTGGGCCGATGTAGCCGATCCGCGCGAGTTCGTCCTTGACGCTCTTGCCCTCGGCATCTGTAGCCGCATAGGCATGCTCCAGCGTGAAGGCCTTGGCGAATACGCCCGAGCCCATCATCACCGGCACGAAGCGCGAGCCTTCCTCATTGGTCCAGAACGCCACCTCGATCGGCGCCTCGGTTTCGATGCCATGCTCATTGAGCGTGCGCACCACCTCCAGGCCGGCCAGCACGCCGTAGTTGCCATCGAACTTGCCCCCTGTGGGTTGGGTGTCGATATGGCTGCCGGTCATCACCGGCGGCAGGGCGTTGTTGCGGCCGGGGCGGCGCATGAAGGCATTGCCGATCTTGTCGACAGTGACGCTCATGCCGGCCTCGCGTGCCCAGCGCGTCACCAGGTCGCGACCCTGCTTGTCGAGTTCGGTCAGGGCCAGGCGGCAGACGCCGCCCTTGTCGGTGGCGCCGATGCGGGCCAGCTCCATGAGGCTGTTCCAGAGGCGCTGGCCGTCGATGCGCAGCACGCTGATGTTCGGCTGAGTCCTGGTATCCATTCTTGCTACTCCTTCAACGCGCTACGGCCGTCGGGGCCAGATCTTGCGCGCGGGCCTTGGCGGCCTGGAAATCGGGTCCGAAAGCCGGGCGCTTCAGGTAGCGGCCCGCGCCCGGCGTGGCGCGCAGCTCGCCCTGGGCATAGACCAGCACGCCCTGGCTGATGGTGTGGCTGGGAATGCCGCGCACCTGGCGGCCCTCGAAGATATTGAAGTCGCCCTTGCTGTGCTGGGTCTTGGCGGAGAGGGTCTTCGTGCCCTGCGGGTCCCACAGCACCAGGTCGGCGTCAGCACCCTCGCCGATGCAACCCTTTTGCGGATAGAGGTTGAAGAGCTTGGCGGTGTTGGCTGAGGTGATGGCGACGAACTCGGATGGCGTGAGCCGGCCGCTGTTGACGCCGGCATCCCAGATGACCGCCATGCGCTCCTCGACGCCGCCGCAGCCATTCGGAATCTTCGCGAAGTTGGCGAGGCCAGCGGCCTTCTGCTCGGCGCAGAAGGTGCAGTGGTCGGTGGCGGTGGTGTGAAGCTGGCCGCTCTGCAGGCCGCGCCACAGAAAGTCCTGGTGGATCTTGGGCCGGAAGGGCGGGCTCATCACATGGGCCGCCGCGGTCGCGAAGTCGGGGTGCCGGTAGACGCTGTCGTCGATCAGCAGATGGCCGGCCAGTACCTCGCCGTAGACGCGCTGACCGCGGGCGCGGGCCCGCGCGATCGCTTCGGCGCTCTCGATGCATGACACATGGACGATGTAGATCGGCACGCCCAACACATCGGCGATGGCGATGGCGCGGTTGGCCGCCTCGCCCTCGACCATCGGCGGGCGCGACAGCGGATGGCCTTCGGGGCCGGTGATGCCCATCTTGGCCACCTCCTGCTGCAGCAGATAGACCAGCTCGCCGTTCTCGGCATGCACGGTGGGCATCGCGCCCAGTTCAAGCGCACGCTTGAAGCTGTTCACCAGGGTCTCGTCGTCGCACATGATGGCGTTCTTGTAGGCCATGAAGTGCTTGAAGCTGTTGATGCCTTCTTCCTTCACGAGCCGGCCCATGTCCGCATGCACGCTATCGTCCCACCAGGTGACAGCGACATGGAAGCCATAGTCCGCGGCCGACTTCTCGGCCCAGCCGCGCCAGGTCTGGTAGGCCTCCATCAGCGGCTGCTGCGGATTCGGAATCACGAAGTCGATGATGGAAGTGGTGCCGCCCGCCAGCCCCGCCGCCGTGCCGGTGAAGAAGTCGTCCATCGTCACCGTGCCCATGAAGGGCAGCTGCATATGCGTGTGCGGATCGATGCCGCCGGGCAGCAGGTACTGGCCCGAGGCATCGAGCGTCTCGCAGCCCGCGGGCGCCTCGGCCATGGCGCGCGCGCCGATCGCCGCGATCTTGCCGTCGACGCACAGCACATCGGCAGCAAATTCGCGGTCGGCGTTCACCACCGTACCGCCGCGGATCAACAGGGGCTTCTGGTTCATCGATGTCTCCTCGTGAAGCGGTCGTGCGCCTGAATTCAGCGCTTCTTGGCCGTCAGGTAGTAGTAGCTGCCGGCGACGGCCAGGCTGAAGAACCAGCCGAAGTCGAACAGGCCCAGCAGCAGCGGCGGCACGCTGTCCTTGGCCACCAGGCCGGACACCGCCAGATAGCCCGGCAGGCAGGGCAGAACGCCCAGCGCGAAGGCGATCAGCGCCTGGATGTTCCAGCCGCCGCTGTACTCGTATTCGCCGCCGCGGCGGTAGAGATCGTCGACTTTGAGCTCGGTCTTGCGCACCAGGTAGTAGTCCACCAGCAAGATGCCGGCGATGGCGCCCAGCAGCGTGCCGTACCCGCCCAGCCAGGTGAACAGATAGCCGCCCGAGGTAGCCAGCAGCTTCCAGGGCATGAAGACCAGGCCGATCAGCGCAGCGATCAGGCCGCCCATGCGGAAGCTGATCTTGCTGGGCGCGATCTGGCTGAAGTCATACGAGGGCGAGACCAGATTGGCCGCCACATTGGTGGTCAGGTTGGCCAGCAGGATGACCAGCAGGCCGACGCCGGCGGCCACCGGGCCCATCTGCGTCAGCAGGCCATCGGGGAAGAGCTGCGCCTTGCCATAGAGGATGGCCGAGGCCGAGAAGCCGATCACACCCACCATCGAGAACAGCGCCATCGGAATCGGCAGGCCGATGGCCTGGCCCAGCACCTGGTCCTTCTGGCTCTTGGCGAAGCGGGTGAAGTCGGGGATGTTCAGCGCCAGCGTGGCCCAGAAGCCCACCAGGCCGGTCAGCGCCGCCCAGGTCTTGGGCCCGCCCTCGACCACCTTGGCCGGCAGGTCCAGCAGCTGGCCACCAGGCACTTTCATCATCAGCACCACCACCAGCAGCAGCGAGGCGCCAATCATCAGCGGCGCGGCGATCACTTCCAGCTTGCGGATGGACTCGGGGCCTTTCCAGATGAACCAGATGTGCAGCGCCCAAAATGCCAGGAAGCACATGAACTGCGAGTTGCTGATGGTCTCGCCCGCTGCCGGCCCGGCTAGGCCCATGCCCAGCACGTTCAGGAAGCCGTGCAAGGCCAGCGCGCCGAAGTAGCAGTTGATCGAGAACCAGCCGCAGGCCACCAGGCCGCGCAACACGGCAGGCAGGTTGGCGCCCTTGACGCCAAAGGACGCGCGCGCCAGCACCGGGAAGGGGATGCCATGCTTGGGGCCGACGCGGCCGATCAGCACCATCGGAATCAGCACGATCACATTGGCCAGGAAGACCAGCCACACCGCCATCTGCCAGCTGAAACCCTGGTCCAGCATCGAGCTGGCCATGGTGTAGGTCGGCACGCAGACCACCATACCCACCCACAGCGCGGCGTAGTCCTTCCAGTTCCAGTGCCGCTGGGCGGCGGTGGTCGGCAGAAGGTCCTCGTTGGCCAGCGGGTTGTCCGCTGCGCCGGAAGCGCTCTGGGTGGCGCCGATGCTGCTGCTCATGCTCATCCTCCGTCGATTAAGTTGGGTGGTTTCAGCTGTGCAAGCTTTGTGCCTGCGCGGCCTTTGCGCCAGATGGGAAACCCGCTCAGGCCGTGACGCGCATCGGGTTGTTCGGGTGCTGGGTCCAGTTGGCGTAGTCGCCGCTGACCGGCTGGCCGGTGCGTGCGTCGATTTCGCCCGGCATCACGCGGCGCATCGTGATCGTGTCGGGCACCGGGCAGATCGAGACGCAGAGGTTGCAGCCCACGCATTCGGCTTCATTGATCTCGAAGTGGCGCTGACCGTTTTTCGTGGCAAAGATGGCCTGGTGCGAGGTGTCCTCGCAGACCACATGGCAGCGGCCGCACTGGATGCAGCTGTCCTGATTGATGACGGCCTTCTCCACGTAGTTGAGGTTGAGCTGGTTCCAGTTCTTCACCGTCGGCACGGCCAGGCCACGCATCGCGTCGATGTTGGCGTAGCCCTTCTCGTCCATGTAATTCGAGAGGCCCGAACACATGTCCTGCACGATCTTGAAGCCATAGACCATCGCAGCGGTGCAGACCTGCACCGTGCCGCAGCCCAGCGCGATGTACTCGGCCGCATCGCGCCAGGTGCTGATGCCGCCGATGCCCGAGATTGGCAGGCCGGCGGTCAGCGGGTCGCGCGCGATCTCGGCCACCATGTTCTGTGCGATCGGCTTGACCGCTGGGCCGCAGTAGCCGCCATGCGAGCCCCAGCCGTCGGTGCTGGGGTTCATCACCATGCGGTCCAGATCCACGCCCATCACCGAGTTGATGGTGTTGATCAGGCTCACCGCATCGGCGCCGCCGGCCTTGGCCGCGCGGGCCGGGAAACGCACATCGGTGATGTTGGGCGTCAGCTTCACGATCACCGGCAGCTTGGAGTAATGCTTGCACCAGGCGGTGACCATCTGGATGTACTCGGGCACCTGGCCCACCGCCGAGCCCATGCCGCGTTCGCTCATGCCATGCGGGCAGCCGAAGTTCAGCTCGATGCCGTCAGCGCCCGTGTCTTCGACCAGGGGCAGGATGGCCTTCCAGCTGTCTTCGTTGCAGGGCACCATCAGCGAGACGATCATGGCCCGGTCGGGCCAGGCGCGCTTGACGCGCTTGATCTCTTCCAGATTGGTGCGCAGCGGCCGGTCGGTGATCAGCTCGATGTTGTTCAGGCCGATCACGCGCCGGTCCTGGCTCATCAGCGTGGCATAGCGCGGGCCGGACACATTGACCACCGGCGGGTCTTCGCCCAGGGTCTTCCAGACCACACCACCCCAGCCCGCCTCGAAGGCGCGGGTGACGTTGATCTCCTTGTCGGTCGGCGGGGCCGAGGCCAGCCAGAAGGGATTCGGGCTCTTGATGCCCAGGAAGTTGCTGCTGATGTCAGCCATGATGGTCAGCCCTTCAGGAATGCGTCGATAGAGATGGCGGCCTGCTTGCCGTGTTCGACCGCCTCGACCGTCAGGTCGCGGCCGCCGAAGCGGCAGTCGCCGCCGGCCCAGACCTTGGCGTGGCTGGTCCTGCCTGCCACGTCGGTGGCGATGCGGCCGCCTTGCAGCGCCAGCTCAACACCCACGGGAACGAAGCTCTGGCCGATGGCTTTCAGCACCAGATCGGCCTGCAGCGTGAACTGCTCGCCGGTCTCGACCAGGGTGCCGTCCTGCAGCGCGGTCACCGCAAACACCACGCCTGAAACTGTTCCGCCCTCTGAGAGGATCTGTTTGGGCGCGG
>NZ_JBILQK010000180.1:0-4057 GCF_044373315.1 Roseateles sp. | reverse complement strand
GCTGGACGTGCGCGATGCCGGCCAGTTCGCCAAGGGCCATATTCCTGGCGCGGTCAACATCGAATGGCGCCGCGTCTTCGCCGAGCGTGCCAAGCTACCCAAGGACAAGACCATCCTCGCCTATTGCAACACCGGCTCCTTCTCGGGGCAGGTGGCGATGGCCTTGCGCATGGCCGGCTTCGAGAACGTGCGCATCCTGCACGGCGGCTATGGCGAGTGGAAAGCCGCACAGGCGCGCGGCGCCGGCAAGTGACCCCAGCCTCCACACCCAGGAGAACCGCATGAGCAACAGCAGCTATGTTTTTGGCAAGACCGTTTCAATGCCCTTCGACGAGGCGCACAAGCGCATCACCGAGGAACTGGCCAAGGTCGGCTTCGGCATCCTGACCGAGATCGATGTGCAGGCCACGATGAAGAAGAAGATCGATCTGGACATGCCGCCCTACCGCATCCTGGGCGCCTGCAACCCGGGCTTCGCCAGCCGAGCCATCGCAGCCGAACCGCAGATCGGCGCGTTGCTGCCCTGCAATGTGGTGGTGCGTCAGGACGCCGGCGGCAGCGTGTACGTCGAGATGATGGACCCAAACGCGATCATGCAGATGGTCGACAAGCCCGAGGTGCATGCGCTGTCCAAAGAGGTGCGCCAGAAGCTGGAGCAGGCGCTGGCAGCCATCTGAGCGGCGGCAGCGAACGGGGCGGCGCGCCGCCGTGGCCAGCGGCCGCGCGCACCAAGGCGAGCTCAGGCCGCCGGACGCGCCGGGATCGTCAGGCCACGCTGCACCGCCGGCCTGGCCTTGAAGGCGGCCAGCACGCGCTGCACCTCGGCGAAATCCGCCATCCCCACCAGCCCACCCGCTTCATAGTGGTTCAGCAGGTTGTTGACCCAGGGGAGGATCGCAATGTCGGCAATCGTGTACTCGCCGCCCATGATCCAGTCGCGGCCAGCCAGGCGCTGGTTCAGCACGCCCAGCAAGCGGCGTGACTCGGCCACATAGCGGTCGCGCGGCCGCTTGTCCTCATAGTCCTTGCCGGCAAATTTGTGGAAGAAGCCGAGCTGTCCAAACATCGGGCCGACGCCGCCCATCTGGAACATCAGCCACTGCAGCGTCTCATAGCGCGCCGCCGGGTCGGCGGGCAGCAGCTGGCCGGTCTTTTCGGCCAAGTAAACCAGGATGGCGCCGGACTCGAACAGGGCCAATGGCTTCCCGCCCGGCCCATTCGGGTCGAGGATGGCCGGGATCTTGTTGTTCGGGTTCAGCGACAGGAACTCGGGCGAAAGCTGATCGTTCTGGTCGAAGCGCACCAGTTGCGGCTCGTAAGGCAGGCCGATCTCTTCCAGCATGATGGAAACCTTGACGCCATTGGGCGTGGGCAGCGAATAGAGCTGCAGGCGCTCGGGATGCTGGGTAGGCCATTTGCGGGTGATGGGAAACGCGGAAAGATCGGTCATGTCGGGTCCGTGAAGAAAGCAGGGCTCACCCGATTCTGCAACCTGGCGGCCCAGCCTGCCGGCACTCGGGTTTGGCGCAGATCAGCCCGCGAACGCTGCGCGGCCCCATACTGAGCCCATGAGCCGACGCCCTACCCTCAAGACCTCGGACCTGCGCGGCGCCACCCGCCTGGCCACCGATGCCACCACCGCGCTGGCCGATCTGGTCGAAGCCATGCATGCCGGCGTCGTGCGCGCGCCCGATGGCCGCACCAGTGGCATCGCGGGCCTGGTCTACAAGAGCATCCGCGGCGTCACACGTCTGGTCGGCGGCAGCCTGGAGGCCTTGCTGGCGCTGCTGCAGCCCGCCCTGGCCACCGATGCAGCCCACGCCAGCACCGAGCGCGAGGCCGTGGTGGCAGCGCTCAACGGCGTGATGGGCGACTACCTGGCCGCCAGCGCGAATCCGCTGGCCATCCCGATGACGCTGCGCCACGCCGGCCGCGTGCTACCGCTTGAGAGGGCCGCGCTGGCCGCCGACCCCCAGGCGCGCGGCGGCCGACTGCTGGTGCTGCTGCACGGCCTGTGCATGAACGATCTGCAATGGCGCCGCGCCGGCCACGACCATGGCCAGATGCTGGCCGAATCGCTGGGCTACACGCCGCTCTATCTGCACTACAACAGCGGCCAGCACATCTCGCTGAACGGCCACGCCTTCGCGCACAAGCTGGAGCAACTGCTGGACGCCTGGCCGCAGCCCGTCGAGCGCCTGGTACTGCTGGGCCACAGCATGGGCGGCCTGTTGATGCGCAGCGCGATGCACCAGGGTGCGTCCCTGGGCCAGAGCTGGGTGGAGCGGGTCGACGACATGGTGTTTCTCGGCACGCCGCACCATGGCGCGCCGCTGGAGCGTGCCGGCAACTGGGTGACGCTGCTGCTGGGCGCTGCGCCCTATGCGGCACCGCTTGCGCGCCTGGGCAAGCTGCGCAGCGCCGGCATCACCGATCTGCGCCACGGCAGCCTGCTGGACGAAGACTGGGTGGGCCGCGACCGCTTCGCCCACGGCCCGCATCGGCCGCAGCCGGTGCCACTGCCGGCCGGCCCGCGCTGCTATGCGCTGGCCGCCAGCACCGGCCGGCGCAACGGCGATGTGAAGGACAAGCTGCTGGGCGACGGCCTGGTGCCGCTGGACAGCGCGTTGGGCCGCCACGCTGATGCCGCGCGCTGCCTGCAGTTCGCGCCCGAGCGCCAATGGCAGGGCTGGGAGCTCAACCACCTGGACCTGCTTAGCAGCCCGCAGGTGGCCGAGCAGCTGAAAGATTGGCTGGCCTGAACCTGGATCAAGAGTTCCCTTGTGGCGGGGGCTGGCGCCCGAGCACCGGGGGGCACAATCGTGGCCAGCTGCCATCCTCAAGCTGATGCCCGCGATGAATGATCGACGCCGTTTCCTCTGTACCAGTCTAGCGCTCGGCGCTGCGACCAGCAGCCAGGCCTTGAGCGCTGCGCCCGCCCGGCCTGTGGTCCGCCTGGGCATCGGCGATTGGGCGCCGTTCTTTTCAGCCGATCTTCCCGGACAGGGCCTGTTCGCGCAGATTGTCAGCCTGGCTTTCGAACGCGCAGGCTATGCGGTCCACTACGAGCAGATGCCCTGGCGGCGTGCGCTGGCCGACATGGAGCAAGGTCTGCTGGATGGCTCGCCGGGCTGGGCCTTCACCGAGGAGCGCGCGGCCAAGTTCCTCTACAGCGACCCGGTGCTGATGTCGCGTGATGCCTTGTTCTTCCTGAAGGCCCGGCCGCTTGAGTTCCAGACCGACGAACAGATCCAGGGCAGCCTGCTGGGCGCCACCGCCGGCTACTTCTATGGCCCGCTGATCCAGCAGTACGAAGCGCAGAACCTAATCCGGCTTGATCGCGCGCCCAACGACGAAGCCAGCCTGCGCAAGCTGCTGCTGGGCCGCGTCGATGCCGTGCTGATGAACCGCGAAACCGGGCTGCATCTGCTGGCCACGCGTTTCTCCGCCGAGGAGCGCGCGCAGTTTGATGTGGCACGGCGCTTCATCAGTGCCAAGACCTCGCACCTGCTGATGAGCCGTGCTCGGCCAGGCGTGACAGGCCTGCTGGGCGCCTTCAACCAGGGGCTCGCCGCGCTGCATCGCGCCGGCGAGATCCAGCGCATCCTCGGCGACCTGCCAGCCACCAGGCTGCCGCGGCGCTGAGGCGCTGACTTCAGCCCGCGGGCCAGACCTGCATCAGCTGCGCCACCACAGCCAGCGCAATCACCTCGGGCTGCTTGCCCGTGATGCCCGGCAGGCCGATCGGGCAGGTAACGGCGGCCAGCTCCTGGGCCGTGAACCCGCGCGCCTCCAGCCGGTGCCGGAACACCGCCCACTTGCTCTTGCTGCCGATCAGGCCGATGAAGGCCAGATCGCCCTTCTCACGCTGACGCAACAGGCAGGCGGCCAGCACATCCAGGTCTTCGGCATGGCTGAAGCTCATGATCAGCACACGGGCGCCAGGCGCGACATCGCGCACGGCGGCCTGCACCGGATCGGAATGCTCGGCCCGCACCGAGGGCGGCAGATCTTCGGGAAAGATCTCGTCGCGGCTGTCGAACCACTGCACGCTGGC
>NZ_JBILQK010000232.1:0-3517 GCF_044373315.1 Roseateles sp. | reverse complement strand
TTTCAAATGAACCGGTCAGGTCGAAATAGGCGACATTGACACGCAACTGGCCACCAACCTCATCTTGGCCGGGGGTGAAGGTGGCATCGACTGCCCCCACAATATCCGTCCAGCTAGCACCGCCATCAAATGAAACCTGCCACTGATAGGTGGGGTTGATGATGGTGTTGAGTTCTACGATCGTCGATAGATCAACGCTCAACACCTCACGCTCGGTCGGGGTGATATTACTTATGGTCGGTTCACCGGTTGCGGCAACTGGGACAATGGCATTGATGTCATAGGTCACTGTGCCGCCAAGGCCATCTGCAAAGGTTAGCTTCTCGATGTTGAACAGACGGTCACTACCGTCGTCGAACACATTGTCCGCGGGCACATGGGTTACCGTTGTCGAACCGTCAGCATTGCGAACAAATGTATAGTCGCTCAACTGACCGCGATAGACTGCTGTATCCAAATCACCCGCCACGCCGCCATCGAGGATTTCGCGAACGATCGACAACTGGCCGGGGTTGATCGTGCGATCGAGCATCAACTGATCGAGCTTACGACCACCATGGAGCACATTGCCCTGCAGATCCCAGACCTGGCTGGTCATATGTTCTGCCGTAGCAATCGAAACACCATTGGCATCGTTGATCGAGATGCGGACATTCAGCCAACGGTCGCCATCGATGATGTCATCGCCGGCCATGCCTTGGATCCGGTCGTTACCGCCACCGCCAAGGATGATGTCGTGCGGCTGGTTGACAATGTCGGTTGCAACGCCATCAAGATTGCGCACCAGATCAGCCTGGTTGAACACAACCACTTCATGCTGCTCACCGCTTGCAGAGGTAATCGTTTCACGGCCAAGATGGCTTACCAGATCGGCCAGTCCGTCGATGCGGGCAACGCCTTCCGCCGTCAGTGCATTCGAATAGGACAGGAACGATGTAGCTGCATCAAACACGATCGCGGCGTCAGGCAGACCGGTTCCGTCCTCGCGGCCGCTCAGCATGTCATCCAGTTTCCAGCCCGAAAGACCTTCGACATTGTCGAAACGGTCAGCAAGCGCTTCGTCTGCAACGTTTGTGAAAATCGGCACGCCGAGGTCCGAAACGGCGCCGACCGGATTGTCTTTGTTGATCGCCCAGTCAAACCCGGCCATGCCTTCGCTGCGCTGCTGGCCAAGGCCCTGAAACATGATATCGTCGCCGGATTCGCCCATGTAAACGCTATCGTTGCGGCGGCCGTTGAGGACGTCATGGCCGATGATACGACTGTCCACGAACAGTTCCGCATTATCGCCAGCCATATCGTCAAGGCCGTCGCCGCCTTCGAGCCAATCATCGCCCTCATTGCCGAGGACTACGCTTGCGTCATTGCCGCCTACGACAAAGTCATTGTCTTCGCCTGACCTGATGTTCTTCATGTCGCGGCCGCCAAGGATGAAATCCTGACCGCTACCGCCGAAGATCAGGTCAAGGCCTTCACCGGCGCTGATCACGTCATGGCCTTCTTCGCCGTTCAAGACGTCGCCTGCCCCGACGGGGACGCCGCCGTCGGTGATGACATCGTCGCCATAACCGCCAGAGATGTGATCGACGCCCTGACCACCTTCGAGATTGTCATCGCCTTTGCCACCCCACAGGGTGTCATCGCCTTCGCCGCCGATCAGCGTGTCATTGCCGACGGTTCCGCCGAGGACGACATGGTCGACGCCATTGTAACGCAGATAATCATCGACGCCATCGCCATTGGTATCCTTGCGCATGACCATCGGGCTGATCGCCTGCAGGATCATATTGTCATGAACCGGATCAGCCATGCCCTGAACGCTCTGATTGAGCTCCAAGATGTAAGACGCGGTCAGGAACATTGAGCTGGGCAAGTGCGTGCTGCCATCATTACCCAGATCGGTGTTGCGCATGGCAAGCTTGGCCCAGCTATCACCTTCCAGCTGGGTGAGCATGTTCAGACCCTGCGACCGGCTGAGATAATAGAAGCGGTCGCCTGCCTGCAGATTTTCCATCTGCACTTCGAAAACGAAGTTGAAAGTGCTGCCCAACAGGCCACCAAAGGCCATTTTCTTTTCGGCGAGGCCGCCAATCCAAAAATCGATGGCGTTCAGGCCGCTATTCGCTGCATTCCATGTGCCCGTGCTGGTCAGGTACTCGATGCGGTCAGCCGGAGCGCCGGGTCCGCCAAGGACCAGTGCAAAGGCTGCGTCACGCTTTTCTTCAACAGTGGTCGCCGCCAGGATCGTTTCATGCTGACCATAGGCTGCAATGAAGTTGATCACCGACGCGGGGTTCTTGATCGCCAAAGCGAAATCATACCAGCTGTCATAAGGTTTCAACTGGGTATCGCCAGTCTGGGCATAGAAATCAGCGCGGACGAGGTTCAGCGACGCCGTGCCAGTCTCACGACCACGGGCGATATTGAGCGTTGCAAGATCGAGCGGCAGGCCGACCAGATCGTTACGCAATGCATCGGTGACGAATTCGTCGATTTCATTGCCAACCTGGCGCGTCATGCCGCGGAAGATGGCGCCCGCTGCTTCCTCTATCGTTGCGCCGGCACCAGCAAAGGCTCCCGGGTTGAGGAAGGCTTCGACCAGCGTCATGCTGGTGTTGGTCTGGCCGTCAGCCCCAAGGATATCGACCGTTTCATTCAACTGCGAATGGCCGAACCGATAAACGGCATGGGCGAATTCAGCCGTGATTGCCGGATCGATATCGACAGTGTTCGAGACAAGGAACGGATCGATATTGGGGCTGACAAGGCGTGCGAATTCTTCAAAGACCAGATGCTGATAGACCTGTTCGGTGGACCAGCGCGCGGCCTGGAAAAGGCGCTCGCCATTCCATTGCAGCGTGGTCACATCGGCGGGCATCGCGTCAACTGCGACATTGAGCCATTCGTTCAGGAAACGAATGTCGCCATTGGCAAGGATTTCTTCCTTCATCTGATCAACGCGATGATTGTGTTCGGAATGGAACACATGGTGGATCGCGGTGAGTGCAATGTTTTCGTTACCACGACCGTCACCGACGACATAATGTGCGTCGAGCAATTCATTGTCATATTCGCTGCGGTTACCGCGTTCGTCGACAGCAATGGCGTTGCCCGAAATCAGATCTTCGTCGGCAGTCTGACCGGCTTTGGGTTCAGCATTGTGCGCGATATCGGCAAGGAACACATGACCGGTGGCAAGGGCCAGGGCTGTCGAAACGGGTGCAGCCGGATTGCCTTCAACCAGATCGGTGGGGAGATTGGTTCCGGATACGAGCTGGGGGAAGCCGTTCGCGCCGGGGATGAAATTACCATAAAGATCGGTGGCAAGCAGCGGAACGCGATGCACGTCCATGTCGTTCATTTCGATGCCGAGGATGTCGCGCGCCTGCAACTTGATGTCGGCCCAGGTCGGCGGACCGCCATTGGGGGCTTCGAGCATCCAGCCAGTTGCAACAGGCTTGCCGTCGACCAGCTTATATTCACGCAGGAAGACCTGGGTCGATTCATTGGAACCATA
>NZ_JBILQK010000079.1:0-16871 GCF_044373315.1 Roseateles sp. | reverse complement strand
GGCGACAACGTCGGCATCACCGTGAAGCTGATCGCTCCGATCGCCATGGAAGAAGGTCTGCGTTTTGCTATCCGCGAAGGCGGCCGTACTGTCGGCTCCGGCGTGGTCGCAACCATCCTCGAGTAAGATTCGAAAGGCCACAGGGGCATAGCTCAATTGGCAGAGCGTCGGTCTCCAAAACCGAAGGTTGGGGGTTCGAGACCCTCTGCCCCTGCCAGCTGGTGTTAGGAACGTCAGCTGGTGCATGTGGTCAATCACTAGCCCGCGGGAGTTGCTCTCGGCGGGCTTTGCTGCTGTTGGGCGCTGCGCGACGTTCTTCAATCTGATTTGCCTGGCGCCGGTGCCAAAGAGAATTCAATGTCCAATCCTCAAGTTGAAACGGTCACAACGGCTGCTGACAAAGCCAAGCTCGCAGGAGCTGTAGCTTTGCTGTTTGCGGCGTTGGTGGCTTTCTATGCGCTGGACAAGCAGGGTCCGATCGCCCAGTGGGCGGCTCTGATTGTGCTGCTGGCTGCGGCTGCCGGTGCGTTCTTCACATCTGAGTCGGGCAAGGCGCTGATCGCCTATGGTCAGGACTCGATGCGTGAAGTGCGCAAGGTGGTCTGGCCGACTCGCAAAGAGGCGACGCAGATGACTGGCTATGTGTTCGCTTTCGTTGTCGTGATGGCCCTCTTCCTTTGGTTGACGGACAAGACGCTTGAGTGGGTCCTTTACGACCTCGTGCTGGGTTGGCGCTAACACCTGAAGGAAAGCAATGAGCGAAGAGCAAATCGTTGCAGTGACGGAGTCGGCCGCTCCGGTTGGCCTGCCAAAGCGCTGGTATGTGGTTCACGCCTATTCCGGTATGGAGAAGGCGGTTGAGCGCAATCTGCGCGAGCGTATCGATCGCGCCGGTATGCAAGACAAGTTCGGCCGCATTCTTGTGCCGACTGAAGAGGTCGTCGAACTGAAGAACGGCAAGAAGGCCGTGACAGAGCGCCGCTTTTTCCCTGGCTATGTGCTGGTCGAGATGTCGATGGACGACGACAGCTGGCACTTGGTCAAGCACACCTCTAAAGTCACCGGCTTTGTTGGTGGTGCGAAGAACCGCCCCGCGCCCATCTCGGAAGCCGAGGTGATGAAGATCGTCAACCAGATGCAAGAGGGTGTGGAGAAGCCGCGCCCCAAGGTCGAGTGGACGGTTGGCGAAGTCGTTCGTGTCAAGGAAGGCCCGTTCACGGACTTCAATGGCGCGATCGAAGAGGTCAATTACGACAAGTCCAAGGTGCGCGTTTCGGTCACTATTTTCGGCCGCGCGACGCCGGTGGAGTTGGATTTCTCGCAAGTCGAGAAGGTCTGATTCCAGGAAGTACAGGCCCGGTGATGCCAGCTTGAAGCTCTTGGGCTTCTGCATATTCACCCGTAGTCAGTCTGCAACGAGAGGCGGACAAGAGGAGCAAGGGTAAGAGAGCAATCTCGAGCCCCTTGCGCTAGCACTCAGGCGCAGTGGCGAGGCCGCCGCGGCGCTATCAGGAGAAATCATGGCCAAGAAAATTGTCGGCTTTATCAAGCTGCAAGTCGCGGCAGGCAAGGCTAATCCTTCGCCTCCGGTCGGTCCGGCGCTGGGTCAGCGCGGTCTGAACATCATGGAGTTCTGCAAGGCGTTCAACGCCCAGACCCAAGGGCATGAGCCGGGCATGAAGTTGCCCGTGGTCATCACGGCCTTCGCAGACAAGAGCTTCACCTTCGTGATCAAGTCGCCCCCGGCGACCGCACTGATCAAGAAGGCCGCCAAGATCGAGAAGGGTTCGCCCCGCGCTCATCTGGACAAGGTCGGCAAGCTGACTCGCGCCCAACTGGAAGAGATCGCAACGATCAAGACCAAGGACCTCACGGCTGCCGACATGGATGCCGCTGTCCGCACCATCGCTGGCTCCGCCCGTTCGATGGGCATCATCGTGGAAGGTGTCTGATCATGGCAAAGCTGACCAAGAAGCAAAAGGCCCTGCAAGGCAAGGTCGAAAGCACCAAGTTGTACGTGCTGAATGACGCTCTGACTCTGGTCAAGAGCCTGGCCACTGCCAAGTTCGACGAGTCGATCGACGTTGCTGTGCAACTCGGTATCGATGCCAAGAAGTCGGACCAAGTCGTTCGCGGCGCCGTCGTGCTGCCCCATGGCACCGGCAAGACCAAGCGTGTCGCCGTTTTTGCACAAGGCGCCAAGGCTGAAGAGGCCAAGGCTGCTGGCGCCGATGTCGTCGGCATGGAAGACCTGGCCGAGCGCGTCAAGGCTGGCGACATGCCGTTTGACGTGGTGATCGCCTCGCCCGACACGATGCGTATCGTCGGTACCCTGGGTCAGATCCTGGGCCCGCGCGGCCTGATGCCTAACCCCAAGGTTGGCACCGTGACCCCGGACGTCGCTACCGCTGTCAAGAATGCAAAGGCTGGTCAGGTCCAGTTCCGCGTCGACAAGGCCGGCATCATCCACGGCACCATCGGCCGTCGTTCGTTCGACACCGACAAGCTGGAAGGCAATCTGCGTGCGCTGATCGAGGCTTTGAACAAGTCCAAGCCGGCTTCGAGCAAGGGCATCTACCTGCGCAAGGTGGCCCTGTCCTCGACGATGGGCGTGGGCGCTCGCGTCGACATCGCTTCGATCAACGCTCAGGCCGCGGCCTAAGCAATCAGATGAGGCATGGCGCTTGTCTGGCGCCAAGCTGATGAATTGGTGGGGCGCTGCAGATCTCGGTCAGCAGCGCGTCATCCAAGACCGCTGGTGCGGTGTCTCTGCTGTATGGGAGACGCTGCTTAATCTTCGGGCCAGTCCCGAGGCCAGCGCAGATGGCGGTCCCGCTGTAAGGAATGACGTGATGAGAGTCACGGCAATGATTGGTGCCAGGGCGTGACTCTGGCGCAGTTTCCTAACAGAAGGTCGCTAAATCCCGGTGCCCAAGGTCGAGAGACCAAGGGCGTAATGTGAGGAGTAGACCTTGAGTCTCAATCGCAACGAGAAAGCAGCCGTCGTGTCCGACGTGGCAGCGCAAGCCGCCAAGTCCCAGACGCTGGCGTTGGCTGAGTACCGTGGCCTCACCGTGGAAGCCTTGAACAAGCTGCGCGTCGACGCACGTTCCAAGGGTGTTTATCTTCACGTGCTGAAGAACACCCTGGCCCGTCGCGCCGTCGCCGGCACCCCGTTCGAGGTCGCCTCGGAGAGCATGGTCGGCCCGCTGATCTACGGCTTTTCGGAAGACGCTGTCGCTGCTGCGAAGGTCATGGCTGACTTTGCCAAGACCAACGACAAGCTGATCGTCAAGGGCGGCGCCTATGGCGGCAAGGCCCTGGATGCCAACGCCGTCAAGGCTCTGGCTTCGATCCCGAGCAAGGAAGTGCTGCTGTCGCAAGTGGCTGGCCTGCTGATGTCGCCGGTGCAACGCACTGCGGCTGTGCTGGCGGCTCTGGCTCAGCAAAAGGGTGGCGGCGCAGAAGCCGAAGCCCCTGCCGCTGCCTGATCGACGATCACCGCGTTTCAAGCAATCAATCTGTATTTAGGAAACTATCATGGCATTCGATAAAGACGCTTTCCTGGCTGCCCTGGACAGCATGACCGTTCTGGAACTGAACGACCTGGTCAAGGCAATTGAAGAGAAGTTCGGCGTGTCCGCCGCTTCGATGGCTGCTCCCGCTGCTGGCGGCGCTGCTGGCGGTGGCGCTGCTGCTGCTGAAGAGAAGACCGAGTTCAACGTCGTCCTGACTGAAGCTGGCGCCAACAAGGTGTCGGTCATTAAGGCCGTGCGTGAAATCACCGGTCTGGGCCTGAAGGAAGCCAAGGACCTGGTCGACGGCGCTCCGAAGCCTGTCAAGGAAGGCGTGTCCAAGGCTGACGCCGAAGCCGCCAAGAAGAAGCTGGAAGAAGCCGGCGCCAAGGTCGAACTCAAGTAAGACCCTGGGGAGTGGCGGCAGTTTTGTCGCGCTCCACAAAGCTAGAGGGGTGGCCTTAGTGCCTCCCCTTTAGTCGTTTCAAGGGCCGCCCCTAGGGTTTGGCCGCTTGAGAACAGCTGAAAGTGCCGGTCGCTGTATGATGCGCGGTTCTTTCAAGTGTTCTCTGATCCGACTGCAGAGAACGGGTTTGGTCGGGCCTCGGTGCAATGCCGGGGTTGTCCGCCAGCGGTTGGTAGTGGCCAACCACCAAGCTTCGGGCCGTCCATTCGTGACAAGGCCGGAAAAGCCAGTCGCCGACGAAGCCTGCTCCACGGCCAGGGGTGGGCTCTCGACACGGAGTGTTTATGGCGCAAGCAACCCCCTATAGCTATACCGAGCGCAAGCGAATCCGCAAGAGCTTCGGCAAGCGTGAGAGCGTTCTCAACGTTCCTTATCTGCTCACCATGCAGAAGGACTCGTACGTCGCCTTCCTGCAAAAAGACGTCCCCGCAGCCAAACGCAAGCCAGAAGGCTTGCAGGCTGCATTCCTTTCTGCGTTCCCGATCGTGTCGCACAACGGGTTCGTGGAGATGAAGTTCCTCGAATTCAACATCGCCAAGCCGCCGTTTGACACCCGCGAGTGCCAGCAGCGTGGCTTGACCTATGCAGCGGCGGTGCGCGCCAAGCTGCAGATGATCATCTATGACCGTGAGAGCCCGCAGGCCAAGACGGTCAAGGAAATCAAGGAACAAGAGGTCTACATGGGCGAAGTGCCCCTGATGACCGACTACGGTTCCTTCATCGTCAATGGCACCGAGCGTGTCATCGTCAGCCAGCTGCACCGTTCGCCCGGTGTCTTCTTCGAGCACGACAAGGGCAAGACCCATTCGTCCGGCAAGCTGCTGTTTTCGGCTCGCATCATTCCCTACCGCGGCTCCTGGCTGGACTTCGAGTTCGATCCGAAGGACATCCTGTACTTCCGCGTTGACCGCCGTCGCAAGATGCCGGTCACGATCCTGCTCAAGGCCATCGGTCTGAACCCCGAGCAGATCCTGGCCCACTTCTTCGTGTTCGACAACTTCCGTCTGATGGACTCCGGTGCCCAGATGGAATTCGTCGCCGACCGCCTGAAGGGTGAGGTGGCGCGCTTCGACATCACTGACAAGAGCGGCAACGTGCTGGTCGAGAAGGACAAGCGCATCACGGCCCGCCATGTTCGCCAGATGGAGCAAAGCGGTACGCAGCACGTCACGGTCCCGGAGGATTTCCTGGTCGGCCGCATGCTGGCCAAGAACATGGTCGACGGTGATACCGGCGAGATCATTGCCAAGGCCAATGACGAGTTGACCGACGCACTGCTGAAGAAGCTCCGCACCGCCGGCATCAAGGACATCCAGTGCTTGTACACCAACGAGCTGGACGAGGGTGCCTACATCAGCCAGACGCTGGCCTCTGACGAGACCGTGGATCAGTTGGCCGCGCGCGTAGCCATCTACCGCATGATGCGCCCTGGCGAGCCGCCGACCGAAGACGCTGTCGAGGCGCTGTTCAATCGCCTGTTCTACAGCACCGACACCTACGATCTGTCGCGCGTTGGCCGGATGAAGTTCAACGCCCGCGTGGGCCGCGACACGCCGGAAGGCAATATGAACTTGTCGAACGAGGACATCCTCGACGTCGTCAAGATTCTGGTCGAGCTGCGTAACGGCCGTGGCGAAGTGGACGACATCGACCACCTCGGCAACCGCCGCGTGCGCTGTGTCGGTGAACTGGCCGAGAACCAGTACCGCTCGGGCTTGGCTCGTATCGAGAAGGCCGTCAAGGAGCGTCTGGGTCAGGCTGAGACCGAAGCCCTGATGCCGCACGACCTGATCAACTCCAAGCCGATTTCCGCGGCGCTCAAGGAGTTCTTCGGTGCGTCGCAGCTGTCGCAGTTCATGGACCAGACCAACCCGCTGTCGGAAATCACGCACAAGCGTCGTGTTTCCGCCCTGGGCCCGGGCGGTCTGACCCGCGAGCGCGCCGGCTTCGAAGTCCGTGACGTGCACCCGACCCACTACGGCCGCGTCTGCCCGATCGAAACGCCGGAAGGCCCGAACATCGGTCTGATCAACTCGCTGGCGCTGTACGCACAGCTCAACGAGTATGGCTTCCTGGAAACGCCCTATCGTCGCGTCGTCGACGGCAAGGTGACGACCCAGATCGACTATCTGTCGGCCATTGAGGAAGGCAAGTACGTGATCGCCCAGGCGAACGCGACCTTGAACCCCGCGGGTGAGCTGATCGACGAGCTGGTGTCGGCGCGTGAGAACGGTGAGTCGGTGCTGACCTCGCCTGAGCGAATCCAGTACATGGACGTGGCACCGACGCAGATCGTGTCGGTGGCAGCGTCGCTGGTGCCCTTCCTTGAGCACGATGATGCGAACCGCGCACTGATGGGCGCCAACATGCAGCGTCAGGCTGTGCCGACGCTGCGTCCTGAGAAGGCCATGGTTGGTACCGGCGTCGAGCGCGTCGCAGCCAAGGACTCGGGCACTGTGGTGGCTGCTCGCCGCGGTGGCGTGGTCGACTACGTGGACACGAACCGTATCGTGATCCGCGTGAATGATGACGAGACCGTTGCCGGCGAAGTGGGTGTGGACATCTACAACCTGATCAAGTATCAGCGTTCCAACCAGAACACCAACATCCACCAGCGTCCCATCGTCAAGCGTGGCGACAAGGTGGCGGCCGAGGACATCATTGCCGACGGCGCCTCAACCGACATCGGTGAACTGGCCCTTGGCCAGAACATGCTGGTCGCCTTCATGCCCTGGAACGGCTACAACTTCGAGGACTCGATCCTGATCTCGGAGCGTGTGATTGCCGAAGACCGCTACACCTCGATCCACATCGAAGAGCTGGTGGTCAACGCGCGTGACACCAAGCTGGGCAGCGAAGAAATCACCCGTGACATCCCGAATCTGAGCGAACAGCAGTTGGCCCGTCTGGACGAGTCGGGCATCGTTTACGTCGGTGCCGAGGTGAACCCCGGTGACGTGCTGGTCGGCAAGGTCACGCCCAAGGGTGAGACCACGCTGACGCCGGAAGAGAAGCTGCTGCGCGCGATCTTCGGCGAGAAGGCTTCCGACGTGAAGGACACCTCGCTGCGCGTCGACCAAGGGACCAGCGGTACCGTCATCGACGTGCAGGTCTTCACCCGTGAAGGCATCCAGCGCGACAAGCGCGCCCAGCAGATCATCGACGATGAACTCAAGCGCTTCCGCCTGGACCTGAACGACCAGCTCCGTATCGTGGAAAGCGACGCTTTCGACCGTATCGAGAAGCTGCTGGTCGGCAAGGTGGCCAACGGTGGTCCTCAGAAGATTGCCAAGGGCACGGTCATCGACAAGGGCTATCTGGCTGGCGTCGAGAAGTTCCACTGGTTTGACATCCGTCCCGCCGAGGATGACGTCGCCAACCAGTTGGAATCGATCAAGAACTCGCTCGAGCAGACCCGCCACAGCTTCGACCTGGCTTTTGAAGAGAAGCGCAAGAAGCTGACGCAAGGCGACGAACTGCCGGCCGGCGTGCTGAAGATGGTCAAGGTCTACCTGGCCGTCAAGCGCCGCTTGCAGCCTGGTGACAAGATGGCCGGTCGTCACGGCAACAAGGGCGTGGTGTCCAAGGTCGTTCCGATCGAAGACATGCCCTATATGGCTGACGGCACGCCTGCCGACATCGTGCTGAACCCGCTGGGTGTTCCGTCCCGGATGAACGTGGGTCAAGTGCTGGAAGTCCATCTCGGCTGGGCCGGCAAGGGCATCGGTCATCGCCTGGGCGACATGCTGCAGCAGCACTCCGCTGTCAGCGAGTTGCGCAAGTTCCTCGATGAGCTCTACAACAAGTCGGGCGGCAAGACTGAGAGCCTGGATGAACTCAGCGACACCGAGATCGTCGAGATGGCCAAGAACCTCTCGCACGGTGTGACATTCGCCACCCCGGTGTTCGATGGTGCCAAGGAAGAAGAAATCCGCGGCATGCTGAAGCTGGCCTATCCGGACGACATCGCCGCCAAGAAGGGCCTGACCGCCACGCGCACCCAGGCCACGTTGCATGACGGCCGCACCGGCGACGCCTTCGAGCGCCCGGTCACCGTCGGCTACATGCACGTGCTGAAGCTGCACCACCTGGTGGACGACAAGATGCACGCCCGTTCGACCGGTCCGTACTCGCTCGTCACGCAGCAACCGCTGGGTGGTAAGGCGCAGTTCGGCGGCCAGCGTTTCGGTGAGATGGAAGTGTGGGCGCTGGAAGCTTATGGCGCCTCCTACATCCTGCAGGAAATGCTGACCGTGAAGTCCGACGACGTGAACGGTCGTACCAAGGTGTACGAGTCCATCGTCAAGGGCGAGCACTCCATCGAAGCCGGCATGCCGGAATCGTTCAATGTCCTGGTCAAGGAAATTCGTTCCCTTGGCATCGACATCGAACTCGAGCGCAACTAATTAGGAACAGGAGAGACACATGAAAGGTTTGCTGGACCTGTTCAAGCAGTTCACGCCCGACGAGCACTTCGACGCAATCAAGATCGGGCTCGCATCGCCCGAGAAGATCCGCTCGTGGTCCTTCGGCGAGGTGAAGAAGCCCGAGACCATCAACTACCGGACTTTCAAGCCCGAGCGTGATGGCCTGTTCTGCGCCAAGATCTTCGGCCCGATCAAGGACTACGAGTGCCTTTGCGGCAAGTACAAGCGCCTGAAGCACCGTGGCGTGATCTGCGAGAAGTGCGGCGTTGAAGTCACCCAGACCAAGGTGCGCCGTGAGCGCATGGGTCACATCGATCTGGCTGCGCCCTGCGCCCACATCTGGTTCCTGAAGTCGCTGCCGTCGCGTCTGGGCCTGGTGCTGGACATGACGCTGCGCGACATCGAGCGCGTGCTGTACTTCGAGGCGTATGTGGTCGTCGACCCAGGCATGACGCCGCTGAAGAAGTTCTCGATCATGAGCGAGGACGACTACGACGCCAAGCGCATCGAGTTCGGCGACGAATTCATAGCGCTGATGGGCGCCGAGGGCATCAAGAAGTTGCTGGAAGAGATGGATCTCGATATCGAGATCGACCGTCTGCGCAACGACATGACCGGCTCCGAGCTCAAGATCAAGAAGAACTCCAAGCGCCTCAAGGTGATGGAAGCCTTCAAGAAGTCGGGCATCAAGCCGAACTGGATGGTGCTGGACGTGCTGCCCGTGCTGCCGCCGGACCTGCGTCCGCTGGTGCCGCTGGATGGTGGCCGCTTCGCGACTTCAGATCTGAACGATCTGTATCGCCGCGTCATCAACCGCAACAATCGTCTGGCCCGTCTGCTGGAGCTGAAGGCCCCTGAGATCATCGTGCGCAACGAAAAGCGCATGCTGCAGGAAGCCGTCGACTCGCTGCTGGACAACGGCCGCCGCGGCAAGGCAATGACCGGCGCCAACAAGCGTGCCCTCAAGTCGCTGGCCGACATGATCAAGGGCAAGAGCGGTCGCTTCCGTCAGAACTTGCTGGGCAAGCGTGTCGACTACTCGGGCCGTTCGGTCATCGTGGTCGGCCCGACGCTGAAGCTGCATCAGTGCGGCCTGCCCAAGCTGATGGCGCTTGAGTTGTTCAAGCCCTTCATCTTCTCGCGCCTGGAGGCGATGGGTATCGCCACCACCATCAAGGCGGCGAAGAAGGAAGTCGAGAGCGGCACGCCGGTGGTCTGGGACATCCTGGAAGAGGTCATCAAGGAGCATCCGGTTCTGCTGAACCGCGCGCCGACGCTGCACCGTCTGGGCATCCAGGCTTTCGAGCCGGTGCTGATCGAAGGAAAAGCGATCCAGCTGCACCCGCTGGTCTGCGCGGCCTTCAACGCCGACTTCGACGGTGACCAGATGGCCGTTCACGTGCCGCTGTCGATCGAAGCACAGATGGAAGCCCGCACGCTGATGCTGGCCTCCAACAACGTGCTGTTCCCGGCTTCCGGCGAACCGTCGATCGTGCCGTCGCAAGACGTGGTGCTGGGTCTGTACTACGCGACACGCGAGCGCATCAACGGCAAGGGCGAGGGTCTGATCTTCTCGGACATCCCCGAGCTGCAGCGCGCGCTGGACAACGGCGCTGTCGAAGTCACCGCCCGCATCGCCGTGCGCCTGACCGAATACAGCAAGGACAAGGACACCGGTGAATGGGTGCCCGAGACCAAGCTGGTGGACACGACCGTTGGCCGTGCGCTGCTGAGCGAGATCCTGCCCAAGGGCCTGCCCTTCGCCAACATCAACAAGGCGTTGAAGAAGAAGGAAATCTCGCGGCTGATCAACACCTCGTTCCGCAAGTGCGGCCTGAAGGAAACCGTGGTGCTGGCCGACAAGCTGCTGCAGAGCGGCTTCAAGCTCGCCACGCGTGCCGGCATCTCCATCGCGGTGGACGACATGCTGGTGCCCAAGCAGAAGTACGAGCTGATCGAACGCGCCGAGAAGGAAGTCAAGGAGATCGAGCAGCAGTACGTCTCGGGTCTGGTGACGGCCGGCGAGCGCTACAACAAGGTCGTCGACATCTGGGGCAAGACCGGTGACGAGGTGGGCAAGGTCATGATGACCCAGCTCTCCAAGCAGAAGACCATCGACCGCAACGGCAAGGAAGTGGATCAGGAGTCCTTCAACTCCATCTACATGATGGCCGACTCCGGCGCCCGCGGTAGCGCGGCCCAGATTCGCCAGCTGGCTGGTATGCGGGGCCTGATGGCCAAGCCGGACGGCTCGATCATCGAGACGCCGATCACGGCGAACTTCCGCGAAGGCCTGAACGTTCTGCAGTACTTCATCTCTACCCACGGCGCTCGTAAGGGCCTGGCGGATACGGCGCTGAAGACGGCGAACTCGGGCTACCTGACCCGTCGTCTGGTCGACGTGACGCAGGACTTGGTTGTGACCGAGGACGATTGCGGCACCGATAACGGTATCGCGATGCGCGCCCTGGTCGAGGGCGGCGAAGTGATCGAAAGCTTGCGCGACCGCATCCTCGGCCGCGTGACAGCCATCGAGGTGCTGCATCCTGAGACCCAGGGCCTGCTGTTGCCTGCTGGCCAGATGCTGGATGAGGACACCTTGGACGTGTTGGAAGCCGCAGGCGTCGACGAAGTCAAGGTTCGCACCCCGCTGACCTGCGCGACCCGCTTCGGCCTGTGTGCCAAGTGCTATGGCCGCGACCTGGGCCGTGGTGGTCTGGTGAACCGTGGTGAAGCTGTCGGCGTGATCGCGGCCCAGTCGATCGGTGAGCCGGGCACGCAGCTGACGATGCGTACCTTCCACATCGGCGGTGCCGCCTCGCGTGCGGCGGTGGCGTCCAGTGTGGAAGCCAAGTCGGACGGCATCATCGGGTTCAACGCCACGATGCGTTACGTCACGAACGGCAAGGGCGAGTTGGTGGTGATTTCCCGTTCCGGTGAAATCATCATCGCGGACCAGCACGGCCGCGAGCGTGAGCGTCACAAGGTGCCGTACGGCGCGATCCTGAACATCAAGGCCGACCAGACCATCAAGGCTGGCGTGATCTTGGCGAACTGGGATCCGCTGACCCGCCCGATCATTACCGAGTTCGCCGGTCAGGCGAGGTTCGAGAATGTCGAAGAAGGCGTGACGGTTGCCAAGCAGGTCGACGAAGTGACCGGCCTGTCGACTCTGGTGGTGATCGACCCGAAGCGCCGTGGGGCTGCCAAGGTCGTGCGCCCGCAGGTCAAGCTGCTGGATGCCAACGGCAATGAAGTGAAGATCCCTGGCACGGATCACTCGGTGACGATCGGCTTCCAGGTCGGCTCGCTGATCCAGATTCGTGACGGTCAGGATCTGGCTCCGGGTGAAGTGCTGGCGCGTATCCCGGTGGAAGGTCAGAAGACACGAGACATTACCGGCGGTCTGCCGCGTGTGGCCGAGTTGTTCGAAGCCCGTTCACCCAAGGATGCAGGCACTCTGGCCGAAATCACCGGTACGGTGTCGTTCGGCAAGGAAACCAAGGGCAAGGTTCGACTCCAGATCACCGATCCGGACGGCAAGATCGAAGAGATCCTGGTGCCCAAGGAGAAGAACATCCTGGTGCACGAAGGTCAGGTGGTCAACCGCGGCGAGTCAGTGGTGGACGGCCCGGCGGATCCGCAGGACATCCTGCGTCTGCTGGGTATCGAAGAGCTGGCACGCTACATCGTGGATGAGGTGCAGGACGTCTACCGCTTGCAGGGCGTGAAGATCAACGACAAGCACATTGAGGTGATCGTTCGCCAGATGCTTCGTCGTGTTCAGATCACGAACTCCGGCGATTCGAACTACATCGTGGGAGAGCAGGTCGAGCGCTCCGAGCTGTTGGACACCAACGACCGTTTGCGCGGCGAAGGCAAGCTCACGGCAACCCACGCCGATGTGCTGTTGGGTATCACCAAGGCCTCGCTGTCGACGGATTCGTTCATCTCGGCAGCGTCCTTCCAGGAAACCACCCGCGTGCTCACCGAGGCTGCCATCATGGGCAAGCGCGACGAGCTGCGTGGCCTGAAGGAGAACGTGATCGTCGGCCGTCTGATTCCCGCCGGTACCGGCATGGCCTTCCACGACGCACGTCGCGCCAAGGAAGCCATGGACGATGCTGAGCGTCGCTCGATTGCGATGCAGGAAGCCGAGGAATTGGCGGCGGCCCAGATGAGCAATCTGGAAAGCGCCGGAGAGGGTTCGGCCGAGTAATCGGTTGAATCATCCGCCCTTAAGGGTCGCCTCCGGGCGACCCTTTTTACTTCTGGGCTGAGCTTTCGCCTAGAACGGGCCTTGCTTCTGGCGCTGGTGTTGCTGGATCCAGGCTTGCGGGCTGACGATCTCGAGAGCGGTACGGCTGGCGCGCTTCCTGAGTGCCAGGACCGCTCGGTCGCGTGATACCAGCCAGCGCGCACCTTCGGCCACAGCCAGATCAATGAACATCTGGTCGTCGCTGTCTCGGCAGCGAAGGTGAACGGCGGGGGCGGGCTGCGGGCGAAGTTCACACAGTTGAGCGAACTTCGCCTCGATCAGGTCCAGGTCCGGCGCAAAGTTCGCCGCGATGCCACGTCCGAGCACATGCAAGAGTTCAGCCTTCATGGCCGCGACCCCGATCCATCGCAACTCCTTGGCTTCAATGCAACGGACCAGCAGCTGAATGGATGGTTCCTTGAAAACAAGCCAATCCATGACGACTTGGGTGTCTAGGACGATCAATTCGCCAAGTGTCGAGATGGGGTGTGTCACAGTGAAAGCCAAGCGGGATCCACCGAGTCTACCGCCCAGACTTGTGGCGAAGTGGCGATCTGGTCTACAATCTCAGGCTCTTCGGCAGGTCTAGCTGCGCCCATCGTTGCTCAGCCTAACTGAATTCCCGACGCACTGCGCTTGGCGTGGTGCGTTTGCGCGTTTTCAGTTCGGGTTTGGCGCCTTGGGGCGGCGGTCATCCTGACCGGCTGTCGTCGAAGAATCTGTGACTTCAAACGGGAACAAGTTACTTATGCCAACTATCAATCAGCTCGTGCGCCAAGGCCGTCAGGCCGAGGTCACGAAATCCAAGTCGCCGGCCATGCAGGATTGCCCGCAGCGCCGCGGCGTGTGCACTCGCGTGTACACCACGACCCCCAAGAAGCCGAACTCCGCGCTGCGTAAGGTTGCCAAGGTTCGTCTGACCAACGGTTTCGAGGTCATCTCGTACATCGGTGGTGAAGGTCACAACCTGCAAGAGCACAGCGTTGTGCTGGTGCGCGGCGGCCGGGTGAAGGACTTGCCAGGCGTGCGTTATCACATCGTGCGCGGCTCGCTGGATCTGCAAGGCGTGAAAGACCGCAAGCAGTCGCGTTCCAAGTACGGCGCGAAGCGTCCGAAGAAGTAATTCAAACAAGTTGTCATGGTGCGGCCTTAGGCTCGTGCCAGATGTTTTAGCGGTTCGTGCGACACATCCATCTGGAGTGCGCAGCGGCCGAGTAAGTGGATGCCCCCTGATGTCGGTGGTCATCCAAGGTGGTCCGGTGAGAGCCGCCGCCAACTGAAGCAAAAGGAAGATTCCCATGCCACGTCGTCGCGAAGTACCCAAGCGCGAAATCCTGCCGGATCCGAAGTTCGGTTCCGTTGATCTGTCCAAGTTCATGAACGTCATCATGGAATCGGGCAAGAAGGCTGTTGCCGAGCGCATCATCTATGGTGCCCTCGAGCAAGTCGAGAAGAAGGCCGGCAAGGATCCGCTGGAAGTGTTCATGATCGCGCTGAACAATGTGAAGCCGATGGTCGAAGTGAAGTCCCGCCGTGTTGGCGGTGCGAACTACCAAGTTCCCGTGGAAGTTCGTCCCGTTCGCCGGATGGCTCTGGCCATGCGCTGGCTGAAGGAATCGGCCCGCAAGCGCGGCGAGAAGTCGATGGCTCAGCGTCTGGCCAACGAGTTGCTGGAGGCCTCCGAAGGTCGCGGCGGCGCGATGAAGAAGCGCGACGAAGTGCACCGTATGGCCGAAGCCAACAAGGCTTTCTCGCACTTCCGCTTCTAAACTAGTCCCCTTCGGCCGCCTCGGGTTTTCACTAGCCCGATGGCGGCTCACTGCATTTGGAGCAATACCATGGCCCGCAAGACCCCCATCGAGCGCTACCGCAATATCGGCATCTCTGCGCACATCGATGCCGGCAAGACCACCACGACCGAACGTATCCTGTTCTACACGGGCGTGAACCACAAGATCGGTGAAGTGCATGATGGCGCGGCCACCATGGACTGGATGGAGCAAGAGCAAGAGCGTGGCATCACGATCACCTCTGCTGCCACGACCTGCTTCTGGAAGGGCATGGACCTGGCCCGCCCCGAACACCGCATCAACATCATCGACACCCCCGGGCACGTCGACTTCACGATTGAAGTCGAGCGCTCGATGCGCGTCCTGGACGGCGCTTGCATGGTTTATTGCGCCGTGGGCGGCGTGCAGCCGCAGTCGGAAACTGTTTGGCGCCAGGCCAACAAGTACAAGGTGCCGCGTCTGGCCTTCGTGAACAAGATGGACCGTACTGGCGCCAACTTCTACAAGGTCGTTGACCAGATGAAGTTGCGCTTGAAGGCGAACCCGGTGCCTATCGTTCTGCCGATCGGTGCCGAAGAAAACTTCAAGGGCGTGATCGATCTGATCAAGATGAAGGCCATCTTCTGGGACGAAGCGTCGCAGGGCATGAAGTTCGACTACCGCGAGATCCCGGCAGAAATGCTGGCTGACGCTCAAAAGTGGCGCGACAACATGGTCGAGGCGGCTGCCGAGGCCAGCGAAGAGATGATGAACAAGTACCTCGAGTCGGGCGAACTGACTGAAGAGGACATCATTCAAGGCATCCGTACGCGTACTATCGCTGCTGAAATCCAGCCGATGTTCTGCGGCACCGCCTTCAAGAACAAGGGCGTCCAGCGCATGCTCGACGGCGTGCTCGACTTCATGCCGTCGCCGGTTGACGTCCCGCCCGTGCCTGGCACCGATGAAGACGACCAGCCGACCACCCGCGAGGCTTCGGACACCGCCAAGTTCTCGGCGTTGGCATTCAAGCTGATGACTGATCCGTATGTGGGCCAGCTGACCTTCGTGCGCGTCTACTCGGGCGTTCTGAAGTCGGGCGATTCGGTGTTCAACCCGATCCGCGGCAAGAAGGAGCGTATCGGCCGTATTCTGCAGATGCACGCCAACCAGCGTGAAGAGATCTCGGAAATTCTGGCCGGCGACATCGCTGCTTGCGTGGGCCTGAAGGACGTGACGACCGGCGAGACGCTGTGCGATCCGGAATCGATCATCACCTTGGAAAAGATGGTGTTCCCGGAGCCGGTGATTTCTCAGGCTGTCGAACCCAAGACCAAGGCTGACCAGGAAAAGATGGGTATCGCCCTGGGCCGCTTGGCCAAGGAAGACCCGTCGTTCCGTCTGCGCACCGACGAAGAGTCCGGCCAGACCATCATTTCCGGCATGGGCGAGTTGCACCTGGAAATCATCGTTGACCGCATGAAGCGCGAGTTCGGCGTTGAAGCCAACGTCGGCAAGCCGCAGGTGGCGTATCGCGAAACGATCCGCAAGGCTGCCGTCGATGTTGAAGGCAAGTTCGTGCGTCAGTCGGGCGGCAAGGGCCAGTATGGTCACGTGGTGCTGACCGTCGAGCCGCAAGAGCCTGGCAAGGGCTTCGAGTTCGTGGACGCGATCAAGGGCGGTGTGGTGCCTCGCGAGTACATCCCGGCGGTTGAAAAGGGCGTGATCGACACCCTGCCGAACGGCGTGCTGGCTGGCTACCCGGTGGTTGACGTCAAGGTCACGCTGACCTTCGGTTCGTACCACGACGTTGACTCGAACGAAAACGCCTTCAAGATGGCGGCCTCGATGGGCTTCAAGGATGCTTGCCGCAAGGCCAGCCCTGTGATCCTCGAGCCGATGATGGCAGTCGAAGTCGAGACCCCGGAAGACTATGCCGGTACGGTGATGGGCGATCTGTCCTCGCGTCGCGGCATGGTTCAGGGCATGGACGACATGGTCGGCGGTGGCAAGGCTATCAAGGCAGAGGTTCCTCTGTCCGAAATGTTCGGCTACTCGACCAGCCTGCGCTCGGCCACGCAAGGTCGCGCAACGTACACGATGGAGTTCAAGCACTACTCTGAAGCTCCGAAGAACGTTGCAGACGCGATCATCACTGCGCGCGCTAAGTAATCAACGGGTCATCGGGCTGGCGGTTTTTGCTGCCGGCCCTTCATTTCGTCTTCGCAGCTGCTTGCCCGATTGCCAGTCGTCGGGAACCAAGAGCGCTGCGGAAACGCTAAACCAACAGACTGGCGCATGCTCTTTTTCGGAGAATTGAAATGGCAAAAGGCAAGTTTGAACGTACCAAGCCGCACGTGAACGTGGGCACGATCGGTCACGTTGACCACGGCAAGACGACGCTGACGGCAGCGATCGCGACCGTGCTGTCGAAGA
>NZ_JBILQK010000179.1:0-4127 GCF_044373315.1 Roseateles sp. | reverse complement strand
GGGCGCCCCGGCGCACGACAGGATGTGGTGCTGCAAGGCTTGGGCCTGGAGCGCCGCTTCAGCGAAGGCGGGCTGGATGTGAAGGTGCTGTCCGGAGTAGATATCAAGGTGCAGCGCAGCCAGACGCTGGCGGTGGTCGGAGCTTCGGGCTCGGGCAAGTCCACGCTGCTGCATCTGCTGGGCGGGCTGGACCGGCCGACTGCCGGACGCGTGACGCTGATGGGGCAAGACCTGGCCCTGCTGAAGGAACCGGCCCTGGGCCGTTGGCGCAACCAGCACCTGGGCTTTGTCTACCAGTTCCACCACCTGCTGCCCGAGTTCAGCGCGCTGGACAATGTGGCGATGCCGCTGCGCGTGCGCCGCATGCCGCAGGCCCAGGCGCATGAAGCCGCGGCTGCGATGCTTGCCAAGCTGGGTCTGGGCGCGCGCCTGGCGCACCGGCCATCCGAGCTCTCGGGCGGCGAGCGCCAGCGGGTGGCGATCGCCCGTGCGCTGGTCACCAAACCGGCCTGCGTGCTGGCGGACGAGCCCACCGGCAATCTGGACCGCAGCACCGCGCACGCGGTGTTCGAGCTGATGCTGGCCACCGCGCGGGAGCAGGGCACGTCCTTCGTGCTGGTGACGCATGACCAGGAACTGGCGGCGCGCTGCGAGGCGCGGCTGAACCTGGTGAGCGGCGTGCTGCAGTAGTATCTCGGGCCGCTTCAGGCCCAACCCACGCACCCTTCATTCGTCCGATGACTTCCTCTGCCACCGCCTCGCGCTTCATCCTCAAGCTCAGCTGCCCCGACCAGGCGGGCATCGTCCATGCGGTGACCGGCTTTCTGCTGGAGCAGGGCGGCAATATCGTCACCTCGGCCCAGCACGGCGATGCGGATCACCAGCGCTTTTTCATGCGTATCGAGTTCGAGTGCGCGCAGCAGGTGGCGGTGGAGCAGCTGAAGAGCGCGTTTGCGCCGCTGGCGCAAGGGCTGCGTATGGATTGGGAGCTGGTGGCACGAGAAACCAAGACGCGCGTGCTGCTGCTGGTGTCCAAGCTGGGTCACTGCCTGAACGATCTGCTGTTTCGCGTGCAGACCGGACATCTGCCGATCGAGATTCCGGCCATCGTGTCCAACCACCGTGATTTCTATCAGCTGGCGGCCTCGCACAACATTCCCTTCCATCACTTTCCGCTGCTGAACTCGACATCCGAGCAGAAGGCAGCCCAGGAAGCCAAAATCCGCGCGGTGATCGAGGAAAACCAGATCGATCTGGTGGTGCTGGCGCGCTATATGCAGATCCTCAGCCCTGAGATGTGCGAGTTCCTCTCCGGCCGGGCGATCAACATCCACCACAGCTTCCTGCCCAGCTTCAAGGGCGCCAAGCCCTACCACCAGGCCTATGAGCGCGGCGTCAAGCTGATCGGCGCGACCGCGCACTACGTGACCTCGGACCTGGACGAGGGCCCGATCATCGAGCAGGAAGTCGCCCGCATCGACCACAGCCTGCCGCCCGAGCAGCTGGTGGCGATGGGCCGCGATGTGGAGTGCGTGACGCTGGCGCGCGCCATCCAGTGGCATGCCGAGCACCGCGTGCTGATGAACGGCAAGCGGACCGTCGTCTTCCGCTGATGTGGATCGACACCCACTGCCATCTGGACGCGCCGGAGTTCGACGCGGACCGGGCGGCGGTGGTGGCGCGCGCCCGGGCTGCGGGCGTGACGCAGTTGGTGCTGCCGGCGGTCGGCGCCTTCGATTTCGAGACGGTGCGCACGCTGGCCCATCAACACGGCTTTGCCTATGCGCTGGGCATCCATCCGCTTTATGTGATGGACGCCAAGGAGCAAGACCTGATTCTGCTGGCCGAACTGCTGGAGCGCTATCGCGATGACCCTCGGCTGGTGGCGGTGGGTGAGATCGGTCTGGACTTCTTCGTGCCCGGCCTCGATGCGGCGCGCCAGGACTTCTTCTACACGGCGCAGCTGAAGCTGGCGCAGCGCTTTGCGCTGCCGGTGATCCTGCATGTGCGCCGCAGCGCCGACCCGCTGCTGCGCGGGCTGAGGCGCTTCAAAGTGCCGGGTGGCATTGCTCACGCCTTCAACGGCAGCCGCCAGCAGGCTGAGGCCTTCATCGCGCTGGGCTTCAAACTGGGCTTTGGCGGCACGCTGACGTATGAGCGCTCACAGCAGATCCGCCGGCTGGCCGCTGAGCTGCCGCCCGAGGCGCTGGTGCTGGAGACTGATGCACCGGACATCCCGCCGCACTGGCTCTACAAGACCGCCGAGCAGCGAGCGGGCGGCGCGGCCACCGGCCGCAACGAGCCGGCCGAGCTGCCGCGCATTGCTGAGTCGCTGGCGGCCTTGCGCGGCTGGACAGCCGAGCAGACGGCGGCCCGCACGCGCGCCAATGCCTGCACGGCGCTGCCGCGGTTGCAGACATTGGAAGACGGCGCGCATGGCTGAGGCCGAGACGCCGCGTTTGCGCGGCCTGGCGCCGGTGTTCTCGGCCCAGGCTCGGCTGCTGGTGCTGGGCAGCTTCCCGAGCGAGGCCTCGCTGCGCACTCAGCAGTACTACGGCCATCCGCGCAACCACTTCTGGCCACTGCTGGTAGCCCTGTGGGGTCAGGGCTTGCTGGCCCTGCCTTATGAACAGCGCATCGCGGTGGCCAAGGCCCGCGGGCTGGCGATTTGGGATGTGTACGCCAGTTGTGAGCGCGAAGGCAGCCTGGACAGTGCCATCCGCGCGGCCGCGCCCAATGATCTGGCTGGCCTTGCCCGGCAGCTGCCGCAGCTGCAGGCGATCGCGCACAACGGCGGTGAATCGGCACGCAACATGAAGATCACGCAGGCGCTGGGCTTGCCTGTTTATCGCCTGCCTTCCACCAGCCCGGCCAATGCTTCGTGGAGCTTCGAGCGCAAGCGGTCGGCGTGGCACGAAGTGTTCGCTCGCCATGGTCTACTTCGGCCCCATGAGCAAGAAGCAGTCACGAACACGCAAGGGCGAGAGCCGAACTGACTGGGTGCCTGCCACGCTGAGCGAGTACGACGGCGTGCGCTTCCTGCACCTGGACTCGATCTGGGTGCAGGGCGCGATGCGCATTCGCAAGCCCCAGCAGCTGGAACTGGAGTACATCCAGCGTATGCTGGCCTGGATGCTGTGGCGTGATGCCGAGCACCTGAGTGGGGGCCTTGCAGTGCAGCTGGGCCTGGGCGCGGCGGCGCTGACCCGCTTCAGCCACAAGGTGCTGAAGATGAGGACCACGGCGGTGGAGCTCAATCCCACGGTGATTGCGGCCTGCCGCAGCTGGTTTCATCTGCCTGAGGACGATGAGCGTCTGACGGTGCTGAATATGGACGCTTCCGCCTGGGTGCAGGACCCGGCGAATCTGCAAACGGTGGCGGTGCTCAATGTGGACCTGTATGACCACGATGCGGCCTCGCCGGTGCTGGATGACGAGGACTTCTACCGGGCCTGCCACGGTGTGCTGGAGGAGGGCGGGCTGATGACCGTCAACCTGTTCGGCCGCGCGGCCAGCTTTGCGCGCAGCGCTTCCCGTATCGCTCGGGTGTTCGGCAGTGACCAGGTCTGGAGCCTGGCGCCGACCAAGGAGGGCAACACCGTGCTGGTGGCCGGCCGCAATGTGGTGGTTCCGGATCGTGAAGAGCTGGAGCGCCGGGCGGCTAATATCGAGTCGAAGTTCGCGGTCTACGGCCTGCCGGCGCGCAAATGGCTTCGTTTGGTACGGCCGCTGCCGATGAGCATCATCAACCAGCTTCATTCCGAGCCGCATTCATGAGCAGCAAGACCAGCAGCAAGAGCAGCAGCACTCCCATGGCATCGGCGGCAGGGCTTGCCCCCTTGAAGCCAGAGGGACGGCTGGAATGGCGGCAACTGCTGCGCTGGCTGCAGGACGACGGTCTGATCGACGAAGAGCAGGTCAAGCGCACCGAGCAGCGTTTTGCCGCTGGTGACAGTTCACTGCATCCCCTGGTCCGCCTGGGCCATGGCGGCCTGACCCGCGCCGGCAGCAACAAGCCGCTGGATGTGGATCAGCTGACCGAGTGGCTGGCTGCACGTGCCCAGCTGCCCTATCTGCGCATCGATCCTCTCAAGGTGGATGTGGGCCGCGTGGCCGACATCATGTCG
>NZ_JBILQK010000078.1:0-17131 GCF_044373315.1 Roseateles sp. | reverse complement strand
GTGGGGCGCGCGATGTTTCCCAACGCGCATGACTCGCTGGCCTTCATGGTGCTGATCCTGGCCATTGCGATGTCGGGCTGGGTTCAGTACGCCCGCACGGTGCGTGGTTCGACCATGGTGGAGCGCAACAAGGAATACGTGCAGGCCGCGCGTGTCATCGGCGTCAGTTCCTTCCGCATCATGCGCAAGCATGTGCTGCCCAACGTGCTGGGGCCGGTGCTGGTGCTGGCCACCATCCAGGTGGCCGCGGCCATCATCACTGAAGCCACCTTGTCCTTCCTGGGCGTCGGTGTGCCGCCCACCAGCCCTTCGCTGGGCACGCTGATCCGGGTTGGCAATGACTTCCTGTTTTCCGGCGAATGGTGGATCACCTTGTGGCCCGGCGTCATGCTGGTGCTGATTGCACTGTCCGTCAATCTGCTCGGCGACTGGCTGCGCGATGCCCTGAACCCGCGGCTGCGCTGAGGCGGCTGCTGAAGATCGAGATTGAGCCTCATGACCTCTCCCCTGCTTGAAGTTCGCCACCTGCGCGTCGAATTCCCGACCCGCCACGGCACGCTGCTGGCCCTGGATGACATCAACTTCGAGATCGCCCCAGGCGAAATCCTCGGTGTGGTGGGTGAATCCGGTGCCGGCAAGTCCCTGACGGGTGCCTCCATCATCGGCTTGCTGGATCCCCCGGGACGCATTGCCAGCGGCGAGATACTGCTGGACGGCGAGCGCATCGACAACCTGCCCTATGACGCGATGCGCAAGATCCGTGGTCGCAAGATCGGTGCGATCTTCCAGGATCCGCTGACCTCACTGAACCCGCTGTACACCATCGGGCGGCAACTGACCGAGACCATCACGACCCACCTGGACCTGAGCGAAAGCCAGGCGCGCAAGCGCGCGATTGAACTGCTGGAGCAGACCGGCATTCCGGCGGCCGAGCAACGCATCGACCAGTATCCGCACCAGTTCTCCGGCGGCATGCGCCAGCGCGTGGTGATCGCCCTGGCCTTGGCGGCCAGTCCCAAACTGATCGTGGCGGACGAGCCCACAACGGCGCTGGATGTGTCCATCCAGGCGCAGATCATTTCCTTGCTGAAGAAGATCTGCAAGGAGCAGGGCGCAGCCGTCATGCTGGTGACGCATGACATGGGCGTGATCGCTGAAACCTGCGACCGCGTGGCGGTGATGTATGCCGGCCGTGTGGCCGAGATCGGCCCGGTGCATGACGTCATCCACAAGCCCAGCCATCCCTACACCGCAGGCTTGATGGGTTCGATCCCCGCAATGGACGGGGACCGTGAGCGCCTGCTGCAGATCGATGGCTCGATGCCTCGCCTGAATGCCATTCCGCAGGGCTGCGCCTTCAACCCGCGTTGCCCCAAGGTTCACGAGCGCTGCCGTCAGGAGCGCCCCGATTTGATTGATGCGGGATCGACCCGCGCCGCTTGCTGGCTGTTGGCCGGCCAGCCGCAAGCTCAGAAGGAACAAGCGCTATGAGCCGCCCCCTGGTTGAAGTCAAGGACCTCGCGAAGGTCTTCGATGTCTCGCCGCCCTGGTTGAATCGGGTGATCGAGGGCAAGGGCAAGATGTATGTGCACGCCGTCGATGGCGTCAGCTTCAGCATCGAGAAGGGCAAGACCCTGGCTCTTGTGGGTGAGTCCGGTTGCGGCAAGAGCACGGTGGCGCGCCTGCTGGTGGGCTTGTACAAGCCGACGCGTGGCAGTGTCAGTGTTGATGGCGTGGACACCGCGACCACCCTGGCTGGTGCGGGTGCGAAGGCGCTGCGTCGGCGTATGCAGATGATCTTCCAGGACCCCTATGCCTCGCTGAATCCACGCTGGAAGGTGCAGGACATCGTGGGGGAGCCGCTGCGCGAACACGGCCTGATCAAGGATGACGACGAGATGAAGGTGCGCGTCGGCGAACTGCTGCAGTCGGTGGGCCTGTCGCCCGCGGACCGCGAGAAGTTCCCGCACCAGTTCTCGGGCGGTCAGCGCCAGCGCATCTCGATCGCACGCGCCCTGGCGACCGAGCCTGAATTCCTGGTCTGCGACGAGCCGACCTCGGCGCTGGACGTTTCGGTGCAGGCTCAGGTCCTGAACATCATGAAGGACCTGCAACGCACGCAGGGCCTGACCTATCTGTTCATCTCGCACAACCTGGCCGTGGTGCGCCATGTGGCTGACAAGGTCGGCGTGATGTACCTGGGGCGCCTGGTCGAACTGGCCGACAAGGCCGACCTCTTCAGCCATCCGCGACATCCCTACACACGCATGCTGCTGGATGCGATCCCCGACATCCACATGACGGGTCGCGCCCGTACGCCGGTGCAAGGCGAAGTGCCCAATCCGCTCAACCCGCCGAGCGGTTGCAGCTTTCACCCGCGCTGCCCGCATGCCAATGATCGTTGCAAGGCGGAGCGCCCACCGCTGCAGCAGTTTCAGGGCATCCAGGTGGCCTGCCACGCCGTGGCAGAGGGTCGCATCTAAAGCTGTCCGCTCACGGGCGCTGAGCGGTCGGGCTGCTGGCGCTGCCGGCTGGCTTGGCGGCAGCGTCCTTGGGCAGGGTCAGCGGGCCTTTCTGGCCGCAGGCGCTCAGCATTGCGGTCAGCATCAGCCCCAGGGCGACACGGCGGCTCAGCCTTGCCCTTGTTCCCGGGGCGGCCTTGGTGGGGCCGCATACACTTCTGGCTTGTGTGTTTTCCATCCCCGGAAGTTTATCGGCCATGACCGCTCCTGCCGCAACGCCCCTCAATGATGCCGACTATCTGGCGCGCGTCCATGCGACGCTGGCGCATGTCGAGGCGCAGGTGGATGCCTGGCTGGATGCCGACGTGATCGACATCGATACGCATCGAACTGGCGGCTTGCTGGAGTTGGCCTTGCCGAACGGCAGCAAGATCGTGCTCAACGCCCAGCCGCCCTTGCAGGAGTTGTGGATGGCCGCCCGCGCAGGCGGCTTCCATTTCCGCTTTGTCGAAGGCCAGTGGCTGGAGCGGGAAGGGCGGGAGTTCTTCGCTCTGCTGTCCAAGCTGGCCAGTGAGCAGGCCGGAAAGCCCTTGCGTTTCGCGGCTTCCTGATCGGCCGGGCGGAGAGCGAGAGCAGCGGCGCTCAAGCGCCGTTGGGCTTCAGCGCTTGAAGAGGTCGAGGATGCCCTTCTTCTCGTCCTCGCTCGCGTTCTGGGGCACCGACGCTGCATCGTCGTTCAGTTTGCGAACGCCATCGTTGCCGGTGTATTCGTCGTAGTACCAGTCGTTGCCTCGGCGCACGATGCCTTCGGGGGGCTCGTACTCGCTCACCGCGGTGTTGCGCAGCGCGTGACGCATGAACTCGATCCACACGGGCAGCGATAGACCGCCGCCGGTTTCGCGGCTGCCCAGCTTGCGCGGCTGGTCGTAGCCGATCCACACCACCGCCACCATCTCGCGCTGATAGCCCGCGAACCAGGCGTCCATCGAGTCGTTCGTGGTGCCGGTCTTGCCATACAGATCCGGGCGCTTGAGCTGCGCCTGCGCCTTGGCGGCGGTGCCGCTGCGCGTGACTTCCTGCAGCAGGCTGTTCATCAGGAAGGCGTTGCGAGCCTCGATGACACGCTGGCTTTCGTCGATCTGCACCGGCGCGGCCTGGTAGAGCACGCGGCCCTGGTTGTCGGTGACTCGCGAGATGAGGCGTGGCATGACCTGGTAGCCGCCATTGGCAAACACCGAGTAGGCCTGCGCCATCTGCATCGGGGTGACCGAACCTGCACCCAGTGCCATCGTCAGGTAGGGCGGGTGCTTCTCCGCTTCGAATCCGAAGCGTGAAATCCAGCCCTGGGCGAAGTCGGTGCCGACCGCTTGCAGCACCCGGATCGAGACCATGTTCTTCGACTTGGCCAGGGCGGTGCGCAGCGGCATGGGGCCTTCGAAAGTGCCGTCGTAGTTCTTTGGCTCCCAAGGCTGACTGCCCGTGGTCGCGGCGCTGAAGAACAAGGGCGCATCGTTGACCACCGTCGTCGGTGAGAAGCCGCGCTCCAGTGCGGCCGAGTAGATGAAGGGCTTGAAGCTCGAACCTGGCTGGCGCCACGCCTGAGTGACGTGGTTGAACTTGTTCTTTGCGAAATCGAATCCGCCGACCATGGCGCGCAGTTCACCGTTGCGGGGGTCGATCGCAACAAAAGCGCCTTCGACCTCGGGCAGCTGGGTCAGTGTCCAGGCATCCTTGCTGACTTCCTTGCCGGCTTCGCGGACCGTTCGGGTGGTCTTCAGTACCCGCACGACGGCACCGCGGCGGATCTGGATCTTTGGGTTGCCGCGCTCTGCCAGCCCGGACGCGACCGGTTTCAGGCCGTCGCCCACAATGCTTGCGGTCTCGCCGCTCTGCAGGGCGACGACGACTTTCTTGGCATCAGCTTCCAACACCACGGCGGCCAGGAGTTCGTCGTTGGCAGGGTGGTCGGCCAGTGCTTCGGCGATGCGGGCATCCAGGGCCTTGGGGTCCTTGGGCAGGTCGACATAGGCTTCCGGCCCGCGGTAGAACTGGCGCTGCTCGTAGTCCATCAGGCCGCGGCGCAAAGCGCGGTAGGCCACGTTCTGCTCATCGGCGCGCACGGTCAGATAGACATGCAGTCCCCGCGTGTAGGCTTCGTCACCATACTGCGTGAAGATCAGTTGCCTCGCCGCTTCGGCCAGAAACTCGGCATGGGACGAGTTCTCGCTGACTCGCCGATAGCGCAGCACCTCGGCCTTGGCCACCTCGTGCTGTTCTTCGGTGATGTAGCCGTTGTCGAGCATGCGGTCGATGATGTACTGCTGACGCAGATTCGCCCGGCGCGGGTTGTTGATCGGGTTGTAGGCAGAGGGCGCCTTTGGCAGGCCGGCCAACATGGCAGCCTCAGCGATGGAGATGTCCTTGAGCGGTTTGCCGAAATAGATTTCGCTGGCCGCGGCGAAGCCGTAGGCGCGGTGCCCCAGAAAGATCTGGTTCATGTAGATCTCGAGGATCTTGCGCTTGGGCAGCGCGTTCTCGATCTTCAGGGCCAGCAGGATCTCGTAGATCTTCCGCGTCAGCGTCTTCTCGGTGGACAGGTAGAAGTTGCGTGCGACCTGCATGGTGATGGTCGAGGCCCCCTGGCTGCGCGATTCCGCCACATTCGCCAGGCCGGCGCGAATCACACCCAGGTAGTCAACGCCGCCATGCTGATAGAAGCGCGCATCCTCGATGGCAAGCACTGCGTCCTGCATGACCGGTGGAATCTTGTCGATGGTCAGATAGTTGCGGCGCTCCTCGCCGAACTCGCCCAGCAGAACCCCCTCGCTGGAGAGGATGCGCATCGGCAGTTTGGGTCGGTAGTCGGTCAGGCCGCTGATGTCCGGCAGATTCGGGTAGGCCATGGCCAGCGCCAAGCCGACCAACAGCGCTACGCTCAGCGCGCCGGCGGCGCACAGTCCCAGTAGCCACGCCAATGCGCGTTGCAGATGGCTGGCTGCGGACCGACTGTGGGCAGGCTTGGCATCGGGTTTCTCAGATCCCTGTGGGGACTTCTTCTTGGCGTCGCTCATGGGCCTCCGATTGGGGTGAGCGGATTATAGGAAGTCGCCTGACTGTCGCCTGAGTTGGGCTCAAGGCTGGATTGCCCCCGTTTTTCAGCGCTTTGCGGGCCTGGTATGCGTGTATGTTTCGCAACGTGGTGTTACCTGCTGTGACCGGTTTTCCTTTGGCTGTCAAAGGCTTTGCTGCTAGCATTCAAGTAACTTATTAATAGTCCGGCGCCTTGAAACGCGCGTTGGGGGATTCGCGTCATGGGAATACTTGACGTACTGCTGGGTCGCAAGCATCCGCCCATGATTGGCCTGGATATCAGTTCATCCAGTGTCAAGTTGGTGGAGCTGAGTCAATCCAAGAATGGCGAGATGGTGCTCGAGCGCTTCGCAATGGAGTCGTTCGAAAAGGGCTGGATCAACGACGGGCAGATCGAGAAGTTCGACGAAGTTGCGGATGCCGTCCGGCGCTGTGTAGCCCGCAGCGGCGCGCGCACACGGGATGCGGTGGTTGCCATGCCGCAATCTGCGGTGATCACCAAGCGCATCATGCTGCCCGCCGGGCTGCGTGATGAAGAACTCGAGATCCAGGTCGAGGCCGAGGCGAATCAGTACATCCCTTTCTCGCTTGACGAGGTGAGCCTGGACTTCTGTGTGATCGGACCCAGCCCGACTTCGGTGGGGGATGTGGAAGTGCTGATTGCCGCATCCCGCAAGGACCGCGTTCAGGACCGCCAAGGCTTGGCCGAGGCGGCTGGCCTGCATCCCGTGGTGCTGGACATCGAATCGCATGCATCGCGCCTGGCGATGGGCCGTTTGATCGGCAATCTGCCCAATGAGGGCAAGGATGCGCTGGTCGCTTTGTTCGAAATTGGTGCCGACACTACCAGCCTGAAGGTCCTGCGCGACGACGAGATGCTGTATGACCGAGATCAGGCGTTTGGTGGATCGCAGCTGACGCAGTTGATCTCTAGGCAGTACGGCTTCAGCTTCGAAGAGGCCGAGCAGAAGAAGCTGGCCAATGATCTGCCTGAGGACTACGAGACGGTGGTGCTGAATCCCTTTGTCGACAGTCTTTCGCAGGAAATCGGCCGCGCCTTGCAGTATTTCTTCACCAGCACACCGCACCACAAGGTGCACTATGTGATGCTGGCTGGCGGGACGGCGACCTTGCCGGGGCTCAAGGAGCGCGTCACCGAACTCACGGGTTTTGCCTGCATGGTGGTCAACCCCTTCGAGAACATGACTCTGGGCTCGGCGGTTCGCGAGCCCAAGCTCAGGCGTGAGGCGCCGGCCTATCTGACCGCCTGTGGTCTGGCCATGCGGAGGTTCTTCCAGTGATTCTGATCAACCTCCTGCCCCATCGGGAAGAGAAGCGCAAGCGTCGCAAGCAGGCGTTCTTCGTCGGTGTCGCCATGTCTGCGCTGGTCGGCGCCGGCTTGGTGGGTGCCGCGTACATGACGCTTGAGCACCTGACCACCGAGCAGCGCTCTCGCAATGACTTCCTCGGCCTTGAGATCGGGCGCCTGGAGGCGCAGATCAAGGACATTGCCAATCTGCGCTCCGAGATCGAGGCCCTGAAGTCTCGCCAGCGTGCTGTCGAGGATCTGCAGACAGACCGCAACACACCGGTCCTGCTCCTGAACGAACTGGCACGCCACACGCCTGAAGGCGTCTATCTGACCAGCATCAGGCAAGCCGACAAGGTGGTGACCGTGACGGGTATCGCGCAGACGCAGGAGCGTGTCTCCGAGTTCCTGCGCAATGCCTCGCGCAGCTCGGAATGGCTGGATCGCCCCGATCTGGTCGAGATCAAGCTTGCCAATCTGACGACCAGCGGCCGCGACCAGAAGCGGCTGTTCGAGTTTTCCGCCAAGGTGTCGATCAAGACGCCGCAGCGCGAAGCCCCGGCCAGTGCGCCGGCCGGCAGAAAGGTCTGAAGCAGCCATGGCGAGCAAGTCTCTAGTGATCAAATTTGATCTGAACGCCTGGTTCGAGGGTGTAGCCGATCAGTTCCGTGGGCTGAACCCCAATGAGCCGGGCCAGTGGCCCCTGTTGCCCAAGCTGGCCGCTTTCAGCGCTGTCGCGGTACTGGTGATGGTGCTTGGCTGGTTGTTGCTGCTTTCCGATGTGCAAGCTGGGCTCGACGCGGAGCGCGAGAAGGAGCCGAGGCTCAAGGAAGACTATCGGCTCAAGCTGGCGCAGGCCGTCAACCTGCCCGAATTGCGCAAGCAGAAGAGCCAGGTCGAGGAGTACGTCACCCAGCTCGAGAAGCAACTGCCCGGCAAGGCTGAGATGGATGCCTTGCTGTCCGACATCAACCAGGCCGGTCTGGGGCGCGGACTCCAGTTCGAGCTCTTCCGCCCCGGTCAGGTGGTGGTCAAGGACTACTACGCCGAGTTGCCGATCGCGCTGCGGGTGACGGGCCGGTATCACGATGTCGGCTCGTTCGCCGCAGACGTGTCAAATCTGTCGCGTATCGTGACCCTGCACAACATCGTTGTGGTTGCCCCCACAGGCAAGGATGCAGCCACCGGCGCACTCAGCATGGAAGCTACGGCTCGGACCTACCGCTATCTGGACGCCAACGAAGTCGCCGAGCAAAAGGCGGCGGCCGCCAAGGCTGCCAACAAGACCGGAGCGAAGAAGTGATGCGCGCGCCGATTCTGTTCAAGCGCAGGGCATCGCCCCTGCTGCTCGCGCTGCTGGTTCTGGGCTTGAGCGGCTGCGCTGCCGATCTTGACGAGCTTCAGCAATGGATGGAGCAGGAACGCAAGCAGGCCAGGCCGACGGCCCAGCCCCTGGTTCCGCCCAAGAAATTCCTGCCGCAGGCCTACGAGGCAGGTGCCGGCGTCGAGCCCTTCAGCCCTCAGAAGCTGAGCGTGGCGATCAAGCAGGAAGCCACCCAGCCCAACTCCCTGCTCACCGCAGAAATGAGCCGCCGGCGCGAGCCGCTGGAGGCCTTTCCGCTCGACAGCATGTCGATGGTCGGCAGCCTGACCCGCCAAGGCAAGCGCTTTGCGCTGCTGCGGGTGGACAACCTGCTGCATCAGGTCAAGGCGGGTGATTACCTGGGCCAGAACTTTGGCCGGGTGACCCAGATCAGCGAGACCGAGATCAGTTTGCGAGAAGTCGTCCAGGACGCTGCGGGCGAATGGATTGAACGCACCAGTACCCTCCAGCTGCAGGAGAAGGGACGATGAAACATACCCAGGAGATTTCGCGGATGAGCCACTGGCGCGCCTTGGCATGGGCCTTCGGCCTTGGAATTGTTTGCTCCGCTTCCGCGCTGGCGCAGAACAACAGCATCCGCTCCATCAACAGCGTCCAGCAGGCGGGCGCTGAAGTCGTTCGCATCGAGCTCAGCGAGTCGCTGACCGAAGTGCCGCGTGGCTTCACGGTTCAGACACCACCGCGCATCGCCATTGATCTGCCCGGCATCAGCAACGCCATGGGTCGCAGTCTGGTGGAGATCAACCAGGGCAATCTGCGCTCAGCCAATGTGGCCCAGGCGGGCGAGCGGACTCGCCTGGTGCTGAACCTGCGTGCGCCTTCGGGCTACCGTGCCGAACTGCAGGACAAGGCCCTGGTTCTGGTGCTGGAGTCCGCACCTGCTCCTTCAGCAGCGGCAGCCGCTGCCAGCGAGCCCTTGCACTTTGCGCAGAGCCTGAACCGCACGCCGCAGGCACTGCAAGACATTGACTTCCGTCGCGGTCAGGATGGCACCGGTCGGGTGATCGTCAACCTGCCGAGCAATCAGGTGGGTGTGGACATCCAGCAGCAGGGCCAGGCCCTGGTGGTCGAGTTCCTGCGCTCCAGCGTACCGGAGCAACTGCGTCGCCGCCTCGATGTGACGGATTTCGGAACCCCGGTGCAGACCATCTCCACCTCGCAGAACGGTGACCGCGTGCGCATGGTCGTCGAGCCCAAGGGCAATTGGGAGCACAGCGCCTATCAAAGCGACAACCAGTTCGTGCTGGAGGTGCGCCCGCAGAAGGTCGATCCGAACAAGCTCACGCAAGGCCCGGGATTTGCTGGCGACAAGCTGTCGCTGAACTTCCAGAACATCGAAGTGCGCGCCCTGCTGCAGGTCATCGCCGACTTCACCAACTTCAACGTCGTGACCAGTGACACCGTTACCGGCAATGTCACGCTGCGTCTGAAGGATGTGCCCTGGGATCAGGCGCTGGACATCATCATGCAGGCCAAGGGCCTGGGCCTTCGCAAGAACGGCAACGTGCTGTGGATTGCGCCCAAGGACGAACTCGCCGCCAAGGAGAAGATGGATCTGGAGGCCAAGGCCCAGATTGCCCAGCTGGAGCCTGTGCGCACACAGTCCTTCCAGCTGAACTACACCAAGGCCGAGGAAGTGGCCAAGGGCTTGAGCGGACAATCCAGCGGCCAGAGCGGTGGCGGCGGCGCCGGGCAGGGCAGCGCCCGCATTCTGTCGACCCGCGGCAGCGTCATCTTTGAAACCCGTACCAACCAGCTCTTCGTGACCGACATCCCGGCCAAGCTCGAAGAGATCCAGGCCATGATCGCGAAGATCGACATCCCGGTTCGCCAGGTGCTGATCGAGGCGCGCATCGTCGAGGCTGATGACAAGTTCGGCCGCGCCCTGGGCGTCAAGCTCGGTTCGCAGGACCTGCGCGGTCTGCAAGGCGGCATTCCGGGCTACAACGTTGGCGGCAACAGCTATGTGACGATTGGCGGCAACCAGACGGCGGTCGGCGCGCAGACCAATCAAGGCCCGGCGCAGAGCTTCTCCAACAGCAACTTCGTCAACCTGCCGGCCAACACGTCGTCGGACAGTTTCGGTGGTGCCAATGCGGCATCCTTCGCGCTGTCTCTGTTCAGCGCTGGCGCCAACCGCTTCCTGAATCTGGAGCTTTCCGCACTGGAGGCCGATGGCAAGGGCAAGATCGTCTCCAGCCCGCGCGTGATTACCGCCGACCAGGTCAAGGCCTTGATCGAACAGGGCGAGGAATTGCCGTATCAGGTCGCGACGTCCAGTGGCGCCACCTCGATCCAGTTCAAGAAGGCGGTGCTGAAGCTTGAAGTCACGCCGCAGATCACGCCGGAAGGCAATGTGATTCTGGACGTCGACGTCAACAAGGACAGCCGCGGCACGCTGACGCCGCAGGGCTATGCCATCAACAACAAGCATGTCAAGACGCAGGTGCTGGTCGAGAACGGCGGCACCGTCGTAATCGGCGGCATCTACACGCAGGACGAGCGCGAAGACATCTCCAAGGTGCCCTTGCTGGGCGATGTGCCGATCATGGGCAATCTCTTCAAGAACAAGGCTCGGATCTCGACCAAGACCGAACTGTTGATTTTTCTCACCCCCAAGGTGGTCAGTGATCGCGTGACGGTCCGCTGATCAAGGGAGGTGCACGCACCGGAAAACCGGGTGTGCAAAGCAGGAGTCAGATGAAATGAATAAAGTTTTTGCGATGAAGTCCGCGTCGCTGCGCGCCGTGGCGGGGTTCGTCCTGGTGGCGATGCTGAGCGCCTGCGGTGGCGGCGGCGGTTCTGCAGGTGACCCGCTGGTGGGTGGTGGTGGCGGATCGACCGGTGGCGGCACTGGCGGTGGCGGCTCAACCGTGACCGATGCGGCCACGGTGGCTGTGGCGCTGTCCTCGACCACGGTGACGGCCGGCGCGCCGGCAACCGTCACCGCGACCGTCAAGAACAAGGCAGGCTCGGCCATTCCCGGCCTGGTCGTGAAGTTCACAACCGATGGAGGCCTCGGCGCCTTCAGTGCCGCCTCTGCCTTGACTGACGCCAATGGCGTGGCTTCCGTGGTGCTGTCGCCCGCGCAGTCGACAACCGCCGGTGCGGACATGGTCAAGGCGACTGTCAGCTACCTCGAGAAGGAATACTCGGCCAAGACCGGCTTCCAGCTGACGGCCACCAATGTGACGATCTCGTCCTTCACTTCGGATGTGGCGAACCTGTCGGCCTATGGCCAGGCCAATCTGACCGTGGCGCTTGCTGGCACCAGCGCGAACAGCGCAGTGAGCATCTCCATCACCTCCTCATGCACGACATCGGGCAAGGGCACGATCACGCCCGCCAGCCAGACGACCACGACGGGCCGCGCGACCTTCACCTTCCGTGATGGCGGTTGCGGCGCGGTGGCGAGCTCCGAGAACCTGCAGATTTCGGTGGCGGGTACGACCTTGACGCAGTCGCTGACGCTGCCGGTCAGCTCCCCGCAGGCATCGAGCATCGGTTTCGTGTCGGCCAGCCCGTCGAACATCTACCTGCGTGGATCCGGCTTGGTCGAGAACTCCAACGTCATCTTCCAGGTCAAAGATGCCAACAACAACGGCCTGCCCGGCCAGAGCGTCGTGCTGGAGCCGACCGTGCTGGTCGGTGGGCTGACGCTGGACGGTGGTAGCACCTCGGTTAGCAAGATCACCGACAGCGAAGGCAAGGTGATCGTCCGCGTCAATTCGGGCACGGTGCCGACGCCTGTCCGCATCAAGGCAACGCTGCAGGGCAGCAGCATCTCCACGGTTTCGAGTGTGCTGGCCGTGGCAGTCGGCCTGCCTTCGCAGCTTAATTTCTCGATGGCACAGGGCACGATCAATATCGAGGGCTACAACCTCCAGGGCACGCCGAACACCTACACCGTGGTCGCGTCGGATCGTCTGGGCAACCCGGTGCCGGATGGCACGGCCATCAACTTCGTCACTGAGGGTGGTCAGATCCAGGCCATCAAGCAGACAGCCACTTCCGACAAAGGCATCGCCTCAACCACCGCCAACTTCGTGACCGCCGACCCGGTGCCCACTGATGGCCGCGTCACGGTGGTGGCCTATGCCTTGGGCGAGAAGTCCTTCCTGGACCTCAATGGCAACAACACTTATGACGATGGCGAACTGTTCCAGGACCTGGGCGACATCTTCCTGGACCGCAAGTTCGACAACTTCTACTTCAGTGCCGAAGATCAGTTCATCTCGGGCACCACTGGGGATGGCACCAAGGAATGTCTGGCTTCGCCGTCGGCCTTGCTGGCGACTGGGGTCAGCATCCCCTCGCGCCCCGGTACCTGCAGCCAGACCTGGGCCCGCAGTGCCAAGCCGATCTATGTGCGCCGTGCGGTGCAGACCATCTTCTCGACCTCATCGGCTCGCCCGCTGTGGGGTACGGCCTGGCATCCCAATGCCGTCGGCCAGTCGGGCAGTTGCACGGCGCCGCTCAATCTGACGACGCACTACGTCAACGATGTGGCGCAGAAGACTGACTACCGCCTCTTTGGGGTAGCTGGTCTGTACGGTGTGAGTACCGCGGATGTCCTCACTTTTACCGTGGCTGACGCGAATCCAGTGGCATACAACCCGGTCGCAGCGGGAACGGTGATCACCGCAGCCGCCACTTCCGGCTTGGCAGTGACTGTGTTGGGTGGCACACCCGTGCCGAGCACCTCGACCCCGACCGGTGCAGCCGTGAGCTACAAGTTTGATGATGTGACCAGCTCTGGCACCATCTCGATCAGCTTCAAGGCGCCGAGCGGTTTGGTGTCGACGTACTCGCAGTTTCTGAGCAAGAACCCTGCTCCGACGGGCTTCTCGGCCTGCACCAACTGATGAAAGTTGCCCTTGTCGGCATGCCCGGCAGTGGCAAATCAACAGTGGGTGCACAACTGGCCCGCCAGCTCGGAGTCCCATGCCTGGACTCCGACGCCGAGATCGAGAAGCAGCTGGGTGAGAGCATCCGCAGCTTCTTCGATCGCGAGGGCGAGGCGGCATTCCGTGCCGTCGAGGCTTCGGTCATCCGGGAGCTGGTCGGCGGTGACCGGGAGATCGTGCTGGCCACGGGAGGTGGAGCGGTTCTTCGTGAGGAGAACCGGCGCGCCTTGCATGACGGAGCCATCGTGCTCTACCTGCGCTCATCACCAGATGAGTTGTTCCGTCGTCTGCGTTACGACACCAAGCGCCCCTTGCTGCAGGTACGTGATCCGCTGAAGAAGCTGCGTGAGCTCTATGCCCAGCGTGACCCGCTGTACCGCGAGGCCGCCCATTACGTGATGGAAACCGGGCGCCCCTCGGTGCATGCCCTGGTCAATATGGTGCTGATGCAGCTGGAGCTGGCCGGCCTAGTCAGTCCTGATCGCGTCGCGGCCACCGTGGGCGCTGAGAAGCGGCTCTGACGCGCCACAGGCGGACGGGGCCACGCCCGTACACTTGCGGCCATGAATCGCATCACGGTCCCCATTGCGCTGGATGAGCGCAGCTACGACATCTACATCGGTTCCGGCCTGGTGGCCGACTCACTCAGCTGGCAAGGCCTGCCGCGCGCCGCAGCGGCCGTGATCGTCACCAACGATGCGGTGGCCCCGCTCTATCTGGAAGCCTTGCGCAGCCAGCTGCTGCCGCACTACGGGCGCGTCGATGCCGTGGTCTTGAGCGACGGCGAGCAACACAAGGACTGGGCCTCGCTGAACCAGATCTGCGACCACCTGCTGGCCCAGGGCTGCGACCGCAAGACCGTGCTGTTCGCACTCGGTGGCGGCGTGATCGGCGACATGACCGGCTTTGCCGCCGCGATCTATATGCGCGGCGTGCCCTTCGTGCAGGTGCCGACCACGCTGCTGTCGCAGGTGGATTCCTCGGTGGGCGGCAAGACCGCGATCAACCACCCGCTGGGCAAGAACATGATCGGCGCCTTCTACCAGCCGGTGCGGGTGATCGCCGATCTGGACACGCTGGACACGCTGCCGCAGCGCGAGCTGTCAGCCGGACTGGCCGAGGTGATCAAGTACGGCCCCATCGCGGATGCCGAGTTCCTGAGCTGGATCGAGCTCAATGTCGACGCGCTGATGGCACGCGACAAGGCGGCACTGGCCCACGCCGTGCAACGCAGCTGCGAGATCAAGGCCTGGGTGGTGGGGCAGGATGAACGCGAGCAGGGGCTGCGCGCCATCCTGAACTTCGGCCACACCTTCGGCCATGCGATCGAGACCGGCCTGGGCTACGGCGAGTGGCTGCATGGCGAAGCGGTGGGCTGCGGCATGGTGCTGGCCGCCGATCTGTCGGCGCGCGCCGGGCTGATGCCGGCAGATTTTGTTGAGCGCATGCAGCGCATCGTTGAGCGGGCCGGATTGCCGACCGTCGCACCGAAGCTGGGGCTGGAGCGCTATCTGCAGCTGATGCGGGTGGACAAGAAGTCCGAGGGTGGGGCGATCCGCTTCGTGTTGATCGAGGCGCTGGGCCGCGCCGGCATGCACAGCGTGGACGATGCGCTGGTGGCCCAGGTGCTTGAAGCGCACTGCGGCTGAGCGCGACATGACCCGGGCCGCCTGCGCTGCCGATCCCGCCAAGAGCCGCGGCCGCCGCCATCCTGAGCCGTCCGCACCGACGCGCAGCGAATACCAGCGCGACCGCGACCGGATCGTGCACAGCAGCGCCTTTCGGCGCCTGGTCTACAAGACCCAGGTGTTCCTGAATCACGAGGGCGACCTGTTCCGCACGCGGCTGACGCATTCGCTGGAAGTCGCGCAGCTGGGCCGCTCGATCGGCCGCAGCCTGGGTCTGGACGAGGACCTGATCGAGACCATTGCGCTGGCGCATGATCTGGGCCACACGCCCTTCGGCCATGCCGGGCAGGACGTGCTGGACGAATGCATGAAGGCCCATGGCGGCTTCGAGCACAACCTGCAGTCGCTGCGCGTGGTCGACAAGCTGGAGCTGCGCTACCCGGACTTCGACGGGCTCAACCTGAGCTTCGAGAGCCGCGAGGGCATCCTCAAGCACTGCAGCCGCCGCAACGCCGAGTTGCTGGAGGCGCAGGAGCCCGGTGGCGTGGCCTGGCGTTTTCTCAACGGCCAGCAGCCAAGCCTGGAAGCACAGCTGTGCAATCTGGCGGATGAGGTGGCTTACAACGCCCATGACATTGACGATGGCGTGCGCTCCGGCCTGTTGACGCTGGAGCAGCTGGAGGCCGTGCCGCTGGTGCAGCGCTATCTGCGCAGCACGCTGGCGGATCACCCTCAGCTCACGGGCAAGCGCCTGCTGTTCGAGACGATTCGCCGCATGTTGTCCGACCAGGTCTACGACATCATCGACACCACCCGCGCCGCCTTGAACGAGCTGCAACCGCCAGATATCGATGCGGTGCGGCGCGCGCCGCCGCTGCTGCACTTCAGTGCACCGATGCGCACCCAGAGCAGCGAGCTCAAGCGCTTCCTGTTCGCCAGCCTCTACCGCCATCCGCAGGTGCAGGGCAAGCGTGCCTGTGCCGAGCAGATCCTGCGCGAGTTGTTCGAGATCTATATGAACGACCCGCAGCGCCTGCCGCCCGACTTTGCCGACAGCGCCAACCATGCGCGGGCCTGCGCCGACTACATCGCCGGCATGACCGACCGCTTCGCGATGCGCGAGCATGAGCGGCTGACAGGGCAGCGGCTGCTGGGCTGAGCGCGCCCGGCAGATAATGGGGTCAGACTCGATGAAGGCTGTAACCCCATGGCAAGACTTCCCCGCCTGGCCCAGGCCGGGCTGACCCAGCACCTGATCCACCGCGGCAACAACCGCCAGCCCATCGTGCTGGACGATGAGGACCGCCGCACGTTGCTGGCTGCGCTGCAGGAGTGTGCCGCCACGCACAAGGTGGTCATTCACGCCTATGTGCTGATGGACAACCACCTGCATCTGCTGCTGACACCCAGCACTGACGCGGGCCTGGGCCGCATGATGCAGTCGCTGGGTCGTCGCTATGTGGCCGCCTTCAACCGACGTCATGGCCGCAGCGGCACCTTGTGGGAAGGGCGCTACCGCGCGGCGCCGCTGGAGCCTTCCGTCCACCTGCTGCCCGCAATGCGCTGCATCGAGCTCAACCCGGTGCGCGCTGGTTTGGTGCTGGGGCCGTCGGACTACCCCTGGTCCAGCTGCCAGCACCATGTCGGCCAGCGGCGCGACCCGTTGGTCAGCGACCCGGCCGCCTACTGGGCCTTGGGCAACACGCCGTTCGACCGGGAAATGCACTACCGCCGCTGGCTTGAAGAGGGCAGCAGCCCAGCCGAGCAGCAGGCGCTGGTCGATTCCGCGCTGAAGGGCTGGCCGCTGGGCTCGCCGAAATTCCTGGCCGAACTGGCAAAGACGGCGGTCCGCCCGGTCAGCCCGCGCCCGCGCGGACGGCCGCCGGGCGCGACAAAGCCAAGCAACAACGACTCTGTCCCCAAATAATGCTGGGTCATTTGCTGGCTTTTGCCATCAAGGTGTCTGACCCCATTTAATCAAGCTTGTCCGATTTGCTGCACCGCATTAAATTTGCGCCCATTGAAGTTTGATGCGGAGATTGCAATGGCTGCAGCACAAAGCGGACAAGCGGGCGTGGTCGCCAGCGCCGAGGAAATCCAGACCCTGGCCGAACATGGCCTCTACCGTCCCAGCAACGAGAAAGATGCTTGCGGTCTCGGCTTCGTGGCCCATATCAAGGGCAAGAAGGCGCACAACATCGTTCAGCAGGGTCTGAAGATCCTCGAGAACCTGGACCACCGCGGTGCGGTCGGTGCCGACAAGCTGATGGGCGACGGCGCGGGCATCCTGATCCAGGTGCCCGACGAGTTCTACCGCGAGGAAATGGCCAAGCTCGGCGTTGAGCTGCCGC
>NZ_JBILQK010000001.1:0-150729 GCF_044373315.1 Roseateles sp. | reverse complement strand
CGCCGCGTGCGCTTGCTCGATTGCCCCAGTCCAAGACTCGTCTGCTTCATGGTCTCAATCATCTCAGCCGCTCAGGTCGTCCGGTAGCTGATTTCCCCGGGGTTTATGCAGACCATCCCTAGGCTGCCGATGATCAGGCCGAAGCGCTTGATCGAGACGCCGATGCCCAGAAAGCTGGCGCCCGGCTTGGCCTGCAACGCCAGCGTGTCCTGCTCCAGCTGGCTGCGGTTGGGCAGCGCGGTGATGCGGTCGTGGCTGTTTGCGTACTCCAGTTCGGCCTGGCGCTGGCTGAGCTGGCGATTGGCACGCCGCATTCGCGCATACAGCCACAGGCTGATCGTGATGCCCGCAGCCAGCGCGGCCAACAGGGCCATCGCCAGCAGCACCTCGCTATGTCTGCGTTTTAGCGCCGCCGCCTGCAAGGCGTTCTCATGCTTCAGCGCGTCGAGCTGGCGCCCGGCTTCCTCGGCACTGGACTTGCGCTGCAGCTCCAGCACGGTCTCCAGGCGATCCGTGCGCAGCTTCTCCGCCTCAAGCAGGAGCGCCTCACGCGTGCGATCCAGCGCGCCTGCTGCGTCGCCGGTTTTCTGCAGCAGCTGCGCATAGCGGTGCAGCCAGATCAGCAACTCGCCGCTGGATTCCGGGCTGCCGTGCAACTGGCTCAGACCGATGTCCGCCAACTGACGACCGGCCTCGCGCTGGCCCAGGCCCAGCATCGCCAGGCCGCGCTGGATGGTGGCTGTTGCCGTGTCCTTGCTGTCACGCTGCTGCCGCGCCAGTTGCTCGGCTTGCTCGGCCATGCGTAGTGCTTGGCGGTACTTGCCGGCACTCAGCAGCATGGCTGCCACGTCCAGGCGTGCCCTCAGCTCGGTGCTGTACCACTGCGGGCCACCGCTCTGGGGATTCACCCCGTCATGGGCGCGCGTGCCGGGCGTGCCGATGCTCGCCACCAATGCATGGGCGGCAGCCCGGGCGCTGAGGTGGCGCTCGGGCAATCCGGCCTGCTCGGCCGCCAGTGCCTCAAGCACGCGCACGGCCAGTTGCAGATTGAGCTCGCCGGACTGAACGGCCAGCGCCAGCGCCCGGTCCGATTCGGCCAAGGCCGCGTCATGCCTGTCCGCGGCAATCTGCAGCGGCAGCATCGCGATCCGGGCCTGGGCTTCACGACGCGCATTCTGGTGCGCCTGGGCAGCGACGGCAGCGGCCTGAAACTGCGCCAGCGCCTGGTCCAGGCGCCCCAGCATCATGGACAGATCGCCAGCCGACATCAGCACCCAGTACTGCAGCGGCGCGTTGCCGGCCTGCCGGGCCAGGGGCACGGCGCGGTTGATCCAGCCGGCGGCCGCCGGCAGCTGGCCGGTGAACTGAAGCATGGTGGCCTTCAGGCCATAGGCCATCGCCAGGGCCATCGGGTCGCCGCTGCGCTCACCGATCTCGCGCAACTCGGCGATCGCCGCATCGGCCACCGAGGCCCGATTGGTCGCGCCATGCGCATAGCCCCAGGCCCCCAGGAAGGTCACCAGATCACGGCCGCCCGCTGCCCGCGCGGCGGACTCCAGTGGGGCCAGGCGATCGATCACTTGCTGGGGCGTGTTGCCATGCTTAGCCTCGATGGCTTCGACCTGTCTGGCCACGTCGCCCGCGCTGGCCTGGGTGCAGGTCAGTGCAGTGATGAGCAGCAGCAGTCGCAGCAGGCTTGCAGGGATGGGGCGCACGAGCATGGTCAGAGGGCAGGTCTTGCCGCGGCGCGTCCTACGCGGTCCCTCCGGCATCTTCCCAGGCTTATCGGCCTGCCCGAGGGGAAGTTGAGGCCGCGCCGACGGCGACAATGCAGGCATGAACCTGATCGAACTTGTGATGCTGATCCTGCTGGCCGTGTTGCTGCTGCTGGCGCTGTTGTGCTGGCGCCGCCTGGCCACCCAGGACACGGCGCAGACCCAGGAAGCCCTAGCGCGCCCCTTGCTGTCGCAACTGGAGCGCCTGGAGCGCGAATTGCGCGACGAGCTGGGCCGCAGCGCCGCCGGCACCCGCCAGGAGCTTTTGGCGACGCTGACGCAGTTCCAGCAGACCCTGCTGACCCAGAGCGGCGACGTGGCGCGCACGCAGAACGAGCAGATCGACAGTTTCCGCGTGCAGTTGGCCGGCCTGCAGTCGGCGCTGGCCGCGCAGGCACTGGCCGCGCGTGAGGCGCAGGACGCTTCTGCTTCGCGCAGCGCACAGGCGCAGGCCGAGGCGCTGCAGCGCCTGAGCGAGACCATGCGTGAGCAGCTCAAGGCCATGAGCCAGAGCAATGAACAGCGCCTGACCCAGGTGCAGACCGCGGTGGACCAGCGCTTGGCCGCGATCCAGCAGGACAACGAGAAGAAGCTGGAGCAGATGCGCGCCACTGTCGACGAGAAGCTGCATGCCACGCTGGAACAGCGCCTGGGCGAGAGTTTCAAGCAGGTGGCCGAGCGCCTGGAGCAGGTGCACAAAGGCCTGGGCGAGATGCAGAACCTGGCGCGCGATGTCGGCTCGCTGAACCGCGTGCTGACCAATGTGAAGACGCGCGGCATCTTCGGCGAGGTGCAGCTGGCCGGCCTGCTGGAGCAGGTCTTCACGCCCGAGCAGTACGCTGCCAATGTGGCGACGGTGCCGGGCAGCGCCGAGCGCGTCGAGTTCGCGATCGCGCTGCCGGGCCAGCGCGAGGACGGCAAGCCACTATGGCTGCCGATCGACGCCAAGTTCCCGCGCGAGGACTACGAGCGCCTGCTGGAGGCGCAGGAGCGCGCCGACGTGGCCGGCGTCGAGACCGCGGGCAAGGCCATCGAGACCCGGCTGCGCTTGGAAGCCAAGACCATCCGCGACAAATACCTGGCGCCGCCGCACACGACCGACTTCGGCATGCTGTTCGTGCCCACCGAAGGCCTGTATGCCGAGGCGCTGCGCCGCCCTGGCCTGGTCGAGAGCCTGCAGCGCGAGCACAAGGTAATGCTGGTCGGCCCCACCACCTTGCTGGCCACGCTGACCAGCCTGCAGATGGGTTTTCGCACGCTGGCGCTGGAGAAACGCTCGGCCGAAGTCTGGGAAGTGCTGGGCGCCGTCAAGACCGAGTTCGGGAAGTTCGGCGATGTGCTGGCAAAGACCAAGAAGAAGCTCGACGAGGCCAGCAACACCATCGAAGCCGCCGAGACGCGCACGCGCCAAATGGCGCGCAAGCTCAAGAGCGTGGAAGCCCTGCCGGATGAGGCGACGCAGAAGCTGCTTAAGCTGGGCCTGCCCGGCGACGAGGACAGCGCGGCGGACGAGGCCGACGCTTGAGCGAACCGGCGCCCAGCCTGCGGCACGCCTTTCACTGGCTCATCGCCACGCTGGTGGCAGTGCATGCTTGCATGGCGCTGACCCGCGTCACGGCCAGTCTGTGGGTGCTGAACCAGGGCTACGGCGAATGGACGGTGGGCGTGCTGCTGAGCCTGTTCGCAGTGGCGCCGTTGTTCCTGTCGCTGTGGGCCGGCCGACTGGCGGACAGGCGCGGCTTCCATGCACCGGTCGGTGTGGGCGTGGCGATGGCCCTGGGCGGTGCCGTGCTGGCGCTGGCCTGGCCGACGCTGGCCACCATCGCGCTGAGCTGTCTGGCCAGCGGCGGTGCGGTCAGCATCGCGGCAGTGGCTATCCAGCGCGAGGCTGGGCTGATGGCCGATGGCAGCGGCGACCTGAAGCGCATCTTCAGCTGGGTGGCGCTCGGGCCTGCGCTGTCGAACGCCCTGTCGCCGGTGGTGGCCGGCCTGCTGATCGACGGCATCGGCTACCGGAGCGCCTTCGCGCTGGCCCTGCTGCTGCCGCTGCTGGCCTGGGGCCTGGCCACCCGCGTGCCGCGCCATGTGCCGCCGCCGGCCGCCGAGCCGGAACGTCAGGCGGCCGCCTGGGATCTGCTGCGTGACCCGAAACTGCGCCGCCTGCTGCTGCTCAATGTGGTGCTGTCCACCAGCTGGGACGCGCACAGCTTCGTGGTGCCGGTGCTGGGCCATGCACGCGGCCTGAGTGCATCCAGCATCGGCCTGGTGCTGGGCGCCTTCGCGGTGGCAGCCACCTTGGTGCGGCTCGCCATCGTGCGCTATGCGGCACAACTGGATGAACTGAAGGCGCTGCGCGCTGCGATGGCGTTGGCTGCGCTGACGCTGGCGGTGTATGCCTGGCTGCCCGGCACGCCCGGCCTGATGCTGGGCTCGGCCGTGCTGGGGCTGGCGCTGGGATCGGTACAGCCGATGATCCTGGCCACCTTGCATCAGGTGACGCCGCCACAGCGCCACGGCCAGGCGCTGGGCCTGCGCATGATGGTCACCAACGCCGCCACCATCGCGATGCCGCTGGGCTTTGGCGCCTTGGCCACCGCCAGTGTGGCTGCCGCACCGCTGTGGCTGATGGCGGCGCTGCTGCTGGCGGCGCAATGGCCGGCGCGGGCGCTGGGCGCTGGGCGGCACTGACGGCGCTAGCCGGCCGCGGGCTGGGCCCGGTCGAAGCGCTCGCTGTCCGCACCGGAGAAGTACTTCTTTACATCGCGCAACGCTGGCACAAACGCAGGCAACAGGCGCTGCTGACACTGGGGCGATCGCCCACCCCGTGCCGCTGTTGCCGTGAAACCTGCCTTGCGTGCCCCGCGCCGACTGCCCAAGGCCTTGGCCGCCGCTGCCTTCCTGACGCTGTTGCTGCTGCTGATGGGCAGCTTCTTCCTGCGTACCTATTTCGGTCCGGTGTCAGTCGATCAGCTGCTGTTCCATCTGCAGCACGGCGGGCTTGAGCAGGCCGATGCCCGCATGCTGGCGCGACTGTGGCGCTGGGGCGCCGGCACACTGCTGCTGGCCAGCCTGGCCTTGCTGCTGCTGCCGCGTCTGCCGGGATGGCTGCGGCGCGCCAGCTGGCTGCTGCTGAGCGCAGGCGCTGCCGTCTCGGTCGGCGCCACGGTGCAGGACAGCTGCGAGGCGGACGACGCTGAGCCCGATTTTCTGGCCCGGCACTATGCCGATCCGGCGCAGCAGCGCCTGGTGCAGGCCGAGGGCACGCCGCCCGATGTGCTCCTGGTGTTCCTTGAATCGCTGGACGAAGCCTATGCCTGGCCGATCGATGCCGAGCGGCCGCTGATCCCGAAACTGGCTGACTGGGCGCGCAGCCGGCATGGTGGTGAGTTGCAGAACCTGCACAGTGTCAGCTTCACCCTGGCCGGCATGTTCGGCGTGCTGTGTGGCCTGCCGCTGCAGCCGGTGGGCCTGATGAGCCGCAATGCCTTCGAGCATTCGCAGCGCTTCTTTGTCGGCGGCCGCTGCTTGACCGATCTGATGGCCGAGCAGGGTTGGCAGGTCAGCTTCTTCGGCGGCGCCTCGCTGCGTTTTGCCGGCAAGGGCAAGTTCCTGGCGGCCCACGGCGTGACGCGCCGCTTCGGCCGCGACGAATGGCGCGCACGCGGCCTGGCCGTGCCGCCCGAGGGCTGGGGCCTGCTGGACAGCGCGCTGACCGAACAGGTCTGGCTCGACATGCAGCAGCCGCGCCCCGGTGCGCGCCCGCGCATGGACATCGTGCTGACCGTCAACACCCACGGCCCAGCCGGCATGGAAGACCCCGGTTGCGCGCCGCCGCAGGCCACGGCACCCGATCCCGAGGCGCTGATGCGCCTGTCGCTGCGCTGCACCGACCGTGCGGTGGCGCAGCTGGTGCAGCGCTTCCTGGCGCGCGCTGACGGCCGGCCCAAGCTGGTCTGGATGATGGGCGACCATGTGGCGCCGGTGCAGCTGCTGGGGGCTGAGTTGGCCGCCTGGCCCGAGGCGGTGCCGCTGCTCTTCCATGCGATGGCGCGGCAGGATGCGCAGGGCAGGGACCAGGCATCGCCGCTGCAGCCTTCGCGCGTGTTCAGCCATTTCGATGTGATGCCGACGCTGGCCGAGGCTGCCGGCCTGCGCTGGACGCCGCAGGCGCATCGGCTGGGCCTGGGCGTGTCCCTGCTGGCGCCGCAAGCGCCGCCCACGCTGCTGGAGCGCAGCGGGCGTGAGCTGCTGGATGCGCGGCTGAGCTGCCCGTCGCCGCTGTTCCAGCGCCTGTGGCGCACGACGGGCGCAACGGGGTAGCCGCGGCGCGCAGGCCCGGCAAGCCCTCCAAGGGGTGAGTGGCGGCACGTGCCGGGCTGCACGGGCGGTGGGCACAATCTAAGCACCACGAGGTGCACGCCCGAGTGCACCCGGAGCGGGAGGAACCACCATGTCGATTAAATGGCGCTGCCCTGTGCTGCCGCTGACCCTGTTGCTGGCCCTGGCCTGCAGCCTGAACCCAAGCTTGGCGCAGGCGCCGGATGCCAAGACCCAGGCCAAGCGTGTGCCGCCGCCTGCAGCCGCCGTGTCCCTCAAGCCCTTGCCGGCGCCGGAGTTCGTGCGCGAGCTCGGCGGCATCGAGGAGTACCGCCTGCCCAACGGCCTGCAGATCCTGCTGCTGCCGGATGCGGCGCAGAGCACCACCACGGTCAACATCACCTACCGCGTCGGGAGCCGGCATGAGGCGCCGGGCGAGTACGGCATGGCGCATCTGCTGGAGCACCTGGTCTTCAAGGGCACACCCAGCCAGCGCGACATTCCCGGTGAGTTTGCCAAGCGAGGCATGCGCTGGAACGGCACCACCAGCAGCGACCGGACCAACTACTTCGCCAGCTTCAACGCCAATGCCGAGACGCTGGACTTCGCACTGGCGCTGGAGGCCGACCGCATGGTCAACAGCTTCATCGCCAAAGCCGATCTCGACAAGGAGATGACGGTGGTGCGCAATGAGTTCGAGCGCGGCGAGAACAACGGCTTCCAGGTACTGAACCAGCGCGTCAATGCGGCCGCCTATGCCTGGCACCCCTACGGCAAGTCGACCATCGGCCCGCGCAGCGACATCGAGAACGTGCCGATCGAGAAGCTGCAGGCCTTCTACAAGCGCTGGTATCGGCCGGACAACGCCACGCTGCTGGTGGCCGGCAACTTCAACAAGGCGGCCACGTTGGCGCGCATCGCCGTGCACTTCGCCCCGCTCAGGCGGCCGGCCGAAGCCATGTCGCAGCCCTACACGGTGGAGCCACCGCAGGATGGTGAGCGTACGGTGGTGGTGCGGCGTGTCGGTGGCCAGCCCATGTTGCTGGCGCGCTATCACGTGCCTGCTGCCGCCCACCCTGATTCGGCAGCGCTGATGGTCTACGGCCTGCTGATGACGCTGCAGCCCAGCGGTCAGCTCTACAAGAACCTTGTCGAGCCCAAGCTGGCCGTTGCGGCCTTTCTGGGCGGCCTCGGTGGCGCAGACCCCGGCGGCGCGCAGGCCTTCGTCGCGCTGCCGCCGGATGCCGATGTGGCCAAGGTCGAGCAAGTGCTGCTGGATCTGGTCGAGGGACGCAGCCTCAAGCCGTTTGAGGAGAGCGAGCTGGCGCGTGTTCGCGAGCTGGCTGTGGTCGGCTACCGCGAGCAGATGAAGAAGCCCGAGGCCTTGATCCAACAGATCTCCGGCCTGATCGGCGCCGGCGACTGGCGCCTGCTGTTCCAGCTGATGGAGGACATCCCCCAGGTGACGCTGGCGGACGTGGAACGGGTGCGTCAGCAGTATTTCCGGAGCGCCAACCGCACGCTGGGCCGCTACCTTCCTGCCACGCAGGTCGAGAAGGTCGAGATTCCGGTGGCGCCGCCGCTGGATCAGCGCCTGGCCGCGCTCAAGGGGCCGCCCAAGGTGGAGGAGGGCGAGGTGTTCGACCCGACGCCGGCCTTGCTGGCCACGCGCACCGCGGCGCAGAAGCTGCCCAGCGGCATCGAGCTGCAGACCTTGAGCAAGCGCACCCGCGGCAAGGCGGTGCAGTTGCAGATGCAGCTGCGCTGGGGCAATCGTGACGAGACCTTCGTGCGCCGCGGCAGCGATGTGCTGGGGCAGATGCTGATGGAGGGAAGTGCCGGCTACAGCAAGCAGCAATTGCAGGATGAGATGGTGAAGCTGCGTGCGCAGATGAGCATTTCCAGTGCCGACCAGGGCGCCACGCTGCGCATCGTCGCCGAGCAGGACACGCTGCTGCTGGCACTGAAGATCGCCGCTGATGTGCTGCAGCGTCCCTTGCTGCCGCAGGAAGCCTTCGAGCGCATGCAGAAGTCCGCCATCGCAGGCCTGCAGTCCTCGCGTCAGGAGCCCGAGACGAAAAGGCGCGAGGCGACGCGTGGCCATTACAACGCGGCGCGCCAGGTCGAGTTTGGCCATCCTGACTACGTGAAGAGCCTGGACGACCGTATCCACGCGGTGCAGAGCACGACCTTGGACGATCTGCGCGCCACCCATCAGGATTTCTGGTCCGCCAATGAAGCGCGCGTGGCCGTGGTGGGCGCACTGCCCGATGGGCTGGGGGCCGCTGTCGACAGCTTGTTCGGCGCGTGGAAGAAGCCGGCAGCACCGCGCTTCGTGCGTCATGTGCCAGCCTACAAGGCGATCCCACCGGCGCGTTTCGATGCGCTGGTGCGCGACAAGGCCAATGCCATCCTGCGCCTGCACCAGACCTTCCGGCTGAACCAGAGCGACGCGGACGCCACGGCCCTCAGCGTGGCCGCCCATGTGCTGGGCGGCGGTGCGCTGGAAAGCCGCCTGTCGACCCGCGTGCGCCAGCAGGAGGGCCTGAGCTACGGCATCGAGGCCTCGCTGGATGTGCCGAGCTTTGGCGACGATGCGGAGCTGCAGATCCGCGCCACTTTTGCGCCTGATAAGCGCGAACGCATCATCGCGGTGGTGCTTGAGGAACTGGCCCGCCTGGCCCGGGACGGCGTGAGCGAGGCCGAGCTGGCACGCGCCAAGAAGAACCTGGCGGAAGGACGCAAGCAGTCGCGTGCCAGCGAGGCACAGCTGGCCTCTGCACTGCTGTGGCTGGGCGACCGTGGGGAGAGCTGGGCCGATGCGCAGCGCCGCGACGATGAGCTCCAGGCGCTGACGCTGGAGCAGGTCAACGCGGCCTGGCGGCGGCTGATCCGGCTGGAGGCTTTCGTCATCAGCACGGCGGGCGACTTCAAGCAGCCTTGAGGGCCAGACCCCTCAGAACCAGGGTGAAATCTGCTCCACATAGCCCGGGGGCAGCAGATGGCCGCTGTCAAAGCGCAGGTGGCGCTTGCGCTCGGTTGGCAGTGCCTCGAACAGGGCCTGGTTCTGAGCCATGTTGGCATAGTCGTCAGCGCTGGCGCTGAGCAGCCAGACTTGCTTGTCGCGCAGGCCGCCCATCACCTTGATCGGCGCCACCGCCGCCACCTTGTTGTCCAGGTGCGGCGGCACGATGGCCAGCACCGCCTGCACCCGGCTGTCCAGCCCACCCAGCAGCAGGGCCATCTGGCCGCCCATGCTGTAGCCGGCCACGCGGATGCGGCCGGCGTCCAGTTGCGGCTGGGTCTGTACCCAGTCCAGCAGCAGGCGGTAGTCGCGCACGGTGTCGACGATCATGCGCTCGTAGGGCTCGCGCTTGCCCCATAGATGGAGGTCGTCCATCAATTCGAGCACGCTGTGCTGGGGGTCCTTGCGGTGGCCATGGCGGCGCGCGTCCAGCACCAGCACCGCATAGCCCCGCTGCAGCGCCAAGGCGGTGATGCGGTGGGTCTGCTCCACGGTCGGCTGGCCATTGTTCGCGTCCTTCCACCAGCGAACGTGGCCGCGACCCAGGGCATGCAGGCCGATCAGCAGCGGGAAGGGGCTGGTGACTTGGGCGGGGTCGCTGGGGTAGAGGATGCGGCCCTGAACCTCGCTGCCGTCGAAGCTGGTGAAGCGCAGTGATTGCGCGTGCCCGGGTTCGGCCTGCAGCTGCACCTGCAGGCCAGTGCTCGGCGGGCCGTAGGCATAGCGTGCACGCAGCGCGTCTTCCGTGATGTCGTAGGGCTTCAGGCCGAACAGGCCCCACCAGATTGCGCCGGCCAGGGCGGCGATGCCGAGCAGACTTGCCATGATGCGGAGTGCTTTCCTTCGTGTCATCTTGATGTTCCTGAGGTCCGTATGGGACCGCGGTGCGCGCAGCCTAGGCCGCGGCGCGTCAAGACGATGTGAAGGCGTCCGTTTCGCTGCGGGCATGCAGGCCGACCCAGGTCCATCCCGCGCGGTGGCTGAGCCGCAGCTGCAGGCCATGGCGCTCGGCCAGCCGGCGCACGATGGACAGGCCCAGCCCCTGGCCGCTGCTCGCCTCGCCTTTAAGGCCGGCCTGGCTGCCTGCAGCGTCTTCCAGTAACAGGGCCTCGGGCGGTGCCGCGCTGGCATTGCCCAGGCGCAGCTGGTCGGCGTCGGCCTCAATGCGGACGACACCCCCGTTGCCATGGTTGATGGCGTTCGCCAGCAGATTGCTGAGCAGCAGCCGCGTGAGGGCTGGCGGCCAGGGGCGGGTGAGCGTGGCAGGCACGTCGATATCCAGCGTGATGTCCTGGCGGTCCAGCAGCGGCGCCATGGCCAGCACCAGCTGCTCGATCCGCGGCAGCAGCGGCAGCTCAGGCGAGGCAAGGATGGGCGAGTGCTCTTCACGGGCCAGGGCCATCAGCAGATCCACGGTCTGCTGCAGCTGCCAGATCGCGGTGGATAGGCTGGCCAGCGCGGCCTGCTGCCCGGGCGTGGCCTGTCGCTGCAGGTCTTCGCAGGCCAGTCCCAGCACGGCCAGCGGCGTGCGAAGCTCGTGGCTGGCGTCGCGGGTGAAGGCCTGCTCGCGGGCGATGAAGTCTTGCGTGCGCTGGTTCAGCTGGGCCAGGTGGGCGGCCAGCAGCCCCACCTCGTCGTCGCCGTAGTGCTGTGGCAGGTCGGTGGGCAGCTGGGCAGGCTGGCTTTGCGCGACTGTCTGGGCCAGGCGCCCCAGCGGCGCGCTGGTGCGGCGCGCCAGCCAGCCGCCCAGGCCCAGGGCCAGCAGGGCCAAGCCGCCTCCCCACAGGCCCAGCCAGGTCAGCAGCTGTTCCCGCATCGGCCGCACCACCAGCTGGCCGCTGACTTCGGCGACCAGCCAGGCACCCTCGGGTTTTAGCTTTCTCAGATGGTAGTGACGGCCCTCGCGGCCGGCCAGCTCATGGGCCTGGGGCTCAAGTCGCCTTGCCTCTGCCAGATCCTCGGGCCAGGCCTGGCCGGGGCGGTAGAGGCGGACGAAGGGCTGCGCTGGCACCAGCCAGTCGCCGCCTGCGGCGCGGCTGGCCGCCTGGCGTTGCGCCTCCTGGTCCAGCGTGGTCTCGAAGAACTGGTCTTCCACCGCATACACAAAAGCCATTGCGAAGAGAGCAAACAGCGCGCTGACCAGCAGCGTGTAGCCGGTGAAGGCCAGCATCAGGCGCCGCTGCAGGCGGGCGCGGTAGCGCGTCGTCATTGGGGCAGTTCCAGGCGCAGGCCCACGCCATGCACGGTCTTGATCAGCTGCTGCGCCGCGCCCAGGCCCTGGCGCAAGGTGTAGAGGTGGCTGCGCAAGGCATCGGACTCGGGGGGCTCGTCGGCCCAGAGCGACTGCTGCAGCTCGCTGCGGCTAACGGTGCGCGGCCAGGCATCGGCCAGGGCCAGCAGCAGGCGGTAGGCCTGGCGCGGCAAGGCGGGCAAGACTTGACCCTCTATGCGCAGCTCGCCATTGCGCCGGTCGATTCGCAGCGGCCCGCGCTCCAGCACTGGGCTGCGACCGAGCTCACCGCGTCTGGACAGGGCCTGGCAGCGCCACAGCAGCTCCTCTCCGGCAAAGGGCTTGAGCAAGTAGTCGTCCGCCCCGGCGCCAAAGCCTTGGCACTTGTCGTCCAGCGCGTCGCGGGCGGTCAGCATCAGCACGGGGATGTGGCGGTCCGCTTGTTCGCGCAGGCGGCGGCAGAGCTCCACCCCATCGAGGCCCGGCAGGCCCAGGTCGAGCAACAGCACATCGGGCGGTTGCTCCAGCGCCAGCTGCAGACCAAGGCGGCCGTCACTGGCTTCCTCGACCCGCCAGCCCGCGCCCTGCAGCAGGGCCACGATCTGCGCGCGCAGCGGCGCATGGTCCTCGATGACAAGGAGGCGTGGAGGCAGGGCGGGCGCAGGCATGCTGGGCGGGGGCGCTCAGGGCTTGTGGTGCACGATGGTAGCCAGTGATTGCTTGGCTTCGGCCATGGTCTTGCCCAGCATCTCGTGCTTGAAGTGGGGCTCGGCAAGGCGCATCAGGGACAGGGCCTGGCGCCGCGTGGCGTCATCGGTGGCCTGCTTGAACTGGTAGACGCCCAGGGCTGCGAGCAGCTCGGTGTGATATGCCTCGGGCTTGGCGGCCAGCTGCGCTTCCACGGCCTCGTCGCCTGCTAGCCATTGCTGGGCCAGGGTCATCGTGGCTTCATCCTTGTAAGGCTGTCGGGCGACCGGCTCCCGACCCAGGGCGCGCAGCACGGCCTCGGTCATCGCCGTGGTGGAGTAGGGGTTCTGACCGGTGATCAGCTGGCCGTCAACCACCACCTTGGGCATCATCAGCGAGGCCTCTTCCCAGCGAGCGCCCTGGGCCTTGAGCTTGTCCTCCAGCAGCCAGGGAAACTGGGCCACCCACGTCTTGCCGAAGGCCTGTTCCTCCTCGTTGCTGAAACCGGTCAGGCGCCGGCCTTCGACCAGGGGCTTGCCGTCGGCGCGGCGCACTTCGGCCAGCGCGGCCGGGCCGTGGCAGACGGCGGCGATCACCGCGCCCTGGCTGTGCATGTCGCGCAGCAGCTGGTGCAGACCCGGGTCCTTGGGCAGGTCGAACATGGCGCCCTTGCCGCCCATGATCAGCACAGCCCGGTACTCGCTGGCCTTCAGCCCGCTCGTGGCGCGTGTCTGGCGAAGCGCAGCCAGGGCCTCGGTGTCGGCGAGCAAGCGGGCGTTGTAGTCATGCTTGGGGTTGTAGCGGTCGGCCTCGACCGGGCCGCCGGCCGGGCTGGCCACATCCACCGCCATGCCGTTGGCGCGCAGCATCAGCCAGGACTGGGCGAACTCGTCCATCTCGAAGCCGGGCCGGGTCTTGCCCTGGTCGCGGCCCTCGCTGCTGACGACGATCAGCACCTTGTCCGCTGAGCTTGGCGCCGGAGCGGCGGCCCAGGCGCTGCCGAGGCTGTTGAGCGCCAGCAGGCCGGCGGCGAGGGCGTGTTTGATCATTCGCTTCATGGGGAATCTCCAGCATCTGAGGGTGGGCCCCAGTCTAGAAATCCCTTTGTGAAGCAGGCGTCAAGGCCAGGCGCTTGCCGCTCTTGATGGCTGTAACGGCGGGCCGGCCCACCGGCCTCAGCGGCGTTGCAGCGGCAGGCGCAGCGTGAAGCTGGAGCCCTCGCCAATGCGGGACTCCAGCGTCAGCTCGCCCTGCATCAGCTCGGCCAGGGCCTTGGACAAGGCCAAGCCCAGGCCGGTGCCGCCATGCTGGGTGCTGACCTTCGCATCGCCCTGGCGGAACTTCTCGAAGATCAGCGCCTGTTTCTCGGGCGCGATGCCCGGACCGGTGTCGCTGACACGCACCAGCAGCGCTTCGTCCGCGCACCAGATGGCCACCTTGACCTCGCCGCTCTCGGTGAACTTGATCGCGTTGGACAGCAGGTTGTTGAGAATCTGCTTGAGCCGCAGGCCGTCGCAGACCACATGGCTGGGCACGTCGGGCGCGAGCTCGCCGCTGAGCTTCAGCCCCTTGGCCTGCGCGCTGAGGATGAAGAAGTCCAGCGTTCCCGAAAGCAAGGGTGCCAGCTCCACCGTCTCGGCGTTCATCGCCATCGCACCGGCCTCGACCTTGGCCAGATCCAGGATTTCGGTGAGCAGGTGGTTGAGGTGCTCGGCGCCTTTGCGGATCAGGCCGGCTGACTCGCGGTACCTCTCGTCGGGCAGGCGGCGCTCCATCAGCTCGGCAAAGCCGCGGATGCTGGTCAGCGGCGTGCGCAGCTCATGCGAGATGGCGGCCAGGAATTCACTCTTGGCCTGGCTGGCGGCCTGGGCCTGCGCCTCGCTGATGCGCAAGGCCTCGTTGCTGCCCTCCAGCCGGCGCAGGCTGTTGAGGAAGATGGAGGCTGCAGTCAGCACCGCGGCGCTCAGCAGCAGGGCCATCGCGATCAGGCTGTTGCGGGTGGCGCGCCAGTCTTGCAGCGCCTCGGCTTCGGCGCTGCTGACCAGCACGAACAGCGGGTAGTCGGCCACGCGCCGGAAGGCATTGAGGCGCGCCACATGGTCGTAAGCGCTGACGGCGGCGAAATCGCCTTCGCTGCGCTCGATGTGCTGCGTGAAGGGGGCGTCGGGCGGCAGCTGCGCGCCCAGATTGCCGCTCTTGCCGCCGATCACAAGGGCGCGGATATTGAGGTCGCGGCCGATCAGGGCCACGCCGCCATCGACCCCGAGATCGACGCGCTTGTAGACCTCTTCGAAATAGCTCGGGTCCAGCGAGGCCACCACCACACCTTGCGCCACGCCCTGCGCGTTGCGGATCGCGCGCGAGAGCTGGATGGTCCAGCGTCCGGAGACCTTGCCCAGCACCGGCTTGCCGATGAAGAGCTGTTCGCCGGCCAAGCCCGAGTCGGCACGCAGATGGGCCTGCACATGTTCGCGGTCCGACAGGTCCACCGCACCGGTCTTGCTGCCATCCGGGTCGAGGTTGCTGCCCTGAAAGCGCCCGGTCGCATCGACCAGCGAAAGCTGCACCAGGATCTGCGGCGCCAGGCCGGTTTCATTGGCCGCGCGCACCAGATCCTGCGGCGTCAGGCTGCCTGACAGGCGCGCGTCTGTCACACGCTGCATGGCCTGGTCGGTGGTGGCAATCACGCGCAGGGTCTGCTCGGCCAGCGCGCGTGCCAGGTTGCGGTTCTGCCGCACCTCGGAGGCCAGTTCGTCGCGTCGTTCAAACGCCAGGATGGCGATAACGGCAATCCAGGCCAGCAGCAAGAGCAGCGCTGCGAAGACCCAGACCGAAGCGCTGGGCCGCCAGCGCGGCGCCGCAACCGGGGCGGGCGTCGGTGCGGCGGGGCTGGGCTGCTGCGGCATGGCGGGCAGGTGCTTGCGGCGTCAGTTCATGCCTTGATGGCGCAGCAAGGCATCGATCTTGGGCTCGCGGCCGCGGAAGGCCTTGAAGTTCTCCATCGCCTCGCGCGCGCCGCCCATCTCGAGGATGCTCTGCAGGTAGCGGGTGCCGGTGTCGGCGTTGAAAACGCCTTCTTCCTCGAAGGCGCTCCAAGCATCGGCGGACAGCACCTCAGCCCACTTGTAGCTGTAATAACCGGCCGAGTAGCCGCCCGCGAAGATGTGCGAGAAGCTGTGCTGGAAGCGGTTGAAGTCGGGCGGCGGCACCACCGAGATTTCGGTGCGCACCTCGTCCATCACGGCCTGCACGCGGGCCTCAGCACCGGGCTCGCCATGCAGGCGCATGTCGAACAGCGCGAACTCCAGCTGGCGCAGTGTCTGCAGGCCGGCCTGGAAGTTCTTGGCCGCGGTCATCTTGTCGAACAGGGCGCGCGGCAGCGGCGCGCCGCTGTCGACATGGCTGGAGAGCTGCTGCAGCACTTCCCATTCCCAGCAGAAGTTCTCCATGAACTGGCTGGGCAGCTCCACCGCATCCCACTCGACACCGGAGATGCCGGAGACGCCCAGCTCGTTCACTTGCGTCAGCAGGTGGTGCAGGCCATGGCCGAATTCGTGGAAGAGCGTGGTGACGTCGTCGTGTGTCAACAGCGCGGGCTTGTCGGCGCTGGGGGACGAGAAATTGCACACCAGCTGCGCCACCGGCGTCTGCTGCTGGCCGCCCGGCCGCAGCCAGCGGCTGCGCACCTCGTCCATCCAGGCGCCGGGGCGCTTGCCCGGACGCGCGTACAGATCGAGGTAGAACTGGCCGACGAGTTGGCCGTCGCGCTGCAGCTCGTAGAAGCGCACGCTGTCGTGCCAGACCTCGGCCTGGGCTTCGGTGATGGTGACCTTGAACAGGCGCTGGATGATGTCGAACAGGCCGGCCAGCACGCGCGGCACCGTCAGGTACTGGCGCACTTCCTGGTCGCTGAAGGCATAGCGAGCCTCCTTCAGTTTCTCGGACACATAGGCGATATCCCAGGCCTGCAGATCGCTCAGGCCCAGGCTGCTGGCGGCGAATTCGCGCAGCTCACTCAGGTCGCGTTCGGCAAAGGGGCGCGCCTTGGCGGCCAGATCGCGCAGGAAGCCCAGCACCTGGGCGGGCGAATCGGCCATCTTGGCGGCCAGCGAGACTTCGGCAAAGCTGGGATAGCCCAGCAGCTGCGCTTCTTCCTGGCGCAGCATCAGCAGCTGCTGCATCAGCGCGCTGTTGTCCAGCTCGGGCGGGCCGAACTCGCTGGCGCGGGTGACATAGGCGCGGTACAGGGTCTGGCGCAGCGTGCGATCGTCGGCGTACTGCATCACCGGGCCGTAGCAGGGGTAGTGCAGCGTCAGCTTGTGGCCGTCCTTGCCTTCGGCCTCGGCCGTGGCGCGGGCCTGAGCCACCACATCGGCCGGCACACCGGCCAGCTGCTCGGCGCTGACATAGAGCGCAAAGCCGTCGGTGGCATCCATCACATGCTCGCTGAACTTCTGGCCCAGCTCGGCGCTCTGTTCCTGGATGGCGGCGAAACGCTCGCGTGCCGCGCCCTGCAGTTCAGCGCCGGAGAGCACGAAGTCGCGGATCCACAGCTGCAGCGCGCGCTGGCGCGCCGGGCTCAGCGCGCTAGCGCCGGCATTGATGGCCTTGTACTTGGCGTAGAGCTTCTCGTCGGCGCCGAGCTGGGTGTAGAACTCGGTGACGGCCGGCAGCATGGCGTTGTAGGCCTCGCGCAGCTCGGGCGTGTTGGCCACGGCATTCAGATGGCCGATCGCGCCCCAGGCCGCACCCAGGCGCTCGGTGGCGACGCTCAGCACCCGGGCCAGCGTGTCGTAATCCGCTGGCGTGGCTTCATCGGTGGCCTGGGCCAGTGCGGCGCGGGCTTCCTGCAGCAGTTCGCTGATGGCGGGGCCGATGTGCTCGGGCTTGATCTGGGCAAAGGCCGGCAGCGCGGCGGTGCTGAGCAGGGGGTTGGTCATGCGGTCTCCTCGGCTTTCGTTCTCAGGCGTTTGCGGCGGCCACGCGTTCGGCCGACTCCAGTGTGTTGACCAGCAGCATGGTGATGGTCATCGGGCCGACACCGCCGGGCACCGGCGTGATCCAGCCGGCCACGTCCTTGACACCGTCGAAGTCGACGTCGCCGCAGAGTTTGCCTTCATCGTTGCGATTCATGCCGACGTCGATCACGATGGCGCCGGGCTTGACCATATCGGCCGTCAGCACATTGCGCCGGCCCACAGCGGCCACCACGACATCGGCCTGGCGCGTGTAGAGCCCCAGATCCGGCGTGGCGCTGTGGCAGATGGTGACGGTGGCATTGGCCTGCAGCAGCATCAGGGCCATCGGTTTGCCGACGGTGTTGCTGCGGCCGATCACGACCGCGTGCTTGCCTTTCAGCGACACGCCGGTGCTTTCGATCAGCTTCATGCAGCCGTAGGGTGTGCAGGGACGGAAGCCCGGCAGGCCGGTCAGGGTTTCACCGGCGGACAGCACCGAGTAGCCGTCCACATCCTTGGCCGGCGAGATCGCCTCGATGACCTTGTGCGAGTCGATGTGCGCCGGCAGCGGCATCTGCACCAGGATGCCGTGGATGCTCGGATCGCTGTTGAGTGCGGCGATGCGGGCCAGCAGCGCTGACTCCTCAAGGCTGGCCTCGTACTTCTCGAACACCGAGCGCAGGCCGTAGTCTTCGCAGGCCTTGATCTTGTTGCGCACATAGACGGCGCTGGCCGGGTTGTCGCCCACCAGAATCACCGCCAGTCCGGGCTTGCTGCCCTTGGCCGTCAGCGCCGCGGCGCGTTGCGCGACTTCGGCGCGGATTTGCTTGGAAAGGGCGTTGCCGTCGATCAGTTGTGCAGTCATGCGGTACTCCTGAAAACAAGCCTCGGGCCGCGTCGACGAGGCTAATGTCTCTTGGCTACTTGATGCCAAGACCAAAGACAAGAGGCCGCTGGGTAGCGGCCTCGTCGGGTGATGTAGGGTGCTCAGACCTTGGCCGGAGCGCCGAGTGCAATCTTCAGCAGATCGGCCACGGTGTTGGCGTTGAGCTTTTCCATGATGTTGGCGCGGTGCGCCTCCACCGTCTTGATGCTGATGCCCAGGTCATCGGCGATCTGCTTGTTCAGGCGGCCGGCCACGATGCGCTCCAGCACCTGGGCTTCGCGCGTGGTCAGGCGCGACAGCAGGGCGTCGCGGCTGGCGGCTTCCTGGTGGGTGGAGAAGGCATTGCGGGCCTGATCCAGCATGCGCTCGACCAGGGCCAGCAGTTCGTCTTCCTTGAAGGGCTTCTCGATGAAATCCATCGCGCCCTTCTTCATGGTCTGCACCGCCATCGGCACATCGCCATGGCCGGTGATGAAGACCACCGGCAGCGGGCTGCGGCGCTCGATCAGGCGGTCTTGCAACTCAAGGCCGCTCATGCCTTCCATGCGGATGTCGGCGATCAGGCAGGCCACTTCGCGGGGGTCGTAGCGGGACAGGAAGCTCTCGGCCGAATCAAAGCACTTGACTCGGTAGTCCTTGCCTTCAAGCAGCCACTGCAGCGAATCACGCACGGCCTCGTCATCGTCGACGACGTAAACATTGCCCTTTTTCGGAATCAGACTCATGGTGTCGCAGCTGTGTTCATCGAGTTACCCGAGGATGAGTCGGGGCGGGGAATGTCCACCGGGATTGTGAAGGCGAAGCGGCACCCCACGATGGTCTGGCCATTGTATAGATTCTCGGCCCGTATCCGGCCCTGGTGCGACTCCACGATGGACCGGCATAACCCTAGGCCGATGCCCATGCCATCGGCCTTGGTGGAGAAGAAGGCCTCGTACATGCGCGCGATCACCTCTTCGGGCAAACCGGGCCCCATGTCGGTGACCGAGAACTCGACATGGCCACCGAGCTCGGCAGTGTGCTTGGGCACGACACGCAATTCGATGTGGCGGCGCGAAACAGGCAGACCGGCGTTGTCTATCGCCTCAGCGGCGTTCTTCAGCAGGTTCAGCACCACTTGCTCGATCAGGATGGGGTCGACCACCAGCATCGGCAGGCGCTGTGCCACATAGGTGTGGATCGCGATGCTGCGGCGTCGCAGCTCGATGCCGGCCAGCTCGACGGCGTCCTCGATGATCGCGTGCGCGCTGGAGGGCTGGCGCTGCGGCTCGCTGCGCTTCACGAAGTTGCGGATGCGGTGGATGATCTGACCGGCACGCTGCGCCTGCTTGGCGGTCTTCTCCAGCGCGGCCAGCAGGTCGTCCTTCTTGATGGCGTCGTTGCGCACGCGCGAGACCATGCCGTTGCAGTAGTTGGTGATCGCGGTCAGCGGCTGGTTCAGCTCATGCGCCACGCTGGACGCCATCTCGCCCATGGTCATCAGGCGGCTGGTGACCTGGGCCTTCTCGGCCTGCTGGGCCGCTAGCGCTTCCGCGTGGCGTCTTGCGGTGATGTCGGTGGCGATCAGCATCTGGGCCAGGCGGCCGTCGGTCCATTGCAGATAGCGGGCCCGCACATCGAACCACATCTCCAGGGTCTCGATGTAGACCTCCTTGGGGTCCGAGCCCAGCTCGGTGAGCTGCTGGGCGGCCAGGCCGGAGTAGTCGTCCACATCTTCGTCGAGCTCGTTCTCCCGTTTGGCCTGGCCCAGCTGGTTGCCTGCCAGCATCGCATGGCCCTTGGGGTCGGCGCCGAACCACAGGCGGTAGCTGCGGTTGGCGAACAGCAACTCCCCCTGCTGCACAGACAGCACCGACACGGCCGCGTCCAGGCCTTCCAGCACCGTGGTGAAGCGCTCGTGCGAGGCGCTCAGCTGGTCGCGCACGCGCTTGGCCTCGGTGATGTTGGTCATCGAGGTCATCCAGCCGTTCTGCTTGCCCTTGGGGTCGATCAGCGGCGAGACATACATGCGGGCATCGAAGAGCGAGCCGTCCTTGCGCATCACCTTCACCTCGGCACCGCCGGCCGGGCTGCGGCCCTGGATCTCCTGCTGCAGCAGCCGGGAGTTCTCTTCGTAGCGGTCGGGTGGCCAGTAGGGGAAGGGCGGCTTGCGGCCGATCAGCTCAGCTTCCGAGAAGCCGGTCATCGCGCAGAACGCCGGGTTCACATAGGAGATGCGCGAGTCCATGTCCATGGCCCGCATGCCGGTCAGCATGGAGTTCTCCATCGCGCGCCGGAAGTTGGTCTCGTTGGACAAGGCCGTCTGGATCTGCAGGCGGCGGCGCATGTGCTTCCAGGTGCCCAGCAGCATCCACACGGTCAGCACCGAAAGCGCCACCACCATCCAGAACAAGGTGTTGCTGATCAGGCCGATCGAGGTGCGGTAGCCCTGGCCGCGCAAGAGCAGGCCGTTGAGCGCCGGCGCCAGCGGGACCTCATGCAGGATGGAGGCGCGCTGCATGCGCTGGCCTGGCATCGGCGTGACGGTGCTGGCCACCCATTGCTCGCCGGTGTCGAGCACCGCGACCGGGTGGCGCACGGCCACCTCGGTGGGCACGTAGTAGCGCAGCAGCGCTTCCACCGAGTACTCGGCGATCAGCACGCCCGAGAAGGCGCCACGGTCCAGCAGCGGAACCTGCACCTGGAACACGGTCAGGTTGTTCGCGTCGGCGAAGGCGGTCGAGTAGACGGGTTGGCGGCGCTCGCGCGCGGTCTGGAACGCCAGCTCGACCGGGCTGTGCTGGTCGGCCACCGGCATCGACGGGTCGCGGCCGTCAAAGCTCATCAAGGTGTCGGCCTGGTAGCCGGCGGCGCTGACGCTGGCGCGGCGCTCGCGCCGGCTGGACAGCCAGGTCACATGGGTGATCTCGGGGCGATCGCGTGCGAAACCGGAGGCCTGGGCGGCGAACTGCTGCGCATCCAGCGTGCGGGTGGCGATTTCCCGGGCGATGCGCACCAGCTGTTCCTGGTTCTCGATCAGGCGCAGCCGGATCTGCTGCTGGGCAATCTCGGTATCGCGCTTGACGGCCTCGCTCTCGCGTTCGATTTCCTCGTTGCGCAGGTACCAGAAGGCCGAAATGATGGCGGCCAGGAACAGCATCACCGAGATCAGCGGCCCCAGGGTGGCGAAGCGGTCCTGGCGTGCCGGCGATTGGCGGCGCCACCATCCCGCGACGACGCGCTCGGCTGGCAGCAACAGGCGGCGCGCGGCGATCTTGAGTGCAGTAGGGGCAGGCATGGGGCGATTATCCGGTGATCGGGAAGCTGCCCGGCCGGTGCTGGATTCCTCAAAATATCACGATGTGAAACACATTCGCGCTATTTGGAATTGCCGAATTCTTGTGCGACACTTCGCAAAAAATGACCCTGGCAACGGCCTTTTTAGGAGACGAGACATGTCCGCCCAGCCCCAGTCCACTCTTGGCGCAGCCGCCAATGACACTGACGCCCTCGAAACCAAGGAATGGTTGGACGCACTGTCCGCCGTGATCGGCGAGGAGGGGGGCGAGCGTGCCCACTTCCTGCTCGAATCGCTGATCGACCATGCCCGCCAAGCCGGCATCGATGTGCCGTTCTCGGCCAACACGGCTTACGTCAACACCATCCCGGCCGACCAGGAAGCGCATTGCCCCGGCAATATCGCCATCGAGAAGCGCCTGCGCGCCTATATGCGCTGGAACGCGATGGCCATGGTCGTGCGCGCCAATCGCCTGAATCCGGCGGATGGTGGCGATCTGGGTGGCCACATCGGTTCGTTTGCCTCGCTGGCCTCGATGCTGGGTGCGGGCTTCAACCATTTCTGGCATGCCGAGAGTGAGAACCACGGCGGCGATCTGCTCTATATCCAGGGCCACAGCTCGCCCGGCATCTATGCCCGCGCTTTCCTGGAAGGCCGCCTGAGCGAGGCCCAGCTTGACAGCTTCCGCCAGGAAGTGGACGGCAAGGGCCTGTCCAGCTACCCGCACCCCAAGCTGATGCCCGAGTTTTGGCAGTTCCCGACCGTCTCGATGGGTCTGGGCCCCTTGATGGCGATCTACCAGGCGCGCTTCCTGAAGTACCTGCACGCCCGCGGCATTGCCGATACCGCCAACCGCAAGGTCTGGGCCTTCATGGGCGACGGCGAGATGGACGAGCCGGAAAGCCTGGGCGCGATCGGCCTGGCCGCGCGCGAGGGCCTGGACAACCTGGTCTTCGTCATCAACTGCAATCTGCAGCGCCTGGACGGCCCGGTGCGCGGCAACGGCAAGATCATCCAGGAGCTGGAAGGCGAGTTCCGCGGCAGCGGCTGGAACGTCATCAAGCTGATCTGGGGCAAGGGCTGGGACGAGCTGCTGGCGCGCGACAAGAGCGGCAAGCTGAAGCAACTCATGATGGAAACCGTGGATGGCGACTACCAGGCCATGAAGGCCAATGACGGCGCCTATGTCCGCAAGCATTTCTTCGGCAAGTACCCCGAGACCGCCAAGCTGGTGGAGCACATGAGCGACGACGAGATCTTCGAGCTGCGCCGCGGTGGCCACCAGCCCGAGAAGGTCTTTGCCGCCTTCCACAAGGCCCACCACAACACCACGGGCCAACCGACCCTGCTGCTGGTCAAGACCGTCAAGGGCTATGGCATGGGCAAGGCCGGCGAGGGCAAGAACACCGTCCACCAGACCAAGAAGCTGACGGACGAGGACATCAAGTACATCCGCGACCGTTTCGGCATCCCCATCCCCGACAGCGAGCTGCCCAAGCTGCCTTACTACAAGCCGGCCGACGACACGCCCGAGATGCGCTATCTGCACGAGCGCCGCCAGGCCTTGGGCGGCTATCTGCCCAAGCGCCGTGTCAAGGCCGATGAAACCTTCACGGTGCCGCCGCTGGATACCTTCAAGGCCGTGTTGGAGCCGACCGCGGAAGGCCGTGAGATCTCCACCACCCAGGCCTATGTGCGCTTCCTGACCCAGCTGCTGCGCGACAAGGATCTGGGCCCGCGCGTCGTGCCCATCCTGGTCGACGAGGCGCGCACCTTCGGCATGGAAGGCCTGTTCCGCCAGATCGGCATCTACAACCCCAAGGGTCAGCTCTACACCCCGGTCGACAAGGACCAGGTGATGTATTACCGCGAGGACAAGGCCGGCCAGATCCTGCAGGAAGGCATCAACGAGGCGGGCGGCATGGCCTCGTGGATCGCCGCGGCAACGTCGTACTCGACGAACAACCGCGTGATGATCCCGTTCTACGTCTACTACTCGATGTTCGGCTTCCAGCGCATCGGCGACCTGGCCTGGGCGGCGGGCGATATGCAGGCGCGCGGTTTCCTGTTGGGCGGCACTTCCGGACGCACCACCCTGAACGGCGAAGGCCTGCAGCATGAGGACGGCCACAGCCACATCCTGGCCGGCACCATCCCGAATTGCATCTCTTACGACCCCAGCTTCGCGCACGAAGTCGCGGTGATCATGCAGCACGGCCTGAAGCGCATGGTGGAAGACCAGGAGAACGTGTTCTTCTACCTCACGCTGCTCAACGAGAACTACGCGATGCCGGGCCTGAAGCCGGGCACCGAGGCGCAGATCATCAAGGGCATGTACCTGCTGGAAGAGGCTTCGCCCGGCCCCTTGAGCGTCAACCTGCTGGGCTCGGGCACCATCCTGCGTGAGAGCCAGGCGGCCAAGCAACTGCTGGAAAGTGAATGGGGCGTCGGCGCCAATGTCTGGTCCTGCCCCAGCTTCAACGAGCTGGCGCGCGACGGCCAGAACGCCGAGCGCTGGAACCTGCTGCATCCCACCGAGCTGGCCTGCGTGCCCTTCGTGACGCAGCAGCTGTCCAAGAGCAGCGGCCCGGTGATCGCGTCGACCGACTACATGAAGAACTACGCCGAGCAGATCCGCGCCTTCATCCCGGCCGGCCGCTCCTACAAGGTGCTGGGTACTGACGGCTTCGGCCGCTCGGACTTCCGCTCCAAGCTGCGTGAGCACTTCGAGATCAACCGCCACTACATCGTCGTCGCGGCGCTGAAGTCGCTGGCTGACGAGGGCAAGCTGCCGGCCACGGTTGTGGCGGATGCGATTGCCAAGTACGGCATCAACGCCAACAAGATCAACCCGCTGTACGCCTGATCGGCGCCAATCGGAGACAAGACATGGCATTGGTAGAAGTCAAGGTTCCGGACATCGGCGACGTCACGGATGTGGCGGTCATCGAGTTGATGGTCAAGGTCGGCGACACCGTCAAGCTCGAACAGAGCCTGGTGACGGTGGAGAGCGACAAGGCCTCGATGGAGATTCCCAGCAGCGCCGCCGGCGTGGTGAAGGAAATCAAGGTCGCGCTGGGCGACAAGGTCAGCCAGGGCAGCTTGCTGCTGCTGCTGGAAGCTGAGGGCGCAGCGGCCGTTGCCGCTCCTGCTGCGGCGCCGGCCTCGGCGCCGGTGGCTCCAGCGCCTGCAAGCGCAGCGCCGGCCGCAGCAGCCCTTGCGGCTGCACCGACGAGCGCCGGTACGAGCTTGGTGGAGGTCACTGTTCCCGACATCGGCGACTTCGACGAAGTGGCCGTGATCGAGCTGCTGGTCAAGGTGGGCGATGCCATCAAGCTGGAGCAGAGCCTGATCACCGTCGAGAGCGACAAGGCCTCGATGGAGATCCCGTCCTCGCATGCCGGTGTGCTGAAAGAGCTGAAGGTCAAGCTGGGCGACAAGGTGGCCAAGGGCAGCGTGATCGCCGTGGTCGAGGCCGCAGGTGTGGCAGCTGCAGCAGCGCCAGCCGCCGTCGCAGCCGCAGCTGCTGCTGGACCGGCTCCGGCACCTGTGGCGAGCGCCGCTGTGGCGCCTGCCGCCCCAGCTGCCGCTGTTGTTGTTGCTGCCGCGCTGCCAGCGCATGAACCGACAGCGCCCAAAGGCCGACTGCCGCACGCCAGCCCCAGCATCCGCAAGTTCGCCCGCGTGCTCGGCGTGCCGCTGGATGAGGTCAAGGGCTCCGGCCCCAAGGGCCGCATCACTGAAGCCGACGTGCAGGCCTTCGTCAAGGCCGTGATGGCCGGCGGCCAGCAGACCGCCGCGCAGAAGGCCGCGGCGCCGGCCGCCGCGGCTGCACCGGCCACGGGCGGCGCCTTCCCCGGCCTGCTGCCCTGGCCCAAGGTGGACTTCGAGAAGTTCGGCCCCACCGAGCGCAAGGAGCTCTCGCGCATCAAGAAGATCAGCGGTGCCAACCTGCACCGCAACTGGGTGGTCATCCCTCACGTCACCAACCACGACGATGCGGACATCACCGAGTTGGAAGCCTTCCGTGTTCAGCTGAACAAGGAGAACGAGAAGAGCGGCGTCAAGGTGACGATGCTGGCCTTCATGATCAAGGCGGCGGTGGCTGCCTTGAAGAAGTTCCCCGAGTTCAATGCCAGCCTGGATGGCGACACCCTGGTGCTGAAGAACTACTTCCACATCGGTTTCGCGGCGGATACGCCGAGCGGTCTGGTGGTGCCGGTGATCAAGGATGCCGACAAGAAGGGCATCCTGCAGATCAGCCAGGAGATGAGCGAGCTGGCCAAGAAGGCCCGCGACGGCAAGCTGAGCCCGGCCGATATGAGCGGTGGCTGCTTCTCGATCTCCTCGCTGGGTGGCATCGGCGGCAAGTACTTCACGCCCATCATCAATGCGCCCGAGGTGGCCATCATGGGTGTGTGCAAGAGCAGCACCGAGCCGGTGTGGGATGGCAAGGCCTTCCAGCCGCGCCTGATCTTGCCGCTCAGCTTGAGCTGGGATCACCGCGTGATCGACGGCGCCTCCGCAGCCCGCTTCAACGTCTATTTCGCATCGTTGCTGGCGGACTTCCGTCGCATCGCTTTGTGAGCACCCGGTGGCGGGGTACCGCCACCACCCGCCAAGCGGGTTCGCTCAGCCGCCTTGGGGCGGCCCGGCGCCGGCTGAGCTGGCGCTAACGAATTTGGAGAATGTCCCATCATGGCAATCATCGAAGTGAAAGTGCCGGACATCGGCGATGTCAAGGACGTGGCGGTCATCGAGCTGCTGGTGAAGGCGGGCGACACCGTCAAGGCCGAGCAGAGCCTGGTGACGGTCGAGAGCGACAAGGCCTCGATGGAGATCCCCAGCTCGCATGCCGGTGTGGTCAAGGAACTGCGTGTCGCCCTGGGTGACAAGGTCAATCAGGGCTCGGTGCTGCTGATGCTGGAATCAGTGGCTGCGGCCGTCGCACCCGCAGCAGCGCCCACGCCTGCACCCGCGCCAGCGGCTGTTGCTGCACCTGTCGCTGCATCTGCGCCCGCTGCAACACAAGCGGCCAGCTATGCCGGCAGTGCCGATCTTGAAGCCGATGTGCTGGTGCTGGGCGGTGGCCCGGGCGGTTACTCGGCCGCCTTCCGCGCTGCCGACCTGGGCCTGAAGGTCGTGCTGGTGGAGCGTTATGCCTCGCTGGGCGGCGTGTGCCTGAACGTGGGCTGCATCCCGTCCAAGGCCCTGCTGCATGTGGCGGCGGTGATGGACGAGGTCTCGCACATGGCGGACCTGGGCGTGGACTTCGGCGCGCCCAGCGTCAATATCGACAAGCTGCGTGGCCACAAAGAGAAAGTCATCGGCAAGCTCACCGGCGGCCTGGCCGGCATGGCCAAGATGCGCAAGGTGACGGTGCTGCGCGGCTACGGCTCCTTCCTTGATGCCAATCACTTGAGCATCGAAGAGACCACCGGCAGTTCGCAGGACAAGACCGGCAAGACGCAGACCCTGCGTTTCAAGAAGGCCATCATCGCCGCCGGCTCGGCTGCGGTGCGGCTGCCTTTCCTGCCCGACGATGAGCGCATCGTCGACAGCACCGGTGCGCTCGAACTGAAGGGCACGCCCAAGAAGATGCTGATCATCGGCGGCGGCATCATCGGCCTGGAGATGGGCACGGTCTATTCGACACTGGGCGCGCGCCTGGACGTGGTCGAGATGATGGACGGCCTGATGCAGGGCGCCGACCGCGATCTGGTCAAGGTCTGGGAGAAGATGAACAAGCACCGCTTCGACAACATCCTGTTGAAGACCAAGACGGTGGGCGCCACTGCCACGCCCGAAGGCATCAAGGTGCAGTTCGAGGGCCTGGATGGCACGAAGAGCGAGGGCCTCTACGACCTGGTTCTTCAGGCCGTGGGCCGCACGCCCAATGGCAAGAAGATCGCCGCCGACAAGGCCGGCGTGGCGGTGACGGATCGCGGCTTCATCAATGTGGACGTGCAGATGCGCACCAGCCAGCTGCACATCTTCGCCATCGGCGACATCGTCGGCCAGCCCATGCTGGCGCATAAGGCGGTGCATGAGGCGCATGTGGCGGCCGAGGTCATCGCCGGCGAGTTGTTGGGCGATGCTGAACTGGCCAAGAGCCAGTTCGATGCGCGCGTGATCCCTAGCGTGGCCTACACCGACCCCGAAGTGGCCTGGGTGGGCCTGACCGAAGAGCAGGCCAAGGCCCAAGGCATCAAGGTCAAGAAGGGCTTGTTCCCCTGGGCGGCTTCAGGCCGCGCCATCGCCAATGGGCGCGATGAGGGCTTCACCAAGCTCTTGTTCGATGACTCGCCTGAGGCCCATGGCCACGGCAAGATCCTGGGCGGCGGCATCGTCGGCACCCATGCGGGCGACATGATCGGCGAGATCGCCCTGGCCATCGAGATGGGCGCCGACGCGGTGGACATCGGCAAGACCATCCATCCGCACCCCACGCTGGGCGAGAGCATCGGCATGGCGGCCGAGGTGGCGCACGGGTCCTGCACGGATGTGCCGCCGGCGCGGAAGTAAGCCGCTACAGCACTGACAAACGCAAGCCCCGGACGGGAGACTGTCCGGGGCTTTTCCTTGGGCATCTCAGGTCGTGCGTCCAGACATGCGCTGGTTTCGCGCCGCTTGCCTTTCATGCGCACAGCCCCTGGGGCATGACGCAAGGCAACGACCCGGGGATAGTCCCCTTGGCTGGTAAACCGCTTGGCCGATGGCGTCCCCGTGCTGCTGCGCCGTTGGCACAGCGGGGGAAGGGCGGCATGGCGAAAGGGATGGCTGCTGGGCGCCGGCGCTGGCGTGCCGGGCTGAAGCGGAGCTGCCTCGGCCTAGAAGCGGTAAGCCAAAGCGCGATCAGCTTCGTCGTGGCGTCGGAACTCTCGCGGCGAAAGGCCGACCTCGCGTTTGAAGGCCTTGCTGAAGCTGAAGGCGTCCTGGTAGCCCACGGCCTGGGCCACTTGCTCCAGCGTTTGCTCGGTGCTGCTCAACAGGCGCATGGCGGCCTGCAGGCGCAGCGTGCGCAGATGAGCCAGGGGCGTGTCGCCCATGGCTTCGCGGAAGCGCTCGGCCAGCGCGGTGCGCGATAGGCCGACCTCCAGCGCCAGTGATTCCAGCGTCCAGGCGCGGGCCGGGTCGCCCTGCATCAAGGCCAACGCGCGGCGCACCTGCGGGTCGCGCACGGCCTGGGCCCAGCCGTGCTGGGCGGGGGCGTGGCGGGCCAGCATCTCGCGCAGCAGGTAAGTGAACACCACGTCCATCAGTCCGTTCAGCACGGTCTCGGCGCCCAGCTGGCGCTGGCGCAGCTCGTCGGTCAGCAGGCCAACAGTCAGGGCCAGGGGGCCGAGCTTGGGTAGCTCGTCGGCCTGCAGCACGAACCAGGCCGGCATCTCGCGCCAGAAAGGGTGCAGCGGTGCGTTCCACAACTGATAGGCCCCGCTGATCACGCAGGCCGACCCCGGCTCGGCCGGGCCCAGGTCGCCGTCAGCGCCGACGGTTTGCACGGGCAGGCCGCTCACCGCCGGCCCCAGGGTCAGGAAGTGCTCGCAGCCGCGTGCCATCACGGCCAAATCGCCCGTGTGCAGGGCGAAGGGGGCTTCGAGGCCCGGCGCGTGCAGGTGCACCTCGCCCTGCGTCACCACGTGCAGGCCGATGCTCTTCTCGCAGGGAAAGCGCAGCGCTGCCCTGTTGGGCACGCGGTGCTGGCCCAGCAGGCGGCGGCGCATGCCGGCTTGGCTCAGCAGATCGGACAGCAGGTCGAGGTTGTCGGTGCTCATGGTTCATGAACTCGGTACGGAATGACATGAAGTTTGAACTAAAAGCCATTTTAAGTACAGGTCTGACCCCAAACAATGGAGCCATCGCAACCCACACCAGGAGCATCACCATGTCCACCATCCTCGTCGTCGGCGCCAGCGGCACTGTCGGTTCTGAGCTCTCCCGCCTGCTCAGCCAGGCCGGCCACACGGTGCGCAAAGCCACCAGCCGCACGCCCACTGCGCCCGACCAGGTGCACCTGAACCTGCTGACCGGCGAAGGCCGCGACGCCGCGTTTGCCGGCGTGGACAGTGCCTTCTTCCTGGCGCCCCCCGGCCACACGCGCCAAGACCTGCTGCTGAACCCGCTGGTGGACGCAGCCCGCGCTCAAGGGCTGCACAAGGTGGTGCTGATGAGCGCCATGGGCGCCAACGCCGACGAAGCCGCGCCGCTGCGCGTGGCCGAGCGCTACCTGGAAGCTTCAGGCCTGGCCTTCAACGTCATTCGCCCGAACTGGTTCATGCAGAACTTCAACACCTTCTGGCTGCACGGCATCCTGACCCAAGGCCAGATCCTGCTGCCGGTGGCCGACGCCAAGGGCAGCTTCATCGACGCCCGCGACATCGCTGCCGTGGCCGCCGAGTTGCTGGTCAGCGATCGCTTCAAGGGCCAAGACTTCGACCTCACCGGCGCCGAAGCCCTGGACCACCACCAAGTGGCGGCCCTGCTGACCCAGGCCACCGGCAAACCCATCGGCTACACCGACATCCCGCCCGAGGCCATGCGCGAAGGGCTGCTGGGTGCCGGCTTGCCTGCCGACTATCCCGACTTCCTGCTGCTGATCCTCAGCTACTTCAAGGCCGGCTACGCGGAGCGCATCACCGACGCGGTGCAGACCATCACCGGCCGCGCCCCGCGCACCGTGGCGCAGTACGCCGCGGACTACAAGGCCGCCTGGGCCTGATCAGGCTGCATGACTGGCGACGTGGGCCTGACGCCGCCGACTGGCGGCGCCAGGCCTTGCAGATGCCGCGTGTCTAGGACGTGCGCGGCGCGGAAAGGTAGGCCCAACTGGCCAGCGCCAGGAATGGCAGCAGGGCCACGTCGATCCACCACACTCTTTGCAATGCCGGCAGCAGGCCCGAAGGCGCCAGCAGCACGAAACCCAGCACCGAAGCCCAGGCTGCGAGCAGTGCCAGGCCTTGCCAGGCTGGCTTGAAGGCAGCAGTGGCCAGCAACAGACCGAGCAGACCGAAGAGCAGTGCGCGGTGTCGCATCAACAGGAGCAGATTCGGGTCTTCCATGCGCAAGCCGTAAAGCTGCTCCAGCCGCGCGGCGCCCAGCACGCCCAGCAATGGGAGCAGGTGCACGACACCGGCCAAGAGCAACACCCCGCTGATGAGCAGTGGGCGTGTCATCGCTGCTGCCTCCAAAGCAGGTAGGCCAGCGGCCCGAAGGAGCCGAGCGCCAGTGTCAGCGCAGCCCAAGGCCACCAGGGCCGCCCTTGGGCGCGGCAATCGCGCGCGATGAAGCCCACGAGCAGGCTGCAAGCCACGATCAGATCCACCGTGATCTGTGCGCTGCCCAGATTGGCAAAGCCGCTTTGCCAAATGCCCACGAAGCCGATCTCCACCAGCGCCCAGAGCGAGAAGGCGCCAAACAACAGGAAGACCAATGCAAGAATGGGTTTGAGGAATGGCATGATGACTCCGAAAGTTGTAGACGAGGCGCAGTGTTGGCTGGCGCCTGCGGGTCCGCAACGACCTCCGAGGTCATCGCCTTCATCACCCGTCCCCGCTACGCTTCGGGCATGCATCCGTTAACCGCCTTGCGCCGCCAGCGCCGCGTCAGTCAAATGGAACTCGGCCTGCGCGCCGGGGTGTCGCAACGCCATCTGAGCTGCATTGAAACCGGCCGCTCCCGGCCCACACGCAGTACCTTGCTGGCTTTGCTGGATGCCCTGGAAGCGCCGTTGCCTGAACGGAACGCGGCGCTGCTCGCGGCAGGCCTTGCGCCCGCCTACAGCCAGCATGCGCTGGACGCACCCCAGCTTGGCCCGGCCCGAGATGCGCTTCAACAACTGCTGCACGCGCCGGGCAGCCCACCTGCCTTGGTGCTGGATGCCGAGTGGAATCTGCTGATGGCCAACGCCGGTGTTCAGCGCCTTCTGGACCTGTTGGGCTTGCCCATGCCCGAGCAACCCGCCAACCTGCTCGACTGGCTGCTGGGCACCGGCGGCATGCGGAGTTGCGTGATCAATGAAGCGGAGGTGTGCGGCGAGATCCTGCATCGCGCTCGGCGTGAGGCGCTGCAAGTTCCCGCCCTGGCGGCTCGGCTGGCGCAGCTGCAAGCGGTGCTGCCGAGCTGGCCAGCGCCCGAGGCGCAAACGCCGCTCTTGCTCACGCGTCTGCACTCCCGCGTCGGCGAGTTGCGCCTTTTCTCGATGTTCAGCAGCTTCGGCGCGCCGCTGGATGTGACCCTGGCTTCCTTGCGGATCGAGCACCTGTTCGCTGCCGACGCCGCCACGGCTGCGGCACTGCAAGGTGCGGCCTGAGCGCTACTGAAGGGTCAGGGCAGCGTCTGGCGCGCAAGGCTGGCTACCTGAGCGCTCGGCAGCGGCGCATGGCCCGTCCCTTGTACAGGGGGCTCCCGCCCGATACCCAACCCCTCAAGTCCCACATGAATGTGTCGATAGCCACAGAGCAGGCGCAAACCGGAGTGTTTGCCGTAGACCTTTCGCAAACCCACTTGAAATGGCAAATCTATGTTGATGAACATGGCGATTGGACGCCGGCTGACCTTGGTGCTGGGGCTCATGATGGCTGGCATGCTGGTGGTTGCGGCCCTTGCGGTGAGCAAGTTCCTCACCGTTTCTGAGCGCGTGGGGAGATCACGGGCGCTCAGGTCGAGCGCATCGAGTTGTCGCAACGTTGGGACGCCAACATCCGGGAAGCCGTGGCGCGCTGGGGCGCTGTGGCGCTCTCTCCCGATGCGGCGCTCTACGACGCCACCAAAGAAGCGACGCTGGCCATCTCGACGGACACCACCCGGGTCCAGAAGCGTTTTGCCGAGATCGAAAACAGCACGGAAGGCCTTGCTCTGGGCAAGGAACTGGGTGCTTCCCGAGCCTTGTGGCTGGCAGAGCGGGACGCCGTGCGAAAACACATCGAAAGCGGCGACCAGGCCGCAGCCACCGCGTTGGGCAAGGGCCGATTCGCCAGCGTGTCCAAGGACTATCTGGCAGTTTCTGCCCGGCACGCGGCTTACCAGGTGAGCCGTGCGCGAGCCGAGGGCGACGCGCTGAAGGCACAGGCGCAGTTCCAGTTGCAATGGCTGACCGGTCTGACCGCCTTCTGCCTGCTGGCCGGCGTGGCGCTCGGCATTGCCCTGGTGAGGTCCCTGGTGCGGCCAATTGCATATGCTGTCCAGGTGGCCGACCGAATTGCCGGAGGCGACTTGACCGAAGCGATCCAGGTGAGCGGGCGCGACGAGACCTCACGGCTGCTGGCTGCCTTGCAAACCATGCAGTCGCGCCTGCAGCAGATCATTCACCAGATCAGCGAGACCACCGGCAGCATCTCGACCGCATCGTCCGAAATCGCTGCGGGCAATGTGGAGCTGAGCCACCGCACCGAGCAAGGGGCGGCCTCGCTGCAGCAGACAGCCAGTTCGCTGGAACAGTTGACGGCCACCGTCAAGATGACCGCCGAGTCGGCGCGCACGGCCAACCAGCTGTCGGCCTCGGCCAGCGATGTGGCCGAGCGTGGCGGCAGTGTGGTGAATCAGGTGGTGTCGACGATGAACGAGATCAACGCCAGCTCCAAGCGCATCGCCGACATCATTGGCACCATTGATGGCATCGCCTTCCAGACCAACATCCTGGCGCTGAATGCAGCGGTCGAGGCGGCGCGTGCCGGTGAGCAGGGACGCGGCTTCGCCGTTGTCGCCAGCGAGGTGCGCAGCTTGGCGCAGCGAAGCGCCGAGGCTGCGCGAGAGATCAAGACCCTCATCGGCAGCAGCGTCGAGAAGGTCGAGTCGGGTTCGAAGCTGGTCAGCGAGGCCGGCCACACGATGACGGAGATCGTGTCCAGCGTGAAGCGCGTCAGCGACATCATCGGCGAGATCTCGTCCTCGGCTTCGGAGCAGAGCGCGGGCATCGGGCAGGTCAACGAGTCGGTGGCGCAGCTCGACCAATCCACGCAGCAGAACGCTGCGCTGGTGGAGCAAAGCGCAGCAGCGGCGCAGAGCATGGCTGACCAGTCCCACAAGCTGCGCGACGTGGTGTCCACCTTCCGGCTGAATGGGCACAGGGCGGCCTGAGCGTTCCACGGCGCATGTAAGACGCATGCGCACCCGATCGGCGCCCGATCCGCGCCTGATCGCGGCATCCTCGGCTGCACGCGCGTCAGACCAGCAGGCGGTCCGCCGTCGTGGCGCGGCTGTGATGTGCAGCTGCCTAGGGTCCGTGTGTTTTGAAGAAGAAGTTGTGGAATTGCGCACGTTTCAGCGCTTGCCCGCCGACGCAAAAGCGAGTCCACTGGGACCAACCCGATGCCAGCGTCTTGTGCATGGGTCCCGCGGAATCATTCAATCACTGGAGCAATTCATGATATCCCTCAAATCCTTTGGTGTGGCAGTGGGTGTGTGTCTGATGGCCAGCGCGGTGCATGCGTCGGACCCGAAGCAGGTGCTGGGTGAGCTGGATACGCGTCTGTCCGGGATCGGTGCTCCTCGCATTGAAGGCACGGCCAAGCTCGGCGATGCCGAGGTGCCCGTGCTGTTCTTCGGCCCGCGCCGCATGAACGGCAACTACGACGTCGTCGACGAGATCAGGAAGAAGCACGGTGCCACCGCCACTGTGTTCGTGCGCAGCGGTGAGGAGTTCGTTCGCGTCTCCACCAATGTGCTCACGCCGGAAGGCAAGCGCGGCGTCGGTACCAATCTGGCCCGTGCCAAGGCCTATGAGGCCGTGATCAAGGGCCAGAGCTATTGCGGCGATGTCGATGTGCTGGGCACTGCCTTCAGCGCTTGCTACAACCCGATCAAGGACGCCAAGGGCCAGGTGGTCGCTGTGACGTATATCGGCTTCAAGAAGTGAAGGGCCCCTTCACCTGCAACTTCAGGAGGCTGATATGAAAGTCATGAGGTATGTGGATCAGGCTCTGGACAGGATGGGCACGCGGGCGAAGCTATTGTTCGGCTTTTTGCTGGCGAGCGTGCTGTCTGGCGTGCTGGGTGTGGTGGCGCTGAGTTCCCTGGCTGCTGTCAACGGCGCCTCGGCGTCCTTGGCCAGCCAGTGGCTGCCGGCGGTCGGCAATCTGGCCCGTGCGCGTTCGGCCATGCTGGAAGCCCGCGAGTTCGAGGTGAAGTACAGCACGGCGCCGGACACCAGCTATCTGGCCGAGTACCTCGACAAGATCAAGCCGCAGCAGCAGCTGGTGCTGGAACAGATGCAGGCCTACGACAAGCATCTGGCGCCGGCGCCGGCCAGCGAGCTGCGGCGAAAGTTCACCGAGCGTTGGGAGGCCTACCTGACCGTCCATGCCAAGGTGATTGCGCTGGGCCAGCAGGGCAAACTGGAAGATGCCAAGGACATCAGCGATGGAGCGGGCAAGTCCGGCTTCGATGACAGCCTGATGGCCATCGACAAACTCGCTGAAGAGTCCTTCGCCAGCGGCGCCGAAGTCGCAGTGCAGGCCGAGGCAACCTATGTCGGCAGCCGGCGTGTCGTACTCGGGGTGCTGGTCTTCGCGCTTTTCTTTGCCGTCGCCCTGGCGCTGCTGCTGACGCGCAACATCCTTGGGCAGCTCGGCGGCGAGCCCAAGGCCGCTGCTGGCTACTTGCGCGCGATCGCTGATGGCGACCTCACCTGCCGCATCCCGCTGCGCGCGGGCGACAGCCACAGCTTGATGGCCTGCCTTGACCAAATGCAGCAAGGGCTGGCACGTGTCGTCAACGCTGTGCGTGAAGGTTCCGAGGGGGTGGCCACGGCCAGCTCCGAGATTGCGATGGGCAATAGCGATCTGTCCGGTCGTACCGAGTTGCAGGCCAGCGCCTTGCAGCAGACAGCGGCCTCGATGGATCAGTTGGGCTCGACGGTGAACCAGAACGCCGAAAGCGCCCGTCAGGCCAACGAGATGGCCCGCCAGGCCAGTATGGTGGCCGAAAAGGGCGGTGCTGCTGTGGGTGAGGTGGTGTCCCTGATGCGCAGCATCAACGAGAGCTCGCGGCGCATCTCCGACATCACGGGGGTGATCGACGGTATCGCCTTTCAGACCAACATCCTTGCATTGAATGCCGCCGTCGAAGCGGCCCGTGCCGGTGAGCAGGGCCGCGGTTTTGCGGTCGTCGCGGCCGAGGTGCGTTCACTCGCACAGCGCTCGGCGAGTGCGGCGAAGGAGATCAAGTCCTTGATCACCACCAGCGGCGAGCAGATCGAATCGGGAGGCATCCAGGTCGATCGTGCCGGCCAGACGATGCAGGAGGTGGTCAGCTCGATTCGGCAGGTGACCACCATCGTGCACGAGATCGCCCAAGCCAGCGCCGAGCAAAGCCGTGGTGTGCACCAGGTGGGCGAGGCCATCACGCAGATGGATCAGACGACCCAGCAAAACGCTGCCTTGGTGGAAGAAAGCGCCGCTGCTGCGGAAAGCCTGCGCAGCCAGGCGCAAGGGCTGGTGCAGTCGGTGGCGGTGTTCAAGACCATACGCTGAGGGGGCTGTCCTCCGCTGGACCTGGGTTCTCGCGCCTTCTGGGCCACCCAGGCGATGCTGAGCGAAGCGCTTGGGGCCAGCTACGCAAGGTGTGCCCGCGCCGACCAGGCCCTTCAATGCTGCAAAGAGGAGATGCCGGGCTCCTCGTCATCCCCGGCATTCTTGCGGCCGTCTGGCCTCTGACCTCACTTGCGCTGGCAGCTCGGCGGATTTGTCATGCCGAAGGACAGCAGGTTGCCGCCATTGATGGTGCAGGAGTATTCCTTGCCATCGCGCCCACGCAGTGTGGCGAAGGTGTTCGTGCCCGAGGTGTGGCGGGATAGCAGCTTGAGGTCGGCCGGTGCCAGCCCCAGCGTGCCGGCAGACTCAGCGATGACCCGCTCGTCGCTGAGCATATTGCTCTTCTCGGCCACCGATGTGCAGGCGGCGGCCTGCAGAAGAACGGGCACGCAGGCGGCCAGCTTCAGAGTCGATGCAAGGGTTGGGCTCATGAGGTCTTGGGGTTGGATGGTGTTGAGGAACTTGCGGGATGCTGGAGGGCGAGCAAGAGCAGGCAGATGATCAGCAGCACTGAGTACTCCGAACCGTTGCGCCCCAGGCCCACGACGAACCAGCCGGCCTTGGCATGCACCAGCACGATGCCCATGGCATACACGGCGGCAAGCAGCAGACACAAAGGGCGCACGCAACGGCCCAGCACGAGCAACAGCGGGGCGATGATCTCCAGGCCTGTGATGCCGATGGCCAGCGCAGGCCCTTGTGGCCAGCCCTGGCTCTGCAGCCACAGGCCGAAGGGGGCGACGGCGTCGTACCCAAAGCGCGCCACCCCATGTGCCGCGACGAGCCCCGCCAGAGTGAATCGCAAGACGGTCCAGGACAGGGCCTGGCGCCGTGCAGGGTCGATGGATCGAAAAGGTGTCATGGGCGGAATCGGTGGATGGGCTGACCTGCAGCGAGCGCATGGTCCCACCGCAGAGCCTGCGGCCGCAAACTGAACTTTCTGATCCTCAGGCTAAATCTGGCTTGGGGTCGATGGGTGCAGACTGGGCGGCTCTTCTCTGCATTGATACCCTCCGGGCTACCAGCTTCGACTCTTTCATTGAACTCCTTATGGACAAGCGAGCCCTTCCTCCATTGGCGGCCTTGCGCGCCTTCGAGGCTGCCGCCAGGCATATGAGCTTTTCGCGCGCCGCCACGGAGCTGCATGTCAGCGCGGCAGCGGTCAGTCACCAGATCAAGCAGCTGGAGCAGTGGCTGGGAATGCCGGTCTTCACGCGGGGCGCCAATGGTGTGACGCTGACCCTGGCAGGTAGCGACTACGCGATGCGGATCCGCGATGCGTTCGAGCGCCTGATCAGCACCAGCTGCGCGGTACGCGACCACCAGCAGCGCCCGGTGGTCAAGATCCGTACTCAGTTCAGCGTGGCGGCGCTGTGGCTGACGCCGCGCGTGGCCGCCCTGAGTCGCCAGCGGCCCGAGCTGGAGATCCGCGTGATCGCGGCCGAGCACCGCGCCAGTGGAGGCATGAACGGTGACATTGGCATCTACTTTCGGCGTGCCGACCTGCCCGGCCACAGCCAGCGGCCTTTGCTGACGGCACCGTTCCGAGCCTACGCCGCGCCGTCCCTGGTCGGCCGCGGGCAAGGGTTGCGTCCGGCTGATGTGGCAGGCTTGCCCTTGCTGCATCTCAGTATCGAGGACAGGGGTTGGGCTTCGCCAGGCTTCATCGACTGGTTCGAGCAGGCTGGCGTATCGGTGCCGGCGCCGCTGCCTGGCCTGCGCTTCAATCTTGCACACCTGGCGGCCAACGCCGCCGTGCTCGGCGCGGGCGTGGCACTGCTGCCCCACGACCTCTGCGCTGACGCGGTGCGCCAGGGCAGCCTCGTCGCATTGCCAGGGCCGGCGCTGGAGGCGCCGCATCCCTACATGTTGATGTGCAAGGACCGACCGAGCGAAGCCGTGGCCTGGGTGCGTGACGCCTTGCTGCGCGATGCAACGGACGGGGGCTCTGATCGCTCGCAGACCTTGCGTGAGGTGGCGCGCAGCGGTCGCGCCTGAAGCATTGGTTCGACGGGCAAGAATGCTCAGCCCACGCGTGCAATGCCGCTGCAGTCCGCCACTCCGAATCGGTCGACCTTGAGCCTGAGCCGCTGCCCGGTGCTGAAGGTCTGCCAGCGCGGCATCGGCAGCTTGCAGCGCCATTCCTGTCCATCGTCGCTTTGCAGCAGCAGTTCGTAGCGTTCATGCCGCTTGCCGAGCCGCTCCTTTCCAGCATCAGCATCGCTGGACAGCGCGTTGGCGGGAACCGGCGGCCAGAACGGGGACGTGGGCGCCAGGCCTTCGCTGTGCAGGCTGCGCACGGCGCGCCACACCAGCACGGTGTAGCGGCAGTGCTCTGCCGTGCCGCCGGGCAGGCTGTCTGGCCGGTCGACCTTGCGCCGGCTGATGGCCTGTGCGCCGTGTGGCATCTCGTCGCACCAGCCCGAGTCCAGCTGCTGGACTTGGCGTTCAACCTCGATGTCGCGGCTCCAGTTCATCGCCGCCACTCGCACCGCCGTACCGGCCGGCGCCAGCGCCCAGTACAGCAGCCCCAGCAACAAGGGTGCCAGCCACAGCCAGGCCCAGCGCCAGAGGCGCAGTCCCAGTTGCAGAGGTTCGCCGTGGACGGTCATGCTGGCATTGTCGATGGCGCGCGGGCCCGAACCTCGAGCTTCTGTTCGGTGCGAGACTTGGCGCCTCGCTGCCTTGCAGGGTCAGGGCCGGCCGCCTTTGTGTGACGAGGGATGACGATGAAACTTGCTTCGGTGCGCTTGTTCGTGCGCGATCTGGCTGCTGCGCTGCCGTTCTACCAGCAGCAGCTCGGCCTGACGCTGAAAGCCGGCGGCCCGGCCGCGGGTTTCTGCGTGTTCGATGCCGGCGTGCTGGATCTGGTGCTGGAGGCGGTGCCGCCCGAGGCGCCCGCCGACGAGCAGCAGCTCGTCGGCCGTTTCAGCGGCCTGTCCTTCAGCGTCGACGACATCCAGGCGCAGCATGCCGCGCTGCTGACGGCCGGCGTGCCCTTCATCGAAGCGCCTGACCGTCAGGCCTGGGGCGGCTGGCTCGCCAGCTTCAAGGACCCGGCCGGCAATGTCCTGCAACTGGTTCAGTACCCGCACTAGGCCCATCCCATGCTGATTGCAAGTCTGAGCGCCCACCCCTGGGCCTATCCAGCCCTCGAGGTCGTGCACCTGCTGGGCCTGGCCATGCTGTTCGGCGGATTGCTGGTGTTCGAGCTCCGCCTGCTGGGGCTGGCGGCCGCCTTGCCGCTGGAGGCGCTGGCCCGGCTGACGCTGTTGCCTGCGCTGCTGGGCTTTTTCCTCTGCGCGCTCAGTGGCTCGCTGATGTTTGCCACCCAGGCGCAGGAGCTGTTGGACAATCGCGTTTTCCTGCTCAAGCTGGGGCTGATCACCTTGGCGGGCTGCAATGCGGCGATGTTCCATTCCCGCCGCGGCGCCTTGCAGTCTGCGGACCGGACTGCGCAACTGCATGGCCTGTTGTCACTGGGGATTTGGGCCGCTGTCATCATCTGTGGCCGCTGGATTGCCTACTCATGAAGGAGATACCGATGACGTGCGCCGCTCTTCTCGTCCATCGCCGCCAGCTTCTGGCGGGCACTGCCTTGCTGGCGCTGCCCGCCTGGGTTCGCGCCCACCATGGCTGGAGCAGCTTCGATCAGGAGCGGCCGATCTACCTGGCCGGCAAGGCGCTGAAGGTCGCCTGGCGCAACCCGCATGCCGAACTTGAGCTGGATCTGGCCGAGAACCTGAGCCTGCCTGCAGATCTGAAGCAGCGCCTGCTGCCGCGGCAGACGGCCCCGGTTGATGGATCGGCCCTGCTGGCGAAGGCGCAGCTGCCGACGCGGCGTGATCGGCGCTGGCAGATCGAGCTGGCGCCGCTGACGCGCATGCAGGCCTGGGGCGTGGCCGAAATTAAGGCCGGCGATGCGCTGGAGTTGCTGGGCTTCTCCTTCGCCGGAGAGCGCGGCGAGCCCGTCTTGCGGGTGGAGTACCTGTTCGCCCAGGGCCGCATCTACGGCCTGCGCTCCGCGCCCGCCTGAGCTTTCGCTTCGCCCGTCACTGAGGCTTGGCGGGCTCTTGCTGCTGCAGGCGCCAGGTCTGCACCGCCCGCTCGACGAAGGTGAGCATCAGCTTTGTCTGGCGCAGCTTGGACATTGCCCGGGCAATCGCACCGCGCAACTCCGGCGTGTTGCAGGCCGAACGATGCGAGATGGCGATGTACAGCTGTTCTTGCGCCACCGGCGGCTGCAGCAGGCGCAGGCCCTTGATACCCATGCGCGCGATGAAGGCTTCAGCCGGGCTGTCCTCGTAGACCAGGTAGTCGCCGCGGCCGAGCTCCAGCATCTGCAGGCCCTTCTCCAGATTGCTGACCTTGGTCATGCTGAGCGAGTCGGCCGCGAACTTGTCGAAGGCCTGGCCCAGGCTGTTGTTCACCACCGTGAGGCCTTTGAGCGGCACCAGATCCTCCCAGCGCTTGAAGGTGATGCGCTTCGCTTCACGCACGATCACCACCGAGCGGGTGTCGCGGAACGGCGGGTGGGCGTAATCCAGGTACTCCGTGCGGGGCAGCGTGAAGAAGGCGCCGGCAATCAGATCCACGCGCCCGGCTCGGGCTTCTTCTTGAACTCGTGCCCAGTTGCCGATGTGCCGGGTCTCGATCGGCACGCCGATCTCGTCGGCCAGCCATTCCATCAGCTCGGCATTCGCGCCGATCAGGCGCGCCTCGTCGCGAGGTGACTGCCAGAGATAGGGCGGGTACTGCGGGTTCCCCGAGGCGATCAGGCTGCGGCATGTCTGGGCCTGGGCCGCCAGAACGAAGCACAGTCCCAGTATGCAGAAGGCCAGCTGGGGCATCAGCAGCTTCATCGCGATCTCCTCGATCAGTACGTCATGCGTGCGACTTCCTTGGTCACACCATAACGGCGGACTTTCTGCTTGGCAAGGCGCGCCGCTTCAGCCCGGCGAAGACCGCTGCAGCAGCATCGCGGCGCTGCGCTCAGGCGTCGTCCAGCAGCGGACGCAGCTGTTCGTCCCACTGCTCCAGATCGTCCGCCGTGATCTGCAGCCAATCCATGGCCACATGGCAGTTGCTCTTCCAGTCGGCATCTTCCGGCAGGGTTTCGTGCCGGCGCATCAGGTGCTCGGCGACGAGGCCGGCAGCCACCAGGGTGTGGATCTCGGCCTCGATGTCGGCATTGCCCAGAGCGCTGTAGTCGTGGTGCAGACGGATGGCCGCCATGATCTGCGGCGCCATATTCCAGGCCCGGATCACCAGCGCGCCGACCACGGCATGGTCGGTCTTGTGGTTGGCGTTCTCGGTGGCGATGTAGGGGCGGTCAATGCGTGCCGCGGCCTCCACCATCGTCGAGCCATAGCCGCGCACGCTTTGCAGCAAGACCGGCATGCCGACGTGGCAGAACAGGCCATAGGTGTGCGCCAGATCGGGCGAGACCCCTGGCAACTGGCGCGCGATGAAGGCGCAGGCGATGGCACGCTTGGTGGAGCGCTCCCAGAAGCGCGCGAGGTGCGGGCTGTTGACTGGGATGGCGTGCTTGACCAGAAAGGCGGTCATCAGTGCCGCAGTCTCGTCCAGGCCGATGCGGGTCAGCGCCTGACCGACCGTGGTGCAGGGCTGGCTGCCCGGCGGCATGTGCAGGCTGCTGTTGGCGGCGCGCAGCAGCGTGGCCGACATGGCCACATCACTGGCGGCGATGCGCGCCACTTCGGTCAGGTCGGCCTCGGGCTGCGACATCGCATCCTGCAGACGAACCAGCAGTTCAGGGCAGGGGGGGATCACGATCTGGCGCAGCGCACCGCGCTCGCGCGCCTGATCGAGTTCTTGGCGTATCGCCTGGGTCTTCATAGGGGGGGCGGCAAGGCATTGCCCTGAGCATGGGTTGTCCGGAATTATCTCAAGGCGCACGGGCGCCGGATCGGCAGTAATGCACGGCGAGTCCTTCGCTCCATTCTTGATGGCACGGTACAGTGCCTTGGCTATGGCGCCGGCTCAGCCACCCCCCGCACTTGTCACAGGCCTGTCCGCCCGGCGTTGCCCCGGCTGGCTGCTGCGGGCCGCCGGCGGCTTGGCGCTCGGCCTGTCACTGATGCAGTTCAGCGTGGTGGCCGAAGCCTGGGACAGCGACAAGGTGCTGGAGTCCGCTGCACGGATGGGCCCGCGTGCCCTGGCCGGCGCGCGTTCGCTGCTTCCACTGGTCGAGCGCGCAGCACAGGTCAGCGATGCCCAGCGTCTGGCGCTGGTCAATGATTTCTTCAATCAGCGCATCGCGTTTCGCGAAGACACCGAGACCTGGGGTCGTATCGACTACTGGGCCAGCCCGCTGGAGACGCTGGAAAAAGGCCAGGGCGACTGCGAGGACTACGCGATCGCCAAGTATTTCAGTCTGCTGGCGGCCGGCGTTCCCGAGGCGCGGCTGCGCCTGGTCTATGTGCGTGCGATGCTGGATGGGCGCCGCCAGGCCCATATGGTGCTGGCCTATTACAGCCAGCCGGATGCCGAGCCGCTGATTCTGGACAATCTGCAGACCGCCGTGTTGCCGGCTGGCCGACGGCCCGATCTGCAGCCTGTCTTCAGCTTCAATGGCGAAGGCCTGTGGGAAGGCGTGGGCAGTGCGAGCGCGGGCAACCCGGTAGCGCGCCTGTCCTTGTGGAGGGATGCGCTGGCCAAGGTCAGGGCAGAGGGATTCTGATGATGATGAACAAACCGTTGGGGATGGCGCCATGTCGCTGATACGTCAAGTCTGGTTCCTGGTGCTGGGTGCGGTGCTGGCCTCGCTGATCGGCAGCGTGGCGGTGTCGACCGGCGCGATGCGCTCACTGCTGCAGACTCAGCTGCAGGTCAAGAACAGCGACAACGCCGCGGCACTGGCGCTGGCCATGTCGCAGCAGGGCGGCGATGCCGAGCTGATGTCGCTGGTGCTGACGGCTCAGTTCGACACCGGCCACTATGCGAGTCTGCGCTGGCTGCGTGCCGATGGCACGGTGGGCGTCGAGCGCACCATGCCGGGGCGCGCCAGCCGTGCGCCTGCCTGGTTTGTGGCGCTGACGCCGATCGATTTGAAGGCCGGTGTGGCCAAGGTGTCCGACGGCTGGAAGAACGCCGGCTCGGTTGAGGTGCTCAGCCACTCGGCGTATGGCCACGACGAGTTGTGGCGCGCGACCTGGCGCACTGCGCTGGTGCTGCTCAGCATCGGGGTGCTCGCGGGCGGTGCGGCTTTGCTCGTCTTGTCGCGCATCCGCCGCCCGCTGGACCGCACGGTGGCCCAGGCCCAGGGTTTGGTCGACGGGCACTTCACGACGGTGGAGGAATCCACGGTGCCCGAGCTGCGCCGGCTTACCCAGGCGATGAACGCGATGGTCCTGCGCCTGAAGCAGATGTTCGAGGCCCAGTCGGAGCAGCTGGACGTGCTGCGCACCCAGGCGCATTGCGATGTGCTGACCGGCATGAGTCATCGCAAGCATTTCCTGGCCGAGTTCGATTCGGTGCTGAGCCGGGATGAGGGCCCGACGCATGGCGGGCTGATCCTGCTGCGCCTGCGCGATCTGGCCGGTCTGAATCAACGACTCGGCCGCGTCCTGGTGGATCAGGCCTTGGTGGCGGTGGCGCATGCGGTGCAGGTCTATCCTGAGCGCGTCAAGGGCTGCCTTGCGGGGCGCTTGAATGGTGCCGACTTCGCCTTGTGGTTGCCGGCGCCGGATGTGGCGGCGGAAACCGCCGAGGCCCTGGCCGAAGCTTTGCGCGCCAGCCTGCCGGCCTTTGGCAGCGGCGTGCAGGTGGCGCTGGGTGCTGTCGAGCTGGCGCGGGAGCGGCCGATCAGCGACTGGTTCGCCGCCGCTGATACCGCTTTGGCCCAGGCCGAGTCGCGCAGCGGCTTCCCGGTGGAAGCGCTGCGCCACCCTTCAGCCGAACGGGTGCAGGGTGAGCGCGCCTGGCATGCGCAGATCGCCGAGGCGCTGCAGCAGCGCCGCAGCCGGCTGCTGGAGTACCCGGTGCTGGACGGGCAGGGCGCGCTGCTGCATCTTGAATGCCCACTGCAGCTGCAGCTCAGCGCTGACGGCGGCTTCGAGAACGCGGCGCGCTGGCTGCCCTTGGCCGTGCGCAGCCGCTTGACCGCCGAGGTGGATCTGCAGGCGGTGACGCTGGCACTGGAAGCGATCGCGCTGGACGGCCGCATGCGCTGCATCAACGTGGCGCCGGCCTCCCTGCTGGACGGCGGTTTTGTGGCGCGACTGCGCGAGCTGGTGTTCCAGTCGCCGCAGGCGGCGCGCAAGCTGGGCCTCGAACTGGCCGAAGGCGCAGCGACGCAGCATTTCGATCTGCTGCACGAGATGGGGCGTCAGCTGCGTCCGCTGGGCGTGAAGCTGGGCATCGAGCATGCCGGCGCCGGCCTGGCCCAGGTCGAGCGCCTGTATCAGGCCGGGCTGGACTATGTGAAGCTGGACAAGTCGGTGGTGGTGGGCGTGTCAGGCGACGCGGCCCGCGCGGCTTTCGTGCGCGGCATGGTCATCATGCTGCGCAGTCTGGCCTTGCAGGTGCATGCCGAGGGCCTGGTCGATCCGATGGACGTACAGGCGCTGTGGGACTGTGAGATCGACGGCGTGACTGGCCCCTGGGCCACGGCGCAGGCCGCGCGCTGAGGGCGACGGTTCAGCCGATATCGGCGCAGTGCAGTGCGAATTCGCGGCCGGCGCGTCGGTCGTCGAAATAGCGTTGCAGCGTCTCCCGCACGGTGCGGAAGGCCAGTTCGTCCCAGGGCACTTCGTGCTCATGGAATAGCCGGGCCTCGATGGTTTCGGGGCCGGGATTGAAGCGGTCCGACAGCAGGCGGGCGCGGTAGTAGAGATGGATCTGGCCGACCCGCACCACATTGAGCAGGCAGTACAGGTTCTGCAGCTCGATCTCGGCGCCGGCCTCCTCGTCGGTCTCGCGCAGCGCCCCTTCGGCGCTGGTTTCGCCCAGTTCCAGAAAACCCGCCGGCAGCGTCCAGAAGCCGTAACGCGGCTCGATATTGCGCCGGCACAGCAGCACCTGCTCGCCCCAGATCGGCAGCGTGCCGACCACATTGATGGGGTTTTCATAGTGCACGCTGGCGCAGGCCGGGCAGGTGGCGCGCTCACGGTTGTCGTCGGCCGGCACCTGGTAGCTGACGGCAGCGCCGCAGCTGGGGCAATGCTTGAAACGGCGGGTGATCAACATGGCTTCAGTGTAGCGGCGAGGCGCTGTTGGCGTCGCCGCCTGCGTGGCATCATCAAGCCATGGAACTCTTCAACTACTTCCGCTCTTCGGCCTCGTACCGCGTGCGCATCGCACTGGCGCTGAAGGGCCTGGACTACGACTACCGCGCCGTTCACCTGGCGAAGAACGAGCAATTCAACGAGGCCTATGCCGACGTCTCGGCGGCGCGTCTGGTGCCGCTGCTGCGTGACGACGATGCGGTCGTCACCCAGTCGATGGCCATCATCGAATACCTGGACGAGACCCACCCCGAGCCGCCGCTGCTGCCGGCCGATGCGCTGGGGCGGGCCCGCGTGCGCGCGCTGGCCCAGGACATCGCCTGCGAGATCCATCCGCTGAACAATCTGCGCGTGCTGCGCTATCTGGTCAAGGAGATGGGCGTCAGCGAGGACAACAAGAACCGCTGGTACCGGCACTGGGTCGAGACCGGGCTGGAGGCGCTCGAGCGCCGCCTGAAGGACGGCCAGACCGGCCGTTTCTGCCATGGCGACATGCCCGGCCTGGCGGACTGCGTTCTGGTGCCGCAGATCTTCAATGCGCAGCGCTTTGACTGCCGGCTCGACCATCTGCCGACCGTGATGACCGTGTTCGAGCACTGCATGGCGCTGGACGCCTTTGCCAAGACCCAGCCGAGCGCCTGCCCGGATGCCGAGTGAGCCGCTGAGCCCGGCGCGGCCTGCTTTGCACCCCGACTGGCTGCTGCCCGACTGGGATCTGCCGCAGGTACAGGCCTTCATGACCACGCGTGCCGGTGGCATCAGCACCGGTGGCTTGTCCAGCATGAATGTGGGCCGTGCGGTGCAGGACGATCCGCAGGCCGTGGCGCACAACCGCGCCCGGGTGTGCGAGGCGATCGGCGCGCCGGCCGTGTTCCTGCATCAGGTTCATGGCGTCGAGGTGCTGCGGCTCAGTCCTGAGATGGGAGTGCCCGGCGCCATAACGCCGCCGGCCGATGCAGCCGTCAGTCGCCACCGCGATGTGGCGGTGGCCATCATGGCGGCCGACTGCCTGCCGGTGCTGTTTGCCGCGCCGCGCGCTGTGGGTGGCGCCCATGCCGGCTGGCGCGGCTTGGCCGCTGGCGTGCTGGAGCGCACGGTCGAAGCGCTGTGCGAGGAGGCCGCCTGCGCGCCGGCCGACATCCAGGCCTGGCTGGGCGCCTGCATAGGCCCTGAGGCTTTCGAGGTGGGGGAGGAGGTGCTGCGCGCCTTTGGCGCCGAACCGGCAAGACCTGACCCCTGCTTGTTCGCCTACCGGCCCAATGCGCAGGGTGAGCCGCGCTGGCGCGCCGATCTGGCCGAGCTGGCCCGGCGGCGGCTGCGTGCGCTGGGCCTGTCTGCCATCAGCGGCGGCCAGTGGTGCACCGTCAGCGACGCATCACGGTTCTTTTCGTTCCGCCGCGAGCCCCCCAGCGGCCGCATGGTCGCTGCCATCCGGCTGCGCTGAAGTCATGGGCGCGGCGACCTCATCGGCTGGTGCTGCTGCTGCCTGCGCCTGCGCAGCCTCGGCCCGACGGCGTGCCTCGCGCCGAGCAGGCGTGGCCATTACGTACATGACGATGGAAATCGGCAGCACACCGTACAGCAAGAAGGTGAATATCGCGCCGAGCACCGTGCCTTGGGTGCTGGTGGCTTCAGCCAGCGCCATCATCAGTGCCACGTAAATCCAGGCGATCGCGACCAGGTACATGCGTTGCTTGTCATCAGAAGGTAAGTTCGCGAGCGTACAACATTGGGCATAGGGCTCATGGCAGGCTTTTTGCCTGCATGATTGGAGGACCGGCTCATCGTCACAGAGCCGGCCCATGCCCGACAGGAGACCCATGAAAAAGCAGCGCAATTCCTCTGCGAACGCCCCCGGTACCGGCCCCGAGGGCATGGCCGGCGTGGCCGAGATGGCCGCCCAGATGGGCGAGATGTGGAAATCGGTCGCGGGCTTGCAGATACCCGCCCAGTCCTTGGCTTCCTTGCAGGCGGAGTACCTGAAAAAGGCTTCAGAGCTATGGAACGCCTCGGTGCAGACCGGCCATGCTGCGCCGAAGCTGTCCGACAAGCGATTCGCATCGCCAGCCTGGGGCGAGAACCCGGCCAGCAGCTTCGTGACCCAGCTCTACCTGCTCAATGCGCGCACGCTGCAGCAGATGGCCGAGCAGGTCGAAGGCGACGAGAAAACCCGTTCGCGCATCCGCTTCGCGGTGCAGCAGTGGGTCGATGCCGCCTCGCCGAGCAACTATCTGGCGCTCAACCCCGAGGCCTTGAAGCTGGCGCTGGACACCCAGGGCGAAAGCCTGGCCAAAGGCGTGCAGCAGCTGTGGGCCGACATCCAGCGCGGGCATGTCTCGCAGACCGATGAGAGCGCCTTCGAGGTGGGCCGCAATGTGGCCACCACTGAGGGCGACATCGTCTTCGAGAACGAGTTCTTGCAGCTGATCGAATACAAGCCGCTGACGGCCAAGGTGTTCGAGCGGCCCTTGCTGATGGTGCCGCCCTGCATCAACAAGTACTACATCCTGGACTTGCAGCCGGACAACTCTCTGATTCGTTATGCGGTGAGCCAAGGCCACCGCGTGTTCGTGGTCAGCTGGCGCAATCCGGATGAGAGCTGCGCGGCCTGGACCTGGGACGACTACATCGAGAAGGCTGCCATCAAGGCGATCTCGGTGGTGCAGGAGATCTCCGGCACCGAGACCATCGACACCTTGGGCTTCTGCGTCGGCGGCACCATTCTGGCCACGGCGCTGGGCGTGCTGGCCGCGCGGGGTGAGCAGCCGGCGGCCAGTGTCACCTTGCTGACCACGCTGATCGACTTCAGCAGCAATGGCGTGCTGGACCTGTTCGTCGATGAGGGCTCGGTTCGGCTGCGCGAGATGACCATTGGGGAGCAGAGCCCCAAGGGGCCGGGCCTGCTCAAGGGAAAGGAACTGGCCACAACCTTCAGCTTCCTGCGCCCGAACGATCTGGTCTGGAACTACGTGGTCGGCAACTACCTGAAGGGCGAGGCCCCGCCGGCCTTCGACCTGCTGTACTGGAACGGCGACGCGACCAATATGTCCGGGCCGATGTATTGCTGGTATCTGCGCCACACCTATCTGCAGAACGAGCTGAAGCAGCCGGGCAAGCTCACGGTCTGCGGCGAGGCGCTGGACCTCGGCAAGATCGAGGCGCCGGTCTACATCTATGGTTCGCGTGAGGATCACATCGTGCCCTGGGACAGCGCCTACCGCTCGACCCAGGTTTTCAAGGGCAAGAAGCGCTTCGTGCTGGGCGCGTCAGGCCATATCGCCGGCGTGATCAACCCGCCGGCCAAGGGCAAGCGCAGCCACTGGATCGGCAAGAGCACCGCCCTGCCGGCCGAGCACCAGAAGTGGTTTGACGCGGCGACCGAGCATCCGGGCAGCTGGTGGACCGATTGGTCCGCCTGGTTGGCCAGCCATGCCGGTAGCCAGAAGGCCGCGCCCAAGACGCCTGGCAGCCGCAAGTACAAGTCCATCGAGCCCGCTCCAGGCCGCTACGTCAAGCAGAAGGCTTGAGCCGGCCGCCCCGAAACATCAAGCAAGGAGACTGAGATGAGCGATATCGTGATCGTTGCCGCAGCCCGCACTGCCATCGGCAAGTTCGGCGGTGCCTTGGCCAAGACCCCGGCGGTCGAGCTGGGCGCCACCGTCGTGAAGGACCTGCTGCGCCGCAGCGGCCTGGATGGCGCACAGGTGGGCGAGGTGATCCTCGGCCAGGTGCTGCAGGCGGGCTGCGGCCAGAACCCTGCGCGCCAGACGGTGATCAAGTCCGGTCTGCCGGACCATGTGCCGGCCATGACCATCAACAAGGTCTGCGGCTCGGGCCTGAAGGCAGTGATGCTGGCGGCGCAAGCTATCCGCGATGGCGACAGCGACATCGTGATCGCCGGCGGCCAGGAGAGCATGAGCCTGTCGCCGCATGTGCTGCCGGGCTCGCGCGATGGCCAGCGCATGGGCGACTGGAAGCTGGTCGACACCATGATCGTCGACGGCCTGTGGGACGTCTACAACCAGTACCACATGGGCATCACGGCCGAGAACGTGGCCAAGAAGTACGGCATCAGCCGCGAGACGCAGGACGCGCTGGCGCTGGCCTCTCAGCTGAAGGCGGCCGCGGCGCAGGATGCCGGCCGCTTCAAGGACGAGATCGTGCCCGTGCTGATCCCGCAGAAGAAGGGCGATGCGCTGGTGGTCGATGCCGATGAGTACATCAACCGCAAGACCAACGCCGAAGCGCTGGCCGGGCTGCGTCCGGCCTTCGACAAGGCCGGCAGCGTCACCGCCGGGAATGCCTCGGGCCTGAATGACGGCGCCGCGGCGCTGCTGGTGATGAGTGCCAAGAAAGCGGCGGCGCTCGGCCTCACGCCGCTGGCTCGCATCGCCTCCTATGCCAGCGCGGGCCTGGACCCGGCCTATATGGGCATGGGCCCGGTGCCGGCCGCAAAGAAGGCGCTGGAGCGCGCCGGCTGGAAGCCGCAGGACCTGGACCTGCTGGAGATTAATGAGGCGTTCGCGGCGCAAGCCTGCGCGGTGCATGCCGAGATGGGCTGGGACACCAGCAAGGTGAATGTCAATGGCGGCGCGATCGCGCTGGGCCACCCGATCGGCGCCTCGGGCGCCCGCATCCTCGTCACGCTGCTGCACGAGATGCAGCGCCGCGATGCCAAGCGCGGCATCGCCTCGCTGTGCATCGGCGGTGGCATGGGCGTGGCGCTGACGGTGGAGCGCTAAAGAAAACCCTGTCAGGTGCAACCCGCTTGACCCTGTGTCGGGCATGCGGGAGGCTGAGGGCGCGTCTTCGTTGAGACATAGGGCCTCGAATCACGGCGCATGACGCGGCGCTGGCGAGGCACAAGCAGTGAGCCCTGGAGGCGCAGGAGAGACAAGCTATGAGCAAGAAAATCGCATATGTGACCGGCGGCATGGGTGGCATCGGCACCTCGATCTGCCAACGTCTGCACAAGGAGGGCTTCAAGGTCATTGCGGGCTGCGGCCCGAGCCGCGACTACGACAAGTGGCTCAGCGAGCAAGCCGCACTGGGCTACACCTTCTACGCTTCGGTCGGCAATGTGGCTGATTGGGAGTCCACCGTGGCGGCCTTCCAGAAGGCGGTCGCCGAGCATGGCCCCATCGATGTGCTGGTCAACAACGCCGGCATCACACGGGACCGCATGTTCCTGAAGATGTCGCCGGACGACTGGCGTGCGGTGATCGACACCAACCTCAACAGCATGTTCAACGTCACCAAGCAGGTGGCGCCGGGCATGGTAGAAAAGGGCTGGGGCCGCATCATCCAGATCTCGTCGGTCAATGGCGAGAAGGGTCAGGCGGGCCAGACCAATTACTCGGCAGCCAAGGCCGGCATGCACGGTTTCACGATGGCGCTGGCGCAGGAGCTGGCAGCCAAGGGCGTGACGGTCAACACTGTGAGCCCGGGCTATATCGCCACCGACATGGTCAAGGCGGTGCGCGAGGACGTGCTGGAGAAGATCATCTCCACCATCCCGGTCAAGCGCCTGGGCAAGCCCGAGGAAATCGCGGCCATCGTGGCCTGGCTGGCAGGCGAGGATTCCGGCTTCACCACCGGCGCCGACTTCAGCTGCAACGGCGGGCTGCACATGGGGTGAGTGCGGACACGAAACAGCCCCTGCGGGCTGTTTCGTGCCTCACTCACGCCAGTCGGCCTGCAAGCCGACTGGCCGGGGAGAGTCAGGATCGAGGACAGCCCCGGGGGCTGTCTGACGCCTGACGAACGCCGGCCTACGTCTCACGTGGGCTGGCCGGGGCGGCGTGGCAGGCAAAGGACGACGACTGCCCCTGCCCACTAGGCGAAAGGTCGCCTCGCTGCCTCAACTCTTCAACTGCAACAACCTAGAAATCTGCGCCGCCGCCTCCAGCAGGCGCGGAAGGCAATGCGCCACCATCGCATCCGGCGGTGTGCGGTTGAACTGGCCGCTGACATTGAGCGCGGCCAGCACTTGGCCGTTGCGGTCACGGATCGGGGCCGCCAGCGAGACCAAGCCTTCTTCCAGCTCCTGGTTGATCAGGCACCAGCCCTGTGTGCGGGCCGTCTCGATGCGCTGGCGCAAATCGTCCTTGCTGGCAACGGTGCGCGCCGTCAGCGGGCGCAATTCGACCGCATCCAGATAGGCCAGCAACTCGGCATCCGACAGCCCGGCCAGCAACACGCGGCCCATCGAGGTGCACCAGGCCGGCAGGCGGCTGCCCAGGCCCAGGTTGATGCTCATGATCTTGCGCGCCGGCACGCGCAGCACGTAGACGATGTCGCTGCCTTCGAGCACCGCGGCCGAGCAGGACTCCTTCAGGTCGGCCACCAGATTCTGCATCACCGGCTCGGCAAATTGCCACAGCGGTTGCGACGAGAGATAGGCGAAGCCGAGGTCCAGGATCTTGGGCGTTAGCGAGAACAGCCGGCCTTCGCTCTTCACATAGCCCAGCGTTTCCAGCGTCAGCAGGATGCGGCGAGCGCCGGCGCGAGTCAGGCCGCAGCGTTTGGCCACTTCGGTCAGGGTCTGCCGTGGTGCCTCGGCGCTGAAGGCCCGGATCACCGACAGGCCACGCGCGAAGGACTGCACATAGCCGTCGCCCGGCTTGAGGGCAGTTTCAGCAGGCGGGGCTTCGGATGGGCTGTCGGCGCTCATGTGATCAGTATAGGCAGGGCATGTCACACGGCCGGACTTCCAAACTTGGGTACGATCGCGCCCGTTTGAATTCCCTCATGCAAGGAGATCGCGATGGCAATGGATGTGGTGGACTACGAAATCAAGGGCGCCGAGATGCAGTTCGTCGAGGTCGAGCTCGACCCGGGCGAGGCTGCCATCGGCGAGGCCGGCAGCATGATGTTCATGGATGCCGGCATCCAGATGGACACGGTTTTCGGTGATGGCGCCAAGCAGCAGGGCGGCTTCTTCGGCAAGTTGCTGGGTGCAGGCAAGCGCCTCGTCACCGGCGAGTCGCTGTTCACGACCATCTACACCAACAATGCCGGCGCCAAGCAGCGCGTGGCCTTCGCCGCACCCTATCCGGGCAAGATCCTGCCGATGGACCTGAAGCAGCTCGGCGGGATGCTGATCTGCCAGAAGGATTCCTTCCTGTGCGCGGCGCGCGGCGTCTCGCTGGGCATCGCCCTGCAGCAAAAGCTCTCCACCGGCTTCTTCGGCGGCGAGGGCTTCATCATGCAGAAGCTGGAAGGCGACGGCCTGGCCTTTGTCCACGCAGGCGGCACCGTGGTGCGCCGCTCGCTGCAGCCGGGCCAGACCCTGCTGGTGGACACCGGCTGCGTGGTCGCCTACACGCCCAGCGTGAACTTCGAGATCCAATACGTCGGCAAGATCAAGACGGCGCTGTTCGGCGGTGAGGGCTTGTTCCTGGCCAAGCTCAGCGGACCGGGCGAGGTCTGGCTGCAGAGCCTGCCGTTCTCGCGTCTGGCCTCGCGCGTGTTCGCCGCGGCGCCGCAGACCGGTGGTGGCGGACGCGAGCAGGGCTCGCTGCTGGCCGGTGTGGCCGGCGTCGGCATCCTGGGCGGCATTCTGAGCGGCGACGACGATTGACGGCCACGGCCGCAGCCCGTCGTGTGAAGCGGCTGCGGCCCATGCTGCCGCTATGCTTGCAGCGTCAGCGTCTGAGCTGAGGCGACAAAGGAAACCATGGTCGACACGATGGGACGGCTGGGCGATGCCTTCTGGCGCGCCGCTGCCTACTGCCTGCATCCGCGCGTCATCGCGCTGTCGCTGCTGCCGCTGCTGATTGCCGCCAGCCTGAGCGTGGGCCTGGCGTATTTCTTCTGGGAGTCGGCGGTGGCCTCGGTGCGTGCCACGCTCGAGTCCTGGCTGCTGGTCGGCAGCCTGCTGCGCTGGCTCGACAGCATGGGCGCCGAGGGCTTTCGCTCGGTGATGGCGCCGCTGGTGGTGATCGCGCTGGCGGTGCCGGTGGTGCTGATGCTGAGCCTGCTGCTGGTGGCCACGATGATGACGCCGTCCATCGTGGCGCTGGTGGGCGAGCGCCGCTTCCTGCAGCTGGAGCGCAAGCGCGGCGCGGGCTGGTGGCAGAGTTTCGCCTGGTCGCTGCTGCTGTCCTTCATCGCGCTAGCGCTGGTGGTGCTGAGCATGCCGCTGTGGCTGGTGCCGCCGCTGGTGCTGGTGCTGCCGCCGTTGATCTGGGGCTGGCTCAGCTACAAGGTCTTCGCCTTCGATGCGCTGGCGGAGCACGCCAGTGCCGAGGAACGTGACAGCGTGATGCGCAAGCATCGGCTGCCGCTGCTGACCATGGGTGTCATCACCGGCTACCTGGGTGCGGCGCCTTCGCTGATCTGGGCCTTCAGCATGATGGCCGTGGTACTGGCCCCGTTCCTGGTGCTGCTCACGATCTGGCTCTACACGCTGGTGTTTGCCTTCTCCAGTCTCTGGTTCACCCATTACTGTCTGGCGGCGCTGGCTGATCTGCGGGCCCGGCAGCAGCCGCTGCCCGCCCAGCCTTCTGCGCCGGATGCGGTGCTGCCAGTCCCCAATCTCCAGCCTCCCTTGTTGCCATGAATATCGGCCTGATCGTCGTCGGCGACGAAATCCTTTCCGGCAAGCGCCAGGACAAGCACCTGAGCCGCTTCATCGAGATCCTGTCGGCCCGCGGCATGAGTCTGTCCTGGGCGGAGTACGTCGGCGACGATCGCGAGCGCCTCACTTCCGCCCTGCGGCGCGCCTTTGCCAGCGGCGATCTGGTGATCAGCTGCGGCGGCATCGGCGCCACGCCGGACGACCACACCCGGCAGGCTGCGGCTGCGGCGCTGGGGCGGGAGCTCGCGCTGCATGCAGAGGCGCGCGAGTTGATCTGGCAGCGTGTGCAGCAGATGGCTGCGGAGCGCGGCGAAGTTGCGGATGCCGATCACCCGGATACGCTGCGGCGCTTCGAGATGGGCGTCTTCCCCGCGGGCGCGGCGCTGATCCCCAATCCCTATAACAAGATCCCCGGCTTCCACGTCGGCACGGTCTACTTCGTGCCCGGCTTCCCTGTGATGGCGCACCCGATGATGGAATGGGTGCTGGATGAGCGCCACCGCGACCTGCACCGGGCCTGCCCGGGGCGCGAGTTGTCAATGATCGTCGCCGGCGCCATGGAGGCCACGTTGACGCCCTTGATGGAGCGGATCGAGGCCGAGCATCCCGGGGTCAAGGTTTTCAGCCTGCCCAGCGTAGACCACCCGCAGTGGGGGCGCCATATCGAACTGGGCGTCAAGGCCGGACCGGACCTGCCGACTGACAGGCTGGACGCCGCCTATGCGGAGCTCAAATCAGGGCTGTCCCAATTTGGTGCCTCGGTTGGCGCCGAATTGGTGCGTTGAGCTGCACCAAGTTGGAGCGTCGCGTGGGCAAGGCGTGGTGAATGTCATGGGTAAGGCCAGGCTCGCGCCGCATAATCAAGCGCTTGGCTCGTAATGCACCGAGCTGGCGCCAGTCAATGATGGCTGGCACGGTAACTGCTTTAACTCTGGCGCGTGCGTACCCCGCTCGCCCAAGAATTCGTCGAACCTTTTTCTTCCGCAAACCGTACGCAACATGCGTACACAGCTATCCGCTAGGAGTGACTGATGGCCAAGACCGTCGCCGACGTGATGAACATGGTGAAGGAAAACGAAGTCAAGTTCGTTGACTTCCGCTTCACCGACACCCGTGGCAAGGAGCAGCACGTTTCCGTGCCTGTCTCGCATTTCGACGAAGACAAGTTTGTCTCCGGCCACGCTTTTGACGGCTCGTCGATCGCCGGCTGGAAGGGTATCGAAGCCTCTGACATGCTGCTGATGCCGGACCCCAGCACGGCCAATATCGACCCCTTCTTCGAAGAGCCGACCCTGATCCTGACCTGCGACGTCATCGATCCGGCCGACGGCAAGGCCTATGAGCGCGACCCGCGTTCGCTGGCCAAGCGCGCCGAGGCCTACCTGAAGGCTTCGGGCCTGGGCGACACTGCCTACTTCGGTCCTGAGCCCGAGTTCTTCATCTTTGACTCGGTGCGCTGGGCCAATGACATGTCGGGCTCGTTCTTCAAGATCGAAGCCGAAGAAGCCGCCTGGAACACCGGCAAGGAATACGAGCACGGCAACAGCGGCTACCGTCCCACCGTCAAGGGCGGCTACTTCCCCGTGCCCCCGGTCGACAGCGGCCAAGACATGCGCTCGGAGATGTGCCTGATCCTGGAACAGCTGGGCATTCCGGTTGAAGTGCATCACCACGAAGTGGCGAATGCCGGCCAGATGGAAATCGGCACCCGCTTCAGCTCGCTGGTGCAGCGCGCTGACTGGACCCAGCTGCAGAAGTACGTGGTGCAGAACGTTGCTCACGCCTATGGCAAGACCGCGACCTTCATGCCCAAGCCCATCGTTGGCGACAACGGTTCCGGCATGCACGTGCACCAGTCCGTGTGGAAGGACGGCAAGAACCTGTTCGCTGGCGACGGCTATGCCGGCCTGAGCGAGTTCGCGCTGTACTACATCGGCGGCATCATCAAGCACGCTCGCGCGCTGAACGCCATCACCAACCCGGGTACGAACTCGTACAAGCGTCTGGTGCCTGGTTTCGAAGCCCCGGTGAAGCTGGCCTACTCGGCCAAGAACCGCTCGGCCTCGATCCGCATCCCCTATGTGGCGAACCCCAAGGGCCGTCGCGTCGAGGCACGCTTCCCCGATCCTTCGGCCAACCCCTATCTGTGCTTCGCCGCACTGCTGATGGCTGGTCTGGACGGCGTGGAAAACAAGATCCATCCGGGCGAGGCTGCCACCAAGGATCTGTACCACCTGCCCCCGGAAGAGGACAAGCTGGTGCCGACCGTCTGCCACAGCCTGGACCAGGCGCTGGAATATCTGGACAAGGACCGTGCCTTCCTGACCAAGGGTGGCGTGTTCACCGATGCCTACATCGACGCCTACATCGACCTGAAGATGCAGGAAGTGACGCGTTTCCGCATGGCAACGCATCCGGTCGAGTTCGACATGTACTACGCACTGTGATGTCGGCGGGCAGCATGCGTGCAGCAGAGCGCGCATCGCGGCCCTCCCGCAGCGAGGGACGGCAGCCGCCGTCCCTTCTTTTTTGGCGTCGCCGGTATGGGCCACAATCGCGCCATGCACATCCGACCTGCCGTCCTGATTCTTGGCTTGGCGCTGATTGCCGCGGGCAGCACCGCGTCGGCACAGTCAGTGGTGTATCGCTGCCCTGGGCCGCCGGTGCTGTACACCGATGCGTTGAGTCCGAAGGAGGCCCAGGACAAGGGTTGCCGTTCGATCGAAGGCACGCCCATCACCGTGCTGCAGCCGATGCGTCCGCGGCCGGCAGCTCCAACGTCTGCTGCAGGCGCGGGCGGCGCCACTCAGCCGCCGGCTTCGGCGCCGCGCACGACGGAGGGGCGCAGTGAGGCCCGTGTTGACCCGGCCCAGCAGCGCAGCCGAGACGGCGAGCGCCGCCGCGTGCTGGAGACCGAATTGCGTGAGGCAGAAGAGCGCTTGGCTGCTCTGCAGCGCGACTTCTCGGCCGGTGCCCCCGAACGGCGCGGCGATGAGCGCAACTACCAGCGCTATCTCGACCGCGTGGCCGAGATCAAGGCGGCCATCAGCCGCCAGGAAAATGACATCCAGGCGCTCAAGCGCGAAATCAGCAAGCTGCCCTGACACACCCGCTCGTCGGGTGTGCCATCAGCCCCCGACACCATGAACGACAACGACCCACGCCCGCCGGGCGGAAGCTTTGACGCCTTCGATCTGCTGGCCACCATGGTGGCAGTGGTTCGTCCCGATGGCGACTGCGTGTTTGCCAACACGGCCTTCGAGGATGTGATGCGACTGTCGCGCCGCACGGTGCAGGGTGCCATCCTGAGTGACTGGTTCTCCGACCCGGCACACCTGTCGGACGCAGTGTCTGCCGTCGCGCGCAATACCGTGGCCAGCAGCCGCTTCGACGGCCTTTTGCGGCGCGGCCCGCGGCCGCATGAGGATCTGCTGCCAGTGCAGGTCATCGTCAGCCAGACCGACAGCCCGGAGCTGGTGCTGGTCGAGCTGATCGAGAACGCGCAGCAGGCGCGCCAGGATCGCGAAGAGCGCACGCTGGACCAGGTGCAGGCCACCAAGGAATTGATCCGCAATCTGGCCCACGAGATCAAGAACCCGCTGGGCGGCATCCGCGGCGCGGCGCAGCTGCTGGCGCTGGAGCTTCAGGGCACCGAGCTCGGTCTTGAACTCAACGAGTACACCCAGGTCATCGTGCACGAGGCCGACCGCCTGCAGGTGCTGGTGGACCGCTTGCTGGCACCGCACCGGCGTGCCCAGGTGGTGGGTGACGTCAACATCCACGAGGTCTGCGAGCGGGTGCGCTCGGTGGTGCTGGCGGAGTACCCGCGCGGCCTCAAGATCGAGCGCGACTACGACACCTCGCTGCCTGACTTCCGGGGCGACCGCGAGCAGCTGATCCAGGCCGTGCTCAATATCGCGCAGAACGCGGCCCAGGCCCTGCATGCACAGATCGCCGAAGGCACGGCCGTGATCACCCTGCAGACGCGAGTGGCCCGGCAGGTCACGATCGGCAAGCAGCGCTGGCGCTTGGCACTGGAATTGCATGTGCAGGACAACGGCCCCGGTGTGCCGGCCGAGATCCGAGACCGCATCTTCTACCCCCTGGTTTCAGGGCGAGACGGCGGATCGGGACTTGGCCTGACGCTGGCTCAAACGATTGCGCAACAACACCAAGGCATGATCGATTGCGACAGCGAACCGGGCCGGACAGACTTTCGCATCACCTTGCCCTTGCCCTGAGATCCAGGCGCTGGCATGACCGAAGACCCGCAGGGAAACCAAGCCCATGAAATCCATCTGGATTGTTGACGACGACCACTCGATCCGCTTTGTGCTTGAGAAGGCGCTGGCGCGTGAAGGCCTGCCGGTGCGCAGCTTCAGCAATGCGCGCGACCTGCTTGCCGCGCTCGAGGAGGACAGCCCCCAGGTGCTGGTGTCCGACATCCGCATGCCGGGCGGCTCGGGCCTCGATCTGCTGGCCAAGGTCAAGGAAAAGCTGCCGGGCCTGCCGGTCATCATCATGACGGCCTACTCCGACCTGGACAGCGCCGTCTCGGCCTTCCAGGGCGGCGCCTTTGAATACCTGCCCAAGCCCTTCGACCTGTCGCGCGCCGTCGAGCTGATCCGCCGCGCGCAGGAAGAAAGCCAGCGCGAGGCCGTGGCCGAGGAGGCTGCCGCGCAAGTGCCCGAGATGCTGGGCCAGGCGCCCGCCATGCAGGACGTGTTCCGCGCCATCGGCCGCCTCAGCCAGAGCCATGTCACGGTGCTGATCACCGGCGAGTCCGGCTCGGGCAAGGAACTGGTCGCACGTGCGCTGCACAAGCACAGCCCGCGCGCCGAAGGGCCGTTTGTCGCGATCAACACGGCGGCCATCCCAAAGGACCTGCTTGAAAGCGAGCTGTTCGGCCACGAGCGAGGCGCCTTCACCGGCGCACAGGCCACCCGCCGTGGCCGCTTCGAGCAGGCCGACGGCGGCACCCTGTTCCTGGATGAGATCGGCGACATGCCGCTTGATCTGCAAACGCGGCTGCTGCGCGTCCTTTCGGACGGCCAGTTCTACCGCGTCGGCGGCCACAGCCCACTGCGCGCCAACGTGCGGGTGATCGCCGCCACCCACCAGAACCTGGAAGAGCGGGTGCGCCAAGGCGTGTTCCGCGAGGACTTGTTCCACCGCCTCAATGTGATCCGCTTGCGTCTGCCTGCGCTGCGCGAGCGCCGCGAAGACATTCCGGTGCTTGCTCGCTACTTTTTGCAGCGCAGCGCCACCGAGCTGGGCATCGAGGCCAAGCGCCTGTCGGATGCGGCATTGGCTCGGCTGACGAACTTTGAGTTTCCGGGCAATGTGCGCCAGCTGGAGAACGTCTGCCATTGGCTTAGCGTCATGGCGCCGACCCAGGTGGTGGAGCCCAAGGATCTGCCGCAGGAATTGCTGCAGCAGCCGCTGACCACCACGGCAGCGCCGCAGTCTGCGGCTGCCAGCCTTCCGCCAGGTCTGGGCGAGCTGGCGTCGGCCGCAGCACCAGGGCCGGGCTTCGGCGCCGGTCCTGATGCCTGGGTGGCCGAGATGGCGCGCGAGGCACGCCGCCTGCTGCAGGCCGGCGAGCCCGAGGTCTGGGAAGCGCTGACCCGCCGCTTCGAAGCCAGCCTGATCCTCACCGCGCTGGATGTCACCCGCGGCCGGCGCATCGAGGCGGCGCAGAAGCTGGGCATTGGCCGCAACACCATCACCCGCAAGATCCAGGAGCTGGGGCTGGACGCCTGAGCCCGCAGTTCCTGCCATAACGCTGGCGGCAGTGCTCTGCGACACTGACCGCATGCAAGAAGACACGTCGAAAAACTCCTGGCGCGGCCTGGCCGCGCGTTTTGAGCGCTGGGTTGATCCCTATCCGGACGCTGCATTGGCCGCGCCGCCGGCGCGTTTCTTCGCCTTCCTGTGGCGCTGCAGCGAAGGCCTGCGGCCGCAGCTGCTGCTGGTGACACTGCTGACTGCCGGAATTGCCGCGGCCGAGGCGCTGCTGTTCAGCTTGATGGCGCGGCTGGTCGATTGGCTGGCTGGCATCCAGCCCGCGCAGCTCTGGCAGGAACCGCAGCCCGTGTTGTGGCTGCTGGGCGGCGTGCTGGTGGCCAGCGTGGGGCTGGCGGCTGCGCAAGCGCTGACCAAGTATCAGGCCGTGTTCGGCAACTTCCCGATGCGGCTGCGCTGGCTGTTCCACCGCCGCATGCTGGCGCAAAGCCTGTCCTTCTTCGGCGACGAGTTCGCCGGCCGCATCGCCACCAAGGTGATGCAGACCGCGCTGGCAGTGCGCGACACCTGGCTGATCGTGGTCGACATCCTGGTCTATGTGATCGTCTACTTCGGCACGCTGGTGGCCATCGTTGGCAGCTTCGACCCCTGGTTGATGCTGCCTTTTGCGGTGTGGCTCCTGCTGTATGTGGCGGCGCTGCGTTTCTACGTGCCGCGCCTGGGCAAGGTGGCCGAGAAGCAGGCCGATGCGCGCAGCCTGATGACCGGCCGCATCACCGACGCTTACACGAATATCGCCACCGTCAAGCTGTTCGCGCACAGCCAGCGCGAGGCCGCGCATGCGCGCGGCGCGATGGACGAGTTCATGACGACGGCCTATGCGCAGATGCGACTGGTGACCGGCTTCGAGGTGGTCAACACCTTGCTGTCGGCGCTGCTGGTGGGCTGCACCGCGCTGCTGGCCCTCGTGCTGTGGGGCCAGGGCGCCATCGGCGCCGGTGCCGTGGCGGCAGCCACCGCCATGGCGATGCGCCTGAACGGCATCTCGCATTGGGTGATGTGGGAGATGGCCTCGCTGTTCGAGCACATCGGCACCGTGCAGGACGGGCTTCAGACGCTGGCCAAACCGCAGACTGTGGTGGACGCGCCGGACGCCACCGCGCTGCAGGTGCCGCGCGGCGAGGTCCGCTTCGAGCAGCTGCGCTTCGGCTATGGCGAGGGCAGGGCGGTGATCGACGGGCTGGAGTTGGCCATCCGCCCCGGCGAGAAGATCGGCCTGGTGGGCCGCAGCGGTGCGGGCAAGAGCACGCTGGTGAACCTGCTGCTGCGCTTGCACGATCTGCCGGCCGATGGCGGCCGCATCCTGATCGACGGGCAGGACATTGCGCGGGTGACGCAGGACTCGCTGCGCAGCCACATCGGCATGGTCACGCAGGACACCTCGCTGCTGCACCGCTCGGTGGCGGATAACGTGCTTTATGGTCGTCCCGGCGCCGCGCCGGCCGAGTTGCAGACTGCGGTGGAGCGCGCCCACGCGGCCGAGTTCATTGCCACGCTTTCAGATCCCAAGGGCCGCACCGGCCTGGAGGCGCATGTGGGCGAGCGCGGCGTCAAGCTCAGCGGCGGCCAGCGCCAGCGCATCGCGATTGCGCGCGTGATGCTGAAGGATGCGCCCATCCTGCTGCTGGACGAAGCTACCAGCGCGCTGGACAGCGAGGTGGAGGCGGCGATCCAGCAAAGCCTCTACACGCTGATGGAAGGCAAGACTGTCATTGCCATCGCCCACCGCCTCTCCACCATCGCCGCGCTGGACCGCCTGGTGGTGATGGATGCCGGCCGCATCGTCGAGCAAGGCTCGCATGCCGAACTGCTGGCCGCGGGCGGCATCTATGCGCGGCTGTGGGCGCATCAGAGCGGAGGCTTCCTGGGGCTGGAGGCAGAATAGCTGCATGCAGTTAGGCCCATCCGAATTGGAGAACCTGCCAGCGCTTTTCGAGGCGAGCGAGCAGTTGGTGGCCGTGTTCGATGCGCGCGACCAGTTGCGTTTCGCGAACCGCGCTTTCCGGCTGGCGCTGGGGCTGTCGGCCGCGGAGCTGCCGACCTGGGCAGAGCTGATGCGGCTGGGCTACCGCAGCGGACGGGGCACCCAGGTCTCGACCACTGACTTCGAAGCCTGGCTGGCAGCGGCACAGTCCCGGCGAGGCAAGCTGCCCTTTCGCAGCTTCGAAACCAGCTTGTCGGATGGCCGTTGGTTGCTGATGTGCGAGACCACGTTGGCCAATGGCTGGATGTTGTGCATCGCCAGCGATGTGAGCGGCCTGCACACCGAAGGTCGCGATCTGCGCCAGGAGCGTGATCTGGCGCAGCGCGCCGCCTGGACCGATGAGCTCACCCAGCTGAGCAACCGTCGCTACTGCCTGGAGCGGCTAGACGCCTTGCTGGCGCGTGATCCGGCTGTGCCCCTGAGCCTGGCCGTGCTTGACCTTGACCACTTCAAGCGCATCAACGACAGCTTCGGCCATGACGGGGGTGACCTGGTGCTCCAAGACTTCGCGCATCTGTTGCGGCAGTCGGTGCGCCGCGCCGATATTGCCGCGAGGCTCGGCGGCGAGGAGTTTGTGCTGGTGCTGCCGGATACGCCGCTGCCGGAGGCCGAGCGGGTACTGCAACGGCTCCTGGTCGCAGTGCGCGCCTCGCAGCCGCTGGCGCTGCAGCCCGAGTTTCGTTACAGCTGCTCGGCGGGCCTGGTGCAGGCGGACGACAGGGGCGGTGAAGGGCGCAATGCCTTGCTGTCGCGGGCGGACAGGGCGCTCTACCAAGCCAAGAGCGAAGGCCGCGATCGGCTGATCACGGGCTGAGACCGGTGTGCTTCAAGCGCCTGGGCTGCGGCCTCAGAGCGGCGCGTTGTCAGCCTGCGGCGCGACCCGCGGCAGGAGCAGGGTGAAGCGGGTCCCCTGGCCTGGGGCGCTGCTGACCGTGATGCTGCCGCCCAGCACATTGCGCACGATGTTGTAGCTGATGTGCAGGCCCAGCCCGCTGCCGCCCTGGCCCAGACGGGTGGTGAAAAAGGGCTCGAAGATGCGGTCCAGATGGTCGGCTGCAACGCCGCGACCGTCATCCTCGAAGCTCAGCAGCACATGCGCTGTTCCTTGCGGTTCCGCGCTCAGCCGCATCTGGCCGCCTCGCCTGCCGTCGAAGCCGTGGTGGATGGCGTTGATGACCAGATTGCTGAGCACCTGCCCCAAGGGGCCTGGGTAGCTGTCCAGCGTCAGGCGCTCGTCGATCCGCAGGCTCAAGGCGTGGCCGTCGCGCTCCAGCACAGGCTTCAGCGTCAGTTCCAGTTCCTGGCAAGTTTGCTGCAATGAAAACTCGCGACGGCGTTCCGAGCTCTGGTCCACCGCAAGCTGCTTGAAGCTGCTCACCAGCTCGGCTGCCCTGGCCAGATTCCGCACCAGCAGGTTGCAGGCGCTTTGGGCGCTGCCGCTGAACTGGTCCAGCTGCGATTTGCGCAAGTGACCCTCGTGCAAGGCGGCTGACAGGGCGGCGCTGTCCGATTGCAAGGTGCTGGCCACCAGCAAGCTGTTGCCGATCGGGGTGTTGAGTTCATGTGCCACGCCTGCCACCAGCGCACCCAGCGCCGCGAGCTTCTCGCGCTCGATCAGATCGCGCTGCACGCGCCGCAGTTCCATCAGGGCGGCATGCGTCTGCTGCTGGGCGGCTTCGGTGCGGGTGTAGGCCTGTGCGTTGTCCAGCGCAATCGCTCCGTAGGCGCACAGGGCCTTGAAGATGAATCGCTCCCGGTCGCCATAGGCATTCCGGCGCGGCGACTGGATCGACAGCACCCCCAGCAGTCGGTCGCCTGCCAGCAGCGGGCCGAACAGGAGGCTCTTGGTTTCCAGCGTGCCCGGAATCTGGCGTGGCGCATCGTCGCTCTCATGCTCCAGATTGATCAGCAGTTCCTCACGTTCGCGGGCGCAGCGGGCGAGCACCGAATCGCCGTCCATCGCGAGCGTCTCAGGCGCCAAGGCCTGCCCGTTCTCGAAACCGTAGCTCAGCAGCAACTGGCCGGCGGTCGACTCGCCCTCGGGCTGTTGCGTCAGCATGAAGACCAGGAAGCAGCTGGCGTCCAGCAGCTGGTCCACATGTTTGTTCAGGGTCTCGAAAACGCTTTCAGCCTGCAGGCATGCCGTGATTTCGCGCCCCATCGCCCCCAGACTTTCGAGCGTCGCATTTGCCTCACGCAAGGTCTCGGCGGCCTGGCGGTGCAAGGCTGCCTGGGCCTGAGCCTGCTCCAGCTCGTACTTGACCCGCAGCGCCACCGAGCGCTGCTGAACCGCAGCGGTCTGGCTCTTGCGGTAGGCCTGGTGGGCGGCCAGGCCATGGGCGTACGCTGCCTCGTGCTCACCGGCTGAGGCTTCGGCGGCGGCCAGCTGGTCCAGCAGCTCAGGTGTAGCGGCATAGCCCTTGATGGTGCCTGCCAGCGCCAGCGCCTGCCGCAAGCACTGCAGCGCGTCGTAGTCCGGCATCTGCGCCGCGATTTGCAAGGCCTTCACCTGCCCAAGCACATCGCCCAGGCTCGTGGCCAGCTGCAGTGCAGCCGCTGCCGCTTCGCTGGCGGCAGGCTGCCGCCCCACAGCCAAGAGCGCTGCTGCCTGGCCCAGTAGCGCGATCAGCAGGAGGTCGGCCGACAACTTGACATTGCGCTGTGTCAGCAAGGCTTCAAAGGCCTCGGTGGCGCTGGCGCAGCGGCCATCCGCCAGCTCCAGCTCAGCCAGTTCCACCAGCACTTGGGCTTGTGAACGCGACCCCGGCACTTGTGCCAGTTGCTGGGCGCTCTCCTGCAGGTAGCCGCGTGCCTCTGCGTTGCGCCCCAAGGCCCGCATGGCGCTGCCGAGCTTGAACAGGCACAGCCCCAGGCTGGCTGGCCAGCCCACCTTGCGCCCCAGCACCAGATGCTCTTCATGCAGGGTCAGGGCGGTGTCCAGATCGCCCAGTCGCAGAAACGACTCCGCGGCATTGCTGCCAGACACCAGTGCGAACCTCAGTTGACCCATGTCCAGCCCGAGCTCATAGGCGCGCATGAAGTGCTTGATGGAGGCCGCGGGGTCACCGCTCATCGCGCAGACCAGGCCGCGTGCACTGTCGACCCAGAAGGCCACCGGTAATGGCCAGTCCCGCCCCGCCGGAAAGTCCTGCTGCAGGGCAGCCGCTGCGGCCAGCGGGTCTTCGAACACCGAGCGCGTCAGGCGGCGTGCCTGCAAAGCGTGCAGCCGGTCCGTGTCGGCGGCTGCCTGATAGACCTGCTGTGCGGCATCCATGGCGGCGGCAGCCGGTCCGGCCTGGCCCTTGTCCTCCAGAATCTGCGCGCGCAGCCAGTGTGCGTCGCCCCGGCCCGCCAAGTCCTGGCAGGCCTCGAACAGGGTTTCTGCCTGAATTGCGGTCTGCAAGGCTCGATCGAGCTCGGCCGCCAGAAATTGCAGTTCGGCGCGCACCAGCAGCAGACGTGCTTCCAGGCTCGGGATGGCAGCATTCAGCGTCGCCTCGGGTGCCAGCTCGGCCCGTTCGGCCAGGCGGCGTTCGCCGGACTCCGCCCAGAGGAGTGCCTGCCGGCTGTCGGTCTGGCGCCAATACCAGGCCAGCTCGACCCGTGTCCTCAGCTGATCTAACCCGGTCTTCAGGGGCAGGCTTTGCTCCAGCAAGTCCAACTCGTGCCTGGTCAAAAACAGCTTCATCGACGGCCCCAACATTTTCCCCCCACTGTAGGGCTCGCAAGGAGCGACGGTCAAACACGACTGAACTTGGGTGCTGAAGGGCTGATCGAGCTCCGCTCGCGCGCGTGCCAGGCTGCGGCATGGGGCCTTGCTTCGTGGCGCGCCAGTGTTGAGGCTGGTGCGCTTGTAGGCCCTGGGTCTGGCGGCGGCAGAGGGGCCTGAGCCTGAATCCGTGTCGACTTGCTTTACACCTGGATCCGGCCAAAAACGAATTGTTCCGCTCAATCAATGTGTTACGTCCGCGGCCTGGATATTGCTTGTTCACTTTGGCCATCCAGACATGGCAAACCAACGCAACTCCGGGAGCTGACTGATGACACGCTTGACACAAATGCTTGGCACGGTGGCCACTCTGGCTGCCAGCGCTGGATTCTGTGCTGCCGCCACGGCGGCAACGGTCTACGCCAACGGCGCTGCACCCGGCGATGCATTCACCAACGCGACGGCCATCAACCAGGGGCAGGCGGTGGGGGGCACCGGCTGGTACTACAACAATGTGCGCAACGGCGGCTCGGTTGGCGTCAGCACCAGCTATGCCCGCTCCGGCAACGGATCGGTGGCTTTCTCAGGCACCGCGGGGCCTGGTGGCGCGTCCTACAAGGCGGATGTCGAGTACTTGGCCGGTGGTGTCAGCGTTGGCGGCAACTACTATGCGAGCAGTTCGCTGGGCTTGTTCTCGTCCTTCCTGGGCATGTCGTACGACTGGTACCGCAGCAGTGGCAGCAGCAACAGCCCCGTGCAACATCCGGCGCTGCGCATCTTGCTGGACCGCGATGGCAACCTAGCTACGACGAATGACCGCGGCGGTCTGGTGTTTGAGCGGACCTACAACGTCGCTGGCAGTGCACCGACCGACGCCTGGGTGTCGGACATGGTCGGCGGCAGCAGCAAGCTGTGGAACTTCGGGCTTGGCCTGGGCAAGAATGAGTTCGATATCGATGCCGACGGCACACCCTACGACACCTTGGACGAATGGCAAGACAGCGAACTTCTGCAGAGCGCCGTGATCCTCGGGTTCAGCGCTGGCGTCGGCAGCGGCTGGGGACCTTTCCAGGGTGCGGTCGACAATATCAGCTGGACGATTGGCGAAGTGCGGACCACGTCCAACTTCGAGGTCCAGACCAGCGAGGTGCCGGAGCCTGCCACGCTGGCATTGCTGGGGCTCAGCTTGGCCGCACTGGCCGCGAGCCGTCGCCGCAAGGGCTGACGGAAGTCAGCCCGGCCGCCGCCGGGCTGCGGGTCCTCGGCTGAGCCTATGCCCGCTGGTTAGCTGTTCGAGCAGCTCCGGCGGCTGGGGGCTACCCTTGCGGTTGGCTTGTGCAGGCTGCCCCGCATCAGGAGCTGCAGGGGCTCAATCTCTTCAAGCGGACTGCAGTGTTTGGCCCGCAGCCCTGTCGGCAAAGGCGTCAAGCCTGCCCCGCCCGCCAAGTACAAGAGACACGCGGTGAACCCAAGTCCCTGCTTCGAACGGTGGGTGGCTTCCGCTGATTTGGCCGACGAAGCGCACAAGTCGGCGATTTGAAGCTGCTTTAGCGACTGAATATCACTCGATAGGGATTTCGAGCATTAATCAAGCAAGCGCTTGATTGTTTGTGTACAGTGCGGCGCCATGTCGTCTCACCCCCCGATTTCGTCGCCAGACCAGGCCCCGCCGGCGAGCAGCACGCCAGTTCAGCCCACTGGCGCCAGCAGCTTGGCTGGCAAGCGGCCAGCCAGCCCGGCGGCGCGCGCCGGGCGCCGCAGCAAAGCCAGCGCGGTCGATGGACGCGCGGCGCTGCTTTTGGCGGCTTCGAAGCTGTTCGCCGAGCAAGGGGTCGAATCCACCAGCACCCGGGAAATCTGCACCGCAGCCGGCCTCAACCCAGGGGCGATCCACTACCACTTTGGCGACAAGGAAGGCTTGTACCGAGCCTTGTTGCTGGAGCCGATCGAGGCCATGAGCCATGCCTTTGCGGGTTTCGACACGCCGGGCCTGGGGCTGCGCGAGGCGCTGACGCGCTTGCTTACGCCATTCTTCAGCGCGCCTGAGGCCGTGCCCGAGGCCTCGATCCGCTTGTTCCTCAACGAAACGCTGCGCCCCAGCCCCGTGTTTGCGCAGGCCATGCGCGACGCGATTGCCCCTCACCACCATGCCATGGCCCGCTTCATGGCCCGGCAGATCGGCTGCGAGAGCAACGATCCCTTGGTGCACCAGCTTGTCTATGGCTTGCTGGCTATGGCCCATGACTACTGTATGGGCCGTGCCTTCCAGGACCTGATCACGCCCGGCTGGCTGGATGCGCCAGGCGTGATGGAGGATGTGCGCGACCGGCTGATCGACTGGGCCCTGGCCTTGGTCGAGCTGGAGCGTCAGCGCTGCGTGATTCGCGCCACCCTGGCTGCCGAGCGGCTAGCCGCAGGCTTGCCGACCACCCCTGTTGTTCCCCCCACAAGCGACGCCCCATGAAGCGCATTTCTTCCTTACGCATCTTCACGGCCCTTGCCCTGGTGGCCTTGCTGGGCGCCTGTGCCACGCCGCCCGGCCCGTTGCCTGCCCCTCGTGCGCTGCCGGCTCAGTGGCTGAACACCGCTGCCGCACCGGCGCACAGCTTGGCGCCGCAGTGGTGGCAGGCACTGGGCGACCCCGCCATTGGTGCTTTGGTCGAGCAGGCTTGGAACCAGAGTCCCACCTTGGCTCAGGCGCGTGCGCGGCTGAGCCAGTCACAGGCGCAGCGGCAAGCCAGCCAGGCGGCGCTGTCGCCCAGCCTGACGGCACAGGCCGATGCGATGCGGGGTGCACAGCCGCCCACCTTTGCCGCTCAAACCACGGCGCAATGGGCGCTGCAGGCGCGCTGGGAGCTGGACCTGTTCGGCGCCGCCCGCGCCCAACGCGATGCGGCCGACCAGCGTGCGCAGAGCGCGGCCCTGAGCGTGGACGATGCGCGCACCACTTTGGCGGTGGAGGTGGTGCAGGCTTACCTGGCTTGGCGCCATGCCCAAGGACAGGCTTTGATCGCGGCGCGCGACGTGCAGCTGGCTGAAGCGGCCGCCCGTGCCGATGCCGCGCTGGCGCAGGCCGGCTTGCTGAGTGCGGCGCAGGCGGCCTTGTCGCAAACCGTGGCTGCCAACGCCCGGGTGCAGGCGCAGGCTTGGCAAGAGCAAATGGGCGCTTGGCTGCAAAGCCTTGCGCTGTTGTGTGCCACCGATGCGGCCGAGGTGGCACGCGCCCACAGCGGCCCGCCGCAGCCGCTGCCAGCGGCGCCGGCGCTGGCCGTTACGATGGTGCCGGGCGATTTGCTTTCGCGCCGGCCCGACCTCGCGGCGGCCCACCGGCAATGGCTGGCCGCGGCCTGGGAGGCACGCGGTACGGCGATTGCGCAGTACGCACCGCAGCTCAGCTTCGCAGCCCTGGTCGGACGCAGCCGCTGGGAGGTCCAGCCCAGCAACATCATGGGCTCGGTGTGGAGCTTGGCGCCCAGCCTGAGCTTGCCGGTGTGGGATGCCGGTGCGCGCGCCGCCCAAACCCAGGCCGCCGATGCCGCCGAAGCGCTGGCCCGCGCCAGCTTGGAGGCGCAATGGCGCGGCGCGGTGGCTGAGGTGGAGCAAGCGCTGTTGCGCTGGCAGGCCGCCAGCCAGCGGCGTCAAGAGGCGGAAGCGACGCTGCAGCAGTGGCGGCGCATCGACGAGGCCAGTGCCGCCCAAGCGCGTGCAGGCCTGGTCAGCGGCCAAACCCGCGTGCGAGACGAGCGCAATGCGCTGGCCACCCGCAGCGCCGCGCTGGACGCCGCCCGCGAGCACATCGCCGCGTGGCTGCAATTGGTGCGCGCGATGGGCGGCGGTTGGCAAGACCCTGCCGCAAAGCCGAACGTGACTGCAACCACGAGCGCCACCACGCGCAACGTCCCCCCCATTTCTTCCTGACATCCGGAACCTGCTCTTGCCATGAACACTTCTGTTTCGCGCCTCGCCTTGGCGGCCCTGATGGCCACGGCAGCTGTCGTGGTCCCGACCACGTTTCCCAGCACGGCCTGGGCCAACCAGGCGGCGACCCCCAGCGCGCCCAAGCCCGCGCTGAGCGTGGCGGTGGTCAGTCCGCAGCCACAAACCTGGTCACGGACGCTCAGCGCCACCGGCAGCCTGGCTGCCTGGCGCGAGGTGCAAGTGGGCACTGAGGCCAGCGGTCAGCGCATCGAGCGTGTGCTGGTGGATGTGGGCCAGCGCGTCAGGAAGGGCGAGCTACTGGCCCAGTTGGCCCGCGCCAGCCTGGAGGCCGACTTGGCCGCCACCCGCGCCAGCTTGGCCGAGGCCGAAGCCAGCGCGCAGGAAATCAGCGCCACCGCCGCGCGCACCCTGAGCTTGGCTGGCACCGATGCCGTCAGTGCCAGCCAGCTGGACCAGGCCCGTGCGGCTCAAGCCGGCGCGCTGGCACGCGTGGCCTCGCTCAAGGCACGTGCGCAAGCCGATGAGCTGCGCCTGAGCCACACCCGTGTGGTTGCGCCGGTGGACGGTGTGATCACCCAGCGCGACGCGGTGGAGGGCGCTTTGCCCCAGCCCGGCCAGGCGCTGTTCCAGCTGATCCGCGATGGGCGCCTGGAGTGGCGCGCCGAGGTGCCAGCCGCCGAGCTGGCGCAGGTGAGCCCGGGCCAGCGCGTGCGCATCACGCCGGCAGGGACTGGTTCCATCGAAGGGCGCGTGCGCCTGGTGGCCCCCACGGTGGACCCCGCCACCCGCAACGGGCGCGTGTTGGTGGATGTGCAAGCCAACGGCCAAGCCCGCGCTGGCATGTTTGCGCGCGGCGAGATCGTGCTTGGCGAGGCGCCGGTGCTGACCCTGCCGCAATCGGCCGTGCTCTTGCGCGATGGGTTTGCCTATGTCTTCAAGGTTGAAACAGATGGCAAGGACAGCAAGTCCAGCAAGGTGCGCCAGATCAAGGTGCAGCTGGGCGAGCGCCAGGCCGACCGTGTGGCCGTGCGAAGCGGCGTGGGCGCCGCTGACCGCGTGGTGACGCAAGGCGTGGGCTTCCTGGCCGATGGCGACACGGTGCGCGTGGTGCCCGCTGCGCCTGCGGCTGCGCCCACCGCCACCACCACGGCAGCCCGCTGAACCAAGGACCCGCCATGTTCAATGTGTCTGCCTGGTCGATCCGCCAGCCCATTCCCTCGATCCTGTTCTTCATCATGCTCACGGCCGCGGGGCTTCTGGGCTTCAAGGCGATGAAGGTGCAGCAGTTCCCTGACATTGAGCTGCCCACCATCACGGTTACCGCCAGCTTGCCCGGCACCGCGCCGGCGCAGATGGAAACCGAGGTGGCCCGCAAGCTGGAGAACGCCCTGGCCACGGTGCAGGGCCTGAAGAACCTCTACACCAAGGTGCAAGACGGCGTGGCCACGGTGACGGCCGAGTTCCGCCTGGAGAAACCCACCCAGGAGGCGCTGGATGACGTGCGCGACGCCGTGGCACGCGTGCGCTCGGATTTACCGGCAGACCTGCGCGACCCCGTCATCACCAAGATGAGCCTGAGCGGTTCGCCGATACTGACCTACACGGTGGCGTCCACCAGCATGGACGACGAAGGCCTGAGCTGGTTCGTCGACAACCAAGTCACCAAGCGCATGCTGGCCGTGCGTGGGGTGGGGGCGGTCAGCCGCGTCGGTGGCGTCAGCCGCGAGGTGCGGGTGGCGCTGGACCCCGCCAAGCTGCTGGCACTGAACGTGACTGCGGCCGAGGTGTCGCGCAAGCTGCGCGAGGTGCAGCAGGAAGCCCCGGGCGGCCGCACCCAGCTGGCCGGCGCCGAGCAAAGCGTGCGCACCATCGCCACCGTGGCCAATGCTCAAGAGCTGGCCGCGCTGGAAATTGCACTCAACGACGGCCGCCGCGTGCGCCTCGATCAGGTGGCGACCGTGCAAGACACCGTGGCCGAACAGCGCTCGGGCGCCTTGCTCAATGGCAAGCCCGTGGTGGGCTTTGAGATCACCCGCTCGCGCGGCGCTGGCGAAGTGGACGTGGCCGAGGCTGTGCGCGCTGCCGTTGCGGAACTCAAGACTGCGCACCCTGACATCACAGTCACCGAGGCCTTCAACTTCGTCGACCCCGTGGTCGACAACTTCCACGGCAGCATGGTGCTGTTGCTGGAGGGTGCCTTCCTGGCCGTGGTGGTGGTGTGGTGGTTCCTGCGCGATGCGCGCGCCACCTTCGTGAGTGCGGTGGCCTTGCCGCTGTCGGCCATTCCCACCTTCGCGGTGATGCACTGGATGGGCTTCACGCTCAACACGGTGACGCTGCTGTCGCTGTCGCTGGTCATCGGCATCCTGGTGGACGACGCCATCGTCGAGATCGAAAACATCATGCGCCACCTGCAGCAGGGCAAAACCCCGCTGGAGGCGGCGCGCGAGGCGGCCGACGAGATCGGGCTGGCGGTGATCGCCACCACCTTCACCTTGATCGCGGTGTTCCTGCCCACCGCCTTCATGGCCGGTGTGCCCGGCAAGTTCTTCGTGCAGTTCGGCTGGACGGCGGCCATCGCGGTGTTCTTCAGCCTGGTCGTGGCGCGGATGCTCACCCCCATGATGGCGGCTTATCTGTTGAAGAAGCCGGCCAAGGACCATGGTGAGCCCAAGTGGATGCCCGGCTACCTGCGCCTGGCCCGCTGGTGCCTCACGCACCGCGGCAAGACTTTGGCCATCACCTTCGCTTTCGGCGTTGTGAGCTGCGCGCCGCTACTGATGGGCAAGATCCCCGGCGCATTCATCCCGCCCGATGACCTGAGCCAGACGCAGATCTACATCCAGCTGGAGCCCGGCAGCACCTACAGCCAAACGCTGAAGGTGGCCGAGCAGGCGCGCGAGGCCGTGGCCAGCAACCCGCACGTGAAAATGGTCTACACCGCCGTGGGCGGCGGCGCTGCGGGCGCCGACCCCTTCGCGCCCAGCGGGGCGCCCGAGGCCCGCAAAGCCACGCTGACGCTGAACCTGACGCCGCGGTCAGAGCGTAGCGGCGTCACCAAGCAAGACATTGAGCGCCAGCTGCGCGCCGCCATCGAGGCCATTCCCGGAGCCCGCTTCACGGTCGGCTTTGGGGGCTCGGCAGAGAAATATGTGCTGGTGCTGGCCGGCGAGGATGGCGACGCCCTGGCCGCCCACGGCGCCAAGGTGGAGCGCGAGCTGCGAACCCTGCAAGGCATTGGCCAGGTCACCAGCAGCAGCAGCCTGCAGCGGCCTGAGCTGGTGGTGCGGCCAGATGCTGCCCGCGCGGCTGACCTGGGTGTGAGCACCGCCGCCATTGCCGACACCTTGCGCATCGCCACCGCCGGTGACTACGACCAACTGCTGACGAAGCTCAACCTGGCGCAGCGCCAGGTGCCGGTGGTGGTGAATCTGCCCGATGCCGCGCGCCAGGACCTGGCCCTGCTGGGCCAGCTCACCGTGCCCGGCGCGCGCGGCCCGGTGCCCTTGCACCAGGTGGCCACGCTGGAGATGAGCACCGGCCCGGCCCAGATCGACCGCTACAACCGCGCCCGCAACATCAACTTCGAGATTGAGTTGAACGGCCAGGCCCTGGGCGACGTGCAGCAGCGCGTGACTGCCTTGCCCTCCATCGCCGATCTGCCGCCCGGCATCATCAAGACTGAAATCGGCGATGCCGAGGCCTTCGCCGAACTCAGCACCAGCTTCCTGCTGGCCATGGGCACCGGCGTGGCGTGCATCTACATCGTACTGGTGCTGCTGTTCCACGCGTGGGTGCAGCCGATCACCATCCTGGGGGCACTGGTGCTGTCGGTTCCTGGCGCCATCCTGGCGCTGTTCGTGACGGGCACCGACCTCTCGATGCCCGCCATGATCGGCATGATCATGCTGATGGGCATCGCCACCAAGAACTCGATCCTGCTGGTCGAGTACGCCATCGTCGCCATGCGCGATCAAGGCATGGGACGGCTCGACGCCATCATCGATGCCTGCCACAAGCGCGCCCGTCCCATCGTCATGACCACGCTCGCCATGGGCGCCGGCATGATGCCCATCGCCCTGGGTTTCGGCACCGACCCCAGCTTCCGTGCGCCGATGGCCATCGTGGTGATCGGCGGCCTGATCACCTCCACGTTCCTGAGCTTGCTGGTGATCCCGGTGCTCTACACGCTGGTGGACGACATGATCCAGAAGCTGACGCCGCGCCGCTTCAAGCAGCCCAAGGCCGCTGAGGGGGTCGCCTGAATCGGGGCTCAAGAGGTTCATCCAGGGGAAGCTTGGCCAGCCATCCATTGCCGTTCGCCTGAGCGCCCCCGGCACCAGCCGTCCAGCGCGGGTGTATAAGCCCGGACGTTTCGAACAACGCAACAACGCTTGAGCAAGGAAGAGAAGGAAGTCGTATGGGCGCACAGTGGAAAGCCAAGCACAAGGACATCGCGGCGAATGCCAAGGGCCGGATGTTCACCAAGCTGTCCAAGGAGATCATGCAGGCCGCGCGCAATGGCGCTGACCCTGACATGAATGCACGGCTGCGCATGGTGGTGGAGCAGGCCAAGAAGGCCTCGATGCCGCGCGACACACTGGAGCGCGCCATCAAGAAGGGCGCAGGTCTGCTGGGCGAAGCGGTGAGCTTCGAGCGCGTCACCTACGAGGGCTTCGCGCCGCACCGCGTGGCGGTGATCGTCGAGTGTCTGACCGACAACGTGAACCGCACCGCGTCCGACATGCGCGTGCTGTTCCGCAAAGGTCAGCAGGGCGTCAGTGGCTCGGTCAGCTGGGACTTCGACCATTTGGGCATCATCGAGGCCAGCCCACTGCAGCCGGGCGCCGATGCCGAGCTGGCCGCCATCGAGGCCGGCGCGCAGGACTTCGAGATCCTGGCGCCTGACGAAGACAGCGGCGATGGCGGCGGTGCGCAGTTCTACACCGATGCGGCCGATCTCGACATCGTCTGCCGTGCGCTGCCGGCACAGGGCTTCAGCGTGAATTCGGCCAAGCTCGGCTACCGGCCCAAGAATCCTGCCACGCTGGGCGCGGCCGAGCTGGAGGAAGTGGAAGCCTTTCTCGCCGCCATCGACGCGAACGACGATGTGCAGGAGGTCTACGTGGCGCTGGCGGGCTGAGCGGCTTTACTGCTGCTGCGCCTGCAGCAGCTTGTCCAGCCAGATCTCCAGCCCCTGCGCGTTCAGCTCCACGTCCGAGCCCAGCAGCTCGGCCGCGGCTTCTGGCGTCAGCGCCGGCTGATGCGCGCAGGCTTCCTGCTGGTACAGCAATAACAGGCGCGCTTTCAACGCGGTATGGCGCTCGGCGCCTGCCAGGTCTTTCACAGCCTGCGCGGCATGCACCATCGCGTCGACGAGCTTCAGCAGATAGTCAGCCAGCGCGCGCACCTCATCCGTACTGCGCCCCACGCGGCTGTAGTGCGTCAGGTACATCGCGCGCGGCGATTTCTCCAACAGGCGCGTCACTGAAGCGCGCAGCTCATCGGGCTCGAACTGCACAGGCGTGCTGGTGGGAAACAGCCAGGGCGCGCCGTCCGAGGCGCGCGTGAACTCCGGGTAGGCGATGCCGAAGGTGTCGCCGGTGAACCAGCCGCCGCTGCGCTCGTCCCAGATGCAGTGGTGATGGCGCGCGTGGCCCGGGGTGTCGATCAACAGCAGGGGCCGGCCAGCCAGCTCAATCACCTGGCCGTCGTGGCTGGGCTCTGCGCGCGCTGCGGGCACTGGGACTAGGCGGCCGTAGCTGCGCTGCATTTCTTCTTCGCCATAGACGGCCAGCGCGCCGGCCCAGAGCGCCGTCGGGCTGACCAGATGGCGCAGCCCGCGCGGGTGCGCCAGCACGCGTGCCGTGGGCAACGACTGCACCAGCAAGCCCACGCCACCGGCGTGGTCCAGGTGCACATGGGTGGGGATGACCCAGTCCACCGCCTCGCGCGCGATGCCCAGCGCATCCAGGCTGGTCAGCAGGCGCGGCACGCTGTGGTTGGTGCCAGTGTCGATGAAGGCGGCGCGGCCGGCTTCGGTGATCAGGTAGGCAGCGTCGAAACGATCGCGCTGGAAGCCGGTGTCAATGGCATAGATGCCATCGCCCAGGGCTTGCAGAAAGTCGGGCATCGGGAACAGTCTCCGTACATAGAATGCCCGCCACCATAGCGCAAGGAAGCATCTGACATGGCCGTTCACGAAATTCTGAAGATGGGCGATGCCCGTTTGCTGCGCGTGGCGCAGCCGGTGATCGAGTTCGGCACGCCCGAGCTGCACCAGCTGGTGGCCGATATGTTCGAGACCATGAAGGCCGCGCAGGGCGCTGGTCTGGCGGCGCCGCAGATCGGCGTGGACCTGCGGCTGGTGATCTTCGGCTACGAGCGCATCACCCGCTACCCGGATGCTCCGCCGGTTCCGCCCACGGTGCTGCTGAATCCGGTCATCGAGCCGCTGGGGCCCGAGCAGGAAGACGGCTGGGAAGGCTGTCTGTCGGTTCCAGGCCTGCGCGGCGTGGTGCCGCGCAGCGCGCGCATCCGCTACCGCGGCTTCGATGTCGATGGCCAGCCCATCGAACGCGAGGCCGAAGGCTTCCACGCCCGTGTGGTGCAGCATGAGTGCGACCACCTGGATGGCGTGCTGTATCCGATGCGGGTCAAGGATTTCAGCCGTTTCGGCTTCACCTCGGTGCTGTTTCCCGAACTGGACCCCGCGGCCGACGACTGAAGCCAAGTCCCGGAAAAGATTTGTAAATGCGGTCGGCGCAGCGCGGCTCGCGCACGTTGTGTGCCTGTGCCGAGGAGAGTCGCATGAAGCGTCGTCGTATTGCCATTCCCGACCCGAGCCGGGTCGTCTGGCTGGGCCTGATCGGTCTGCTGGGTTTGCTGAGCCTGCTGCTGGCCTTGCCGGCGCGGGCCGAGGATCCGCCGGCGCGCGCCGGCCGCGTGTCCGATATCAGCGGCGAAGCCTGGATCTTTGACAGCCAGAGCCGCGACTGGGAGCGCCTGGCGCGCAACCAGACCGTGGCCGAGGGCGACCGCCTGCGCAGCGACGGCAGCAGCCGCATCACCTTGCGTATCGGTTCGACCACGCTGTGGCTGGATGAGCGCAGCGAGCTGGAAGTCGAGCGCATGGACGATGAGCGCGTGCTGTTGCGCGTGGATCGCGGCGGGCTTGCGCTGAAGCTGCGCAGCCGCGAGCAGGCACAGGACTACCGGCTGTTGACGCGCGAGGGCCGGCTGTTCCTGGACGGCGAGGGCATGTTCCGCATCGACCAGCTGGAGCGCGGCTCGCGCGCAATGGCGTGGCAGGGGCGCGCGCGCTTCGAATTCCGTACGGCTGAGGCTGACCCGGTGTGGCTGGCACCTGGCGAGCAGGCCGAGCTGTGGTGGAGCCAGGGCCCGCGCACCGAGCGCCAGTCGGTGGAGCGCGACAGCTTTGCCCGCTGGCTGCAGAACCAGCGTGAGACCGAGGGCGAGATGACAGCGCATCGCTATGTCTCGCCCGAGATGACGGGGGCCGAGGATCTGGACCGCTTTGGGCGCTGGGACCGGCACGACGAGTACGGCGCCCTCTGGTATCCGACCCAAGTGGCGGTGGACTGGGCGCCTTACCAGCATGGCCGCTGGGTCTGGACTGCGCGCTGGGGCTGGACCTGGGTTGATGCGCAGCCCTGGGGTTTTGCGCCTTTTCACTATGGCCGCTGGGTGCGCGTTGGCGGGCGCTGGGGCTGGGCCCCGGGGCGCTATGTGGCGCGCCCGGTCTATTCGCCTGCCCTGGTGGCCTGGAGCAGTGGCCCGCATCTGAGCGTCGGCGTGACGATTGGCGGTTCGCGCCCGCCGCCACCGCGCCCGGGCATGTGGGCGCCGCTGGCGCCCTATCAGGTCTATCAGCCGCATTACCGCCATACCCCCAACTACCGTGAGCGCATCAACCGCGACCATGATCCGGTCTATGTGCCGCGCCCAGGCGATGGCGCGCAGCGGCCGCCGCGGCCGCGCGACGAGCCTGGCCTGGGCTTGTCGGTGCAACCTGGCCGTGGCCAGGGTGGCACGGGGGTGGTGCGCCCCCAGCCGCCCCAAGTGGCGCCCCCACAGGTGCAGCCGCCGCAGGTCCAAGTGCCGAATGTGCAAGTGCCGAACGTGCAGGCGCCACAGGTGCCTGGCGCGCCAGTGCCGGTGCCCGTGCGGCCGGTGCCGCCACGGCCGGCTGATCCGATCGATGCGCCGCGCCCGCAGCGCGGCGAGCCGGGTGTGCCGATGTCCGCCCCAGAGCGTGCCTGGCAGCAGACCGAGCAGCGCAATGAACGCGCCGAACGCATTGAGCGCATTGAACGCATCGAGCGTGGCGCCGATGCTGGCGTGCCGATGTCGGCGATCGAGCGCGCCCAGCAACGCAATGAGCGGGCCGAGCCACCTGAGCGCCGCATCGAGCGCGGCATCGTGCCAGGCTTTCAGCAGCCGCAGATTGCGATGCCACCGCAGCGTCCGGTGGAGCGCGCCATCGAGCGTCCGATGGAGCGGCCGATGGAGCAGCGCCCCGTCGAGCGCGCGATGCCCATGCCGGTCCCGCCGCGCGTGCCTCAGCCGGCACCCGAGCGGGCCCGCCCCGGCGATGAGCGCGGTGAGAAGCGCAGTCGCGGCGAGCCTGCCGAAGGGGTCGTCAGCAAGCGCGAGCGCGAGCAGCAGCGCTAAGCGGCCGGGCCGGCGCTCAGAGCAGGGGTTCGAGCCCGGCCCAGACCTGATCCAGCATCAGCGGATGGGCCTTGGCCAGCGGGTGGATGCGGTCGGGCTGGAACCATGCCTCGGCGTCGGCACGGTCGGCCACCCCTTGCAGCAGAAAGGGCGTGAGAGCCGTCTTCTCCTCTCGGGCCACCTGGCCGAACAGCGCGAAGAAGTCGCGCCCGTAGCTCGGGCCATAGTTGGGCGGCACCTGCATGCCCACCAGCAGCACCTTGGCGCCTGCGGCCTTGCCGGCGCGGACCATGGCGCGCAGGTTGTCGCGTGTCATGTCCAGCGCCAAGCCGCGCAGCGCGTCATTGCCGCCCAGCTCGATGATCAGATGTGTGGGCTTGTGCCGCGCCAGCGCCGCCGGCAGGCGCGAACGCCCGCCCGAGGTGGTGTCGCCGCTGATGCTGGCATTGATGACCTCGGCGGCAATCTTGCGCGCCTTCAGCCGCTGCTCCAGCAGCGCCACCCATCCGCTGCCGCGTGCAATGCCGTACTCGGCCGACAGGCTGTCGCCGATCACCACGATGCGGCGCGGCTTGCCCGTCTGCGCCACGGCAAGACCCGGCACCGCCAGGGATAGCGCCAGCAGGCTACAGTCCCGCATCCAATCACGTCGCTTGCTTTGTCCAAGCCGTCTCTTCATGTCCGCATCCATTGACCAGAAGCCCATTATCGAAGTCGAGCGCGTGACCAAGCAGGTGCAGGACGCGTCGGGGCTGCTGACGATACTGCATGAAGTCTCCTTCACGCTGGCGCCGCGCGAATCGGTGGCGGTTGTGGGGGCTTCGGGCTCGGGCAAGAGCACGCTGCTGGCCATTCTTGCGGGCCTGGACACGCCCAGCAGCGGCAGCGTCAAGCTGGCTGGCCAGGCCTTGTTCGATCTCAATGAGGACCAGCGCGCCGCCTTGCGCGCCCAGCATGTGGGCTTTGTGTTCCAGAGCTTTCAGCTGCTGGCCAATCTGACGGCGCTGGAGAACGTGATGCTGCCGCTGGAGCTGCGCGGCGAGCGTGATGCGCGCGCGCTTGCACAGGCCATGCTGGAGCGGGTGGGCTTGGGCGAGCGCCTGCGCCACTATCCGCGCGTCTTGTCGGGCGGCGAGCAGCAGCGTGTGGCCTTGGCGCGCGCCTTTGTGCAGCGCCCGGCCTTGCTGCTGGCCGATGAGCCGACCGGCAGCCTGGATTTCGCCACCGGTGCCGCGGTGATGGACTTGATGTTCGAGCTCAATCGCGAGGCCGGCACGACCTTGGTGCTGGTAACGCACGACCCGGCCATCGCGCAGCGCTGCCAGCGTCAGCTGCGCATCGAGGCCGGCCGGCTAAGCGAGATCACTGCGCCGGCTGCGCTGGCGCAACCGGCGTAGGCGCTCACCGCGGATCACCGCCCACCAGCCGATATAGACCACCGCATAGGCGGCGGCGCCCAGCACCAGCCCGGCCAGCGGCAGGCCCACCAGCAGCGGATGGCCCAGCGCCTGCACCCAGGCCCATAGCGAAGGCCCCCAGGTGGCTGGCTGGGCCCAGGCGATGTCCAGCATCTCGGGCGTGGCAATCGGGCCCTGATGGCCTGATGCCAGCCGGCCCAGATAGATCGCCAGGCTCCAGATCGGTACCAGCGTGAAGGGGTTAGTCAGCCAGGTGGCTGCCACCGCCGCCGCCACATTGGCGCGGAACACGATGGCAAAGACTGCGGCCACCAGCATCTGGGTCGGCAGCGGAATCACCCCGATGGCCAGGCCGACGGCCACCCCCATGGCGACGCGGCGGCGGTGCGCCACCCACAGCCAGGGGCGCGGCGCCAGATAGCGGCCCAGCCAGCGCAGGCCGGGTGTCTGGGCTAGCGTGTCGGGGTGGGGCAGCAGTCTTCTGGCGAGGCGGGTGGCGGGCACAGGGGAGGGCGCAGAGTCGTTCAGGTGGAAAAAAGCCCGCGCACGCTGACGGGCGTGGCGCGGGCTGCTTGCCGGTTCAGGCGCGTGCGGATCAGCGCGCGAACTTGTAGTCGGTCTTGGCCTTGGTCTTCAGCTCTTGCTGGAAGTCAGCCGTCTTCTGCTGGTTCAGGCGCTGCACGATCTGGGCCTTCACATCGGCGAAAGCGGGGAACTGCGCTTCACGCGTGTCTTCCAGCTTGATGATGTGGAAACCGAACTGCGACTTGACCGGGTCCTGGGTCATCTCGCCCTTTTTCAGCGCGACCATGGCCTTGCTGAACTCGGGCACGTAGCTGTTGGCATTGGCGAAGTCCAGATCGCCGCCATTGGCTGCCGAGCCGGGGTCCTTGGAGTTCTTGGAGGCCAGATCCTCGAACTTGGCGCCACCGTTAAGCTGCTTGATCAGCGCCTTGGCGTCTTCTTCCTTCTCCACCAGGATGTGGCGGGCACGGTATTCGGTGCCGCTGTTCTGGGCCTTGAACTTGTCGTACTCGGCTTGCGCTTCAGCGTCGGTCACCGGGTTCTTCTTGGCAAAGTCTGCGAACAGCTCCCGGATCATGATGGACTGGCGGGCCAGTTCCATCTGTGCCCGGAAGTCGGCGCTGGCCGGGATGCCGCGCTTCTCGGCTTCCTGCATGAAGATCTCGCGCAGCACGACCTCGTCGCGCACCTGGGCTTCGAGTTCTGGCGTCCTCTGCTGCTGACCGGCCTTGGTGACCTGGTTGATCAGCAGATCGGCGCGTGCCTTGGGCACGGCCTTGCCATTGACGATGGCGATGTTCTGTGCGCTGGCCGTCACGGGCACAAGCGTTGCGGTCAGGGCCGCGATGGCCGCGGCGAGCACGAGCTTCTTCATGGATATGTACGCAATGAATGAAAAAAAGCGCCGGTAGGCGCGGTTTGCGGAGTGCTTTAGCCTTCGTCCGGCGCGCGGGCATCAATCGCCAGCGCGTGGATGCCATGCTGCATCAACTCTGCGAGGGAATCATATACGAGGCGGTGTCTCGCCACGCGGCCAAGGCCTGCAAAGCGGGGGCTGACGATGCGGAGCTGGTAATGCCCGCCCTCGCGAGCCCCGGCGTGTCCGGCATGGCTGGCGCTGTCGTCGTGCAGCTCGAGCACGCTGGGCTCCAGCGCAGCGCGCAGGCGCTGCTCCATCTCTTGCAATGAGGCGCGCGGCGTCATGGTTGTTTGTCCTTGTTGTTCGGGTCCTCGTCGCTGAGGAAGCGGCTCATGTAGAGGCCCTGGCCCAGCGTGAACAGCAGCATCAGGCCGGTGGCGCCGAAGACCTTGAAGTTGGCCCAGGTGGAGGTGGAGAAGTTGTAGGCCACGTAGAGGTTAAGCACGCCCATCGCGGCAAAGAACAGCACCCAGGCCAGGTTCAGGCGGCGCCAGACGAAATCCGGTAGCTGCAGGTCCTTGCCCAGCATGGACTTCAGCAGGTTCTTGCCGAACAGCAGCGGGCTCACGAAGAACACCAGCGCCATGGCCCAGTACAGGCCGCTGGGCTTCCACTTGATGAAGGTCTCGTTCTGGAACCACACGGTGGCGGCCCCCAGCACCACGACCAGCGCCAGGCTGATCCACAGCGTCAGGTCGATCTTCTGGCTGCGCAGCTTCAGCACCAGGGCCTGGATCAAGGTGGCAGCCATCACCACCAGCGTGGCCAGCAGCACTGGGGCGACAGTGGCGTTGACATGCCCGCTGGCGACCAGGAAACCGAAGTGCTGGGTGGCGAACTGGGCGGCGGCTTCCTGGCGGGACTCGGCGAACTTGAAGGTGCCGAAGAACAGGATCAGCGGCAGGAAGTCCAGGAAAATTTTCATGGGATGGCTGGGGTGTGGCGCTGCGCCGCGCCACGCAAACCCGAGCAGGTTCAGGCGGGGAAAGGGGGCTCAGTCAGGCGCGAAGTCTATCGCGGCCGAGTTGATGCAAAAACGCTCGCCAGTTGGCTCCGGCCCATCGGGGAAGACATGGCCCAGGTGCGAGCCGCAGTTGTTGCAGCGCACTTCGACGCGCACCATGCCATGGCTTTCGTCCACCACGCGCTCGACGACTTCGGCGTTCACAGGTGCCCAGTAGCTGGGCCAGCCGCAGCCGGCGTCGAACTTGGTCTGTGCTTCAAACAGCGCTGCGCCGCAGCCCACGCAGTTGTAGTGCCCTTGGTCCCAGTGGTCCCAGTACTTGCCGGTGAAGGCGCGTTCGGTGGCAGCGTGGCGCGCCACCTGGTATTGCATCGGGTCGAGCTGGGCGCGCCATTCGGCGTCGCTCTTCTGGACGGGATAGTCGCGGTCGTCAGGGGTGGAGTCGCTCATGATGAACAGGACACTTCCAGATGTTGGGCCCAGTCGGGCGGAAAGCCGGCGTCCGAGGCCAGAGCCGGTTCGTCGAAGGGACGCTGCAGCACGGCCAGCAGGCGCTGCACTTCGCTGAAGTCGCCAGCCTGGGCTTGGCGTATAGCCCCCTCGGCCAGATGATTGCGCAACACCACGGCCGGGTTACTGGTCAGCATCGCCGCCTCGCGCTCTTGCGCCGGCAGCGGCTCGGCTGCGAGCCGGGCCTGGTAACGCTCGAACCAGGCGTCGAAGGCCGGTCGGTCGAGGAACAGGTCGCGCAGCGCGACAGCGTCCGAGGCATGGCGGGCCAGGCGCCGGTTGGCGATGGTGTAGTCCACCCGATGCGCGGCCAGTAGGCGCAGCCAGTCGTCGACCAGGGCACGGTCTTCGTCCTGGACGAGGCTGAACCCGAGCTTGGCCCGCATGCGCGCCAGCAGCGCCTCAGGGAAGACCTGCCGATAGGCCTGCAGCGCGCCGAGCAGCTGCGCGCCGGCGGCTTCGCGTTCACCTGGGATTAGCGGGAGCAGGGCCTGGGCCAGCGCATGCAGGTTCCAGAAGGCCACATTGGGCTGGCGCGCATAGGCGTAGCGGCCCTGGCGGTCGGTGTGGTTGCAGATGTGGCCGGGGTCGAAACCGTCCAGGAAGCCGAAAGGCCCGTAGTCCAGCGTCAGCCCCAGCATGGACATGTTGTCGGTGTTCATCACGCCGTGGCAGAAGCCCACCGCCTGCCACTGCGCCATCAGCTCGGCGGTTTGACGGCCTACGCGCTCAAGTAGCGCGACTACCGGCTGCGGCGCATCCAGGCACTCGGGCGCGTGCGTCTGCATGAAGAAGTCGGCCAACTCGCGCAGCGCCTGGTGCTGGTCGCTGTGCGCGAAGTGCTCGAAGTGGCCGAAGCGAATGAAGCTGGGCGCCGTGCGTGCGACCACAGCCGCGCTTTCAATCGTCTCGCGGCGCACTGGCAGCGCCGAGCCGGTGATCGCCAGCGCGCGCGTGGTCGGGATGCCCAGCGAGGCCATCGCTTCTGAGCACAGGAATTCGCGGATCGAGGAGCGTAGCACCGCGCGGCCATCCCCCATGCGGGAGTAGGGCGTCAGTCCGGCACCTTTGAGTTGCAGCTCGAAGCTGCGCCCGTCCGCCGTCTGCAACTCACCGAGAAGGTGTGCGCGGCCGTCGCCCAGCTGGCCGGCCCAGGCGCCGAACTGGTGGCCACTGTAGACGGTGGCGACAGGGCGCATGCCGGGCCACAAGGCGTTGCCAGCCAGCACGGCCAGCGCGCCGTCCTGCTGCCACCAGTCGGAGGGCCAGCCCAGCAGCTGTGCACAGTCAGCGCTGTGTGCCACCCAATGCGGATCGGGCAGGCCGATGGGCGGCAGTTCGGTGTGGAAGGTCGAACCCAGCGCGGCAAAGCGGTTGAGCCACGCGACGTCAGGTCGGGGTGCCTGCTTCAGCAGGGGCAGGGGCGCGTTCATCGGCGGCAGTGTAGTCAGGGCCCGCTGGCCGGCTTGGTGTTGGGGTTTCTCCGGGCATCCGCCGTGGCTGTAGCGCTCGGCTGCGATCCAGTGCGTTAGGGGCAAGTGAATACCCCTAGGGCCCGTGTCGCGCTTGTGTAACTCGGGTGACTCTGGCGGGACGGATCCGAGGATTAAACTGGTTTGCAACAAGTCCTTCGCTGGACATACAAACCAGGAGACAGCTGATGGCGCTGATGGGTCAGATGATGGCCATGCCCTTGTTGATTTCGTCGCTGATCCAGCATGCGGCGCGTCATTCAGGCGAGACCGAAATCGTCAGCAAGCGGGTCGAGGGCGATCTGCACCGCTACACCTGGCGCGACGCCGAACTGCGCTCGCGCAAAGTCGCTCAGGCCTTGGCCCGACTGGGCTTGCAGGCTGGTGAGCGCGTCGCAACGCTGGCCTGGAATGGCTACCGCCACCTGGAAATCTATTACGGCGCCTCCGGCTCGCAGCTGGTCTGCCACACCATCAACCCGCGTCTGTTCCCTGAGCAGGTGGTATGGATTGCCAATGACGCGCAGGACAAGGTGCTGTGCTTCGACGCGAGCTTCCTGCCGCTGGTCGAGAAGCTGGTCAGCCACATGCCGGGCATCAAGCACTATGTCTTGATGACCGACCGGGCGCACATGCCGGCGCAGACCTCCATCCCCGGCCTGCTGTGCTACGAAGAGCTGGTCGAAGCCGAGGATGGCCAGTACGCTTGGCCGAGCTTCGACGAAAACACCGCATCGAGCATCTGCTACACCTCGGGCACCACAGGGCACCCCAAGGGCGCTGTCTACAGCCACCGCTCCAGCGTGCTGCATGCCTATGCCTCGGCGCTGCCTGATGCGATGGACTGCTCCAGCAAGGACGTGGTACTGCCGGTGGTGCCGATGTTCCACGTCAATGCCTGGGGCCTGCCCTACAGCGCGGCCATCGTAGGCTGCAAGCTGGTGTTTCCCGGCCCGCATCTGGATGGCAAGTCGCTGTACGAGCTGTTCGAGAACGAAGGCGTCACCTTCAGCGCTGGTGTGCCGACGGTGTGGCTGGGCCTGCTGAACTATGTGGGCCAGAACAAGCTGAAGTTCTCGACCTTCAGGCGCACGGTGATCGGCGGCTCGGCCTGCCCGCCGGCGATGCTGCGCACGCTGATGGACGACTACGGCGTCGAAGTCATTCACGCCTGGGGCATGACCGAACTCTCGCCGCTGGGCACGCTGTCCAAGCTGACGGCTAAGCAACTGGAGTTGCCGGTCGAGGAACAGCGCCGCATCCTTGAGAAACAGGGCAAGGTGATCTACGGCATCGACATGGCCGTGATCGACGACGAAGGCAAGCCGCTGCCCTGGGATGGCGCCAGCGCCGGCAATCTCGTGGTGCGCGGATCCTGGGTGATCGACAGCTATTTCCAGCAGCCGGCTTCGCCGCTGGTGGAGGTGGCCGGCATGGGCACCTGGTTCCCGACCGGGGACGTGGCCACCATTGACGCCGATGGCTTCATGCAGATCACCGACCGAAGCAAGGACGTAATCAAGTCCGGCGGCGAGTGGATCAGCTCCATCGATCTCGAGAACATCGCGATGGCGCATCCAGCGGTGCATGAGGCCGCCGCCATTGCCTGCGCTCATCCCAAGTGGGACGAGCGGCCGCTGCTGGTGGTCGTGCGCAAGCCCGGTGTCGAGCTGACACGCGACGAGATGCTGGCGTTCTACGAGGGCCGCATCGCCAAGTGGCAAATACCGGACGACGTGGTCTTCGTTGACGAAATCCCCCACACTGCGACCGGGAAGATACAAAAGCTCAAGCTGCGCGAGCAGTTCAAGAGCCACCGACTGCCCGGTTGAGACCGGAGCTGCCGGCGCCCACCCAGCGCCGGCCGACTCCAGTCCGCCGGTTTCTTTGACCCGCTTACTACACGCCTTACACAACCCAAGGAGACAACGATGTACAGCAAGCGCCACACCCTGATCGCCATCGCCGCAGCCCTCACCCTGGGCACCGGTGCCGCCTATGCCCAGAAGGGCGAGACGGTCAAGATCGCCTGGATCGACCCGCTGTCCGGCCTGATGGCGCCGGTCGGCCAGAACCAGGTCAAAAGCTTCCAGTTCTTCGCCGAGAAGTTCAATGCATCCAACCCGGCGGGCGTGAAGTTCGAGATCATTCCGATCGACAACAAGCTCAGCCCGGCCGAGTCGCTCAACGCACTGAAGTCGGCCATTGACCAGGGCGTGCGCTACGTCACCCAGGGCAATGGCTCCGGTGCGGCGATGGCCATCATCGACGCGGTCAACAAGCACAACGAGCGCAATCCCGGCAAGGAAGTGGTCTACCTGAACCACTCGGCCGTGGACCCCGATCTGACCAACAGCAAGTGCAGCTACTGGCACTTCCGCTTTGATGCCGACACCTCGATGAAGATGGAGGCGATGACCACCTTCATGAAGGACCAGCCGGACATCAAGAAGGTCTTCCTGCTGAACCAGAACTACGCGCACGGCCATCAGGTGGCGAAGTACGCCAAGGAAAACCTGACGCGCAAGCGCCCGGACATCCAGATCGTCGGCGAAGACCTGCACCCGCTGGCCCAGGTGCGTGACTTCGCGCCCTATATCGCCAAGATCAAGGCCAGCGGCGCCGACACCGTGATCACCGGCAACTGGGGCTCTGACCTGGCGCTGCTGATCAAGTCGGCCAACGAGGCTGGCCTGAATGCCAAGTTCTTCACCTACTACGCCGGCGTCACGGGCACCCCGACCGCCTTGGGCACCGGCTCTGCCGGCCGCGTCTACCAGATCTCGTACAACCACTACAACATGGGTGGTCAGATGCAGAAATGGCAGAACGAGTTCCAGCAGAAGTTCGATGCCGACTTCTACACCGGCAGCGTGATCCACATCTACACCACGCTGTCCGAGGCGATGGCCAAGGCCAAGAGCACTGATCCGGTGAAGGTGGCGGCGGCGCTGGAAGGTCTGAAGACCAAGAGCTTCAACGGTGAAGTCGAGATGCGCAAGACCGACCACCAACTGCAGCAGACGCTGTATCTGTCGGTGTGGCAGAAGACCGATGCGAAGAACAGCTACAGCGCTGAGAAGACCGGCATGACCTTCGTGCCTGTGCGGACCTTCGAGCCGTATGTGTCGAGCACGCCGACCTCCTGCCAAATGAAGCGCCCCTGATTTTTCGGGTGTCTGCCTACTGCGCGGGCCGATTCTGAGCTTGCGGTGCTCACCGTACCTGTGTACGGCTGCGCGCCGCAAGCCCAACCCGCTCACGACGGCAGCCCTCCCGAAAAATCCGCGCAGTTCTTCCTCCGCGCCGCGTCCTGCTGCGCCTGAACCCCAATCGCCGTGGACCAACTCCTGATCAACCTTCTGAACGGCCTGTCCTCCGGACTGCTGCTGTTCATGCTCAGCTCGGGCCTGACGCTGATCTTCAGCATGATGGGTGTGCTGAACTTCGCCCACGCCAGCTTCTACATGCTGGGTGCCTACTTCGCCTTCACGCTGGTGAAGTTCATCGGCTTCTGGCCCGCCTTGATCGTGGCGCCGGTGCTGGTGGGGCTGCTGGGTGCATTGTTCGAGCGCGGCGCCTTGCGCAAGGTGCACAAGTTCGGCCATGTGCCTGAGCTGCTGATCACCTTCGGCCTGTCCTATGTGATCCTGGAGCTGGTGCAGCTGATCTGGGGCCGCACGGCGCTTGCTTTCCCTCCGCCACCCAGCCTGCAGGGCCCGGCGTTCACCATCATCCAGCACCCGCTGCAGGGGCTGTCGCTGCTGCTGGGTGAAGCGCCTGCCGGCCTGTGCACGGCGGGTGTGATCTGTTCCAAGTTTCCGATGACGCGCGCGTTCATGATGGGCGTGGCGCTGCTGATGCTGCTGGCGTTGTGGCTGCTGCTGACGCGCACCCGCATCGGCCTGGTGATCCAGGCGGCGTTGACGCATCCGGAGATGGTCGAGTCGCTGGGCCACAACGTGCCGCGCGTGTTCATGCTGGTGTTCGGCAGTGGCTGCGCACTCGCCGCGCTGGCCGGCGTGATCGGCGGCATCACCTTCGTAACCGAGCCCTCGATGGCGGTGATCGTCGGCTCCATCATCTTCGTGGTGGTGGTGGTCGGCGGTGTCGGCTCGCTGGCGGGAGCCTTCGTCGGCTCCATCCTGATCGGCCTGCTGCAGACCCTGCCTCTGACCGTGGACGGCTCTCTGGCCACGCTGTTCAACAGCTGGGGCGCACAGATCGGCCCCGAGACCATCGGTTACCCCTTCCTGAAGCTCACGCTCGCCCAGGTGGCGCCAATCTTGCCTTATCTGCTGATGGTTCTGATCCTGATCTTCCGGCCCAAGGGCCTGCTCGGCACGCGCGAGGAATAAGCCATGTCTCTCACTCGCGCGACACACGCTCACTATCACTTCAAACCCTACAACGTCGGCCGCTGGCTGATCTGGGGCCTGTATGCGGCGGCCCTGATCGTGGCGCCGCTCCTGTGGACCAGCAGCCTCTCGCACACGATGCTCAGCCAAATCGGCATCGGCATCATTGCCTGCCTGGCCTACAACGTGCTGCTGGGGCAGGGCGGCATGCTCAGCTTCGGCCATGCGGTCTACAGTGGCCTGGGGTCCTTCCTTGCCATCCACACGCTGAACCAGGTGTCGAACGGTGCGCTGGCCGTGCCGGTGAGCCTGATCCCGCTGGTGGGCGGCCTGGCAGGCCTGGCATTTGCCCTGCTGTTCGGCTGGGTCTCGACGAAGAAGTCGGGCACGCCCTTCGCGATGATCACGCTGGGCCTGGGCGAGCTGATCTGGTCGATGTCCTTGATGCTGCCCGAGTTCTTCGGCGGCGAGGGCGGCATCTCGGGCAACCGGGTGGTTGGCCAGCCGGTGATGGGCATCACCTTCGGCCCGCAGATCCAGGTCTACTACCTGATCGCGCTCTACTGCTTCATCAGCACCGCGCTGCTGTTTGCGCTGACGCGTACGCCGCTGGGCCGCATGCTTAATGCGGTGCGCGACAACCCCGAACGCGTCGAGTTCGTCGGCTACAACACGCAGTGGGTGCGCTTCCTGGCCTTCATGATCTCGGGCTTCTTCGCCGGTGTGGCGGGCGGCCTGGGGGCGCTGAACTTCGAGATCGTCACCGCCGAGGTGGTGGGCGCTCTGCGCTCGGGGGGCTATCTGCTGTTCACCTTCCTGGGCGGCGCCACCTTCTTCTTCGGGCCCATCATCGGCGCGGTGCTGATGGTGCTGGCCGGCGTTCTGCTGTCCGAGCTGACGCAGGCCTGGCTGCTCTATCTGGGGCTGATCTTCCTGTTCATGGTGATGTATGCGCCGGGCGGTATCGCCAGCCTGATCATGATGAATCTGCGCGTGGCTGCCTATGGCAAGCTGGGCCGGCTGTGGACCTCCTATCTGGCGCTGGCCGGCACGGCGCTGGCGATGCTGATGGGTGCTGCGGCCATGATCGAGATGCTCTACCACCACCAGCTCAACGAAGCCCTGGGTCCGGTGCTGCGCTTTGCCGGCGTGACGCTGAACAGTGCAGGCGTCGATGCCTGGCTGGGTTCCACGATGCTGTTGCTGCTGGGTCTGGGCTTGTTTGAATTGGCCCGTCGCCAGTTCAAGCGCGAGTGGGACCAGATCCAGGAAGAGATCGAGAAAGAAATCAAACGCAGGGAGGCGCTGTGATGAGCGGCAGTTCCGAATTTGCGCTCGAACTGCTGGGTGTGCACAAGCGCTTCGGCAAGAGCGAGATCATCCGTGGCGCGCAGCTGCAGGTTCGGCCCGGCGAGCGCGTGGCCATCATCGGCCCGAACGGCGCGGGCAAGAGCACTTTGTTCAATTTGATCAGCGGCCGCTTTGCACCCAGCAGCGGCGAAATCAAGCTGAATGGTGAGCGCATCGACGGGCTCAAGCCCTACGAGATCAATCGCCGCGGGCTGTCGCGCAGCTTCCAGGTCTCCAATCTGTTCACGCGCTTGTCGGTGTTCGAGAACATCCGTTGTGCGGTGCTGTGGAGCATGGGCTATCGCTACGCCTTCTGGAAGTTCCTGGCTGATCTGGACGACGCCAATGACCGCGCCGAAGAGGTGCTGGAGATGATCAAGCTCGACAAGCGGCGCGATGTGCTGGCCACCAACCTGACTTACGCCGAGGCGCGGGCGCTGGAGATCGGCATCACCATCGCCGGTGGCTCCAACGTGATCCTGCTGGACGAACCGACCGCCGGCATGAGCAAGAGTGAAACCAAGCGCTTCATCCAGCTGATCCGCGAGGTCACGCAGGGCAAGACGCTGTTGACGGTGGAGCATGACATGGGCGTGGTGTTCGGCCTGGCCGACAAGATTGCGGTGCTGGTCTATGGCGAAGTGATCGCCTACGACACGCCGGATGCGGTGCGCGCCAATGCGCGTGTGCAGGAGGCTTACCTCGGCTCGGTGTTGGCCGAAGCGCAGGCGGCCGGCGCGGCCGGAGGGGTGGCGGCATGAGCGCGGGCAAGGGACGACTTCTGAAGCTGGACAACGTCCACGCCTTCTACGGCAAGAGCCATGTGCTGCATGGCGTCAGCATGGAGGTGCGGCCGGGCGAAATCGTCAGCCTCTTGGGCCGCAACGGCTCGGGCCGCTCGACGACGGTCAAGACCATCATGGGTAATGTCGACGGCAGCGGCTCGATCAAGTTTGGCGAGCGCGAGATGCTGGGCCGCAAGGCCTACGAGATTGCCCACGAAGGCATCGGTTATGTGCCGGAAAACCGCGACATCTTCCCCAAGTTGACCGTGCACCAGAACCTGCTGCTGGGTCAGAAGAGCGGCGCCAAGAACGCGCGCTGGGGCTTCGACGACATGTACCAGCTGTTCCCGCGTCTGAAGGAGCGCCAGCACACCGAGGCCGGCGTGTTGTCGGGCGGCGAGCAGCAGATGCTGACGCTGTGCCGCACGCTGATGGGCGACCCCGATCTGATCATGATCGACGAGCCCACCGAAGGCCTGGCGCCCAAGATTGTCGAGCAGGTGGCCGAGTATCTGAAGGAGCTGAAGCGCCGCGGCATCGCGGTGCTGCTGGTAGAGCAGAAGCTGGCGATCGCGATGGAGATCTCCGAGCGCTGCTATGTAATGGGCCATGGCCGCATCGTCTTCGAAGGCTCGCCCGACGATCTGCGGGGCAACAGCTATATCCGCAAGGAGTGGCTGGAGGTGTGAGTGGCGCCGGCCTGGGTTGCGGCGACCGCTCGGCGCGCCGTGCTCGGTGCGCAGAAATGGCGGAAGCGGTGAGATTCGAACTCACGGAGGGCGCAAACCCTCGCCGGTTTTCAAGACCGGTGCCTTAAACCGCTCGGCCACGCTTCCTCTTGAAGGGGGCTATTCTAGCCTGTGGCGCGAGGCTCAGGCACCAGGTGCTTGCGCTTGTGCGCACTGCACCTGGATCAGTTCGCGGCGCTGGCCATCGACGCGCATGGCGCTGAGTTGTCCGCCCCAGATGCAGCCGGTGTCCAAGGCCAGCAGGTCAGGGCGGTTGATCAGGCCCAGCGTGGACCAGTGGCCGAAGGCGATCGGGGTGCTGGCGCTGCGCCGACCGGGCACCTCGAACCAGGGCAAGAAGCCCGCTGGCGCGCCGGCTGCGCCGTCCTTGGTGTGGAAGTCCATCTGGCCCTGCGCATCGCAAAAGCGCAAGCGCGTCAGCACATTGATGATGAAGCGCAACCGGGGCGCGCCCTGCAGATCGTCCCGCCACTGCGCCGGCTCGTTGCCATACATCTGCGGCAGGAACTCGCCCAGCGCCGGGCTGCGCAACAGCGCTTCCACTTCGGCCGCCAGGCTCAAGGTCTGGGCCAAATCCCATTGCGGCACTACGCCGGCATGCACCATCAGCCAGCCATGGGCGTGGACGGCCAGGCGTTGCTGGCGCAGCCAGGCCAGCAGGGCTTCGCGATCGGGTGCTTCGAGGATATCGTGCAAGGTGTCGCTGCGGTGCGGCTTCCTGGTCTTGGCGGCGACCGCGAGCAGATGCAGGTCGTGGTTGCCCAGCAGGCAGGTGGCGGCGCCCTCCATGCCCTGCAGGCGGCGCAGCGTGGCTAGCGAAGCCGGGCCGCGATTGACCAGGTCGCCCAGCAGGTAGAGCTGGTCGCGCGAGGGGGAAAAGTCGATTTCGGCCAGCAGCCGTTCCAGCGCGTCGCAGCAGCCCTGGACGTCGCCAATCAGGTAGTTCATACCGGGATTGTGCGGTGCGGCCGGGTCATTCCCATCTGCTACCCTTGCGGCCTTCGCGAATAACGTGCGCGCCCGCCGGCTAGAAGCTCGGCGCTGGCGTGCTCTCAATGGACACGGCGCTAGTACTCTTTCTGATCCTGCTCAACGGCATTTTTGCCATGTCCGAGATGGCGCTGACGGCCAGCCGCAAGGCGCGCTTGCAGGTCATGCTGGAGGCTCAGGAATCCGGCGCGCAGGCGGCCATGGATCTGCACGAGAACCCGACCAAGTTCCTCTCGGTGGTGCAGATCGGCATCACGTCGATTGGCGTCCTTAACGGTATCGTCGGTGAGGCGGCCTTCTCCGGCCCGCTGGCGCAATGGCTGTTGAGCCTGGGCCTGACGGAATCTGTGGCGCAGGTGTCGGCCACTGGCTTGGTTGTGGTGCTGCTGACCATCGCCACCATCATCTTTGGCGAACTGGTGCCCAAGCGCCTGGGGCAGATCTACCCTGAGACGGTGGCACGCCTGGTCGCGCCGCCGATGGAAGTCCTGTCGATGGTGGCGCGGCCACTGGTCAAGCTGCTGACCTTCGCCACCGAGGCCACGCTGGGACTGATGGGGCAGCGCGGCAAGGTGCAGCGCGGCGTGACGGAAGAAGAGATCGCCGCCAGCCTGGAAGAGGGCCTGGATGCGGGTGTGATCGAGGAGCAGGAGCACCAGATGGTGCGCAATGTGTTCCGGCTCGATGAGCGCCAGGTCGGCTCGATGATGATCCCGCGCGCGGAAATCGCCTGGTTGGACATCGAAGACGAAGCCTCGGCCGTGCTGGAGATGCTGCGTGCGCATGGCTACAGCCGCTATCCGGTCTGTCGCGGCGGTCTCACTGAAGTGGTCGGCGTCGTCTCTGCGCAGACCCTGTTGCAGCGCGCGCTGTCGGGCCAGGCCCTGAGCCTGGGTGAAGACCTGGAAGCGCCGATTTTCGTGCCCGAAACGCTCTCGGGCATGGAGTTGCTGGATCACTTCCGCGCGTCAGATGCGCAGCTGGTCTTTGTCGTTGACGAGTATGGCGAAGTGCAGGGCGTGATCTCCGTGCGTGATGTGCTCGAAGCCATCGCCGGCGAGTTCTCTGCGCCCAGTGATGGCGACGCCTGGGCCGTGCAGCGCGAGGATGGCAGCTGGCTCATGGATGGCTTGATTCCGGTACCGGAGTTCAAGGACCGCCTGGAATTGAAGGAGCTGCCCGAGGAAGATCGCGGGCGCTACAACACCCTGGCCGGCATGATCATGCTGCTGCTGGGTCGACTGCCGCGCACGACGGACGCGGTGGAATGGGATGCTTGGCGTTTCGAGGTTGTTGACCTGGATGGCAAGCGTGTGGACAAGGTGCTGGTCACGAGACTGGCTGTCGAAGGAGAGAAAGAATGAGCAATCCCCCGCTGTACGGCAATCTGGTGCCGCTGGACCGAGAACAGCACAAGCACCTGCGCTTGAAGACAGAGCTGTCGACCCTGGAACGGGTCGAGAACTTGAACTCGCTGTTCCTGACGGCGGTTGAGTTCGCCGACGCCTGCAAGGAGTTTCCGCTGGTGTTTGTGCGTGTCGGCGATGAGCCGGCCGACGGTACGCCGCAGGCGATCGCGCCGCTGGCTGTTCTGGGCCTGAAGCCTGGCAGCAACCTGTTCGTCAAGGACGGCCAGTGGACCGGCAACTACATGCCTGCGTATCTGCGTCGTTTTCCCTTCGCGATGGCACGCATCAGCGAGAACGAGATTGCAGTCTGCTTCGATGCTGACTGGCGTGGCTTCTCGACCAGCGAGGGCACACCGCTGTTCGAGGCCGACGGCCAGCCCAGCGAGTTCATCATGAACGCCAAGACCTTCCTGGAAAACTTTGAGCGCGAGGCCGAGCGCACCCGTTCGGTCTGCGAGCAGTTGGCGGCGCTGGATCTGCTGCAGGACATGCGCTTCGAAGCCACCTTGCCGGATGGCGAGAAGATCGATGTGGATGGCTTCCTGGCCGTCAACGAACAGAAGCTCGCCGAGCTGCCCGATGATCAGGTGGTGCAGCTGCATCGCAGCGGCCTCTTGGCCTTGCTGGAAATGCACCGCGTCTCGATGGGCAATATGGGGCGTTTGGCGCAACTGCACCGCGCCGCCTGAGCGCGCATGCGACAGGGCCGCCCGCAGTACGCGGGTGGCCAACTTTCTTATGAAGGAAGGCCTTGATGGCACAGCCAGTGTTCGAGGGCTTCCTGTCCACGTCCGAGATGGCCTGCCTGCTCGACGAGCAGGCCATGGTTCAGGCCATGATGGACTTCGAGGGGGCTCTGGCACGCGCTCAGGCGAGGGTGGGTCTGATCCCGCCTGCCGCAGCACAGGCCATCAGCAGCCTCTGTCGTGCCGAGCTCTATGACGTCAGTGCTTTGGTCGGCGCCAGCGCTCGTGCTGGCAGCCTGGCGCTGCCGGTCATCGACAAGCTGACCGAGACAGTCGCCTTGTTCGATTCCGTGGCGGCCGGCTATGTGCATTGGGGTTCGACCGGGCAGGATGTGCTGGACTCCGCCTTGGCCTTGCAGACGCAGCGCGCCTTGCGCCTGATCGACGCTGACCTGTTGCGCCTGTGCGAGGGTTTGCTGAGTTTGGCCGAGGGCGCACCGGCCATGCCGATGCTGGCGCGGACGCTGATGCAGCCCGCCCAGGTCACCAGCCTGCGCTTTAAGGCCATGGGCTGGTTGGCGCCGTTGCTGCGCTGTGCGCGAAGCCTGCGTCAACAGGCCGCCGAGGCCGTTCTGCTGCAATTCGGCGGCTTGGTCGGCACGCAGGCTGCGTTGGGTGCGAAAGCAGATGCGGTAGGTGCTGAACTGGCACGTGAACTGGGCTTGCAGTTGCCGGCTGTGCCTTGGCAGTCCCAGCGCGACCGTTGGGTGCGCCTGGGTGCCGAGCTCGGACTGCTGTGTGGCGTGCTCGGCAAGTATGCGGGTGACCTGGCCTTGCTGAGTCAGGCCGAAGTTGGCGAAATCAACGAGCCCCTGGCGCCTGGGCGCAGCGGGCTTTGCGGCTACGCGAGCAAGGACAATCCGGTGGCCTGCCTGCTGGCTCTAGCTGCCGCCAAGCGGGCACCGGTTCGTGTGGCGGCCCTGCTGGCGTGCATGAATCAGGAGCATGAGCGGGGGCTGGGGGGGTGGCAAGCCGAACAGGCGGAGTTTTCCGGCCTGCTGCAGTGCTGCCACAGCGGCCTGCAGGCCTTGTCGCTGGCCTTGCCGTTGCGCGTCAATCCCGCCCGCATGCTTCAGAACATCGATCGTCAACTGGATCTGGTCTGCGCAGAAGGGCTGGTGCTTTTGCTGGCCGCTTCGATGGGGCGTTTGCCGGCCCAGGCTTGTGTCGAGCAAATGTGTCTGCAGGTAAGGCAGCAGGGCCGGCCACTGAGGCAACTGGCCCGCGAGTTGCTCCAAGGAGATGCCGTGCTGGCTGCAGCGATGCCACTCGCAAGTCTTGAGGCCGTGTTCGACCCGCACCTTGCTGCGCGGCATGCAGATGGGCGTGTGGCGCAGGCCTTGTTGCAGGCGCGTGTCGAGCTTGGCGACCTGCAGGCATCGGCGCAGACGTGATCCTGAGGGCTGTGGACGGGTGTACCCCGCAGGCATGGGGGTTTCCCCAGGTGTGGGGCTTGTGGCCCGACGGGAACTGTGTAAGCGCAAGTCGTTACAGTTTGGCCACGAATCTGTCGATATAGCAGGCTAGACTCGCGCCAACGAATTCATAGATCGGGCTTTCCGTGCATAGCAACAGCCTTCATCAAGTGCCGCAGACCACTGCGTTGCCCCTGAGCGCGCTGGCTTCTTCTGCGGACGGCGGCTTCACCATCCATGCCACCCGCTCGGGCTCCTTGAGCGAGATGGCACAGCGTCTGGTGATCCAGCGGTACGCGCAACGTGGCTACCTGCGGATGCCTTGGTCCTCAGCGACCGAGCCGCAGTTGCTGACCTTGAGTGCTAGCGGAGCGGCCGGTACGCTGGGTACCTTGGGCGTGCGCCTGGACTCGGCGCAAGGCCTGAAAGCGGATGAGGCCTTCCCCGAAGAGATGCGGGTGCTGCGTGCCCAGGGGCTGCGCCTGTGCGAATTCACCCAACTGGCCCTTGAGCACGGTATCACCTCGGTGAACGTGCTGGCTGGCCTGTTTCATGCGGCCCACCTCTATGCCCATCAGGTCAACGAGGTCGAGTTGCTGGTGATCGAGGTCAACCCGCGCCACGTGGCCTATTACCGGCGCATGCTGGGTTTCACGGTCGCTAGCGAAGAGCGCCTGAACCCGCGTGTGCAAGCACCTGCGGTGTTGATGTGTCTGGATCTGGCCTACGCGCAGCAGCAGATCGACAGCCTCGGCGGTGCGCGCAATGCCGGGCTGACGCGCTCCCTCTACCCGCATTTCTTCGGGCCCGAGGAACAGGCCGGCCTGCTTGACCGGCTCTTCTGCCAGCTGGAATCTCAGGCTCGTCAAGCGGCCTGAATCGCCTCTGCGCTTCAGCGCTCACGCCAGCCAAGCTGGCGTGACAGGTCCAAGCCCGATCGCTTCAAGTTCAGTGCTGCGCTGCCGTTGAGGCTGGCATCGAAGCTGCCGCTCGGGCCGATCGCAGTCAGGCTCAGCACCATGCGGCCCTGCTCATCGAAGACTGGCGCTGCCAGGGCGCTGACACCTTGCACGACGCCATCACGGGAACTGGCGAGGCCTTGCTGCCGGGCTTGTGTCAGCAGCTTTTCAAAATCCGCGCCGACGCGCGCATCCCCGCCATCGAGCGCTGCTTCTGCTTGCAGCGCTGCCAACAACTCAGGGCGCGGTCGATGCGCCGCAAAGAGTCGGCCTGAGGCTGTGCCTCGCAAGCTCATCACCACGCCATGCCTCATGCTGATGTGCACGGGGGAGGGTGCCTCGGCCACGCGCACGATGGTCGGCCCGCGATTGCCCCACACCGCAATGGCAACGGTGTGCCCGAGTAGCAGCGCCAACTCCTCGATTCGCGGCGTCGCCAGTCGCACCGGGTCGTACTGCTGAAGGCTGATCAGCCCGAGTTGCAGCGCCAGCGGACCCAGGCCGTAGTGGCCGCCGCCGCTTTCCTGTTCCACCAGTCCCAGCTTGATGAAGCTGACCAGATAGGGGTGAGCCTTGGCAGCGGGCATGCCGGCTGCGGTGGCCAACTCCTTCAGCGGCAAAGGCCGACCATGCTGTGCGAGCGCGATCAGCAGTTGCCCGCCCACCTCGACGCTTTGGATGCCGCGCGGGCTGCGGTCCGTGTTGCTGGTGTCGGGGCTTTCAGTGAACATAGGGTTTCTATTGATCTAATTGATTAGACATTAACAAATCAACTGATTAAGATCAAGCCCTGAATTCCTCATGGGCGAATCAATTCGCCATTGTTAAACATCGAATGCGAGACAAAGCGCCATGAGCACTGCTAAGACCTTTGCGTCCCAGGCTGACCTGGAGGAGAAGCAGGTCAGCTTCGACAAGCTGTCCGAGCATGCCTACGCCTACACGGCTGAGGGTGACCCCAACACGGGCATCGTGATCGGCGATGACGCGGTGATGGTGATTGATACGCAGGCCACGCCGCTGATGGCGCAGGACGTGATCCGCCGCATCCGCGAGGTGACCGACAAGCCGATCAAATACGTGCTGCTCTCGCATTACCACGCGGTGCGCGTCCTGGGTGCCTCGGCCTATAAGGCCGAGGGCTGCGAGCAAATCATCGCCAGTCAGGACACTTATGACCTGATCGTCGAGCGCGGCGAGCAGGACAAGGCCAGCGAGATCGGCCGCTTCCCGCGCCTGTTCCGCAACGTCGAAACCGTGCCGGCCGGCATGACCTGGCCCACCATCACCTTCAACCGCAAGATGACCTTGTGGATGGGGTCGCTGGAAGTGCAGATTCTGCAGCTCGGGCGCGGTCACACCAAGGGTGACACGGTGGTCTGGTTGCCCAAGGACCGGGTGCTGTTCTCCGGCGATCTGGTCGAGTTCGACGCCACGCCCTATGCCGGCGATGCCTACTTCCAGGACTGGCCGCAGACGCTGGACAACATCGCTGCCTTGCAGCCCGCCAAGCTGGTGCCCGGGCGAGGCAAGGCGCTGCAGACGCCCGCGGATGTAGCGGCGGGCTTGGCCGGCACGCGCGCCTTTGTCAGTGAACTCTTCGCCCATGTGAAGGCCGGCGTGGCCAAGGGTGAAGACCTGAAAGCTGTCTACAAGGCCACCTTTGCCGAATTGGAGAAGAAGTACGGCAAGTGGGTGATCTTTGCCCACTGCATGCCCTTCGACGTGACACGTGCCTACGACGAAGCGACGCAATTTCCCGACCCGCGCATTTGGACCGCCGAGCGCGATGTCGCGATGTGGCGTGCGCTGGAAGACGTCTGAGCCGGACGCAGCAGAAGCACCCCATCAGTTAGCAAACACGGAGACCAGTCATCATGTTGAAGATCGAGCGCATCCATCACGTCGCCTACCGCTGTATCGATGCCAAGACCACGGTCGAGTGGTACCGCAAGCATCTGGGCATGGACTTCGTCCTCGCCATTGCGGAGGACAAGGTGCCGTCCACGCAGGCGCCTGACCCCTATATGCATCTGTTCATGGATGCCGGTAATGGCAATGTGCTGGCTTTCTTCGAGCTGCCCAATTCGCCGGCCATGGGGCGCGACGAGGCCACGCCGAACTGGGTGCAGCACATTGCCTTCAAGGTCGACAGCGTGAAGACGCTGGAAGAGACCAAGGCGCGCCTGCAGGCCGACGGCATCGAGGTGGTGGGCGTGACCGATCACACCATCTTCAAGAGCATCTATTTCTTCGACCCTAACGGCCATCGTCTGGAATTGGCCGCTGATGTGGGCACGCCTGAGATGTACGCCAAGCTCGACGCCTGCAAGTGGGAGATGCTGGAGGAGTGGAACCGCACCAAACGTGCGCCCAAGCATGCCGCCTGGATGCACGAAAAAGAGTTCACCGGCGCCGAGGACTGAGCAGGGCGGGGCACATCGCAATGATGCACACCTACACCTACCCCGAGTTCGAGTACCACCGGAGCGCGGAGCAGCTCAGTGGCCAGGCACAGCACCACCCGGTCGTGATCATCGGCGGCGGGCCGGTTGGCCTGAGCATGGCGCTGGACTGCGCCTCGCGTGGGATCAGGACGGTGCTGCTCGACGACAACAACAGTGTGTCGATTGGCTCGCGAGCCGTCTGCTACGCCAAGCGCGCGTTGGAGTTCTGGGACCGTCTGGGCGTGGCTGCGCCGCTGGTGGAGCAAGGCATCCGCTGGCAGGTCGGTAAGGTCTTCCACCGCGATAGCCTGGCCTACCAGTTCGACCTGCTGCCCGAGGCCCAGCACAAGCTGCCGGCGATGATCAATCTGCAGCAGTACTACTTGGAGGAGCACCTGGTCGAGGCCTGCATGGCGCAGCCGTTGATCGAACTGCGCTGGAAGCACAAGCTGCTGGCCCTCGAGCAGGGCGCCGATGGCGTGCAACTGCAGGTGGAGACGCCCGATGGCCGCTTCAGCATGCAGGCCGCTTGGGTGATCGCCTGCGACGGCGCCAGCAGCGACACGCGCAAGATGGTCGGGGCGGAGTTCACCGGCCAGGCCTTTCAGGACCGGTTCCTGATCGCCGACGTGGTGATGAAGGCAGAGTTTCCAACAGAACGTTGGTTCTGGTTCGATCCGCCCTTCCACCCAGGCCAGTCGGTGCTGCTGCACAAGCAGTGCGACAACGTCTGGCGCATCGACTTCCAGCTCGGATGGGAAGCCGATCCGGTCGAAGAGAAGAAGCCCGAGCGCGTTATCCCGCGCATCCAGGCCATGCTGGGCCAGGACGTGGAGTTTGAACTCGAATGGGTCTCGGTCTACCAGTTCGCCTGCCGACGCATCGACAAGTTCCGCCACGGCCGTGTGATCTTTGCGGGCGACGCGGCGCACCAGGTCTCGCCTTTCGGCGCGCGTGGCGCCAACAGCGGCGTCCAGGATGTGGACAACCTAGCCTGGAAACTGGCGGCGGTCCTGGCCGGCCAGGCGCCTGAGAGCCTGCTCGACACCTATCACGAGGAACGCGCGCTGGCCGCCGACGACAACCTGCGCAACTCCACCCGATCCACCGACTTCATCACGCCCAAGAGCCGCAGCTCGCTGCGCCTGCGCAATGCGGTGCTGGAGCTTGCGCGCAGCGAAGCCTTCGCGCGTCCGCTGGTCAACAGCGGCCGGCTGTCCACGCCGACGCACTATCTGGGCTGCTCGCTGAACACGCTGGATGCAGACGCCTTCATTGGCCGGATGCTGCCGGGCACGCCCTGCGCCGATGCGCCAGTGCAGATCGCCGGCGCGGACGCCTGGCTGTTGAACCAGCTGGGCCGTGGCTTCACGCTGCTGGCCTTCGGCCCTGGCGCGCGGCCTGTGGCGCTGGGCGGCATTAGTGCTGAGTTGCTGGAAGTGGGCCGCGATCTGCTCGATGCCGAGGGTGTTCTTTCAGAGCGCTATGACGCCCAGCCCGGCACGGTTTACCTGATCCGTCCGGACCAGTACGTGGCAGCGCGCTGGCGCCGCTTTGATGAAAACGCCGTCCGGGCAGCGCTGGCGCGCTGCCTGGGCCACTGAGCGAGGAGGCCGCGATGGCTGATCTGCAACGCTTGCCCAATCTGGAAGACACCGATGGCTTCTACGAAGCCCTGATTGACGCCCAGCGCGGCCTCAGCGAGGAGCAGGCAGACATGCTGCTGGCCAAGCTGGCGCTGATCCTTTCCAACCATATCGGCGTTCAGGAGGTGCTTGTTGCGGCACTGAACCTGGCGCGCGAGAACACGCTGGCCCGGACTGCGGCCGCCTGAAACGAGATGACGACGATGACTTTGACCGACCACACCCACGATCCCGAAGCGCAAAGCTGGGTGCCCAGCGCCAACGCAGCCGACGCCGACTTTCCACTGCAGAACCTGCCCTACGGCCTGTTTCGCCGTGCCGGCAGCCAGCAGGACTGGCGTGTCGGCGTCGCCATCGGCGACCAGATCCTGGACCTGAAGCGCGCGGCGCAAGCCAGCTGCTGGAGCAGCGACACGCTGGTGCTGCTGCAGCCGCTGGCCGAAGGCGACCTGAATCGCTTCATGGCCCTGCCGCAAGAAAAGCGCCGCGCACTGCGCCTGGCGCTGTTCGACGCGCTACATGCCGACTCGGGCCTGGACGCCAAACTGAGCGGCTGCTTGCTGCCTCAGAATGAGGCCGAGATGGCCGTGCCTTGCCGCATTGCCGACTACACCGACTTCTACACAGGCATCCACCACGCCACCACGGTGGGCAAGCTGTTCCGCCCCGACAACCCGCTGCTGCCCAATTACAAATGGGTGCCGATCGGCTATCACGGCCGCAGCTCCTCGATCGGCGTTTCCGGTGGCACTGTGCGCCGGCCCCTGGGTCAGTTGAAGGCGCCAGATGCCGAGGCGCCGGTGTTCGGCCCCTGCAAGCGCCTGGACTACGAGCTGGAGCTGGGCCTCTTCGTTGCCGGCGGCAATGCGCTGGGTGAGCCGATTCCCATGGCCGAGGCCGAGCAGCACATGTTCGGCCTCAGCCTGCTCAACGACTGGTCGGCGCGCGATCTGCAGGCCTGGGAATACCAGCCGCTTGGGCCTTTCCTGGCCAAGAACTTCGCGTCGACGATCTCGCCCTGGATCGTCACGATGGAGGCGCTGGAGCCCTTCCGCCTGCCGTTCACGCGGCCCGAGGGCGATCCGCAGCCGCTGCCCTATCTCGACTCGCCGGCCAATCGCGCCGGCGGCAACTACGGCATCGAGCTGGAAGTCTGGCTGCAGACCGCGCAGATGCGCACCGCCGGCCAGCCGGCGGTGCGCCTGATGCGCTCCAATTTCAAATACGCCTATTGGACGCTGGCGCAGATGCTCACCCACCACGCCAGCAATGGCTGCAATCTGCAGCCTGGCGATCTGCTGGGCACTGGCACCCAGAGCGGCCCTGAGGCGGGTGAGGGCGGTTCGCTGCTGGAGTTGAGCCAGGGTGGCAAGCAGGCGATCACGTTGCCCAATGGCGAGGCGCGCACCTTTTTGCAGGATGGCGACAGTGTGATCCTGCGCGGTTTTGCGCACGCCAAGGGAGCCCGGCGCATCGGCTTCGGCGATTGCGCGGCCACTGTCGTCGCTGCGCCCTGAGCTGCCGTGCTGCTGAAGTGGCTGGCCGATCTGCAGGCCGTGGCGGAGCTGGGCAGCTTCAAGGCGGCCGCAGACCGGCGCCATGTCACCGCGCCGGCGTTCGGCCGGCGGCTCAAGGCACTGGAGGCCTGGGCCGGCACGCGGCTGTTTGAACGCGACAGCCAGCCGGTGCGCCTTACGTTGGCCGGGCTTCGCCTGTGCGAGCAGGCGGTCGCGACAACGCGTGAACTTGAGCTTCTGCGGCAGGAGCTCGCCCAGGGCGCGCATGATTCCTTGGTGCGTCTGGCCACCGGCCGTGCTTTGGCGCGCGGTGTCGTCGCGGATGCGCTGGCGCCGCTGATGCGCCGCCGTGATGCACCCCAGGTGCAGGTGATGACGCGCTTGATGGCCGAAGCCAGCGAGTTGCTGGAGCGCGATGCGGTCGACATCCTGCTGAGCTATCACCACCCGGCACTGGCTTTGCGCCTGGACGGCCGGCGCTTCATCCAGGCGCGCGGTGCGGATGATCGGCTGGTGCCGGTGATGCGTGGCCAAGGCAAGGGCCTGCCGCGCCTGCTGGCCTATGACCCGAGCCAGGCTCTGGGTCGGCTTGTCGATGACCACCTGGCCCACTTGCCCGGTGTGCCGACGCTGGAGTTGGCCATGCGCTGCGACTCGGTGGATTCCTTGCGCGAGTACGCCCAGCGCGGCATGGGTCTGGCTTGGTTGCCGCTGTCCATGGTGGCCGCGGACATTCGCACCGGTCTGCTGACCCTCTGGGGCGAGCCGGCCTGGCAGATCCCCTTCGAGACGCGGCTGTTCCGCCGCAAGCGCCCGCCGTCTGTCGCGGTGGCCCAGGTCTGGGACGCCTTGGTGGCGCACAGCCGCTGAGCGAGGAGCATTGCCGACAAGGCAATCTCTGTTGCTGGATCGGCAAGTGCCGGCGCAGTGCCGGCCGGGAAGATGGCGCCAATTTCCAGCAACCCCGCGAGACCGCTCACCATGTCTGCACCGCTTTCACTTCGCCGCGCCCTTTTGGCCGCCATGCTTGGCTTGACTCTGGGCGCGGGGCCTGCGCAGGCACAGACCGGCGCTGAAGCCTTTCCGAAACGCCCGATCACGCTGGTGGTCGGCTATGCCGCCGGCGGCAGCGTGGACCTGGTGGCGCGTACCGTCGCGCCGGAGCTCTCCAAGCGCCTGGGTCAGCAGGTGCTGGTCGAGAACGTGGCCGGCGCGGGCGGCACATTGGGCGCCTACCGCGTCGTGGCGGCGCAGCCGGACGGCTATACATTGCTGATGGGGTCGCCCAGCGAGGTGGGCATCAATGCACTGATCTCCAAGCGCTCGCGCTACAACGCGCTGACCGATCTGGCGCCGGTCGGGATGATCGGGAGCCAGCCCCTGGTGCTGGTGACCACGCCGCGGGTGCCGGTGAGCGACATCGCCAGCTTTCGCAGCCATGTGGCTGCGCGGCCCGGCAAGCTGGCCTATGCCAGTTCGGGCATCGGAACGCCGCTGCACCTAGCGGGTGAGCTGATCAAGAGCGAAGGCCGGCTCTTCATGCTGCACATCCCTTACCGCGGTGCGGCGCCGATGGTGACGGATCTTCTGGGTGGCCAGGTGGACTTTGCGGTGTTCGTACTGTCCAGTGCCTTGCCGCATATCCAGGAAGGCCGGATGAAGGCCATCGGCGTTACCAGCGCCAAGCGCTCCGCTGCGGCGCCGCAGATTCCGGCTTTGGCCGAAGACAAGACATTTGGCGGTGTCGATCTGGGCGTCTGGTTTGGTCTGTTTGCGCCGGCCAAGACGCCAGCGCCCGCCCTGGGTCAGCTGCAAAAAGAGCTGCGTGAGGTGCTGCGACAGCCTGACGTGATCGCCAAGCTGCAAGCTGCAGGCCTGACGTTGACGCCGGATCTGGATGGCCGCAGGTTCGTGCGCAGCGAGGTCGAACGCTTCGCCAAGATTGTCGAGTTTGCCAAGATCGAAGCGGAGTGAGCGCTATGCAGCAGACTCTGGAGAAGCCTGAGCTGGGCAGTTGGCGCACCGGCAATACCGGTACCGAAGGGGTGTGGCAGTTCGACAGCGGCCGTGCTGGTCGCCACCTGATGATTGCGGCGCTGGTGCATGGCAATGAGCTCTGTGGCGCCTGGGCCTTGCTGGGGATGTTGCGCCAGGGGCTGCGCCCGCAGCGCGGCCGCCTGACCTTGGCGTTCTGCAATCTGCAGGCCTTTGATCGCTTCGACGCGTCGAATCACGACGCGGCCCGCTTCGTGGACGAAGACATGAATCGCCAGTGGACGGACGAGCGGCTGGCGACTCCCAGCAGTCAGGAACGCCGCCGCGCGGCCGAGCTGCGACCTTTCGTCGAGCAGGCGGATTGGCTGCTCGATCTGCACTCGATGCACGAGCCTTCGGCGCCGCTGCTGCTCACTGGCTTGCAGCCGCGCAATCTGGCGCTGGCGCGCAGTTTGGCCGGTCGTGCCGCGATCGTGATCGACGCCGGGCACTCCGACGGCGTGCGCATGCGTGACTACGGGCGCTTCTCTGGCAGCGATGAATCGGCCGGCCCGACGCGCTCGCTGCTGCTGGAATGCGGCTACCACCTCGATCGCTCCAGCCGCGAGGTCGCGCAGGACTACTGCGCCCGTCTGTTGCTGGCCGCTGATTTGCTGGACCGTGTGGAGTTGGAGGCGACATTGCCAGGCTGGCTTCAGCACGATGCGGCGATGCCGGCGCTGGCGCTGCAGGTGCGCGCTGCCGTGGTTGCGCGCAGTGAACACTTCAGCTTCGTTGCCCCCTACACCGGGCTCGAGCGCATCGCCAAGGCCGGCACCGTGATCGGTGACAACGATGGCGAGCCCGTGCTCACGCCTTTCGACGATTGCGTGCTGGTGATGCCGTCCACGCGCCAGGCGCGCGCAGGTGTGACCGTGGTGCGCCTGGCCTCCCTGGTGAGCGCTGACTGAGCGAGCCGGCGGGCCTCAGCGCTTTGGCGCGCTCGCTGGCAATTCGCGCGGCGTGCTGACCTCGACGCTGCCTTCCTTGCCGCGCACCGATTGATAGGCTGAGCGCTCTGCCAGATCCATCAGGCGCCCCAGCAAGTCGTTCAGCGGCAGGTGCTTGAAGACATCGTTGGCTGTCGCCATCGGGTCGTGGTACTTGACGTTGTCGAACTGGCTCTTGCGGCCGATCACGGCCAGGGTCTGCGCATCCAGCGTGACACGCTCGAAATACACATAGGGCGCGACATAGGTGCTGGCACGGCCGTACTCGCCAGTGGTCGGGTTGATGGTGCGGTTGTGGCCGTCGGCAGGCCCTTCGATCGCCGTGGCCACGCCATCACCACTGAGGTCGATCTGGCCACTTTCCAGCGGCTGGGTGTAGATGCCGATGCCAGCCAGCTTGGTGCCCATGCCGCGGGCCTGGTGACGGAAGAACTTGGGCAGCAGCGCTTCGATGCGGCTCCATTGGCCGCGCTCGGGCAGGCTGCGCAGATGGCTGATCAGCGCCTGCAGCACGGCATCGTCGCGTTCGCGGCCTTGGCTCTCGGCCAGCGCCTTGCGGGTCTCTTCAGGCGCCTCCCAGCGCAGCAGCACCCGCGGCGTCTGAGGCTCTTCGAGTTCCAGGGCCTTGTCCAGGCCGCGCAGCATGGCGAAGTTCAGGCTCTGGCCGTTGAGTTGCAGCTCGCGCCGGGTGAAGGGCTCGATATTGCTGCCGATGCCTTCCTTCTGGCGCACCAGGGTCAGCTGGTCGCCCACGGCGCTGACCAGGGCGATAGGTTTCTTGGCGGCCTCCGCCGCCCACAGCGCGGTGGGAAGTAGCAGCGCGACACCCAACGCAAGCAGTTTCAGAGAGCTATTCGACAATTTGAACTCCTCGTGCAAAGGCGACGCGCTCCGCAAGCGCCTCTGAGCCTGGACGCGGCTCGGGATAGAACCAGACGGCGTCCGGTTTGAACTCGCCCCTGACCATCAAGGATAGGTAGTGGGCCTGACCTTTTTCAGAGCACATGCGGCGGTGGTTGCTGAAGCTGGTGTATTCACGCTTGAGCGAGCTCTGCGGAAAGTAGTGATCGCCGTCCACCACGACGGTGTCCTCGCTCTCGGCGATGATGGTGTCCATCCAAACGGCTTTCATGCGAGGCCTCCCTGTTGGGGCAGAAACAACGGGTGGCGATTATGTCTGCGCTTGGGTCGAGTCGCCAAAGGTCACGGCACGTCAGGCAGCAGGCCTGGACAGGCGACGCAACAAGGCCGCGGCCGCCAGCCCCAGGGCGATGCCCAGGGCGTCGGCCAGCAGGTCGGCCCATTCGCCCTGGCGCGGCGGCAACTGGCTTTGTAGCAGCTCGATCAAGCCGCCATAGGCCAGCAGACCGAGCGCCGAAGCGCCGATCCGAATGACCGAGGCGCGGGTGCTGAAGCAGGCCGCCAAGGCAAGAGCGGCGAAGGCCAGCAGGTGATTGAGCTTGTCCCAGCCAGTATCCACACCGCGCGGGGGGGCGGGGCTCAGCGCCAGGTAGCTGATGAGCAGCAACAGTGCGAGCAGGATGAGACGCCAGGCGCCATGACGTTCGGTGACGGTGCGGGGTAGCATGCGATCAGGCTAGCAGAACGCCAGAGGTCTTCGGCGGTCTTGGCGCAGGATGTCAGGCCTGAGGGGCGCGGCCCGACTGCGCTCGCCAATGGCTGGGTGAAGCGCCAGCCAGGCGCTGGAAGAAGCGCGTGAAGTAGGCAGGGGCAGAAAAGCCCAGGCCGTCGGCGATCTGGCGGATCGGCAGCGCGGTGTAGCTGAGCTCCCGCTTGGCCTCCAGCAAGAGTCGTTGATGCAGCAGGCCCAAGGCCGAGCAGCCCAGTTCACGCTGGCACAGGCGGTTGAGCTGGGTGGGCGTGATGCCTAGTGGCTGGGCCAGCGCGACCACGGTCGGCTGCTCCCGATACCGGCGTTCAATCTGTGCGCGGTAGCGAGCCAGATGCTGCATGCTTCGGCTGTCGCCCGAGCGCTCAGGAGATGCTCCGGTGTGCTGCAGCCGAGCCACGGCCAGCACCATCCTTGATATGGCACTGTCCAGCGCAAGGCCTCGCCACGGGCCGGTGGCTGCGTACTCCAGCGCCAGTGCTCGGGTGGCTTCCTGCAGCGACGCGGTATCGGCGGCACCTCGTTTGAGCGAAGTGGCAAGGGGCAGAGTCAGTCGTTCGGCCAGCCCCGGGGCGCCTCTCAGCAGTCTCGCAAGGCGGGGCTGGTCCAGCGTCAGTACCAGACCTGCTGTGCCGGGTGCGAAGCGGAAGCCGTGGACCACCAGGGGTGGCACCAGCACCAGGGCGGGTGAGCGCAGGTTCAGCTCATTTGAATCCAGCCTCACGCCGGCCGTGCCGCGGTCGATCAGCAGCAGTTGCAGCAAGGTCGCATGCCGGTGAGGCTGAATTTCCCAATTGTGCAATCGGCTTCTGTCGGCGATCGACTCGCAGTGCAGGCCATCTAGCGTTGCGTCCATTTCCTGCTCACCGTAAAGCTCATAGACGGGAGGGCTGCGGAAAGGTGCAGTGCGTCGCATGGGTTCGAAATGTGCAATTTTGGGTTGGCAATGTGCATTGTCGTGGAAGGGGGAGGCGCCTACGCTGACGCGATTGCCAAACATCAAGAGGAGTGGGTGATGGAGACAGTGCGTACCCAGGTGTTGATCGTCGGCGCCGGCCCGTCGGGCCTGCTGCTGGGACAGTTGCTGCACAAGGCCGGCATTGAGAACCTCATCGTCGAGCGGCAGAGTGGGGGCTACGTGCTGGGGCGCATCCGTGCTGGTGTGCTGGAGCAGACCACAGTGGACCTGCTGGACGAAGCCGGCGTCGGTGCGCGCATGCATGCGAAAGGGCTGCTTCACGGAGGCTTCGAGCTCGCCTTCGATGGGAAGCGTCATCGCATCGATCTGCAGGCGCTGACCGGGGGCAAGTCCGTCATGGTCTACGGTCAGACCGACGTGACGCGCGACCTTATGGAAGCCCGCGCCTCAGCCGGCCTGCCGACGCTATATGAGGCGCAGGATGTTTCGCTTCACGGCTTTGACAGCGACGCGCCTTTTGCGCGTTGCAAGATGGCCGGCAAGGAGATCGAGATCCGGTGCGACTTCATCGCCGGCTGCGACGGCTATCACGGCGTAAGCCGCGCCAGCGTGCCAGCGGCTGTGATCCAGACCTACGAGAAGATCTACCCCTTCGGCTGGTTGGGCCTGCTCAGCGACACGTCGCCGGTCTCCCATGAACTGATCTACGGCCGGCATGAGCGTGGCTTCACGTTGTGCAGCATGCGTTCGCAAACGCGCAGCCGCTACTACCTTCAGGTGCCGCTGAGCGACCGTGTCGAGGACTGGAGCGATGCACGCTTCTGGGATGAACTGGCGCAGCGCCTGGGCAGCGAAACTGCCGCCGGCCTGGTGACCGGCCCGGCGTTGGAGAAGAGCATTGCGCCGCTGCGCAGCTTCGTGGCCGAGCCGATGCGCTTCGGCCGCCTGTTCCTGGCCGGCGACGCGGCGCACATCGTGCCGCCCACCGGCGCCAAGGGCCTGAACCTGGCGGCGTCGGACGTCTACTACCTTTGGCAGGCGCTTGGCGAGCATTACCGCGAGCAAAGTCAGGCAGGCATCGAGCACTACTCGGCGCGTTGCCTGTCGCGCATCTGGAAGGCTGAGCGCTTTTCCTGGTGGTTCACCAGCCTGATGCACACTTTCAAGAACGAGCCCGCGATTGATGCCAAGCTGCATCGCTCTGAGCTGGAGTACCTGATCAGCTCGCCTGCGGCGCAGACGGTGATGGCCGAGAACTACGTCGGCCTGCCCTGGTGATCCTGGCCGTCGCGCGTGCGGCGGCCGGCGCTCAGCAGGCGCTGCCGATGCGCTCGCAGCGCCGGCGCAGAAAGTCGCTCGCCAGGGCGGATTCGGGCTGCAGGCGCAGTCCGATATAGAGCTCCTGCCGGCGCTCTGCGATCTGGGCGCGCAGGCGGTTGGCCATGACGGAAAGCGGGTCCAGACCTTTGGCTTCGGCCTGTGTGATGGCCAGCCACAGGCGATGCATGGCATGCGCCTCGAGTTCGGCCAGATGGGCTTGCACGACGCGCAGACGCCCTTGCACCAGAGTCTCGGCGCGCTTGAGCCACTCAAGCTGCGCTGAGCGGTCACTGCCGCTGACCTTGACAGGGTCCTCGCCGGCAGCCAGCAGCAGGGACTCCAGGCGCAATCGGTCACCGGCGGCGTAACACTCGTTGACCGTGCGCATCTGCTGCTCGCGCTCGCAGCGCTGCAGGTCACCCTGTGCCAGGTCCGGATGAAGGCGCATCGCGGCGCGGCGGTAGAGCTGCTTCAGCGTCGGCGGCGCTGCCTCTGCGAGGCCGCCTTGGGGCGGTGCGGGCAGCGGTGCAGCATCGGGAAGGTGCTTCAGGCTGGGCAAGACCGTGGCCTTGGGCAGCACCGGCTCGCGTGCATCCATGCCGTGACGGCGCAGCGCTTCGCTGAGCAGCACCATGGCCGTGTGCAGCTGCGACTCGAGCGAATCATGTTCGAGGTAAAGCTCGCCGAGTTGGGACACATAGCGGTCGATAAAGGCCTGCAACTGCGCACGCAGGGTCCGGTAGTCCTGCTCCTGGCTGCTGAGGTAGCGCTGCAGGTCGGCCAGTTGGGCCTTCCTGCGCTCCAGTTCATGGCGGGTGATCGCCAGATGCATCATGTCCCTTCGGTCCTGTCTTGTGGTTCAGTCCGGCCGCAGCTTGCGTGTGCCTCCATTGTGTCTCGGACTTGCCCGCCCGGAATGAAAAACAGCCCGCCAAGGCGGGCTGTTCTGTGCGTCTCAGGGTAATCCTGAGGGGCGGCAATCCTGACTCAGGGCTTGGAGGCCGAAGGTTCAGCAGCGCTAGCCACCGACGCCGGCACCGCGCTGGCGGGCATGACCGCAGCGGCAGGCTCTGCGGCCTTGTGGCCATTGCTGGTCATGGGCAGCAAGGGCACGATCAGCAAGGCGACGATGTTGATGATCTTGATCAGCGGGTTTACGGCCGGGCCGGCGGTGTCCTTGTAGGGGTCGCCCACGGTGTCGCCGGTCACGGCGGCCTTGTGCGCCTCGCTGCCCTTCTTGTGCAGCACGCCATCAGCGTCCTTGAAGCCTTCCTCGATCAGCTTCTTGGCGTTGTCCCAGGCGCCACCGCCGGTGCACATCGAGATACCGACGAACAGGCCGGTGACGATGGTGCCCATCAAGAGGCCTCCCAGTGCTGCAGGGCCGAGCAGCATGCCCACCAGGATGGGGGCCACCACCGGCAGCAGCGAGGGCACGATCATTTCCTTGATCGCCGCGGTGGTCAGCATGTCGACGGCCGCGCTGTAGTCAGGCTTCTTGGTGCCGGCCATGATCTCGCCGCCCTGAAACTGGCGGCGCACTTCCACCACCACTGCGCCAGCGGCGCGGCCCACGGCTTCCATCGCCATGGCACCGAACAGGTAAGGGATCAGGCCGCCGATGAAGAGGCCGACGATGACCTTGTGGTCGCTCAGGTCGAAGCTCAGCGACATGCCGCGTGCTTCCAGCGCATGTGTGTAGTCGGCGAACAGCACCAGCGCTGCCAGGCCGGCCGAGCCGATCGCATAGCCCTTGGTGACGGCCTTGGTGGTGTTGCCGACGGCGTCCAGCGGATCTGTCACGTCGCGCACGCTGCTGGGCAGTTCGGCCATTTCGGCGATGCCGCCGGCGTTGTCGGTGATCGGGCCGTAGGCATCAAGTGCCACAACGATGCCGGCCATGCTCAGCATCGAGGTCGCGGCGACGGCGATGCCGTACAGGCCAGCCAGCGCGTAGGCCGCGTAGATGGCCACGCAGATGAAGATCACCGGGTAGGCCGTGCTCTTCATGCTGACGCCCAGACCGGCAATGATGTTGGTGCCGTGGCCGGTGGTCGAGGCCTGCGCAATGTGCTGCACCGGGCTGTATTGCGTGCCGGTGTAGAACTCGGTGATCCAAACCATCGCGGCGGTCAGCAGCAGGCCAACCACACAGGCGCCGAACAGTTGCATGGCGCTGGCCGTCATGCCGCCGGTCATCGTGACCGGCTGCGGGAACATCGCGGTGGTGATGAAGTAGAAGGCCACCAGCGACAGCACTCCCGCAACGACCAGGCCCTTGTAGAGCGCCGGCATCACGTTCTTCATACCGGGGCTGGCCTTGACGAAACCGCAGCCGATGATGGAGGCGATGATGGACACGCCGGCCAGCACCATCGGGTAGATCACGGCCGTGGCCGGTGCGCCGGTCACCATCAGGGCGCCCAGTGCCATTGCGGCGATCAGGGTCACCGCATAGGTTTCGAACAGGTCGGCCGCCATGCCGGCGCAATCACCGACGTTGTCGCCCACGTTGTCAGCGATAACGGCGGGGTTGCGCGGATCATCCTCTGGGATGCCGGCTTCCACCTTGCCCACTAGGTCAGCGCCGACGTCGGCGCCCTTGGTGAAGATGCCGCCACCCAGGCGCGCGAAGATCGAGATCAGCGAGGAGCCGAAGGCCAGGCCCAGCAGCGGCTTGAGCGTGGCCGAATCGATCTGCTCGCCCTTGGTGAGATACCAGAAGAACAGGCCCACGCCCAGCAGGCCCAGGCCGACCACCAGCATGCCAGTGATTGCGCCGCCCTTGAACGCGACGTTGAGCGCGGGCCCGATGCCATGCGTGGCGGCCTGCGCGGTGCGCACATTGGCGCGCACCGAGACGTTCATGCCAATGAAGCCGCAGGCGCCGGAGAGCACCGCGCCGATGACAAAGCCGACGGCACTCGTCACGTCGAGGAAGACCGCAATCAGGATCGCCAGCACCACGCCGACGATGGCAATCGTCTTGTACTGCCGCGCCAGATAGGCGGCAGCGCCTTGCTGGATCGCCGCAGCGATCTCTTGCATGCGGGCATTGCCCGCGTCCTGGCTGAGGATCCAGGAGCGTTGGATGAATCCATATAAGACCGCGGCAAGCCCACAGGCCATCGCGAAGTACAGCGCCACACTCGTCGACATGAACATGTCTCCTCTGTCGTTTGTGTCATGGAAAGACGCGCCTGTCTCTCACTCCGCCAGCCCTGCACGTGGTTCAACAGCTCGCTGAATTCATGCTAAGTGAAGGCCATGGGCCGAAGCAATCGAGCGGGCTGGGTGTTTACCAGTGGATGCGGGTAAACGAGGCTGGGCTTGGCGCGAGCACGATCTGCGGCCCCCTGGGGGTCGGGTCTTGCCCCCTCAGTGAGCGTCAGGGCGGGGCAAGCCGAGCCCGTAGAATCGGGGTTTCCCCTGCATTTGAGAATTGATCCATGAGCCTGCACAACGTCACCCCCGGCGCCAAGGCGCCCGAGCAGTTCAACGTCATCATCGAAATCCCGATGAACGCCGACCCGATCAAGTATGAGGTCGACAAGGAAACCGGCGCGATGTTCGTGGATCGCTTCATGACCACCGCGATGCACTACCCGTGCAACTACGGCTACATCCCGATGACGCTGTCGGACGACGGCGATCCGGTGGATGTGTTGGTGGTCACCCCGTTCCCGCTGACGCCCGGCGTCGTCGTGACCTGCCGCGCCATCGGCGTGCTGAAGATGGACGACGAAGCCGGCGGTGACGCCAAGCTGCTGGCCGTGCCGATCGACAAGATCCTGCCGATGTACACCCACTGGCAGAAGCCCGAAGACGTCAACAAGATGCGCCTGAACGCCATCCAGCACTTCTTCGAGCACTATAAGGATCTGGAGCCTGGCAAGTGGGTCAAGGTGCAAGGCTGGGAAGGTCCGGAGGCCGCCAAAGCCGAGATCGTCTCGGGCATCGAGAGCTACAACAAGAGCAAGAAGGCCTGAGTCGGCGCCTGCTGCTTTTCGTTGACCTTTGAGAAAAAGCGCCTACGGGCGCTTTTTTCATGGCGATTCGGTGGGCGCGGTCTTGAAGGGCTGGTGTTGCTCCAGTTCGTCGACATAGCGGCCGATGGCCTGGCCCTCTTCGCTGAGGAAATCAGCGACGGCATCACGGAACTGCGGGTGCGCGAGCCAGTGCGAGGAGTGCGTCACCACCGGTAGCAGGCCGCGGGCCATTTTGTGCTCGCCCTGCGCGCCGCCTTCAAAGCACTGATACCCGTTGGCAATGCACCAGGCCAGCGGCTGGTAGTAGCAGGCATCGAAATGCAGGCAGCTGACCGGTTCGGTCGCGCCCCAGTAGCGGCCGTAGGCGATGCGCCGCTCGGGGTCCAGGGCCAGCAGTGAAGCGGCGATGCGTTCCTCGCCGCGGCGCGCGAGCAGCAGCAGCCAGTGGCGGCTCATCGTGCGGCTCATGCGGGTGAAGAAGTCCCGGCTCAAGTAGGGCGTGCTGTGGTGTGCTGCGTAAGTCAGCATGTAGCATCGGTGGAAGAAGTCCCAGTCCTCTTGCGTGATGGCTTCGCCCTGCAACGCCTGGAAACTGATGCCGGCCTCGCGCACGCGGCGTTGTTCCTGCTGGATCTTCTTGCGCTTGTCGCGCTGCAGCGAGGCCATGTAGTCCTCGAAGTCGGCGTAGGGCAGCGGCTCGCGGTTGCTCCAATGGAACTGCACGCCCGTGCGTGCCAGCCAGCCCTGGGCCGCGGCCTGCTCATGGTCTGCATCCGTTCCGAACAGCAGGTGGGCGGACGAGAGCTGCTGGCGGCGCGCCAGCGTCAGCAGGCCTTGCAGCAGCGTGTCGCGCACCGCGCCGTCGCGCGCCAGCAGCCGGCTGCCGGCCACCGGCGTGAAGGGCACGGCCACCAGCAGCTTGGGGTAGTAGGCCAGGCCATGGCGGCGGTAGGCATCGGCCCAGGCCCAGTCGAACACATACTCGCCATAGGAGTGGCTTTTCAGCCAGACCGGGCAGGCGCCGACCAGTTGGTCCCCTTGCCAGGCGCTGAGGAACTGCGCCTGCCAGCCGGTCTCGGCACTGGCGCTGCCGGACTGCTGCAAGGCCAGCAGATACTCCAGCCGCATGAAGGGCGTCGGCTGCTCGCTTTGGGCCAGCAGGGCATTCCAGGCGGCCATCGGCAGCTCGGCGAGTTCGCTGTCGACGCGCAACGTCAAGGCGGGTGGGGGCGTGGAGGGCGGTGTGCTTGAGTTCATGACGGATGCGAAATCTTAGGGTGGCACGCAAGCCCTTGCACTTTGATGGCAGGATTCATGCCCATGCACTTCGACAATCTCTACACCCACGATTTCGCTCGGATCGCCGTCGGCGTGCCGCTGTGCCGCGTTGCAGATCCGGCCTACAACGCCGAGCAGACGATCGAACTGCTGCTGCAGGCGGCAGCGCAAGGTGCGGCACTTGCGGTGTTCCCGGAACTGGGTCTGTCGGCTTACAGCTGCGACGACCTGTTCCATCAGCGCGCGCTGCTGGAGGGCTGCGAGGCGGCTTTGGCTCGCGTGGTGCAGGCCTCGCGCCGTCTGCCGACCGTGGCAGTGGTAGGCCTGCCGCTGCGCTTTGAGCAGCGCCTGTTCAACTGCGCCGTGGTGCTGCAGCGCGGCCGCCTGTTGGGTGTGGTGCCCAAGACCTATCTGCCCAACCACGGCGAGTTCTACGAGCTGCGCCAGTTCAACAGCGCCGACGAGGCTCTGGGGGACGAGATCGAGCTCTTGGGCCAGCGCGTGCCCTTCGGCAGCGGCCTGCTGTTCTCGGCGGAAGACTTGCCATTGCTTCGATTTCACGTCGAGATCTGCGAGGACGTGTGGGCGCCGATCCCGCCGTCGTCCTACGCCGCCTTGGCTGGGGCGACGGTTCTGCTCAATCTGTCGGCTTCGAATGTGGTGATCGGCAAGGCCAGCTACCGGCGGCAGCTGGTGGCGCAGCAATCGGCGCGCTGCCTGGCGGCCTACGCCTATGCTTCGGCGGGGCATGGCGAGTCGACGACCGACATGGCCTGGGATGGCCAGGCCCTGATCTGCGAGAACGGCGAGCAGCTTGCGGAGTCGCAGCGCTTCCAGCGCCGCGCGCAGCTGATCAGCGCCGATGTCGATCTGGAGCGCCTCTCGCGCGAGCGCATGCGCCAAACCAGCTTCGGGCAGTCGGTGCGCCGGCACGCCGCACTGCTGCGTGGCTTTCGCTCGGTGGCATTCAAACTGGAGATCGCGCGCGAGCAGCCGTTGGCGCTGCAGCGTCATGTCGAGCGCTTCCCCTATGTGCCCGCCGATCATGGTCGCCGCGACGAGCGTTGCCAGGAGGTCTACAGCATCCAGGTGCAGGGGCTGGTGCAGCGCCTGCAGTCCAGCGGCATCAAGCGGCTGGTGATCGGCATCTCGGGCGGGCTGGACTCGACCCATGCGCTGCTGGTGGCTGCGCGTGCAATGGATCAGCTGGGCTTGCCGCGCACGGCAATTCTGGGCGTCACGATGCCAGGTTTTGCGACCAGCACGCGCACGCGCGAGCAGGCGCTGCGCCTGATGGCCGCTGTGGGCTGCGAGGCCCGAGAGATCGACATCCGGCCCAGTTGCGAGCAGATGCTCAAGGACATCGCTCACCCGCATGTCGACGGCAAGCCGCAGTACGACGTCACCTTCGAGAACGTGCAGGCGGGCGAGCGCACCAGCCATCTGTTCCGCATGGCCAACCATCACGCAGCGCTGGTGCTGGGCACTGGCGATTTGAGCGAACTGGCGCTGGGCTGGTGCACCTATGGCGTCGGCGACCACATGTCGCACTACAACGTCAATGCCAGCGTGCCCAAGACGCTGATCAAGCACCTGGTGCGCTGGGTGGCCGAGACCCGTCAGCTGGGGCAGGGCGACCACGGCGTGCTGCGGGACATCGTCGACACCGAGATCAGCCCGGAACTGGTGCCGGCCACGGCAGCGCAGCCCATGCAAAGCACCGAGGCCGCGATCGGGCCTTACGAGCTGCAGGACTTCCACCTCTTCTACACGCTGCGCCACGGCTACGCGCCGGCCAAGATCGCCTTCCTGGCACGTCACGCCTGGGGCTCGCGCGAGCGTGGCAGCTGGCCGGATGCGCCCCATGTTGTGCGCAACGAATACAGCCTGGCAGAGATCAAGCGCGTGCTGCGCATCTTCGTGCAGCGCTTTTTCAAGGGCAGCCAGTTCAAACGCAGCTGCGTGCCCAATGGTCCCAAGGTCGGTAGCGGCGGCTCCTTGTCGCCGCGTGGCGACTGGCGTGCGCCCAGCGATTCGGAGTCGGCGGTCTGGTTGGCGGATCTCGATCGCATCCCCGACTGAGCGGCCGGGGTTCCGTGCTTAAATCTCGGCAGGTTCCTGTCTATGGAGTTTTTGGATGAAGCAAATCACCGCCATCATCAAGCCGTTCAAGCTGGATGAAGTTCGCGAGGCCCTGGCCGAGGTGGGTGCCTCGGGTCTGACCGTCACCGAGGTCAAGGGCTTCGGCCGCCAGAAGGGTCACACCGAGCTCTACCGAGGTGCGGAATACGTGGTCGACTTCCTTCCCAAGGTGAAGGTCGAGGTGGTGGTCAAGGATGAGGATGTCGATCGCTGCATCGACGCCATCCTGAAGGCGGCCAAGACCGGCAAGATCGGCGACGGCAAGATCTTCGTGACGGCTGTCGAGCAGGTGGTGCGTATCCGCACCGGCGAGACTGACGAAGAGGCGGTCTGAGCCCTTCTGGCCCGGGTGCTGCGTGGCTCAGGCGAACAAGCGGTGCCAGGCTGCGGCGGTCCAGATGCCGCCGCATAGCAGCAAGGCCAGCATGACCGCAGCGCTGCCAAGGTCCTTGGCGCGCTTAGACAATTCGTGGCGTTCGAACGAAATACGGTCGATTGCGGCCTCGATGCCGGAGTTCAGCAGTTCGACAATCAGCACGATCGCTAGCGAGCCCAGCAGCAGGGCCACTTCGACCCAGTTGCTGCCCAGATAGAATGCGAGAGGTGTGGCGATGATCGCAAGCCAGAACTCCTGGCGAAATGCGCTCTCGCCACTGTAGGCTGCGCGAAGCCCGGCCACAGAGTATCCCGCGGCATGAAGAATGCGGTCTATGCCCGTGCGGCCTTTGTGTGGATTGGGCTCGCTCATGGCTTCTTGCGTGGAAGCTGTGTCACCAATTCGGTGCCGCACACAGCATCATGCAGAAACTGTCGCCTTGGGTGCAGCCAGCTCAGACCTGCATAGGCGATCACCCCGGCAGCCAGGCTGCCGAAGATGGGTCCTGTGCCGTGGACTCCGAGCGTGTAGACGCTCAGCAATGCCGGCAGAAACCAAAGCCAACTCAGCAGGTAGCGCATCACGGCGCGCAAAGGGCGCAGCGGGCGCCCCTGCGCATCCAGCACGCGAAGATGCCAGGCCTTCATGGCCAGGGTCTGCCCGCCATGCGACCAGAACCAGGCGAAGTACAGGCCCAGCAAGCAAAACAGGAAGACCTGCAGGCCAAACTGACCTTGCAGGGCGTGGCGTTGTTGAGTGGCTGCCGAGTAGACGAAGCCGCCTGTGAAAACGACCCCAAACAGCAGCATACCCTCGTAGAAGAAGGCTGCCATGCGGCGCGCAATACCGGCTGGGGCGGGGCGCTCGGGCCCGTAGGTCTCGTTCATCAGATCAGGACTGTCCGCCGACCGGGGCGACGGGGACTTTGGGCAGGAGGGTCTTGTTGTCCAATTGCTTGGCGTCGAAGAACTGGCGGCGGATTTTGCTTGCCGCCGGCGCCGGGCGCTGCGTAATCAGCACGGTCGTCACCCCAGGTTTGGCTTGCAGGAGCGCGGTGCCCTGCGGCTGGCGGCTTGTGGTCGGGAGCGGCATCGGAATCAAGGCCGCGCCAGGCTTGCGTTCGGGCGGGCTCACCACTGCTGCGCTTGTCGGCGCTACGCCAGCTGCGCTTGTCGTGGTGGGTTGGCGCTTTTGCGCCGCTTTGCCGGCAAGGGCTTCTCGTTGCTCGGGAGGCAGGGCCTGGTAGGCCTCCCACTTTGCCTCAAGATCCTGCGGCTTCGCCTGGAGCACCTGCTTGAAGCTCTGACGTGCCTGCTGCCGTTCAATCGGCGAAAGTCGTGCCCAACTGGCAATGCGTTCCTCCAGCAGGCGTTGTTCCTCGCTTGGCATGCTGTGGTGCCGAGCCGTCAACTCGATCCAGCGCACCCGATTCGCTGGCTCCAAGCTGCTCCACTCAGCCGCAAGGGGCTCGAGCAGACGTTTCTGCTCAGTGCTCAGCGAGTTCCAGTCCGGGTTGATCAGCGATGCAGGCGCTGTTAGCGTCGGACGCGCAGGCACCGTCGCGACGGCCTGTGCCAGGGCGATCGATGCGGTGCTGCTCAGCAAGATGCTGGCAGCCAACGGAACCAGGGAGGCCAGCGGCTGTCGCCGTTGCCAGAAGGAGGGGGGAGTGGCCGCACTTCGCGTCATTGTGCCAGTCTATTCGTCTTGTTTGGTGTCCGCTGTTTCGTCCTCAGTGCTGAGGTATTCCGAAAAGCCTGGATCGCCATAGGCCGCGGGCGGCAGCTTTCCGGTCAGCAGCGCAGCATCGAGATCGGCACCTGCAACGATTTGCTGGTACCACTGGCTGTGCTGAATCAACAGCAGGCCGAACACCAGCAGCAGCAGTGGCCCAATTGATGCCCACTTGAGCCAGCGCCCGCCAGGACCTTTTGCCCCCTGCACGCTGAGTGTGCCGTCGGCCAGAAGCACGGTCTGACGAGCCTCTTGAGGCTGTGCTGCGCGCGCACTTCGAGCCTTCATCAGTGCCTGCTCGCGCGCTACGCGAAGGCGCTCGCCGATGTCGGGCGGTAGTTGCTCGCACTGTTCGCTCAAGCCTGCAGTCAAGCGCAGGCCGAAGCGGGACATGCGTGTGTCCAGTTCCCGGGCAGTGTGCAGCGGCTTGTTCATAGTGTGATCCCCTTGGCCTTCAGTACCTTTGCCAGTGCATGAACTGCCCTCGAGCAGTGCGTCTTCACGCTGCCCTCCGAGCATCCCATGACGGCAGCCGTCTCGGCGATATCCATCTCTTCCCAGTAACGCAGCAGGAAGGCCTCGCGTTGACGCGCTGGCAACTCTGCCACTTCGCGGTCAATAGCACGCAAGATTTGGGCCCGCGAGACCTCGTCGGCAGCGCTCAAGGAGCCCATAGCGCCATCGCCTGTTTCCAGTGCCTCCAGCAGGTCAAAGTCGTCGGCCGAATCGTCTGAGTCGAAGTCCGACATGTTCTGGAACAGGCCGCGACGCACCTTCTGGCGCCGAAACCAGTCCATTGTTGCGTTGGACAGAATGCGCTGGAAGAGCAGGGGCAGTTCCGCTGCCGGCCGGTCGAAGTACTTTTCAGCCAAGCGCATCATCGCATCCTGAACGATGTCCAGGGCGGCCTCGTCATCTCGGACCAGATAGAGGCTGCGCTTGAAGGCGCGCTTCTCGACGCTGCGAAGAAAGTCGTTGAGTTCTTTGTCGGTGGCCAAAGGTCTGGCGGGCGAGCCCTGAGCTGGCGTGGAGGCGCGAATTATTGCACCCTTGACCCGAATCACGGCGTCGTACTGCCAATTCGGCGAGTCTGCGTGCATAATGCTGCTTCGCACAAGAGTTTGGGTCTCAAGCTGGCCGTCCAACCGGGACGCCTCGTTTTTGACCGCGCAGGTTCCGAGTCCACCCCACAAGGGTGCGAGGAGGGGCACCGATGGTTTTTCGTCAGAGAAAATCGCAAAGGTTCGATATGGATATGTCTGCCGCGGAAGTCAAGCGTGCCGCTTCGGCACAACCGCAAATCAATTCCCCCACTTCCTCCTCATCGGAGCTCAATGGCTCCGAGATCCTTGTCCGCTGCCTGCAGGCTGAAGATGTCAAGTACCTCTGGGGTTACCCCGGTGGGTCCGTTCTGTACATCTACGACGCGTTGTACAAGCAGGAGTCGATCCAGCACGTTCTGGTGCGTCATGAGCAAGCTGCCGTTCACGCAGCCGACGGTTATGCTCGGGCGACCGGGGACGTTGGCGTCGCTCTAGTCACCTCGGGTCCAGGTGTTACGAATGCCGTGACCGGCATTGCGACCGCCTACATGGATTCGATCCCGATGGTGATCATCACCGGGCAGGTCCCCACGCCAGCCATCGGTCTGGATGCGTTCCAGGAGTGCGACACCGTCGGCATCACGCGTCCCATCGTCAAGCACAATTTCCTGGTCAAGGATGTGCGTGACTTGGCCGTGACGATGAAAAAGGCTTTCCACATCGCCCGTACCGGCCGCCCCGGCCCCGTGGTTGTGGACATCCCGAAGGATGTGTCGCTCAACAAGGCGCATTTCAACTACCCCACGCACGTGGAAATGCGCTCCTACAACCCGGTGCGCAAGGGGCACTCCGGCCAGATCCGCAAGGCGGTGCAGCTGTTGATGCAGGCCAAGCGGCCTTACATCTACACGGGCGGCGGCGTTGTGCTGGGTGAAGCTACTGCAGAGCTGCGCCAATTGGTCGATCTGCTGGGCTATCCCTGTACCAACACGCTGATGGGCCTGGGCGTGATGCCGGGCACGGACCCGCGCTTCCTGGGCATGCTCGGCATGCACGGCACTTACGAAGCGAACATGACCATGCAGAACTGCGACGTGCTGCTGGCGGTCGGGGCTCGATTCGATGATCGCGTGATCGGCAACCCCAAGCATTTCGCCCAAGTCGAGCGCAAGATCATTCACGTGGATATCGACCCTTCGTCGATTTCGAAGCGCGTTCGCGTGGATATTCCCATCGTCGGTGATGTCAAGGAAGTGCTTCAGGAACTGATCGTTCAGATCAAGGAAGCGCAGGCGCGACCTGATGCGGCGGCGATCAATGCCTGGTGGAGCCAGATTAACGAGTGGCGCCGTCGCGACTGCCTTGCCTACGACCGCAACAGTGATGTGATCAAGCCACAGATGGTTGTTGAGACCTTGTGGAACCTGACGCGTGATCGGGATACCTACATCACCTCCGATGTCGGGCAGCACCAGATGTGGGCAGCGCAGTTCTACCGCTTCGACGAGCCACGGCGCTGGATCAACTCCGGTGGTCTGGGCACGATGGGAGTGGGGCTTCCTTACGCCATGGGCATCAAGCTGGCCAAGCCTGAATCAGATGTGTTCTGCATCACCGGCGAGGGCTCGATCCAGATGTGCATTCAGGAGCTCTCGACCTGCAAGCAGTACAACACGCCGGTGAAGGTCGTCTCGCTGAATAACCGCTACCTCGGGATGGTGCGGCAGTGGCAGGAGTTGGACTACGGTAAGCGCTACTCGCATAGCTACATGGACGCCCTTCCGGACTTCGTCAAGCTTGCCGAGGCCTATGGCCATGTCGGGCTGCTCGTGGAGAAGCCCAGCGATGTAGAGGGCGCGTTGCGTGAGGCGATGCGCCTGAAGGATCGCACGGTGTTCCTCGACGTGCGCACTGATCCTGCCGAGAACGTCTGGCCGATGGTCAAGGCGGGCAAGGGAATCTCGGAAATGCTGCTGGGCTCCGAAGACCTGTAAGCGTTTTGAAGTCGCGCCAGGGCGGCGGCGTTACCGCGTCGCCGGCCGGGCATGACGAACGAAATCTGCAGCGGACTCCCCGCATTCCACTAACGATCGAACAGCGTGGCCAAGGGCCGTCGGTTACCGCCGCCAGCCTGAAGAGCGCGCAGGACGAGAGCCATGAAACACATCATTGCACTGCTGATCGAGAACGAGCCTGGCGCGCTGTCGCGCGTGGTCGCTTTGTTCTCTGCCCGAGGCTACAACATCGAGAGTCTCACCGTCGCGCCGACCGAGGACGCTTCGCTGTCGCGCATGACCATCGTGACGACGGGTTCGGACGAAGTGATCGAACAGATCACCAAGCATCTGAACCGCCTGATCGAGGTCGTTAAGGTCGTGGACCTGACCGAGGGTAACTACACCGAGCGCGAACTCATGCTGATCAAGGTGCGTGCTGTCGGCAAGGAGCGCGAAGAGATGAAGCGCACCACCGACATCTTCCGCGGCCGCATCATCGATGTGACTGAGAAGACCTACACGATCGAGCTGACGGGCGATGCGTCCAAGCTCGACGCCTTCATCGATGCACTCGACCGCAGCGCCATTCTGGAGACGGTGCGCACCGGCGCCAGTGGCATCGGCCGCGGCGAGCGCATCCTGCGCGTTTGATTGGCCCCAGGCGCAAGGCCGCAGCGGCTCTTGCGCCGCCCCGCGAGGGGCAATGAGCTTGTCTTGGGGCGGCCCGGTGACAAGTTCATCAAGACCCTGGGCCCGCACATTTTCCTGTACTGATTTTTCCCTGGAGACCGAAATGAACGTTTTCTACGACAAGGACGCTGACCTGAGCCTGATCAAGGGCAAGAACGTCACCATCATCGGCTACGGCTCACAAGGCCACGCCCATGCGCAAAACCTGAACGACAGCGGCGTCAAGGTCACCGTGGGTCTGCGCCGTGGTGGTGCGTCCTGGTCCAAGGCCGAGAACGCCGGCCTCAAAGTGGCCGAGATCGCTGACGCAGTGAAGGCAGCCGATGTGGTCATGATCCTGCTGCCCGATGAGCAGATCGCCGACGTCTACAAGAAGGAAGTCGAGCCCAATATCAAACAAGGCGCGTCGCTGGCCTTCGCGCACGGCTTCAATGTGCACTACGGCCAGGTGACGCCGCGTGCCGACCTTGATGTGTGGATGGTTGCTCCCAAGGCCCCCGGCCACACCGTGCGTGGCACCTACACCCAGGGCGGCGGCGTGCCGCACCTGATCGCGGTCTACGCGGACAAGAGTGGCAAGGCGCGTGATCTGGCCCTGAGCTACGCCTCTGCCAACGGCGGCGGCAAGGCTGGCATCATCGAGACCAACTTCCGCGAAGAGACCGAGACCGACTTGTTCGGTGAGCAGGCCGTGCTGTGTGGCGGTGCCGTCGAACTGATCAAGGCAGGCTTCGAGACTCTGGTGGAGGCCGGCTACGCACCCGAGATGGCCTACTTCGAGTGCCTGCACGAACTTAAGCTGATCGTCGACCTGATCTATGAAGGCGGTATCGCCAACATGAACTACTCGATCTCCAACAACGCCGAGTATGGCGAGTACGTCACCGGCCCGCGCGTCGTGACCGAGGAGACCAAGAAGGCCATGCGGCAGTGCCTGAAGGACATCCAGACCGGCGAATATGCCAAGAGCTTCATCCTGGAGAACAAGGCCGGAGCTCCGACCCTGCTGTCGCGTCGTCGTTTGACCTCGGAGCATCAGATCGAGCAGGTCGGCGAGAAGCTGCGCGCGATGATGCCCTGGATCAAGAAGAACCGTCTGGTCGACCAGTCGAAGAACTGAGCGAGGATCGAGCCGAGTGCCTGTGTACTCGGCCACGCCTCATGAAGTGCGTGCCGCATCCTTGCGGCACGGCTGAGGCGAACACATCAAAGCCGCGGCGCCTCCTGGCCCGCGGCTTTTTTGCTGGCACCCTGTTGTATCCTCCTGCCCCATGATCGAATCGAACAAGAACCGCCAGGTTGAGCCTTCGGAGGAGGGCGAGAACACCTCGCCGGCGCCCGTGCGCCCGCGGCGCAAAGGCATCTACGTGCTGCCCAATGCCATCACACTGGCGGCACTTTTTTCTGGCTTTTATGCCATCGTGATGTCGATGAATGGCCGCTTCGAGTTGGCCTGCATTGCCATCTTCTGTGCGGCAGTGCTCGATAGCCTGGATGGTCGGGTTGCGCGCATGACGAACGCCCAAAGCGCATTTGGCGAGCAGATGGACAGCCTGTCGGACATGGTGAGCTTTGGCGCCGCGCCAGCGCTGATTGTCTATATCTGGGCCTTGAAGGACATGGGCAAGCTGGGCTGGATTCCTGCGTTTGTTTATATCTCGGGCGCGGCTTTGCGTCTGGCGCGGTTCAACGTCAATATAGGCGTTGTGGACAAGCGCTTCTTCCAGGGGCTGCCCAGCCCAGCTGCAGCTGCCATCGTGATTGGCATGATCTGGGCCTTCGATGACTCCGGCTTCAAGCAAGTCACGGGCACTCCCTGGATTGTCTGGACCGCGTTCGGCGTGACCTTGTTTGCAGGGCTTTCAATGGTCACCAATGCGCCGTTCTATAGCTTCAAGGTGGTCGGCAGCCGCCGCACCGTGCCGTTCGTCGTGCTGGTCGCGATCGCCTTGGCTATCGTCCTGATCAGCCAGAACCCACCACTTGGCCTGTTTGCCATTTTCTGTGCCTATGGTCTGTCGGGCTACGCGATCTACTTCTGGCGCAAGGCCAAAGGCAAGCCGGTCAGTGTGATCGCCACCTCGACCGATGAGCCGGACGAAAAGGGACTTCACCATTGAGAGAGGCTCGCTGCCCGAGCTTGCGTGCTATATTGGTCCACATGACGTCGCATTTCGCATTCGCGTTGCTGCTACTAGCCACCGTGCCCCGGGCGCGCTGACTGCACACGTCTACAGGATTCCTGCATCAACGGCCCGCCAAGCATCTGCTTCGCGGGCCGTGTTGTTTTCTGCAACTAGCCTTTCACGGAGACCCCCATGGCTGACAAGCTGATCATCTTCGACACCACATTGCGCGATGGCGAACAGTCGCCCGGCGCCTCGATGACGAAGGACGAGAAGCTACGCATTGCGCGTCAGTTGGAGCGCATGCGCGTGGACGTGATCGAAGCCGGCTTCGCAGCGTCCAGCAATGGTGACTTCGAGGCGGTCAAGGCGATTGCAGATGCGGTGCGGGAGAGCACGATCTGCTCGCTGGCGCGGGCCAATGACCGAGATATCGCCCGCGCAGCCGAGGCGCTGAAGGGTGCGGCGCGGTCGCGGATTCATACCTTCATTGCGACCAGCGAGTTGCATATGGAGAAGAAGCTGCGCATGACGCGTGAACAGGTGCTGGAGCAGGCCAAGCTGGCGGTGAGATTTGCACGTAACCTCACGGGCGATGTGGAGTTCTCGCCTGAGGATGGCTATCGATCAGATATGGACTTCTTGGCGCGGGTGATCGAGGCTGTCATCGCCGAGGGTGCAGGTACGATCAACATTCCGGACACCGTGGGCTATGCCGTGCCGGAGCTGTACGGCAACTTCATCAAGACGCTGCGCGAAAAGGTTCCCAATTCCGACCAGGCAGTCTGGTCCGTGCATTGTCACAATGACCTGGGAATGGCGGTGGCCAATTCCTTGGCCGGCGTGCAGATTGGCGGCGCGCGCCAGATTGAATGCACGATCAACGGGCTGGGCGAGCGGGCGGGCAACTGCTCACTGGAAGAGGTGGTGATGGCCATCAAGACGCGTCGCGACTACTTTGGGCTGGATGTCGGGATTGATGCGTCGCAGATCGTGCCAGCTTCGCGCCTTGTGTCGCAGACGACGGGGTTCGTGGTTCAGCCCAACAAGGCCGTTGTCGGGGCCAATGCCTTTGCCCACGCTTCAGGCATCCACCAGGACGGTGTGCTGAAGGCGCGGGATACCTACGAGATCATGCGTGCAGAGGATGTGGGCTGGAGTGCCAACAAGATCGTTCTGGGCAAGCTCAGCGGGCGCAATGCATTCAAGCAGCGCCTGCAGGAGCTGGGCATCGAGCTGGAGTCCGAGGCCGAAGTGAACGCGGCGTTCGTGCGTTTCAAGGACTTGGCCGACCGCAAGAACGAGATCTTCGATGAGGACATCATTGCGCTGGTGATGGATGAGTCGGTCACTTCTGAGCAGGAGCACTTCCGCCTGCTTTCGCTGTCGCAGCGCTCTGAAACTGGCGAGCGGCCGCATGCCAGCGTGGTCTTCTCGGCCGGTGGCGTCGAGCACAAGGCGGAAAGTGATGGCAATGGTCCGGTCGACGCCAGCCTACGGGCCATCGAGTCGAAGATTGAAAGTGGTGCCGAGTTGCTGCTCTATTCGGTGAACGCTATCACCAGCGGAAGCACAGAATCGCAAGGCGAAGTGACGGTGCGGCTGCAACATGCCGGGCGGGTGGTCAACGGCGTCGGGGCCGATCCCGATATCGTGGTGGCATCGGCCAAGGCATATTTGTCTGCCTTGAACAAGCTGCAAAGCAAGACCGAGCGCGTGGCAGCGCAAGGCTGAGCAAGCCGCTGTGCAAGGCTGAGACGCTGCGCAGCCGTGGCAGGGTAGATGCCTCGCGGAGAGATCCAGAGCAAGCTCGACGGCTTGTTGTAATGCTCGCTAGAGCTGGCTTTAGATCTCGCCGCTAAGTTTTTGTCTTGCCTCACTTTTTTCTATCCCCTAAACTGACTGAGCTGTCGTTGGAGGTCGGATTGAAGAAGAAGCTCTTTAACCTGTTGTCCGTTGCCCTCGTGGGCAGCGTTATTGCCGTTGGCAGCTCGGTCACGCTGACAGCGACGGCACATGCTGCGGGTCAGAGTGCTAAAGCATCGGAGGCGAGCAGTCGGACAGTTCGCAAGGCCAAGCCGGCGCCGAAGCGAAGCGCGCGCACGCCAAGCAAGGTCAAGGTGGCTGCCGCGGCGACCGCCACAGCGGCGGTAGTGGCGGCCAAGCCCTCTTTCGGGCAGATCTATGGTTTGCACTCGGTCAGCGATCCGCTGGACCTGAAGTCAAGCGTTGCGCTGGTGATGGATCAGGACACCAACGAGGTGCTGCTGTCCAAGAACTCACAGGCGGTGCTGCCGATCGCGTCGATCACTAAGCTGATGACGGCCTTGGTGGTTGTCGAAGCTGGCTTGTCGCTGGATGACATGCTGACGGTGACGGAAGAGGATATCGATACTGAAAAGGGAAGCCGGTCGCGTCTGGCCGTCGGCACCCGGCTCACGCGTGGTGAGATGCTCCATCTCGCGTTGATGTCTTCCGAGAATCGCGCCGCAAATGCCCTGGGGCGCCATTACCCGGGCGGCCTGGCTGCCTTTGCATCGGCCATGAACCTGAAAGCCAAGGCCTTGGGCATGACGGACACACACTATGTGGAGCCGACAGGGTTGTCGAGCCGGAATCAGTCCAGCGCGAAGGACTTGGCTGTGCTCGTCAAGGCAGCGCATGAGCACCATTTGCTGCGCGAGTTGTCGACGTCGCCCGAGCACCAGGTCGCCGTGGGCCGCCGCCAGATGCAGTTCCACAACACCAACGGCCTGGTTCGCAGTCCTAGCTGGGATATCGGTCTGCAGAAGACCGGTTACATCGCGGAAGCTGGGCGGTGCTTGGTCATGCAGGCGCAACTGGCGGGGCGCAAGCTGATCATGGTGTTCTTGGATTCGACCGGCAAGTACTCGCGAATCGGCGATGCCGAGCGGGTGCGCAAATGGATCAGCACCCAGCCGACTGAGACCTTTCGCCCGGTTTCCACCAGCAGCTGAGAAGGCGCAAGCCTGTGCGGGCCGGCGTGTCAGCGCCGGGCTCAGCCCCGGTAGCCTAGTGCGGCCGAAATCTGGCTTGCCGTGTCCTTGAGTCGGGCCACCCAACTCTCTTCAAGGCGATCCGCTGGTGCGGAGATCGACAGACCGGCGATCAGCTTGCCTTGGTCGTCAAAGATGCCTGCAGCCATGCAGCGAACCCCGAGTTCTAGTTCTTCGTCGTCCCGAGCGACGCCGCGCTGGCGGACGGTCGACATCTCTCGCTCCAGTGCGATGAGCTCGGTGATGCTGTTGCGTGTATGTCCCGCCAGGCCGCTGCGAGTTGCATAGGCGCGCACGCGCTGCGGGTCGTCTGCGGCGAGAAACAGTTTGCCAACCGAGGTCAGGTGCAGCGGAGCCCGGCCGCCGACTGCCCGTACCACCTGCATCCCAGAACGCTCGCTGTAGGTGCGCTCGATATAGACAATCTCATCACCTTGCCGCACTGACAGGTTCACCGGCTGGTGGGTGAACTTGTGCAGCTCTCGCATCGGTCCGAGGGCTGCGTCGCGCACATCGAGCCGCGCCTTCACCAGGTTGCCCAATTCGAGCAGCCGCATGCCCAGCCTGTAGCTGCCAGCCTCGGGGCGGTCCACATAGCGACCGATGGTCAGGTCATTGAGGATTCGGTGCGCGGTGGATGGGTGCAGGCCGGTGGTTTCGCTGATCTCTTTCAAGGAGACCGGGTCCTGATGGCTGGCCAACACGTCCAGCAAGGCAAATGCGCGCTCCAGAACTTGAATGGCGGGGGTCGCGTTCTCTCTGCTCTTCATGGCGCCATTGTGCGCGAACTCTCAGTCATTTTGCATCGCGAAATGCAATGGGAGCCAAGCTGTTGTCAGCGGGCTGCGGAGTTTTGCCAAGCGGCGCCCAGCCCATCCGCCGCAGCAAGCCCTGATCGAACCGCACCTTCAAGCGTGGCAGGGTAGGGGCCGTCCACGTAGTCACCTGCAGCCCAGAGACCCGCGGTGAGCTGCGGATCAGGCCGCTGCAGCCCGGGCGTGCAAGCGAAGGTGGCGCGCTTCTCTGCCAAGGTCTTCAGCAGTTGCGGCGGACTTAGCCAATCCAGCGCCTTGCGGGCCTGTGCCAACGTCGCTTCGCCCGCTGCGTCCAGCCCGCGCTCGGTCCAGAGCGATGCTCCGCTGATGACAAAGGCGAAACGACCAGGCGCCAGGCCGAGCTGGCCCAGGTCAAAGGCGAACTGTGCCGGCGCTTCATCACTTTCTCGCAGGGCCATCATCGGCGCTGGAAAGCGACTGCCCGGGCTTTCCAGATAGACGGTGATGATGGGCTCGAAGCGCAAGGCTTCCGCAGTCCGGGCCCAGTCTGGGGCGATGGGCTCGGCAAGGCGTGCGGCCTCGACTGAGCTGCAGGCCAGGATGACTCGGTCGAAAGCCTTGTCATCCACTGTCCAGCCGCCATTCTGCCGCGCGGCCAGCGAGCTTACGCGGTGTGCCAAGAGCAATTCGCAGCCTTGTTCTCGCAGCCAGTTCTCTGCGGGCTGCGCCAGTAGCTGGCTCAGCGGCGTGCGCGGTAGCAGCAGATCAGACGCACCAGGGCCGCGGAACAAGGCGTCCTTCAGTACCCGCAGGAACACCGCCGCACTTGCTTCGCTGGCCGGCGTGTTGAGGGCCGCGACGCACAAGGGGTCGACCAAGTCAGCCATCAGCTGTTGCGGCAGCCTGTGGCAGAGCTGGCGAACGCTGAACGAAGCATCGCACTGGAAGCCCTGTATGGCCCAACTGCTGCAGGCTTGAAGCAGGCGGATGCGAACGGGCCAGGACCACGCACGATTGCTCAGCACGGCGCGAGCGAATGACAACAGGGCTGGGCCGGGCGGCAGGCGCAACCCGCTGCCGTCGGGGTATTGCAGCGTGAGAGGGCGCCGCAGCAAAGCCTGCTCGATGTCGACGCCGACGGTTCGCATCAAGTTGAGGGTGTCAACATACGCACCGATCAGGATGTGCTGCCCGTTGTCAAACTGAGGAGCGGCGCCGAAGCTGCGCGCGCGCCCACCCAGTTGTGGCGCCATCTCGTACAAGCTCACTTGCCAGCCGGCACGTCGGGCTGTGACCGCCGCGGCAATGCCAGCCCAGCCGCCACCGATGACGGCTAGGGTATTGGCGCTCATCGGCCGCGCCAGTTGGTGCGCATCGCGATCCACAGCTTGCGAAGCGGTGTCAGTGAGATGCGTTGATGCAGAACCTGGAACTGCTCGGCCTCGATCTCTCGCAGCAAGGCGCGATAGATGTTGGCCATCATCAGGCCTGGCTTCTGCGCCTGCCTGTCGGTTTCGGGGAGCAGGCCCAATGCTTCGTCGTAGAGCCTGTGAGCGCGCTGGGCCTGGAACTGCATCAAAGCCAGGAAGCGATCGCTATAGCCCCAGGGGCTCTGGCGCTTCAGGATTTCATGGGCCTTGACGTCAAACTGTTGGAGCTCCGAGACCGGCAGATAGATGCGGCCGCGTCGTGCGTCGTCACCGACATCACGAATGATGTTGGTCAACTGCATGGCCAGCCCGAGTTTGTGGGCGTAGGCGGTCGTGGCCGGATCGCAGCGGCCGAAAATGTTGCTGGCCACCTCGCCGACGACGCCTGCCACCAGATGGCAATACCGTTGAAGTCCCGGGAAGTCCAAGTAGCGCGTCTGTTCCAGGTCCATCTGGCAGCCGTCGATCACGGCGTTCAGATGCTCCAGCCGGATGTCGAAAGCCTGCACATGCGCCATCAGTGCAAGCATCACGGGGTGGGTGGGATGGCCGGCGAAGGCGGACGTCGCCTCCTTGCGCCACCAAGCGAGCTTGGTCGCCGCGACACCGCTGTCCTGCGTCTCGTCGACGACATCATCCACTTCGCGACAAAAGGCATAGAAGGCGGTGATGGCTGCACGTCGCTGGGGCGGCAGGAACAGGAAGGCGTAATAGAAGCTGGATCCACTCTGGGCGGCCTTGTCTTGGCAGTACTGTTGAGGCGTCACGGCGCCTCCGTTGCGGACGATGTCGAAGTACTGGTCCTGGTCATGCGCGCTGCGCTCCAGAACAGGGCGGGAAGGTCGAACGCACCGAGTTGAGGGCGGTGCAGAAGGCTGGCGTGATCCATGGCCCGGATTCTCGCAAGAATGCGCAGGCCTCCCTGCACAACCAACCTCAATTCCCAGCCGGCTCGACCAGGTAACTGATGCACCAGTGGCGCGCCATCGTGCATCGACTGCTCTGCCCAATGGCACAGATCGCGCAGCACTGAGCGTGCTGCAGCGCTGTCGCGGCACGCGGCAAACTCATCAGTGCTGACGCCGTAGCGAGCCAAGTCCGCTTGCGGCGCGTAGACACGGCCACGGGGGCCGTCACGGCTGACGTCCTGCCAGAAGTTGATCAGTTGAAGGCTGGTGCAGATGGCGTCAGAGCGCCGCAAGGCCAGGCTGTCGTTCACGCCGTATAGATGCAGCAGCAGGCGCCCGATCGGATTGGCCGAGCGACGACAGTAGTCCACCAGATCCTCTCGGTCCTGGTAACGATTCTTGACCAAGTCTTGCTCGAAGGCGTCGAGCAGATCTTCAAGTAGTTGCAGGGGGAGCCGATACTGAAGCATGGCGGCACCCAGCGGCAGAAAGACCGTCTGAGCCCAAGCAGCACTGGGGCTGCCTCCGGCTGCCACGGCATGCAGGTCGGCCCGGAACCGCCGAAGGCTTGCCAAGCGTTCGCCGGTGCTTGCGTCACCCTCGTCGGCGATGTCGTCTGCGGTGCGGGCGAAGTGATAGATGGCAACGATCGGTGGCCGCAGGGCGGGCGGACACAACCATGAAGCGACAGGAAAGTTTTCGTAGTGCTCTATGCTCACGCCGCAATTGTCTGTCGAGAACGATGACTGTCTGCTGCGCGAGAACGGCGATCCCTTGCTGGAGCCAGTCGCCGTGCGATTGACAGTCGTCGGGACGCCAAATACATTACTGACCGGTCAGTCAGTTAATTGTGGTCGGTCGGATGCTTCTTGGGGACACTCCACCAGGGTAGTCTCGGAGTCACGGCCCGAAACGAGGTTGTTCATGCCCACACTCTCCCACCAGCCACGCTGGACTTTCTTGGCATTGCTCGCGCTTGCCGCCGGCCTGACGGCATGCAGCAAGCCGGCGCCGGAGCCCGACCCCGAGCGCGCCGTGCGCACCCTGGTGGTCGCCGGCGAGAGCGCCGGACATACCTTGGAGTTCGCCGCCGAACTGCGCGCGCGCACCGAGTCGCGTCTGTCCTTCCGCGTCGGTGGCAAGCTCATAGAGCGGCGTGTGGGGCTGGGCGATGTGGTCAAGCCAGGCCAGGTGCTCGCCCGACTGGACGCACGGGACCTGCTGCTGGCGCAGGACGCCGCCCGGGCTGCAATGCAGGCCGCACGCGTCAACCGTGACCAGGCTGGCGCCGACTACAAACGCTTCATCGACCTTCACAAGCAGGGCTTCATCAGCGCGGCCGAACTGGAGCGACGTGATGCCGCATTCAAGGCGGCTCAGGCGCAGCTGGATCAGGCCAAGGCCCAGGCCGATGCGCAGCTCAACCAGGCTTCGTACACCAATCTGGTTGCCGACACTGCAGGTGTGGTCACGGCTGTGGACGCTGAGCCGGGCATGGTGGTCGGTGCGGGAACGCCGGTGTTGCGCATCGCGCATGAGGGCCCCAAGGACATCGTTTTCTCGGTGCCGGAGCATCTGATTGCCAGGCTGCGAGCCGCGGCCAGCCAGCCAGGTGCCTTGACGGTTCGTATGTGGGGTGAAGGGCAGGAGGTTCTGCCAGCCAAGCTGCGCGAGGTGTCGGCGGCGGCTGATCCTGTGACGCGGACTTTCCTGGTCAAGGCAGAGGCTGGGCGCCTGGACGCCCGGCTTGGCCAAACTGCGAGTATCAGCCTGGTACTGCCCAAGCAGCCTCAGGCGATCAAGCTGCCCCTGAGTGCGGTGCTGGAGCAGCAAGGCAAGAGCGCTGTGTGGCTGCTGGACGCCAAGAGCCTGACGGTCAAGCTGGTGCCCGTGACGATTGGCGGCGCGGATGGCAATGAGGTGCTGATTGCCTCAGGTCTGGTTCCTGGTCAGGAGGTCGTTACCGCCGGCGTGCATGTCCTGACGCCAGGTCAGAAGGTGCGGCGCTACGCTGCAGCGACGCCTGCTGTTCCCGCCAGCGCGGCTTCCCGCTGAAAGGGCGTCGCATGAGCAGCAGCAACTCGAACCACCTCGTCTCGCGCTTCAATGTATCGCGCTGGGCGCTTGAACACCCGGCGTTGACGCGCTACCTGATGGTCGTGCTGATGGTGATGGGCTTTGCGGCTTATTTCCAGCTTGGCCAGGATGAGGATCCCCCCTTCACCTTCCGAGCCATGGTGGTGACGGCTTACTGGCCTGGCGCCACCGCACAGCAGATGGCTGAGCAGGTGACGGACAAGATCGAGAAGACACTGCAGGAAGTGCCTCATGCGGACAAGATCCGCTCCTACACAAAGCCTGGCGAGTCACTGACGATTCTGCAGATTGCGGACAACTCCCCCCCGGAAGAGGTCCCAAGCGTCTGGTACCAGGTTCGCAAGAAGCTTGGCGATATGCGTCACACCTTGCCGCAAGGGGTGATCGGCCCAGGATTCAATGACGAGTTTGGCGACGTCTACGGCTCCATCTTCGCGCTCTCAGGCGAAGGCTACAGCCGCGAGGAATTGCGAGAGTATGCCGAGCGGGTGCGCGGCCAGATGCTGAAGGTGAAGAGCGTCGCGAAGGTTGAAATCTTTGGGGTGCAGCCGGAAAAGCTGTTCATCGAAATTTCGCAGAAGCGGCTCGCTGAGCTGGGTCTGGACTTCAACCAGATCATCGCGCAGCTGGGTGCACAGAACGCAGTTGAAGGTGCGGGCGTGTTGAGCGCCGACACGGGCAATCTGCAGGTGCGGGTTCAGGGCCAGCTGAACTCTGTGCAGGCGCTGGAGTCTTTCCCGATTCGCGCGATCAATCCGGCCACCGGACAAGCCAGCAACTTGCGGCTCAGCGACATTGCCCAGATCAAGCGGGATTACGCCGACCCACCGGGGGTCATGGTCCGCCACCAAGGCAAGGACGTTCTTGCGCTCGGCGTGTCGATGGCCAAAGGTGGCGACATCATCGCCCTGGGCAAGGCCCTGAAGGCCACCAAGGCCCAGATCCAGCAAGGCCTGCCGGTTGGACTTGAACTGGCTCAGGTCCAGGATCAGCCGCAGGCCGTGGCCCGTTCGGTCAACGAATTCGTGCAGGTGCTGATCGAGGCGGTGGTGATCGTGCTTGCGGTCAGCTTCATCTCCCTGGGCCTGCACACGCGCCCCTTGCGCATCGACATCTGGCCAGGTTTGGTTGTCGCGATCACGATTCCGCTGGTGCTGGCGATTACCTTCGTGACGATGTTCTATTGGGGCGTTGGCCTGCACAAGATCTCGCTGGGTTCACTGATCATTGCGCTGGGCCTGTTGGTCGACGACGCCATCATCGCCGTGGAAATGATGGTGCGTAAGCTCGAGGAGGGCTACGACAAGATGCATGCCGCCACGTTTGCCTATGACGCAACGGCCATGCCCATGCTGACGGGCACCTTGATCACCGCGGTTGGCTTCCTGCCCATTGGGATGGCCAAGTCGATGACGGGTGAATACACCTTTGCGATCTTCGCTGTGACCGCCGCAGCCTTGGTGATTTCGTGGATTGTCTCGGTTTACTTCGTGCCCTACCTGGGCGCTTTGCTGCTGCGCACGCATGCGGCCAAGCCTGGCGAATCACACGAGTTGTTTGACACGCCGTTCTACAACCGCTTCCGCAGCGTGGTTCGCTGGTGTGTGGAAAACCGATGGAAGACGATTGCCTTCACCGTGCTGGTGTTCGTGCTCGGTTTGGTGGGCATGTCTAAGGTGCAGCAGCAGTTCTTCCCGGACTCGAGCCGTCCTGAGGTGCTGGTCGATCTTTGGTTGCCAGAGGGCTCGACCATTCTTCAGAGCAAGGCGTTGGTGGAGCGTTTCGAAAAGCGTATCGCCTCGGACGCTGGCGTGCAGACGGTGACCAGTTGGGTGGGTAGCGGAGTGCCGCGTTTTTACTTGCCGCTAGATCAGATCTTCCCTCAGACCAACGTCAGCCAGATCATCGTGTTGCCCAAGGATCTGACAGAGCGTGAACGCTTGCGAAAGGCCCTGCCCACGATTTTGGCGAGCGAGTTTCCTGAGGCGCGCGGCCGGGTCAAACTGTTGCCGAATGGTCCCCCCGTGCCTTATCCGGTCCAGTTCCGCGTGATCGGCGAGAACCCCAAGGAGGTGCGCCGTTGGGCCGATGAGGTGAAGGAAGTGCTGCGCGCCAATCCGAGCATGCGCGGCGTCAATGACAACTGGAACGAGTCGATCAAGGCGTTGCGACTGGAAATCGATCAGGACAAAGCCCGTGCACTCGGCGTCAGCAGCCAGAGCATTGCGCAGGCCTCACGCACCATTCTGTCTGGAACGACGATCGGACAGTACCGGGAGGGGGACAAGCTGATCGACATCGTCTTGCGCCAGCCTCTGGATGAGCGGTCTGCCATCACTGATCTGGGTAGCGCCTATCTGCCCACTGCAAGCGGGCGCAGCATTCCGCTGACCCAGATTGCGAAGATCGGCTTCGAGTGGGAGCCAGGTGTGCTCTGGCGCGAGGGGCGCAGCTACGCTGTGACGGTGCAGGGGGATGTGGTTGATGGTGTGCAGGGGGCGACAGTTACCGCGCAAATCTGGCCGACGCTCAAGGAGCTGCAGATCAAGATGCCACAGGGGTACCGGATCGAGATTGCCGGCGCGGTCGAGGAAAGCAGCAAGGGCCAGGGTTCGATTGCTGCCGGCGTGCCGGTGATGCTGTTCCTGACCTTCACCCTGCTGATGCTTCAGCTGCAAAGCTTCTCCCGAGCCATGCTGGTGTTCCTGACCGGGCCGCTGGGGATTGCCGGTGTTGCAGGCGCCCTTCTGCTGCTGAATCGGCCGTTCGGCTTTGTGGCCCTGCTTGGCGTGATCGCACTGATGGGCATGATCATGCGCAACTCCGTGATCTTGATCGACCAGATCGAGCAGGACAGGGCGCGCGGCGTGCCGGCCTGGTCGGCGATCGTGGAGTCTTCGGTTCGCCGTTTCCGGCCTATCGTGCTGACCGCTGCGGCGGCCGTGCTCGCCATGATCCCCTTGTCGCGCTCAGTGTTCTGGGGGCCTATGGCCGTCGCCATCATGGGCGGTCTGATTGTCGCTACCGCGCTGACGCTGCTTGCGCTGCCGGCGATGTACGCGGCGTGGTTCCGAATCAAGCGCCCCACGGGCGGCAACTCCCGTTTTTGAACCACTGAAGTCGTCGCCCCGCGGCTTTTCTGCGGGGCGGCGAATTTCGGCCTCGCAGTGGATACAATCACCGGTTTGCCGAAATGCCTCAAGGCTGTGGCGGTGCTCGCACCAAGACTGACTTGATTCCACTCGCGCGGGTGGCGAAATTGGTAGACGCACCAGGTTTAGGTCCTGACGCCTTCACGGGCGTGCCGGTTCGAGTCCGGCCCCGCGCACCAGATAACTTTGTTCAGAGTCAACTATGGCTGTCAACGTCGAAACCCTCGAAAAGCTCGAACGCCGCATCACGCTCACGCTGGCGGCCGCTGACATCAACAGCGAAGTCGAGAACCGTCTCAAGAAGCTGGCACGCACCGTCAAGGCCGACGGCTTCCGCCCCGGCAAGGTGCCAATGAGCGTTGTCGCTCAGCGCTACGGCTACTCGGTTCAGTACGAAGTCATGAACGACAAGTTGGGCGAGGCCTTCAGCGTCGCTGCCAATGAGGCCAAGCTGCGTGTGGCCGGCGTGCCGAGCATTGCTCAGAAGGACGATGCCGCCGAAGGCGAAATGGCATTCGATGCCACCTTTGAGGTTTACCCGGAAGTGAAGCTGGGTGACCTGGCGACCGCAGAAGTCGAGCGCGTCGCTAGCGAAGTGACCGAAGAAGCCATCGACAAGACCGTCGAAATCCTGCGCAAGCAGCGCCGCAGCTTTGCGCAGCGCGCTGCTGCCGACGCTGCAGTGGACGGGGACCGCGTCTCCATCGACTTCGAAGGCAAGATCGACGGCGAACCTTTCGCTGGCGGCAAGGCTGAAGGCTTCCAGTTCATCCTGGGCGAAGGCCAGATGCTCGAAGCCTTCGAGAAGGCCGTGCGCGGCATGAAGTCGGGTGAGTCCAAGACCTTCCCCTTGGCCTTCCCTGAGGACTATCACGGCAAAGACGTGGCAGGCAAGGAAGCCGACTTCCTGGTGACGGTTAAGAAGATCGAAGCGCAGCATCTGCCCGAAGTGAACGAGGCTTTTGCCAAGTCGCTGGGCATCAAGGAAGCGTCGATCGAAGCGCTGCGCGCCGACATCAAGAAGAACCTCGAGCGCGAGGTCAAGTTCCGCGTGCTGGCCCGCAACAAGGGTGCCGTCATGGATGCCCTCGTTGCTGTCGCCGAGTTGGACGTGCCGAAGGCCCTGGTCAACGGTGAGACCGAGCGTATGGTGGGTGCTGCCCGCGAAGACCTGAAGAAGCGCGGCGTCAAGGATGCGGACAAAGCGCCGATTCCTGCCGAGATCTTCCAGCCGCAGGCTGAAAAGCGTGTTCGTCTGGGGCTGGTTGTTGCTGAGTTGGTGCGTGCAAACAATCTGCAAGCCAAGCCCGAGCAACTGCAGGCGCATATTGAAGAACTGTCGCAGAGCTACGAGAAGCCGGCTGAGGTCGTGCGCTGGTACCTGAGTGACCGCGAGCGTCTGGCCGAAGTCGAGGCTGTGGTGATCGAGAACAATGTCACCGACTTTGTTCTGGCCAAGGCCAAGGTGGTCGACAAGAGCCTGCCGTTCGATGAGTTGATGGCTGCTGCCGGCTGATCGCCCCAGCGATCGCCTTGCAAGGGCGCCGCGCCGCGAGGCCGGCGCCCTTGTCGTTTGCGGCAAGGCCATTGCAGCCGCTACATAATCAAGACTCTCACGCACAACGAGGAATTCATGAGCGCTCTGGAAACTAGCAACTTGGGCATGGTGCCCATCGTCATCGAGCAATCGGGCCGCGGTGAGCGCGCCTACGACATCTACAGCCGTCTGCTGCGCGAGCGCATCGTGTTTCTGGTCGGGCCGGTCAATGACGCAACGGCCAATCTGGTGGTTGCGCAGCTCTTGTTCCTCGAGAGCGAGAACCCGGACAAGGACATTTTCTTGTACATCAACTCGCCCGGCGGCAGTGTCTCAGCAGGGATGTCGATCTTTGACACCATGCAGTTCATCAAGCCGCAGGTTTCGACTTTGTGCATGGGCATGGCCGCCAGCATGGGGGCCTTCTTGCTAGCCGCTGGCGCCAAGGGCAAGCGATTGGCGTTGCCGAACTCCAAGATCATGATCCACCAGCCGCTGGGCGGGGCTCAGGGGCAGGCCACGGATATCGAAATCCATGCCCGCGAGATTCTCAAGACGCGTGAGCAACTCAACCGCATCCTTGCCGAGCGCAGCGGCCAGAGCCTCGAGAAGATCCAGAACGACACCGAGCGCGATTACTTCATGTCCGCCGCAGAGGCCAAGGACTACGGTCTGATCGACGAAGTGATCGAAAAGCGCCCCTGAGCCATGTCATCGTGGTCCAGTGGACCCAACTGGTGCCGGTTGGCGGGCCTTATCGAGCAAAGGCCCACTCCGGCGCTTGAACTATCATCCAGACAGGCAGTACCGCCTGAACAGTCAAGCAGATCCATGGCCGAGAAAAAAGGCAATTCCAGCGAGAAAGTCCTGTACTGCTCCTTTTGTGGCAAGAGCCAGCATGAGGTGAAGAAGCTCATCGCCGGACCGTCGGTGTTCATTTGCGATGAGTGCATTGAGCTGTGCAACGACATCATTCGCGATGAAGTGCCGTCCGAGACAGCCTCGTCGCGCACCAGCAAGTCCGACCTGCCTGTTCCCAGTGAGATCAAGGCGAGCCTGGATCAGTATGTTATTGGCCAGGACGTGGCTAAGCGCACGCTCTCAGTGGCTGTGTACAACCACTACAAGCGTCTGCGCCACATGGCGGACAGCAAGGAAAGCGTCGAGCTTTCAAAAAGCAATATCTTGCTGATCGGCCCGACGGGTTCAGGCAAGACTTTGCTGGCGCAGACATTGGCGCGCTTGCTCAATGTGCCTTTCGTCATCGCCGATGCCACGACGCTGACCGAAGCAGGCTATGTGGGTGAGGATGTCGAGAACATCATTCAGAAGCTGCTGCAGAACTGCAATTACGACGTGGAGCGCGCTCAGCGAGGCATCGTCTACATCGACGAGATCGACAAGATCTCCCGCAAGGCCGACAACCCTTCGATCACACGCGATGTTTCAGGTGAAGGCGTCCAGCAGGCGCTTCTGAAACTGGTTGAAGGCACGATGGCCTCGGTGCCGCCTCAAGGCGGCCGCAAACATCCGAATCAGGACTTCCTGCAGATTGACACGACCAACATCCTGTTTATCTGTGGGGGAGCTTTCGACGGTTTGGAGAAGGTGATCCAGAACCGTTCAGAGAAGTCTGGTATCGGCTTTGGGGCAACGGTCAAGACCAAGAGCGAGCGCCGCGTGTCCGAGGTCTTCCGCGAGGTCGAGCCTGAGGACTTGATCAAGTTCGGCCTGATCCCGGAATTGGTCGGTCGCCTGCCTGTGGTTGCGACCTTGGGCGAACTGACTGAGGACGCGCTGGTTCAGATCCTGACTGAGCCCAAGAACGCCCTGCTCAAGCAGTATCAGCAGCTGTTCGCGATGGATGGCGTCGAGTTGGAGGTTCGGCCTTCGGCGTTGGCGGCCATCGCGCGCAAGGCGCTGGCGCGAAAGACTGGCGCGCGAGGGCTTCGCTCCATCATGGAGCAGTCACTCATCGACACCATGTTCGACTTGCCCGCCATGGATGGCGTGGCCAAGGTTGTGCTGGATGAGCACAACATCGAAGAGGATGCCAAACCTCTGCTGGTCTATCGGGAGCAGGCGAAAGCCAGCGCCTGAGGCCGATTCCGCTGATTCGGCGTATTGCATTTAGCCGCTCAGGCCACAGATGAGCCTGAGAAAGAGAGGTTTTCAATGTCCGGTCATCCCATCCTGCCTGCAGAACCCATCACGATGCCGCTGCTGCCGCTGCGCGATGTGGTGGTGTTCCCGCACATGGTGATTCCGCTTTTCGTCGGCCGCCCCAAGTCCATCAAGGCCTTGGAAGCGGCGATGGAAGCCGGGCGCCAGATCATGCTGGTGGCTCAGAAAGCCGCCGGCAAGGACGAACCCAAGTCCGACGACATGTTTGAGGTCGGCTGCGTCTCGAGCATCCTTCAAATGCTGAAGCTGCCTGACGGCACGGTCAAAGTGCTGGTTGAAGGCTTGCAGCGCGCAACCACGCAAACCATCACCGACGGTGAAGAGCACTTCACTGCCGAAGTGATGCCGATTCCGCCTGAGACCGACGCCAAGCCTGAGGTCGAGGCCTTGCGCCGCGCCGTGACTCAGCAGTTCGACCAGTACGTCAAGCTGAACAAGAAGATCCCTCCGGAGATCTTGACGTCGATCGCAGGCATTGATGATGCCGGTCGGCTGGCGGACACGATTGCCGCCCATCTGCCGCTCAAACTCGACGCCAAGCAGTCGGTACTCGATCTGGCCGATGTTTCCCAGCGGCTTGAAAAGCTGCTCGATCTGCTTGAACACGAAGTCGACATCCTGCAGGTTGAAAAGCGCATCCGTGGCCGCGTCAAGCGCCAGATGGAGAAGAGCCAGCGCGAGTACTACCTGAATGAGCAGGTCAAGGCCATCCAGAAGGAGCTCGGCGACGGCGATGAAGGCGCTGACCTGGACGAACTGGACAAGAAGATTCAAGCCGCTCGCATGCCCAAGGAGGCGCGCAAGAAGGCCGATGGTGAGCTCAAGAAGCTGAAGTTGATGTCGCCGATGTCGGCGGAAGCGACGGTGGTTCGGAACTACATCGAGACTCTGGTCAATCTGCCCTGGAGCAAGAAGACCAAGATCAAGCACGATCTGTCCAACGCCGAAGCGGTGCTGAACGAAGACCATTACGGTCTGGAGAAGGTCAAGGATCGCATCCTTGAATATCTTGCTGTTCAGCAGCGCGTCGAGAAGGTCAAGGCTCCGATCCTGTGCCTGGTCGGCCCACCCGGCGTCGGCAAGACTTCGCTCGGACAGAGCGTGGCACGGGCGACCGGACGCAAGTTCGTTCGTATGGCCCTGGGCGGTGTGCGTGACGAGGCTGAGATTCGTGGGCACCGCCGCACCTATATCGGCTCCATGCCGGGCAAGGTGCTGCAAAGCCTGTCCAAGGTCGGCACGCGCAACCCGCTGTTCCTGCTCGACGAGATCGACAAGCTCGGCATGGACTTCCGCGGAGATCCTTCTTCGGCTCTGCTGGAGGTGCTGGATCCGGAGCAGAACCATACCTTCGGTGACCACTATGTCGAGGTCGATTTCGATCTGTCTGACGTGATGTTCGTGGCGACATCGAACTCGATGAACATCCCGCCGGCTCTGCTGGACCGGATGGAAGTGATCCGCCTGTCCGGTTATACCGAGGACGAGAAGGTCAACATCGCCCAACGCTATCTGTTGCCCAAGCAGCGTGAGAACAATGGCGTCAAGGACGAGGAGATGGATGTCACCGAGTCCGCGATCCGCGGCATCATCCGTTACTTCACGCGCGAAGCTGGTGTGCGTTCGCTTGAGCGCGAGATCTCGAAGATTTGCCGCAAGGTGGTCAAGGGCATTCAGCTCAAGACTTACGAAGGCAAGGTTGTCGTGACGGAAGAGAACCTTCATGACTTCCTCGGTGTGCGCAAGTACGACTTCGGTCGGGCGGAGAAATCGAACCAGGTCGGTCAAGTGGTTGGCTTGGCATGGACCGAAGTGGGTGGCGATCTGCTGACCATCGAGGCCACGGCCATGCCGGGCAAGGGCAACATCATCCGCACCGGACAATTGGGCGATGTGATGAAGGAGTCCGTCGAAGCTGCCCGTACGGTCGTGCGCTCCCGGGCGCGTCGACTCGGTATCAAGGACGAGGCGTTTGAGAAGCGAGATGTGCACATTCACGTGCCGGACGGCGCCACGCCGAAAGACGGGCCGAGTGCTGGTATCGCGATGACCACCGCTTTTGTCTCCGCGCTGACGGGCATTCCGGTTCGCGCCGATGTCGCGATGACTGGGGAAATTACTCTGCGTGGCGAAGTGACCGCGATCGGCGGGCTGAAGGAAAAGTTGCTGGCGGCACATCGCGGTGGCATCAAGACCGTGATGATCCCGGAAGAGAACGTCAAGGACCTTCAAGACATTCCCGAGAACGTCAAGAATCAGCTTGAGATCGTCCCGGTCAGGTGGATTGATCGAGTGCTTGAAGTCGCACTTGAGTCTGTGCCTCAGGCTTTGCCGGATGAAGAGCCGGTGGCCAAGGATGCGCCAGCGACTGCCGAAGTGGCAAAGGCTGATGCGACCAGCGAGTCCATCAAGCACTGACTGATTTGAATTGTTCCGCGCAGAATGCTTGCGCGGGACGAGAATTTCAGCTTAGAATATGAGCTTCAGCGCAGACGGCGCAGCGCAAGGTCCTCAGGGAGTTTGCATTGTGTGCAGTGTGTTGAAACTAAGCGGGTGTAGCTCAGTTGGTAGAGCGCGACCTTGCCAAGGTCGAGGTCACGAGTTCGAGCCTCGTTACCCGCTCCAGTTTTCGAAGGGAAGCCCCGGCTTCCCTTTTTTATCGAAGCTGCTGTTTCTGACAGCAGCGCTGTCGGAATCTAACCAAGAGATTCTGGGGCGCGGTAGCAAAGCGGTTATGCACCGGATTGCAAATCCGTGTAGGTCGGTTCGACTCCGGCCCGCGCCTCCAAAGACATGCGGGTGTAGCTCAGTTGGTAGAGCGCAACCTTGCCAAGGTTGAGGTCACGAGTTCGAGCCTCGTTACCCGCTCCAGAAGACCGGCTCGCGCCGGGCTTGACGCCACCAAACGTCAGGCGAAATGCGGGTGTAGCTCAGTTGGTAGAGCGCAACCTTGCCAAGGTTGAGGTCACGAGTTCGAGCCTCGTTACCCGCTCCAAATGTGAAAAGGGGAAGTCTTCGGATTTCCCCTTTTTTCTTTGCGACTGGTGACGCCTGTCGATGTGAGGTGCACGGTGATAATGCCGTCGCATCAGCGCCGCCCGGGTGGTGAAATTGGTAGACGCAGCGGACTTAAAATCCGCGGCCCTTGATCGGGCGTACGGGTTCGAGTCCCGTCCTGGGCACCAGCGGCGCTATTCACTCTGAGGGTTAGCAATGGCTCTGTTTGCCCGCGACATGCTGAACGATGGCGTCGCCAAGCGCGAAGTGTTCGGATGGGCGATGTACGACTTCGCCAATTCCGGGTACACGACGGTAGTGCTAACGGCGGTCTACAACGCCTACTTCGTCAGCGTTATCGCACAAGGTGCAGCGTCAGCGACGCTGATCTGGACCAGCCTGCTGGCGCTATCCAATCTGCTGGTGATGCTGATCATGCCGGGGTTGGGTGCGTATGCGGATCGACGCTCTGCGAAGAAGCGTCTGCTTGGCTTAATGACCCTTGGTTGCGTGGCCTCGACGGTGGGCCTTGGGCTTGCGGGCCAAGGTGAATTGGCCTGGGCCGCAGCCGCGGTCGTGATCTCCAATACCTGCTATGCCTGCGGCGAGGCCTTGATTGCGGCATTCCTTCCCGAACTGGCGCGGCGAGATTCGCTCGGACGCGTGTCCGGGTGGGGCTGGGCCTTCGGCTATTTCGGCGGGATGCTGGCGCTCGGCTTGAGCCTTGCCTATGTGCTGTACGCGCAGGCAGCGGGCATTCCTGCCACCGAGTTCGTTCCAGTGACCATGTACATCACGGCGGCCGTCTACGCCGCTGCCGCCTTGCCGACATTCTTGCTGCTGCGTGAGCGCGGAAGCAGTGGCTCGGCAGCGCCCGCTGCAGCGACGCGCTTGAAGGTGTCGGCATGGGCCGGGCTTGGAGCTTCCTGGGCGCGGGCCAAGCGCTATCCGGACTTTCTTCGGTTTTTGCTGTGCGGCACCAGCTATCAGGCGGGGATCGCTGTCGTCATCGCATTGGCCGCGGTCTATGCCGAGCAGACATTGGGCTTCACTCAGGCGCAGACCATGGCTCTGGTGTTCCTGGTCAATATTGCGTCGGCGGTGGGCGCCTTCGGGTTCGGCTATTACGAGGACCGAGTCGGCCACCAACGGGCCTTGGCATTCACGCTGGCGGGGTGGACGGGCATGACGCTGCTGGCCTTCGTTGCCACCGTTCCCTGGCTGTTCTGGATGGCTGCCGTGCTGGCTGGTCTGTGCATGGGATCAAGCCAGTCCTGCGGGCGTGCCTTGGTGGGCGCGTTGACTCCGTCCGACCGATTGGCTGAGTTCTACGGGCTTTGGGCCTTCGCCACACGGCTGGCGGCCATCATCGGGCCGCTGAGCTACGGGATCGTCACTGTGCTGACCGATGGCAACCATCGCTTGGCCATTCTCAGCACGGGCGCCTTCTTTCTGCTGGGCTGGTGGATCCTGTCGGGTGTCGATGTGGCGCGCGGCCAGGCCGTGGCCCGGGCTGAATGAGCGCGAGCTAGATCGAGACCTTGTCGAGGGTGAACGGGGCGTTGGCCAATGCAGCAGGTGCCAAGGCTTGCAGGCCAGTCAGTTCGCCGGTGGCTTCCAGCCTCAGAAAGGCAGACTTCGTGTCGTCACTCGCGGCCCAGAACCGCAGGGCTTGCCGGGCCACGGCGTCTTCGACATTGAGCAGTTGAACCCCGCTGCCCAGCTTTTCCTGGAGCAGCGCTTGGATCAAGGGATAGTGCGTGCAGCCCATCAGCACGGTGTCGACCATGGACTGTCGCAGCGGAGCGCAGCAGCGCTCGACGAGCTCAATCAGGGCAGGACTTGCGAGCTGTCCCGTTTCGATCAGCCCGGCCAAGCCAGGGCAGGGCTGACTGATGACCTGCACCTCAGGCGCATGCTCGCTCAGCAACGCCTGATAGCGTGCGCTGGCCAGCGTTGCAGGTGTGGCCAGCACGCCGATGCGCTTGTTCCGGCTGGCAGCAACGGCGGGTTTGATGCCAGGTTCGATGCCGACGATCGGACGGTCCGGCCAGCGTTGGCGCAGCGTGGTCACGGCGTGCGCGGTGGCTGTGTTGCATGCCACCACCAGCAGCTTGGCGCCTGAATTCCACAGATGCTCGGCAATGGCCAGACTGCGCTGCTGGATGAATTCGCTGGGGCGTTCGCCGTAGGGTGCGAAAGCGGTATCGGCGACGTAATGCAGCGGCGCAAATGGCAGTGCGCGCCGCAAGGCTCGCAGCACGGTCAGGCCGCCGACGCCGGAGTCGAAGACGCCAATGCAGGCGATGGGAGGCTGGTGCACACGGATCATCAGGATCGGCAGTCTAGTTGCCGCACTGCCGGGGCCGCGCCGCGTCGTTAAAATAGAACGGTCGTTCTATTTTTTGTCGTTTTGGCGCTTGGGTGACTCTGTCTTGCCAGAGGGCGCCCGTAGAATCCGCGGTTAACGTAAACGTCAATTCATCCTGGAGCACTTCGATGAAGGTATTGGTTCCCGTCAAGCGAGTGGTGGACTACAACGTCAAGGTTCGCGTCAAGAGCGATGGCTCGGGCGTCGACCTGGCCAATGTGAAGATGAGCATGAACCCCTTTGACGAAATTGCCGTCGAAGAGGCGGTGCGTCTGAAGGAGAAGGGCGTGGTCACTGAGGTGATCGCCGTTTCCTGTGGCGTCACCCAGTGCCAGGAGACCCTGCGCACTGCGATGGCCATCGGCGCGGACCGCGGCATCCTGGTCGAGACCGATGTCGAGTTGCAGCCGCTGGCCGTGGCCAAGCTGCTCAAGGCGCTGGTGGACAAGGAGCAGCCGCAGCTGGTGATCCTCGGTAAGCAGGCGATTGACGACGATTGCAACCAGACGGGCCAGATGCTGGCCGCGCTGGCGGGTCTGCCACAAGCGACCTTCGCCTCCAAGGTCGAAGTGGCCGACGGCCGTGCCTCGGTGACGCGGGAAGTCGACGGGGGGCTGGAGACGCTGAGCATCAGCCTGCCGGCCGTCATCACCACCGACCTGCGCCTGAACGAGCCGCGCTACGTGACCTTGCCCAACATCATGAAGGCCAAGAAGAAGCAGCTCGACGTGCTCAAGCCGGCTGATCTGGGCGTAGACGTGGCGCCGCGCATCAAGACGCTGACTGTGGCCGAGCCGCCCAAGCGCAGCGCCGGCATCAAGGTGGCCGATGTGGCCACGCTCGTCCAGAAACTCAAGACTGAAGCCAAGGTGATCTGACCATGACCGCACTCGTCATTGCCGAACACGACAATGCGTCCATCAAGGGCGCGACCCTGAACACTGTGAGCGCCGCTGCTGCCTGTGGCGGCGACGTGCATGTGCTGGTGGCTGGCCATAACGCTGGCGCAGCTGCTGCCGCTGCGGCCCAGATCGCCGGCGTGTCCAAGGTGCTGCACGCCGATGGCGCTAGCCTGGCCGAAGGCCTGGCCGAGAACCTGGCCGCGCAAGTGCTGGCCATCGCCGGCAACTACAGCCACATCCTGTTCCCGGCCACGGCCTCGGGCAAGAACGTGGCGCCGCGCGTGGCGGCCCTGCTGGATGTGGGCCAGTTGAGCGATGTGACCAAGGTCATCAGCGCCGACACCTTCGAGCGCCCGATCTACGCCGGCAACGCCATTGCCACCGTGCAAAGCGGCGATGCCACCAAGATCCTCACCGTGCGCACCACCGGCTTCGACCCGGCAGCAGCCACGGGCGGCAGCGCCGCCGTCGAGAGCCTGGCGGCGTCGGACGACAGCGGCAAGAGCCGCTTCGTGGGCCGTGAGGTGACCAAGAGCGACCGCCCTGAGCTGACCGCGGCCAAGATCATCGTTTCGGGTGGCCGCGCGCTGGGATCGAGCGACAAGTTCAATGAAGTGCTGACGCCGCTGGCCGACAAGCTGGGCGCCGCACTGGGTGCCAGCCGTGCCGCCGTGGACGCCGGCTATGCTCCCAACGACTGGCAGGTTGGACAGACTGGCAAGATCGTGGCGCCGCAGCTCTACATCGCCGCGGGTATCTCGGGTGCCATTCAGCACCTGGCTGGCATGAAGGACTCCAAGGTGATCGTGGCGATCAACAAGGATCCGGAAGCGCCGATCTTCTCGGTGGCTGACTACGGCCTGGAAGCCGATCTGTTTGCGGCCGTGCCGGAGTTGGTGAACGCCCTCTGAGCCTCGCTGGTCTAGCGAGCCCCAGGGCGCCCGACTTCGCGGTCGCGGCGCCCTTGTTGTATCTGGAGACAAGAACATGACTTACCGTGCCCCCGTCAAGGACATGCTGTTCAATATGCAGGAACTCGCCGGCCTGCAGACCCTGACCGAGATCCCCGAGTTCGCCGATGCTGGTATCGAGACTGCACAGGCTGTGCTCGAAGAGTGCGCCAAGCTCAACGAGAACGTGATCGCCCCGCTGAACTGGGAAGGCGACAAGAACCCGTCCTATTGGAAGGACGGCCAGGTCTTCACCACGCCCGGCTTCAAGGATGCGTTCCGCCAGTTCGCCGAAGGCGGCTGGCAGGGCTTGCAACACCCGAGCGAGTTTGGCGGCCAGGGCCTGCCCAAGACCATCGGTGCTGCCTGCGGCGAGATGATCAATAGCGCCAATATGAGCTTCGCGCTGTGCCCGCTGCTGACCGACGGCGCGATCGAGGCCCTGCTGACAGCGGGCAGCGACGAGCAGCGTGCCACCTACATTCCGAAGCTGATCGACGGCAGCTGGACCGGCACGATGAACCTGACCGAGCCACAGGCCGGTTCGGACCTGGCCCTGGTGCGTACGCGCGCCGAGCCGCAGCCCGATGGCAGCTACAAGATCTTTGGCACCAAGATCTTCATCACCTATGGCGAGCACGACATGTCCGAGAACATCGTGCATCTGGTGTTGGCCCGTGTGGCTGGCGCGCCGGAAGGGGTGAAGGGCATCAGCCTCTTTATCGTGCCGAAGTTCATGGTCAACGCGGACGGCTCGCTGGGCGCGCGTAATGACGCGCACTGCGTCTCGATCGAGCACAAGATGGGCATCAAGGCCAGCCCGACGGCGGTGCTGCAGTTCGGCGACCACGGTGGTGCTGTGGGCTACCTGATCGGCCAGGAGAACCGCGGCCTGGAATACATGTTCATCATGATGAACGCCGCACGCTTCGGTGTGGGCGTTCAGGGCATCGCCATCGCGGAACGCGCTTATCAGAAGGCCGTGGGCTATGCGCGCGATCGCGTGCAGTCGCGTCCGGTGGACGGCTCGGTGGCCGGCAGCGCCGCCATCATCCATCACCCGGATGTGCGCCGCATGTTGATGACCATGCGTGCGCTGACCGAGGGTTGCCGTGCCATGTCGCTGGTGGCTGCGTCGGCCTACGACGCAGCGCATCACCACCCTGATGCCGACACGCGCAAGCAGAACCAGGCCTTCTACGAGTTCATGGTGCCGCTGGTCAAGGGCTACAGCACCGAGATGAGTCTGGAGGTCACCGACCTCGGCGTGCAGGTGCATGGCGGCATGGGCTTCATCGAGGAGACCGGTGCGGCGCAGTACTACCGCGATGCCAAGATCCTGACCATCTACGAGGGCACCACTGCTATCCAGGCCAATGATCTGGTCGGGCGCAAGACCCTGCGCGACGGCGCCCAGATGCCCAAGGCCGTGGCTGTGCAGATCGAGGCGACCGAGCAGTTGCTGGCTCAGCGCAGCAGTGCTGCGGCAGCGGTGATGCTCAAGCGCCTGTCGGCAGCTCGCGTGGCCTTTGTGGAATCGGCCGAGTTCATCGCCGGCTCGGGCAAGGGCAATCCGAATGCCGCGTTCGCCGGCTCGGTGCCCTATCTGATGCTGGCCGGCAATCTGGTGGCGGGCTGGCAGATGGCGCGCGCGCTGATGGTGGCGGAAGACAAGCTGGCCGCAGGCGAAGAGGTGGCCTTCATGAGCGCCAAGATCGCGACGGCACGCTTTTATGCCGAGCACATCCTGACCCGTGCAGGCGGGTTGCGCGATGCCATCGTCGAAGGCGCAGACAGCGTGACAGCCTTGCCGCTCGAGGCCTTCTGAGGGCTCGACTGTCGCCCAGGTGATTGGGGCCTTTGCGCCCCGTCACCACACTAGCCTGTCCGGCACCGAATAGACATCAATTGGAGACTCGCGTGGCACTGCCTCCCATCCTGCAAAACCTGCCCCTGCCCATCATCGGATCGCCGCTGTTCATCATCAGCAATCCCAAGCTCGTGATCGAGCAGTGCAAGGCCGGCGTCGTCGGCTCGATGCCGGCGCTGAATGCCCGTCCTGCCGAGCAGCTGGACGAATGGCTGGCCGAGATCACCGAGACGCTGGCGGCCTACAACAAGGCCAACCCGGACAAGCCGGCGGCGCCGTTCGCCATCAACCAGATCGTGCACAAGAGCAATGACCGGCTTGAGCACGACATGCAGGTCTGCGCCAAGTACAAGGTGCCCATCATCATCACCTCGCTTGGCGCGCGTGAAGACGTCAACGCCGCCGTGCATGCCTGGGGTGGCGTGGTGCTGCACGACATCATCAACAACAAGTTCGCCAAGAAGGCCATCGAGAAGGGCGCGGATGGCCTGATCGCGGTGGCGGCCGGTGCTGGTGGCCACGCGGGCTTGAAGAGCCCGTTCGCGCTGATCCAGGAGATCCGCGAGTGGTTTGACGGCCCGATAGCACTGTCCGGCTCGATTGCCAGTGGCGATGCCGTGCTGGCCGCGCAGGCCATGGGGGCGGACTTTGCCTACATCGGCTCGGCTTTCATCGCCACTGAAGAGGCGCGTGCGGTGGACGCCTACAAGCAGATGATCGTCGACAGCAACAGCGACGACATCGTCTACAGCAATCTCTTCACCGGCGTGCATGGCAACTATCTGCGCGGCTCCATCGTTGCGGCCGGCATGGACCCCGATAAGCTGCCCGAGAGTGATGCCAGCCAGATGAACTTCGGCGGTGACGCCAAGAAAGCCTGGAAGGACATCTGGGGCTGCGGACAAGGCATCGGTGCGATTCGCGAGGTGGTGCCGGCCCGCGTGCTGGTCGAGCGCCTGGCGCGCGAGTACCAGGCCGCGCGCGAGCGTCTGGCGCTGGGCTGATGAAGCCGCAGGGCGGGCGATCTGCATCGCCTGGGTGACGAAGGCGGGGGCTAACCCCGCTTTTTTATGTCCGCGCTGTGGCAAAAGCGAGGCCTGTGTCTTCGATCTCTTGCCCAAAGGTCTTGCCATGAGCCAGCGCCTGGTCATCAGCAACTGCAGCCTGTTCGACAGTGCCACGCTCGAACTGCAGCCGCACACCACGGTGGTGGTGGAGGGGCAGCGCATCGCCCATGTGACTCAGCAACCTCTGCAGGTGGAGGATGCGGCGCAACACATCGATGCCCGCGGCCGAGTGATGCTGCCTGGCCTGATCGACGCCCATGTGCATGTGACGGCGGTGTCGCACGATGTGCTTCGCCTGTCGGCCCAGCCGCCGTCGCTCATCACAGCGCAGAGCAAAGGCGTGCTGGAAGGCCTGCTGGCACGCGGCTACACCACGGTGCGCGATGCCGCCGGAGCAGATTTCGGCTTGCAGGAGGCGGTCGAACGCGGGCTGTTCGATGGGCCGCGGCTGTTTATTGCCGGCCACCCGATTACGCAGACCGGCGGTCATGCCGATGCCAGGCCCAAAGGCACCAAAGAAATCTTCTGCACCTGCGCTGGACTGGGACTGTTCGGTGCAATCGCCGATGGTGATGCCGAAGTGCGCCGCGCCGTGCGCGAGCAGGTGCGCAACGGCGCCAACCATATCAAGGTGATGGCCGGCGGCGGCGTTGCCAGCCCGACCGATCCTATCGACGGCACTCAGTACTCGATGGCCGAATTGACGGCCGTCTGCGAGGAGGCCGATGCTGCCAATCTCTACGTGCTGGCGCATGCCTACTCGCCGCGCTCCATCATCCGCGCGGTGCAAGCCGGCGTGCGTTCGATCGAACATGGCAATCTGCTTGACGAAGAATCTGCCCGCGAGATGAAGCGCCATGGCGCTTATCTGGTGCCGACTTTGGCGACCTACGAGGCGTTGGGCGAGGAGGGGGCTCGGCTGGGCTGGACAGACGAGATGTTGGCCAAGCTGGAGCGGGTGCAGTCGCGTGGCATAGAGGCCATCCGTCTGGCGCGCTCTGTGGGCATTCCGATGGCCTTCGGCACCGATCTGCTGGGTCACATGCAGCCGCGCCAGAACCGCGAGTTTGCGCTGCGGGCAGCTGCCGTGCCGCCGCTGGAGATTCTGCAGAGTGCGACCTGGACTGCCGCGCAACTGATGCGTCAGGAGCGGGACATCGGCCGCATTCAGCCTGGCGCCTATGCCGATCTGCTGCTGATTGATGGCGATCCGCGCCAGGGCCTGACCATGCTGGAGCAGCCCGAGCAAGGCGTGCGGCTGGTGATGAAGGCGGGTCGGATCTACCGGAACAAGCTGCAATCGGGATAGGGGTGAGCCATTATCGACTCCACCCCTCCCACACCACCGGGCATGCGGGTCCGCACCAGGCGGTTCGAGCGCTTGAGGTTATGAGAGCCTGGGCAAGCCCAGTTTGTCGAAC